>NZ_JBGGTQ010000003.1 GCF_041320705.1 Kineococcus mangrovi
CTGCCGCTGCCGCTGCCGCTGCCGCTGCCGCTGCCGCTGCCGCTGCCGCTGCCGCTGCCGCTGCCGCTGCCGCTGCCGCTGCCGCTGCCGCTGCCGCTGCCGCTGCCGCTGCCGCTGCCGCTGCCGCTGCCGCGGCCGGTGATCGGAAGATCTCCTCGTGGTCGGCGGGTGGCTCTACACGCAGATTGCCTGTGACCCGTTCTGAGGTAGTCAGGCCGGCGTCGTGGCGGAGTCGGACTGTGGCGGCGGCGGGGACCGGAAGATGCCGTCGGGGTCGTACCGCGTCTTCAGCTCCAGCAGGCGCACGGCGTCGGTCCCGTGGACGTCGGTGACCCGGTCGGCCTCTCCCGGCCCCAGGGGGGTCGCGTCGCCGCCGAGCGCCGTCCAGGACAGGCGGGCGGCGACGCGGTCGGCCCAGGCGCGGTGCAGGGCGCCGCGGCCGGCCTCGTCCCAGCCGGCGACGACCTCGGCCACGAGGTGGGGCCGGCGCAGCGGCAGCGCGGCCGAGGCGGGGTCGACGCGGTCGGCGGCCCCGTGGAAGTGGTGCAGCCACACCCGTGAGCGCGGGGAGGTCATCGTCCGGCCGGCGTCCAGGAGGGCCTGGGTGGCCGCCGGGTCGAGCCGTTCGAGCGTGCGGGTGCGGACCAGCTCGTGCCGGGTTGCGCCGCCGACCTGCCGGGCGCGGTCCTCGTCGCCGAGCAGGCTGACGAGCGTGAGCGGGGCCACGTCCGTGCTGAGCGGGGTGCCGAGCGTCGCCAGGTGGGGGACGGGCCCCGGACGTCCCGTCCAGGCGGCCGGGTCACCGGACCACACGGGCTGGACCACCACGACCGGCCGGCCGTCGGGGTCCCGGCGGACGCCGGAGCGCACCGTCAGCTCGTCCGGGGCCGAGCCCAGCAGGTCCGCCAGCCCCGCCAGGACCGTGGGGGCCCGCGACCACGGGTACACGATCGTCCCGCCGACCAGCACCCGCGCCCGGTGCAGCGCGAGACGGGCCTGGACGACCACGCCGACGTCGCCGCCGCCCCCGCGCAGCGCCCACAGCAGGTCGGGGTCGTCGTCGGTGTCGACCCGCGTGCCGTCGGCGAGCACCACCACCGCGCCGAGGAGGTTGTCGGCGGCCAGCCCGGCCCGGCCCGTCAGGGGCCCGCAGCCACCGCCGAGGCTGAGGCCGACGAGCCCGGCGTCCCCGCGCCAGCCGGTCACGGGGACCAGCCCGTGCGGGGCGCCCGCCACGGCGACGTCGAGGCTGCTGACCCCGCCGCCGACGTGGGCGGTGGCCGTCGCCGGGTCGACCGCGACCGACCGCAGGTCCTGCACGTCGAGGACGACCCCGCCCGCGACGGGGGAGCGGCCGGCCCGGTCGTGCCCGCGGCCCAGCACGGACAGCGGCAGTCCCGCCTCGCGCGCGGCCCGGACCGCGAGCAGGACGTCGGCGGCGTGCCGGCAGCGGACGAGCGCGGCGGGACCGGTGCCGGCCGCGGCGTCGGGCGGGCGGCAGGCCAGCGCGAGGGCGTCCGGGCCGCAGACCACCCGCTCGCCGGGGATGCGTCCGCGCAGCTCGTGGACGAACGTCTCCGCGACCCCGACCCGCACGCGCCCGCCCTCTCCCCGGCGGTTGTGTCTCAACCGTGGGTCGATCCTCCCGACCGCTTCACCGGAGTGCAACTCCGGCGAAACCTTCACTCGACGTCACGTTCCGGTGTCCCGCAACGGATCGGTGCGCCGGGTAACCTTCCTGTCGTGCCCCTGCCGCCCGACGGTCGCCGCGCCGAGGTCGCCCGCGCGAACCGCAGCGCCGTCGTGCACGCCGCTCGCCGCCTCTTCGCCGCGCAGGGCTACTTCCAGACCACGGTCGAGCAGATCGCCCGGGCGGCCGGTGTCGCCCCCGCGACGGTCTACGCGACCACCGGGGGGAAGCAGGGGCTGCTGCTCGAGCTCGTCGAGGCGTGGGCGACCACCCCGGCGGTCCGCGAGTCCCTCGAGGGCGTCGCGCGCTGCCGCCGCGTCGAGGACGCCGTCTCCGAGCTGGCCTCGGGGGTGCGTCGCGTGCGCGACGAGTGGGGCGACGTCATCGAGGTCGTCCTGGCGACGGCGCCGCACGAACCCTCCGTCGCGGCCCTCCTCGTCGACGTCCGGCACCGGTACGAGGCCGACGTGGGGGCCTGCGTCACCCGGATCGTCGACCTGACGGCCAGGCCGCAGGCCCACCGCCAGGTCATGGACGTCCTGTGGTTCTACTTCGGCTTCCACGGGTACGCGCTGCTCGTGGACGACCGGGGCTGGGACAGCGGGCAGGCCGAGCTGTGGCTCGTCCGGCAGGCGTCGCGGGCCGTCGAGGACGCCCTCGCCGACCCGGCGCCCGACCCGGGCCGGGCGACACCGCCGGCGGGCGCGGCACCTGCGCGGCTGCGACAGTGGCCGACGTGATCGAGGTGACCGAGCGAGGCAGCGGCTCCCCGGGACGTGACGTCGCCGTCGTCGGGGGCGACGTCCTCACCCTGACCCCGCAGTGGCGCGGCGGTTCCGTCCCCGCGACCGTCCTCGTCCGCGACGGGCGCATCGCCGCCGTGGGTCCCGACGTCCCCGTGCCCGCGGGCGTCCCCGTCGTCGACGCCACCGGCCGCTGGGTCCTGCCCGGTCTCGTCGACCCCCACACCCACCTCGGCGTCCACGCCGAGGGTGAGGGCTGGCACGGCGCGGACGTCAACGAGAAGGGCGAACCCCGCGGGGCCCGCCTGCGCACGTGGGACGGCGTCGACCCCGCCGACCGGGGTTTCGTCGACGCCCTCGCCACCGGTGTCACGACCGTCGCCGTCCTGCCCGGCTCGGCGAACGTCGTCGGGGGTCAGACGAGCGCCCTGAAGACCTGGGGAGCCACCGTCGACGCCATGCTGCTGCGCGCGCCGCTGGGGGTGAAGAGCGCGCTGGGGGAGAACCCCAAGAAGAACTCCTCGGGTGGGCGGGGCCCCGGCACCCGGATGGGGGTGGCCGCGGCCCTACGCGACGCCTTCGCCACCGCGCGGCGGTTCGCGGACGACCGCGACCGTGCCGCCGCGGCCGGGGGACGGCCCGGCCCGGTGACGGGGGCCGACCGCGACGCGGAGGTGCTCGCCCGCGTCCTGGACGGGGAACTGCTGTGGCACCAGCACGCCCACCGCGCCGACGACATCGCGACCGCGGTGCGGCTCGCCGACGAGTTCGGCTACCGGCTCGTCCTCAACCACGTCACCGAGGGCCACCGCGTCCTGGACCTGCTGCGCGGGCGCGGACTGCCGGCCGTCGTCGGGCCGCTGCTGACCTCCCGGTCCAAACCCGAGTTGCGGCACCGCTCCCTCGCGGTCCCCGGGCTGCTCGCCGGGGCGGGCCTGCAGGTGGCGCTGACGACCGACCACCCCGTCGTCCCGATCCAGTTCCTGCCCGTCTCGGCCGCGTTCGCGGTCAAGGAGGGCATGGACCCCGACGAGGCGCTGCGCGCCCTCACGCTCAACCCCGCCGTCATCCTCGGTCTCGACGACCGCGTCGGCTCCCTCGCCCCCGGCCTCGACGGCGACGTCGTCGTGTGGTCCGGGAACCCCCTGGACGTGATGTCCCGCGCGGTCCACGTCGTCCTGGGCGGTCGGTCGGTCTACCGGTGGGACGGGCGGGGCGAGGTCCTCGGGCACGACGGCGCGTGGAGCCCGGTGTGAGCGGCGCCCGGGGGCGCGCGGGGACGGCGGCCCCCGCGTGAGCGACCAGGAGAACCGGGACGGGCAGCACGGCCGGAGCTACCTCGCCCTCGTCAACGCCGCGGCCGGGTCGGCGCGCCCCGACGCCGTGGACGCCGTGGTCGGTGAGCTCGGCCGTGCCGGGGACGTCGAGCTGCGCCGCACCGGCAGCCTCGACGAGCTGCGCGAGTCGCTGCTGGGCGCCGAGGGCCGCCGCGTCGTCCTCCTGGGCGGTGACGGTTCCCTGCACGCCGCGCTGCAGCTGCTCTGGGACGCGCACCGGACGTGGGACGTGGGCCCGCTGGGGGTCGTGCCGCTCGGCACCGGCAACGACCTCGCCCGGTCGCTGCGGCTGCCGCTGGACCCGGTCGCCGCGGCCCGAGTCGTCACGACGGGACGCCCGCGTGAGCTCGAACTGCTCGTCGACTCCCAGGACCGGATCACCGTCAACACCGTCCACGCCGGGATCGGGGCGTCCGCGACGGCGACCGCGCAGCGGCTCAAGAAAGGGCTGAAGGCGCTGGCCTACCCCGTCGGTGCCGCCTGGGCCGGGGTCAGCGCGGGCCGGGGGTTCCGGTTGCGCGTGCAGGTCGACGGGCAGGTCGTCGCCCCGGGACCCGAGCCCGTCCTCCTGGTCGGCATCGGCATCGGCGGCACCATCGGCGGCGGAGCCCCGCTCGTGCCGGGCGCCGACCCGCACGACGGGGTGGCCGACGTCGTGCTGAGCACGTCCACGGGTCCGCTCGCCCGGCTCGGGTTCGCGGCCGGCCTGCGCCGCGGGGTCCACGTCGAGCGCCAGGACGTCACCACGGCGACGGGGAAGGTCGTGGAGATCACCGCCGAGTCGGGGTCTTTCCGGCTGAACTCCGACGGGGAGGTCACCGGCCCCCAGACGTCGGAGCGCTTCGAGATGCACGCCGACGTCTGGCGGGTGGTGTGCCCCTGACGGGCCCGGGCGGTCCGGGGGTCAGCGGCGCATGACGCTGCGCGCGAGGCGGTTGCCCACGACCTGCCCCACCTGCACGATGACGACGATCGCCGCGACGGCGACGTAGATGATCCCGTAGTCGTAGCGCTGCTTGCCGTACGTGATGGCGTAGTCGCCCAGCCCACCGCCGCCGACGAGACCGGCCTGCGCCGTCATGTCGACGATGCCGATGAAGATGAACGTGTAGCCCAGGATGAGCGGGCCGAGGCCCTCGGGGATGACGACGCCGACGAGGATCGACAGCCGCGAGGCCCCCACGGCGCGGGCCGCCTCGACGACGCCCGGGTCGACGTTCACCAGGCTCTGCTCGACGATGCGGGCCACCGCGAACGCCGCGGCCAACGAGATCGCGAACGTCACCGCCGTCGTGCCGATCGTCGTCCCGACGGCCGCGATCTGCAGCGGGGTGATCGCGGCGAGGAAGATGATGAACGGGATGGGGCGCACCAGGTTCACGACGAACCCGATGAGCCCGAAGACGAACCGGTTGCCGAACAGGTTGCCCGGCCGCGTCGCGTACAGCGCCGTCCCGAGGACGAGCCCGATGACGCCGGAGGCGACGAGCGAGACGACCGCCATGAACAGCGTCTGCCAGATCGCGGTCCTGAACACGCCGAGGGTGTCGACGAACCCGCTGAAGTCCACGGTCAGACCTCCTCGACCACGTGGACCCCGGCGGACCGCAGCGCGGCCGAGGCCGCGTCGACCGCATCGGGGGTACCGGTCAGTTCGTAGGTGAGGGAACCGGCCCGCCGCTCGCGGACCTCCGAGACCCCGCCGTACACCAGTTCGGCGGTGGTCCCGTGGTCCCGGAAGACGGCGTCGATCCGTTGCTGAAGTCCCGGTTCGTCGGTGATGCGGACGCTCACGAGCCGGCCGGGGTGGTGGGTGCGCAGGCGCGCCAGCGTGTCCGCCGACGGGCGGTCGTGCGTGGCGCTGCGCACGAAACGCTGCGCCGCAGGGGTCTTCGGGTCCGAGAAGACGTCGTAGACGTCCCCGACCTCGACGACCCGGCCCTGTTCCATCACGACGACGCGGTCGGCGATCTGCCGCACGGCCTCCATCTCGTGGGTGATGACGACGATGGTGACGCCGAGTTCGGTGTTCACCCGGCGCAGCAGCGAGAGCACCTCGGTCGTCGTCTCGGGGTCCAGCGCGCTCGTCGCCTCGTCGCACAGCAGCAGCGGCGGGTTCGTCGCCAGCGCGCGGGCGATCCCGACGCGCTGCTTCTGCCCGCCCGACAACTGCTCGGGGTAGGCGTGGGCGCGGTCGAGCAACCCCACGAAGTCGAGGAGTTCGGCGGTGCGCCGGTCGCGCTCGTCCTTCGCGACCCCCGCGACCTTCAACGGGTAGCCGACGTTCCCGGCGACGGTCCGGGACCGGAACAGGTTGAACTGCTGGAAGATCATCCCGATGCGGGACCGGGCCGCGCGCAGTTCCCCCTCGGACAACCTCGTGAGGTCCTGCCCGGCGACGCGGACGCTGCCCGACGTGGGTCTCTCCAGCGCGTTGATGAGCCGGACCAGGGTGGACTTGCCCGCTCCCGAGTACCCGATGACGGCGAGGACCTCGCCCTCGGCGACCTCGAGGGAGACGCCGTCGACCGCCGTGACGGTCTTGCCGCCACGACGGTCGAAGGTCTTGCTGACGTCCGTCAGCGAGATGAGCGCGCTCACTTGCCCTTGGCGGCCTTCGCGTCGGCCTCGACCTCGGTCAGTTCCGCCTGCAGGTCGGCGGCCGGGGTGTCCTCGACGATCGCGGTCGGGTTGTCCTGCAGGAACACCTCCTGCACGGCCGGGTCGTGCCACAGCTGGGCCAGCTGCAGGTACGTCTCGTTCGTGGCGTCGGCCTTGCGGGCCGTGAAGATGTTGACGTACGGCGCCGCGGCGGCCGACTTCGCGTCGTCCTGGACGATGATGTCGTCGGTCGGCAGCTTCGCGGCCGTGGCGTAGTTGTTGTTGACGATCGCGGCGGCGACCGAACCGCTCTGCAGCGCGCTCGCGGTCTGGTCCGCGGACACGGGGACGACCTCGACCTTGCCGGACTCGATGTCGTTCGTCGTGGAGAACGCCGTGCCGCCGTCCTTCAGCGTCACCAGACCGGCCTCCTGCAGCACGAGCAGGCCACGGGCCTCGTTGATGGCGTCGTTGGGGATCGCGACCTTCGCGTCGGCGGGCAGTTCCGAGGCGGACTTCGCGGTGAGGGAGTACAGCGGCAGCGGGTAGACGGCGGTGGCCCCGATGGGTTGCAGGTCGTCACCGGCCTCGACGTTGTAGTTCGCCAGGTACTGGATGTGCTGGAACTGGTTGAGATCCAGCTCGCCCTGCTCCAGCGCCGGGTTCGGCAGGGTGTAGTCGGAGAAGTTGACGAGCTCGACGTCGACGTTCAGCTTCGACTTCGCGAGCTCGGTGTAGGTGCTCCAGTACGGCAGCGACTTGTCCGCGACACCGATCGTGACGGTCTGCGCCTCACCGCCGCCGCTCGCCGCGGTGGTGGCGGTGTCGTCCCGGGTGCTCAGGACGACGGCGACGACCACGACGATCACGACGGCGATCGCGGCGATGACGCCGACGAGGAGGCCGCGGCGCTTGGGCTTGTCGGGCAGGACGGGGGCGTTGGACACGCGATCACTCCGGGAGTCGTTCGGCGGGCGCGCGGCTCGCAGCACTCCGTGATCGACGGCGTCCGTTGATCCGCGCTTGCCGGACGGGGTCGTCCGGCCAGGTCCTCACCTGGGGCACCCCACCGCGGAGGAGGGTTGCCGGACAGCGAGCCAGGGCTTGTCGCTGTCACTCATGACCTGGGGGAACCCTAGCACCGGTGGTGCGGTGGCCGGCCGCCCTCAGGACCGGTGCACGTGGGGGAGCACGACGGCCTGCGCGGCGACCGTCCGCCCGTCGGTCGTGGTGAGCGAGGGGCCGCCGAACAGGACGTACCCGTCGGCGAGGGCGGCGCTGACCTTCTCGCAGAACGAGCGGTCGTCGGGGCCGGTCAGCAGGCGGTAGCTCAGCTTCTCCTCGCTCACCCGGGCAGGGTAGCCCGGGCCCGCTCCAGCGCGTCCTCGACCGCGAGCAGCCCCAGGGCCGCGTCGGCGAGGGCGTCGCCCCGCTTCTTCGGCGACCCCGGTGCCCAGCGCTTCTCGTCGTACTCGGTCGCGGTGCGGCGCAACGCCCCGCGGCTCACCCGCAGTTCGCGCTCCAGGCGCTCGACGAGCTCGGCGGGGGAGGGGGCCGGCGGGCGCAGCGACTCCCCGTCGCCCGCGCGCAGCTGCACGAGGACGTCGTGGTCCGGACCCTCCTCGGCCGTCCAGAACCGCACCGGGCGGTCGACGACGTGGTTCCACACGGGGGCCTGCGCGGACCGGAACCGCAGGACGACCGGTTTCGTCCCCAGCCCCGACGCCGCGAGCCAGTGCCCGGCCACGGGCGGCCGGGTGCCGGCCGCGCAGTCCTCCTCGGCCGCGCTCGTCACGAGCGCGACCCGCACGGCGTCGGCGTCCGGCAGCTCCTCGCGGCGGGGGCCGAGCAGGGGGCCGTGCACCCACGCCTCGGTGACCCGGAGCGTCACGATCCCGGCGGGCTGGCGGTGCACGTGCGCGCAGCGCTCGGCGACGTCCTCGAGGGTGCGCAGGGCGGTCGTCCACTTCACCGGACCCAGTGTGGTCGAGGTTGCGGGCCCGCCCGCCCCCGGGCCTAAGCTTCGCCGGTGGATTCGACCGAACTGAGGGCCCTGCAGAAGCCGTTGAAGGACTCCTACCGGGAGGATCCGGCCAAGGCGCTGGTGCCGGCCAAGGCCGTCGCCGTGCTGGACGGGCAGTCCATCGGCGTCTCCGTCGACGGGTTCGCCGGGACGACCCGCGCGGGTCTGCACCCCGCCGCCGGGGGTGACGGCACCGAGGCCTGCTCGGCCGACATGCTCTGCGAGGCCGTCGCCGCGTGCGCCGGGGTGACGCTGCGCAGCGTCGCGACGGCGATGGGCGTGGAGCTGCGGAACGCGTCCGTGACCGCCGAGGCCCACTGGGACGCCCGCGGCACCCTCGGCGTGGCCAGGGAGGTGCCCGTCGGGATCACCGACGTGACCATCACCTTCGACTTCACCTCCGACGCCGACGAGGCGACCGAGCAGAAGATGATCACCCTGGCCGAGCGCTACTGCGTCATCGCCCAGACGCTGCAGACCCCGCCGAAGGTCACCGTCCAGCGCGCCTGACGGGTGCGCGTCAGCGGCGCTCCTGCCGCCGCACCTCGCCCCGCCCGAACACGGCGACGACGGCGAACCCGAGGACCAGGGCCAGCAGGACGCCGATGTTGGCGTAGGCCCACTCGCCGTCGCGGCCGCCGATCGGCCCGAGCAGGTAGCCCTGCCACGTCAGCCAGCTCGCGCCGCCGTTGGTGACCAGGCCCCAGCCCACGACCGTCGCGACGACCATCGTCCCCAGCGCGAGGGGCCGCACGGCGCCGTACCGGCCGCGGGGGTCCAGCAGCTCGTCCTCGGCGTAACCGGCGCTCCGCGTCGCGAGGTCGGCGAGGAAGATCCCCGCCCACGCCGCGATCGGCACGCCCAGGGTGATGAGGAACCCCTGGAACGGGATGAGGAAGTCGGCGGAGAAGAAGGCGATGTAGACGGCGCCGGCGACCATGAGCGCGCCGTCGAGCAGGACGGCGACCGGCCGCGGCACGCGCAGCCCGACGTTCAGCAGCGCCAGGCCGGAGGAGTAGATGTCCATGACCGCGCCGCCGACGAGGCCGAGGACCGCGACGACGGCGAACGGGACGAGGAACCAGGTCGGCAGGATCCCCGTGAGCGCCCCGACGGGGTCCTGGGCGACGGTCTCGCTCAGGCCGGGCTGCGAGCCGACGACGAGCGCGCCGAAGACGAGGAGCACGGCCGGGCCCAGGGAGGACCCGAGCGTCGTCCAGAGCACGACGCCTCCGCTGGAGGCGTCCCGCGGCAGGTACCGGGAGTAGTCGGCCGCGGCGTTGGCCCAGCCGAGCCCGAACCCGGTCATGACCATCGTGAAGGCGCCGACGACGGCGGCGGTGTCCCCGGCGGGCAGGGCGAGCACGGTGCCGAGGTCGATGGACCCGGCGGCGAAGACGATGTACGCCACCGTCAGCACCGCGGTGACGACGGTGATCCAGCGCTGCACCCGCATGATGACGCGGAAGCCGAGCGTCCCGGCGAGCACGACGAGCCCGACCACGACGACGAGCGCGACGAGCTTGGTGCCCGTCCCGCCGCCGGCGCCGAGGCGGTCCAGCACCGTCGCGGTCGCGAGGACGGCGACGGCGGCCAGCGACGTCTCCCACCCCAGCGTCAGCAACCACGACACGAGCGAGGGCAGCCGGTTGCCGTGGACGCCGAAGGCCGCGCGGGACAACGTCATCGTGGGCGCCGACCCGCGCTTGCCGGCGATGGCGACGAGGCCGACGACGACGTAGGACAGGAACACCCCGGCCACCGAGACCCCGGTCGCCTGCCAGAACGAGATGCCGAAGCCGAGGACGAAGGACCCGTAGCTGACGGCCAGCACCGACACGTTCGCGGCGAACCAGGGCCAGAACAGGTCGCGGGGCCGGCCGTGCCGCTCGTCCTGGCCGACGGCGTTGACGCCGTTGAGCTCGACCTCCACCCCGCCCACGCGGGCCTGCGGGGTCGCGGGCACCTCGCTCACCGTCGTCCCCCCGCCTCGTCCGGCCCGTCGCGGTCCGCGTCGATGATCACCCGAGGCAGCGTAGGGCGCCGGCGCGGCCGTCCCCGGCTCACGCGCCGTCCAGCCAGGCCGCCAGACCGGCACCGAGGACCCGCCGCGTGCGCGCGCTCATCCCCGTCACGCGCGACCCGTGCCCGGCGAGCGCGGCGAGGTCGGTGTCGGAGAACCCCCACACGTCGCGGGCGACGGCGTACTGCTCGCTCACCCCGCGGCCGAACCACAGCTGGTCGTCGGCGTTGAGGGTGAGGCCCACCCCCGCGCGGTGCAGGACCGGGGCCGGGTGGGAGGCGAGGTCGGGGACGACGCCCAGCGCGACGTTGGAGACGGGGGCCACGTCCAGGACGACGCCCGCCTCGACGAGCCGCCGCACGAAGGCGGGGTTCTCCACCGACCGCACGCCGTGCGAGATCCGCGACGCGCCGAGGACGTCGACGGCCTCGGCGACGCACTCCCAGCCGCCGGTCTGCCCGGCGTGCGCGACGACCGGCAACCCGGCGGCGCGGGCCCGCGCGGCGTGGTCGGCGAACCGGTGCAGCCCGGACGGCTCCTCGAAACCCGCCGTCCCGAACGCCGTGACGCCCGCTCCGGCGAACTCGACGGCGACGTCCGTCAGGTCCGCGGCGACCGGTTCGTCCTGGTCGGTGTTCACGGTCACGAGCGCCCCGACCTCGATCCCGTGCCGCGCCGCCGCGTCCGCGAGCGCCGCCAGGACGACGCGCGTCACGTCGCGCAGGCTGCCCAGCCGGGGCGCGTACAGCTGCGGCTCGACGGCGGGCTCGAAGTAGACGACGCCCTGCGCGGCCTCCTGGGCGACCAGGGCCTCGCACAGCTCGGCGAGGTCGTCGAGGTCGGCCACGAGCGCCGGGACGCGGCCGTACGCCTCGAAGAACTCCCACACGTCCCGCCAGCCACCGGGTCCGCCGGGGGTGCCGACCCGTTCGGGCAGGTCGACCTCGACGCCGCGCCGGCGCGCCAGGGCGAGCACGGCGTCCCGGGGGTAGGACCCGTCGAGGTGGGCGTGGACGTGGACCTTCGGCAGCGCGGTCAGGGACCGGGGGGAGGGCACCGGGCCAACCTAGGCAGAGCGGGACCACCGTGTCGCACGAAGAGCTGTTCTGCGAGCATCCGGGGTGTGGGCGAGCGGACGGGGCGGGGTGGGGGTGAGCTCGACGTCCGGTCGTTGCGCTACCTCGTGGCCGTCGCGCGCGAACGCAGCTTCACGACCGCGGCGGCGTTGCTGCAGGTGTCCCAGCCGGCGCTGAGCCAGGCGATCGCGCGGATGGAGGCCCTCGTCGGGGGCCGGCTCGTCGTCCGCGACGCGCGGGGGGTGGCCCGCGAGGGGCCGGCGCTGACGCCCGCCGGTCAGGCCCTGCTCGCCGACGCGGCGCACGTCGGCGAGGTCCTGGACCGGGCCCTGGCCCGGGCCCGCCGCGCCGCCGCGGCGGGGGAGCGCGAACGCCTCACGGTGGGCATCGGCACCTCCACCCCGCGCCGGGTCTCGACCCGCCTGGTCGAGGCCACCCGGGAGAGCCCGCTGCTCGACGTCGTCCTGCGGCACGTCCCCTGGGGCCGGGAGCTGCAGGACCTGCGCGACGGCAGCGTCGACGTCGTCTTCCTCCACCTGGCCCCGGGCCAGGGGGTGGACCCGCGGTTGCGGACCGCCCACGTCAGCGACGTGGAGCGGGTCGCGGTCTTCGCCGGTGGGCACCGGCTCGCGGGGGCGGGCTCGCTGTCCGTGGCCGAGCTGGACGACGAGCCCATCGTCGACGCGGGCAGCGACCGGGACGTCTGGCTCGTCGACCCCCGCCCGTCGGGGGTCTCACCGGTGGTCGTGGGACCGCCCGCCACGACCGTCGAGGAGATGCTGGCCGTCGTGGCGACGGGCCGGGCCATGGCGATCACGTCCGCGACCGTGGCGGCGGCGCACCGGTCCGACGACATCGCCTTCGTCCCGCTGCGCGACCTCGCACCCCTCGCGCTGCACCTGGCTGCCCTCGCCGACGACGGGCGCCCGGTGGTGGCCGACCTGCTCGCCTCGTTCTGACCCCCGGGGCTGCGAGGGCGGCCCGTTACGATCCGGCGGTGACTCCCCGTGCCGTCCCACCGACCGTCCCTGCCCGGGAATCGCTGGCCGACTCGGTGCACTCCTCGCTGCTGGCCTGGCTCATGGACGGCAACGCGGGGCCGGGGGAGCCCTTGAGCATCGACGGTCTGGCCCGGACCCTGGGGGTGTCGCCGACCCCGGTGCGGGAGGCGATGGCGCGCATCGAGCGGACCGGCCTGGTCGAGCGGGTCGCCATGCGCGGGTACCGGGTGGCCGGGCTGCTCTCGCCGCAGGAGGTGCAGGAGCTGATGGACGCGCGTCTGCTCCTGGAGTGCCACAACGCCGCGGCGGCCGCCGCCCGCGTCGACGACGCCCTGCTCGACGTGCTGGAGGCCACGGTGCACCGCATGGAGGAGGCGCCCAAGGGGCCGTCGTTCGCCGACTACCAGGACTACCACCGGGCCGACAACGAGTTCCACCGGCTGGTGAACCGCGCGGGTGGCAACGTGTTCCTCGCCGACGCCTTCGAGGCGTTGAACGGGCAGGTCCAGCGGTTCCGGCTGCGGCTGGTGGGGGACGGCGTCACCGACGCCGAGATGGCGGTCGCGGAGCACGGCGCGCTCGTGCGGGCCCTGCGGTCGCGCGACGCGCGCGCGGCGGCCGGGCGCATGCGCGAGCACCTCGAGGCCGTGCGCGCGCGGGCGGTCGCGGACAGCGCCGCCGCCGGGTACGGCGCGCGCGAGGGCTGAGGTGCCGCACGGGGTTGACACCTAGATCCTATTGGATGTTCCCTGGCCTCGACGGGTGCGCGCCCTCCCGGAGACGTGGACCCACGACGACCCGACGATGACCCGACCGTCGATCCCGTCCGCTGACCCCCGACCCCAGGAGACCCCCATGGAGTTCCCCACCCGCCGCACGGCCGTCGTCACCGGCGTCGGCGCACCCCGCGGCATCGGCCGCGTCGTGGCCCGTCGCCTCGCGGACGACGGCTGGAGCCTCGGCCTGGTCGACATCTCCGCGACCGGCGTCGAGGAGATCACCCGCGAACTGTCCGACGCGGGCGCGCAGGTCCACGGCGTCGTCGCCGACATCGCCTCGCCCGACTCCGTCGCGGACGCGTTCGCGCAGTTCGACGCCTCGCTGCCCCCGGTCGTCGGCCTGGTCAACCTCGCCGGCGTCGCCGACCCCACCCCGCTGATGGACCTCACCCTGGAGGGCTGGAACCGGACGATGGCCGTCAACGCCACCGGCTCGCTGCTGATGGTCCAGGCCGCGGCCCGCCGGATGGTCGAGGTCGGGGTGGGGCGCATCGTCAACACCTCCTCGATCACCGCGGTCGACGGCGGCGGGACGTTCTCCAAGACCTCCTACGCCGCGGCCAAGGCGGCCGTGCTCGGGCTGACCCGCGGCGCGGCCCGCGAACTCGGCCCGCACGGCATCACCGCCAACGCGATCCTGCCCGGCCCCGTCGACACCGACATCATGGGCGGCACGCTGACCGACGAGCGCAAGGCCGCGATGTCCGCGGGGATCCCCGTCGGGCGCGTCGGGACCCCGGCCGACATCGCCGCCGTGGTCGCGTTCCTGCTGTCCGAGGAGGCCGGGTTCGTCACCGGCGCCAGCTACCAGGTCGACGGCGGCAAGCACATCAACTGACCCCGCGGACGCGGGAGCGCCCGCCCCGGACCCGGGGCGGGCGTTCCCGTTCGCGGGGGGATCAGGTGTGGAACACGTACTCCGTCGTCGTGGCGAACTCCGCACCCGGGCGCAGCACCGGGTCCCCCAGCGCCGCGAGCGCCGGCTGGTTCACCGCGTCGGGCAGCAGCTGCGTCTCCAGGCACAGCGCGTCGCCCTGCCGGACGGGCCGGCCCTCCGGCGTGCGCCACGCGCCGGTCAGGAAGTTGCCCGTGTAGAACTGCAGGCCCGGCAGGTCGGTGCGGACGCGCACCGTGCGGCCCGACAGCGGGCCCGAGACCGACCCCACCTCGCGGAACGTCCCCGGGTCGTCCAGGACGAGGCAGTGGTCGTACCCGCCGGCGCGCAGCAGCTGCTCGTCGGCGTCGCGCAGGCGGTCCCCGATGCGGGTGGGGGAGGAGAGGTCGAAGGGCGTGCCCGCGGTCGGTGCGAGTTCCCCGGTCGGGATCAGGTCCTCGTCGACGGGCAGGTAGCGGGAGGCCGCCACGTGCGCGACGTGGTCCTCGACGGACCCGGCGCCGTCGAGCGCGAAGTAGGCGTGGTTCGTGAGGTTCACCGGGGTCGGGGCGTCGGTGCTCGCTCGGTGGTCCAGCCGCAGCACGACCTGCTCGCCGTCCTGGCGCAGCGAGTACGTGCAGGAGACCTCGACCGTGCCGGGGAACCCCATGTCGCCGTCCGGGCTGGTCAGGCAGAACCGGACCGCCGGGACACCGTCGGCCTCGGTCTCCTCCGCCGTCCACACCCGCTGGTCGAAACCTTCCGCCCCGCCGTGCAGGGCGTTGGGGCCGTCGTTGCGGGGCACGGTGTGCTGGACGCCGTCGAGGGTGAACCGCCCGCCCGCCAGCCGGTTCGCCACCCGGCCCACGCTCGCGCCGGGGTAGCCGTCGGCGGCCTCGTACGCCGCGACGTCGCCGAGCGCGACGACGACGTCGCCGAGCTCGCCCCGGGCGTCGGGGACGCGGACCCGGTGCAGGGTGGCGCCGCGGGTGAGGACGGCCGCGGAGGCCCCGGAGGGCAGGCGGAGCTCCCACCGCTCGACCGGCTCACCGCGCCGGGTCCGGCCGAAGGGGCTGCGCTGCACCGTGGGGGACGTCATGGGGTGATCGTGCCCTAGGTCGGGTGACGCGCCTGCCCCACCCCGGTCCAGCGGCGCCGGGGGTCGGACCGTTGGCCCCTCGCTTTCGATGAACGAGAGCGAGGGGCCAACGGTCCGAACCCCGCCGGAGGCGCGACGGGGTCAGCTCAGGCGCCAGTCGATCCCCGTGCCCCCCGCCTCGCGCAGCAGCGCGTCGACGCGGCTGAAGGGGCGCGAGCCGAAGAACCCGCGCGAGGCGGACAGGGGGCTGGGGTGCACGCCCGCGACGACGGGGACGCCGTCGAGCAGGGGCTGGACCTGCTGGGCGTCCTTGCCCCACAGCAGCGCGACGAGCGGACCGCCACGCGCGGCGAGGGCGCGCACCGCGGCGTCGGTGACGGCCTGCCAGCCCAGGCGCCGGTGCGAGCCGGAGCTGCCGGCGCGGACGGTGAGGACGCGGTTGAGCAGCAGGACGCCGGCCCCCGTCCACGACGACAGGTCGCCGTGCGCGGGCGGTTCGACGCCCACGTCCTCGCGCAGCTCGCGGCCGATGTTGACGAGGCTGCGCGGCAGCGGTCGCACGTGCGGCTCCACGGCGAAGCTCAGCCCGACCGGGTGCCCCGCGGTGGGGTAGGGGTCCTGGCCGACCAGCAGCACCCGCACCCCGTCGAAGGGCTGGCGGAACGCGCGCAGGACGTCCCCGGCCGCGGGCAGCCAGTCACCCGGCTCGGCCGCCAGCGCCGCGGAGACCCGCTCGAGGTCGGCGCGCACCGGGGCCAGCGCCCGCGCCCAGCCGGGGTCGAGGTCGTCGAGGCCCAGACCGGCCGGGTCGGCGGCCGTGGCCGGGAAGGCCGGGGGGAGGCGTGAGGCGGCCGGGTCGGTGGTCACCCGGGGGACGGTACCCACGCCCGGGCGGTGCCGCGCCTGCTGCGCCTGCCACGCCTGCCGCGCCACGCGGGCCGAGGTGGACGTCGATGTCGGGGTGCGCTCCTAGACTTGCCGCTCGAGCTGCTGGCCGGGGGCTCGGTCGAGAGGGGTGGGGCACGTGGACAGCTGGGACGCGACGGCACGCATCGAGTCCGAGGCGCCCGCGGGGGGGTCGGTGGGCGAGGCCGGGGGCGGGTCCGAGGCCGGCCGGCTGCCCGAGGGGTTGACCCGCCGGGACGCCGAGATCCTCGCCTTCGAGCGCCAGTGGTGGAAGTACGCCGGCGCCAAGGAGCAGGCCGTGCGCGAGTTGTTCGACCTGTCCCCGACGCGGTACTACCAGCTGCTCAACGCGCTCATCGACACCCCGGCGGCCCTCGCGCACGACCCGATGCTGGTCAAGCGGCTGCGCCGGATGCGCTCGAGCCGCCAGCGCGCGCGGTCGGCCCGCCGTCTGGGCGTGCAGCCCTGAGCGCTCGGGGTCACCGCCCCCGCCAGCTCGCCGCGCGCCGCGGTGCGCACCGCACGCGCCGGGGCCCGACCGGGGTCGCGGTGCTCGTCCTCGTCTGGGTGCTCGTGCTCGTCGCCGTCGCCGTCGGGGTCGACGCGGCCCTGCGGGTGGTCCTGCAGCCGGTGCTCGGGGTCCTCGACGGACTCCCGTGACCCGGGCGTCGTGACCGTTCCGTGAAGACGAGGTTCACAGAACCTTGTCCCACGCGCCCCCGGCCCCACTAATCTGTGCCTCGGTCGATCAGTTCGAGGAGCACGCCCTCCCCGGGAGCGCACATCGGACGTGCCCCACGGCCCCGTGGCCGCGGGCAGCGTGAGACCCGTGCCCGGCGCGCGCCGGGGGCGTCTTCCGCTCGCTGCACCAGGAGAAGGCAATGGCTCAGGGCACCGTGAAGTGGTTCAACGCCGAGAAGGGATACGGCTTCATCACCGTCGACGACGGTGGTGCCGACGTGTTCGTCCACTACTCCGCCATCGTGGCGGACGGCTACCGGTCCCTCGAGGAGGGACAGCGGGTCGAGTTCGAGGTCGGTCAGGGGCAGAAGGGCCCGCAGGCCGAGAGCGTGCGCGGGCTCTGAGTCGGCTCGCGGGCGACCCGGTTGCGGGTCGCCCGCGGTGCGGACCCCGTCACCTGACCAGGAGGAAATCGGCGAAGGAGACGGGGACGACGCGGCTGTCCTCCACCTCGACCTCATTCGCGTCCTGGCAGATCAGCACACCGGTCGAGGCCTCGTTGGCGGGCAGGTCCAGGAAGGCCGTGAGTCCGCGAATGTCTTCCTCGGGGTGGATGCGTCGTTGGTACTTCACCTCGATGGGCACTCTGCGCGTTCCGACCGTGACGACGAAGTCCACCTCCGGTGTGCCTGGCCTCTCCGGGAGGTGGGCGACGTCGAGACCGGACAACGTCGTGAGGTAGTAGCCGACGACACTCTCGACGAGGTGACCGGCGAGCGAGGACAGGTGGGGGCTGCCCGCCAGGCGGACGGGGTCCAGCGGAACCTCTTCCTGGAGCCAGGCCGCACGCACACCGTGGTCGCACAAGCACAGTCGGGCGCTGCTGCGCTGCTTCTTGAGACGGATCTCCAGAGCAGGCACCTGCCGCACGAGGAGGCTGCTGTCGAGGAAGTCCAGGTAGTGCCGGATCCGCTGGTCCCCCACGTTCGCCTGGAGCCTGGTGCGGGCCTCCGTCGCCAGCAGAGCCGGTCGAGGAGCCTGGCCCGCGTAGCGGCAGGCCAGGCGGAAGACCTCCTCCAGCAGTTGGGGGTCCCGCTTGCGGCCGCGGTCCCCCAGCCGGAGGTCGTGCTGGATGACGCGACGCACGACGGTCTCGTTGAGCTGGTCGGCGACCTCGTTCCACGGGACGTCGGCGTTCACGTGGGAGCGGGGGTAGGCGCCTCGCTCCGAGAAGGCGGCCATGGCGAGATCGCGCACGTCGCTCCGGGCGGCACCGTGCTTCCGGAGACCACTCCAGAAGTCGGCGGTCAGCCAGTCCGCCCAGCCGTTCTCCCGCTGGAACGGCGGGAGCTGTCCGTAGCCGCGGACCTCGGCGATTTCGGACAAGCGCAGGGTGCCCAGGTCGAAGGACTGCAGGCGACCGGCGAGGCTGTCTCGTCCCAGTCCGATCCGGAGGGCTGAGCTGCCGGTGACGACGCAGACGACATCGGTGTTGTCGACCAACTGCTTCAGCTGAGCGTCCCAGTCGGTGAGGTTCTGCGCCTCGTCCAGGAAGAGCACCGCTTGTCGGCCGGCGTGGGCTGCCTCGTTGAAGGTCTCGCCCAGCACGTTCGTCTCGTACCACGCTGCCACGTCGAGCAGCGCGTGGGACGAGCGCCGGAGCGAGGGCACGTCCTCGAACTGGGCCCTCAGGATGGAGCGGGCAGGAAAGCCGCTGGACAACAGCCGTTGGATGAGCTGCTGCTGGAGGGTCGACTTGCCGACCTGTCGAGGACCCCGGACCAGCAGGACCGGTGCCAGGGGCTCGGCGATCCGGGCGAGGAGACGGTCGAACAGCCAGCGTTCCACCGGAGGCAGTCGCTGCTGCGGTCGACCCGTCCACCACGGGTTCTGGGTGGACAGGTCTGCCACGGTCAACCCGCCCCCGACGGGAGCTTGGCTGCTCAGGTCCAGGTCGGGTGCCATGGCCCGAGTGAAGCACGGGGGTGGAGCGCGGGGGGCGGAGCCCGGGAAGGGTGACGTGGAGGTGCAGCGCCCGGTGCCGTGCAGCGGGGGTTTGCACTCGACGGGGGAGAGTGCCAACATTGGCGTTGGCACTCTCGAGTCGAGAGTGACAACTCGACCCGGGAGCGAAGCTCCCCGGCCGGATCGGTGAGGCCTGCGGGCGCCGGGGGACGTGACCCCGGGGTCCCCGGCCGTCCGTCGCGGGCGCCGTTCCGACCACCCACCGCCCGTCTTCTGGGAGGAACACCAGGCATGAGCAAGATCATCGCCTTCGACGAAGAGGCTCGTCGCGGCCTCGAGCGCGGGATGAACCAGCTCGCCGACGCGGTCAAGGTGACGCTCGGCCCCCGGGGCCGCAACGTCGTCCTGGAGAAGAAGTGGGGCGCCCCCACGATCACCAACGACGGTGTCTCCATCGCCAAGGAGATCGAGCTCGACGACCCCTACGAGAAGATCGGGGCCGAGCTCGTCAAGGAAGTCGCCAAGAAGACGGACGACGTGGCCGGTGACGGCACCACGACCGCGACCGTCCTGGCCCAGGCGCTCGTCCGCGAGGGTCTGCGCAACGTGGCCGCGGGTGCGAACCCGATGGGCCTCAAGCGCGGCATCGAGAAGGCCGTCGAGGCCGTGACCGAGCAGCTGCTCGGCGCCGCCAAGGAGGTCACCACCAAGGAGCAGATCGCGGCCACCGCCGGGATCTCCGCCGGCGACGCCTCCATCGGCGAGCTCATCGCCGAGGCGCTCGACAAGGTGGGCAAGGAAGGCGTCATCACCGTCGAGGAGAGCAACACCTTCGGGCTCGAGCTCGAGCTCACCGAGGGCATGCGCTTCGACAAGGGCTACATCTCGCCCTACTTCGTCACCGACGCGGAGCGTCAGGAGACCGAGCTCGAGGACCCCTACGTCCTCATCCTCAACTCCAAGATCTCCACGGTGAAGGACCTGCTCCCGCTGCTGGAGAAGGTCATGCAGTCGGGCAAGCCGCTCGTCATCGTCGCCGAGGACGTCGAGGGCGAAGCCCTCGCGACGCTCGTCGTCAACAAGATCCGCGGCACCTTCAAGTCCGTCGCCGTCAAGGCCCCGGGCTTCGGCGACCGCCGCAAGGCCATGCTCGGCGACATCGCCATCCTCACCGGTGGTCAGGTCATCTCCGAGGAGGTCGGCCTCAAGCTCGACACCGCCGACCTCGACCTGCTGGGCCGCGCCCGCAAGGTCGTCGTCACCAAGGACGAGACCACGATCGTCGAGGGTGCCGGCGACGCCGACGCCATCGCCGGCCGCGTGGGCCAGATCCGCGCCGAGATCGAGCGCAGCGACTCCGACTACGACCGCGAGAAGCTCCAGGAGCGTCTCGCCAAGCTCGCCGGCGGCGTGGCCGTCATCAAGGCCGGCGCGGCGACCGAGGTCGAGCTGAAGGAGCGCAAGCACCGCATCGAGGACGCGGTCCGCAACGCGAAGGCCGCCGTCGAGGAGGGCATCGTCGCCGGTGGTGGCGTGGCCCTCATCCAGGCCGGTGCCGCGGCGTTCGAGAAGCTCGACCTCGTCGGTGACGAGGCCACGGGCGCGAACATCGTCAAGGTCGCCGTCGAGGCCCCGCTCAAGCAGATCGCGGTCAACGCCGGTCTCGAGGGTGGCGTCGTGGCGGAGAAGGTCCGCAACCTGCCCACCGGTCACGGCCTCAACGCCGCCACCGGCGAGTACGTGGACCTGCTCGGCGCGGGCATCAACGACCCGGTCAAGGTGACGCGCTCCGCGCTGCAGAACGCCGCCTCCATCGCGGCGCTGTTCCTCACCACCGAGGCCGTCATCGCCGACAAGCCGGAGAAGGCCCCCGCGGCCCCGGCCGGCGACGGTGGCATGGGCGGCATGGACTTCTGAGTCCAGCCACCCCCGGCACCACGTAGCACCGGCACCACCCGCGAGGGCGGTCTCCCGTTCGGGGGGCCGCCCTCGTGGCGTTCCCGGGCACCCGCCCGCGCGGGGTCGAGCGGGGCGGCGGTGCGGTTCAGACGACGGCGTCGCGCGTCACGTCGTAGAACGCCACCTCGGCCGCCTCGAACCGCTCCTCCAGTGCGTCCAGCCCGTGCTCCAGGAGGAACCGGCGTTCGCTCTCGTGGACGGGGACGGCCTGCAGCCAGTGCACGTCGACCCCCGGTTCCAGCCGGTACCGCGACAGCCGCGGGAAGTTCCCCGGCGCGGTGAGCAGCAGGTGCTCGGTCCGGCCGCCGAGCAGGTCGGCGACGATCCCGGGGAACACCGTCGAGGGCGACAACGGCCAGGGTTCCCCGAGCGCGGCGAAGGCCGAGGCCACGAGCAGGCCCGTGGCGAGGCGCTCCTCCACGTCCTCCAGCACGGTGACGAGCTCGACGCGCACGTCGACGCCGGACCCGGGACCGCCCACCAGGTTGGGGGAGCGGTGCATCGTCAGCGTGGACACCGAGGTGAACCCCGGCCCGGGGGCGTCGGCCGCCGTCAGCACGTCGAGGGACAGCGTCTCGTCGCGGTTGAGGAACTCCTCGATCTGCGGACGCCCGTCGGGCACGAGCTGCTCGCCCACGAACCGCGCCATCCGCACCTCCGCGTCGCTGGGGGGCGGCGCCGGGACGCTCACGCGGCCCTGCCCACGGGCCGGGCGGACTCGCGCGCGAGCCCGGTCGCCGGGTCGGCCAGGGCCGCCACCGCGGCGTGCAGCTCCGGCGCGATCCACGTGTCGCTCCCCGCGAGGGCGTCGAGGACGAACCGCGGGTGGGCGGTCAGCCGCTCGGCCAGCCGGAACCCGGCGGCGCGGGTCGTCGCGGCCAGGTCGTCGAGCTGGGGCCACGGCCGTTCGGGGTTGACGTGGTCGGGGGTCAACGGGGACACCCCGCCCCAGTCATCGACGCCCGCGGCCAGGAGCTGCTCGCGCTGACCGGGTTCGGACAGGTTCGGCGGGGCCTGCAGCGACACGTCGGCACCCAGCAGCAGCCGCGCGACGGCGATCGTCGCGACGTACTCGGGGTGCTCCAGGTCGGCCTCCCCGCGCATCGCGGTGTCGTCCTTGGCGCGGAAGTTCTGCACGATGACCTCCTGGATCCCCCCGGTCTCGCGGGCGACGTCGCGCAGGGCCAGCAGGGAGTCGACGCGTTCGGCGGACGTCTCGCCGATCCCGAGCAGCACGCCGCTGGTGAAGGGCACGCGCGCCCGGCCCGCGTCGCGCAGCACCCGCACCCGCAGCTCGGGGTCCTTGTCCGGGGAGCCGTAGTGGACCTGGCCGGGTTCGGCCCACAACCGCCGCGACGTCGTCTCCAGCATCATCCCCATCGACGGGGCCAGCGGCCGGGACGCCGCGAGCGCCTCGTAGGACATGACGCCGGGGTTCAGGTGCGGCAGCAGACCCGTCTCGTCCAGGACCCGGCGGGCCAGGTGCTGCACGTACTCCAGGGTCGAGGAGAAACCCCGGTCGGCGAGCCACGCGCGGGCGGCCGGCCAGCGGTCCTCGGGGGCGTCGCCGAGGGTGAACAGGGCCTCCTTGCAGCCCATCGCCGCGCCCTCGCGGGCGATCGCGAGGACGTCCTCTTCGGACAGGTACAGCACGGGCAGGCGCCCCGGCACGGTGGCGAACGTGCAGTAGTGGCAGCGGTCCCGGCACAACCGGGTGATGGGCACGAAGACCTTGCGCGAGTAAGTGATCGTGCCGGGACGACCGGCGCGGCGCATGGCCTCGTCCCGCACGGGGCGCGCCAGGGCGCACAGCCGGTCGAGGTCGTCGCCGCGGGCGTGCAGCAGGACGCGGGCGTGCTCGCGCTCGGCGCCGGCCCCGTCCCAGCCGTCGGCGCCGCCGCGGGCCGCGGACTCCAGCGCCGCGGCGAGCTCCGCCGCGCTCGGGGCGGGTTCGGGCGGGGCGGCGTGCCGGGTGCGGGCGGGATCGGGCAGGGGGGTGCTCACGGGGTTCTCTCCGGGTCTCAGCAGCGGGGCCCGGCGCAGCCCGCCGGGAGGTCGAGCGCGGTGGGGGCCGGCACGTCGCGGGCCAGCGCCACCCGCGTGCGCGGGCCGACGCCCAGGGTCAGGGCCGAGCGCAGGTCCTCGACGGTGTCGACGTCGCGGCGCAGCGACGGCAGCGGGTCCGTCAGCGCCACCGCGCCGGCCTCGAGGTGGCGCCGGGCCGAGTCGGGTCCGAAGCGGTGCGGCACGTCGCCGTCGGGGTCGGTCAGCAGGACGCTGCCGGACCCGGCGGCGTCGGTGACCAGCGCCGGGCCGGGGACCGTCAGCGCCCGCGCGAGCGCGCGCCCCAGGTCCTCGACGCGCAGCGCGGGCAGGTCCCCCAGCAGGACGGCCGTCGGCCCGCGCTCCAGACTGGCCAGCCCGGCCGCCACGGCGACGGCGAGCCCCGGCCGGCCGGGGGAGACCGTCCCCACCCCCAGGCCCCGGACGGCGCGCAGCACCTCGGGGTCGTCGCTCACGCACACCAGGAGACCCACCCCGGGCGTGTCCCGGCACGCCGTCAGGCAGTCCAGGGCCATCGCCAGCGCCAGCTCCCGGCGCTGCCGGTGCGGCAGCGCCAGTCGCGTCTTCGCCTCGTCGCCGCCCTTGACGGGGACGAGGACCCGCCAGCCGCTCACGTGCGTCACCGGGCGATCCTCTCCCACGGTCCGGACTTGCGGAACACCTGCCCCGACGGGCACCTACCCTGTCGGCGTGCAGCCACTCGCCCGCCTGAGCGCACCCGCCCGCCGCGTCGCGCGGACGTCCGTGGGTCCCGAACCGCTCGACGTCGCCGAGCACGCCGCCCTCGTCGGGGACGCCGCGGCCGGGGCGGTCGTGACCTTCGGCGGGGTCGTGCGCGACCACGACCACGGCCGGTCGGTGCGCGAGCTGGAGTACGTGGGTCACCCCAGCGCCGCGGACGTGCTGCGCGAGGTCGTCGCCGAGGTCGTCGCCGGATGCGAGGTGGACGCGGTGGCCGTCGGTCACCGCGTCGGGCACCTGGCCGTCGGGGACGTCGCCTTCGCGGTCGCGGTCTCCGCGGCCCACCGCGCCGAGGCGTTCGCGGCGTGCGCGCGGCTCGTCGACGAGGTCAAGGACCGGCTGCCGGTGTGGAAGCACCAGCACTTCGCCGACGGCACCTCCGAGTGGGTCGCCTGCCCCTGAGGGTTAGCCTCGGGCGGTGCCAGCCCCGTCCGCCCTCCTCGCCGACGCCCTCGCCGCCGCGGCTCACGACCACCGCGCCCTGACCGACGAGCAGGCGGTGGTCCTCCTGGGCGCCGACGGCGACGACCTGGACCGCCTCGCCGCGCTCGCCGACGACGTGCGCCGCGCCCGGGTCGGGGACGCTGTGACGTTCGTCGTCAACCGCAACCTCGACGGCGAACGCGTCGGCGCCGACCTGCCCCACGTGCGTGAGCTCGTCGCCGAGGCGGTGGCGCTGGGGGCGACCGAGGTCTGCGTCCAGGGCCCCGTCCCGGACCGGGCCGGGCCGGAGGGCTCCCTCGCCCTCGTGCGCGCGGTCGCCGAGGGCGCCGGGGCGGCCGGGGTGCACCTGCACGCCTTCCGGGTCCCCGAGGTGCTGCGGGCCGCCGACCTGCGCGCGTCCACGCCCCGCGCGTTCCTCCGGGCCGCCCGCGACGCCGGGCTCGGGTCGGTGCCCGGCACCGCCGCCAAGGTCCTCGACGACGCCGTCCGCACCGAGCTCAACGGCGGGGTCCCCGACCTGCCGGTGTCGACCTGGGTGGACGTCCTGCGCACCGCCCACGAGACCGGGCTGACGTCGACGTCCACGCTCGTCCACGGCGGCCCGGAGACGCCCGCGCAGCAGGTCGCGCACCTGCGGCTGCTGGCCGGGCTGGCCGCGAGCACGGGCGGCATCACGGAGTTCATCGCCATGCCCTCCCCGTCGCGGCCCCCGTCGGCCCGCGCGACCCGGGCGCTGCACGCGCTCGCCCGGCTGCTGCTGGACGGCAGCGTCGACCACGTCCAGGCCGCCTGGCCCAAGCACCCGGCCGGCCTCGTCGCGGACCTGCTGCGCGGGGGCGCGGACGACCTCGGCGGGCTGCTGCTGGACGGCGAGCTCGACCCGGGCGCGGGGCAGGAGGCCGGCACGACGCTGACCCGCGAGGACGCGCTGGCGCTCGCGGACCGGGTGGGCCGCCCGCTGCGGCAGCGCACCACCCGCTACGGCGAGCTCGCACCCGCGTGACGTCCGCGGCGGAGCCGGTCGGCGACCCCGTCCTCGACGTCGCGGTCGTCGGCGCCGGGTTCGCCGGTCTCGGGACGGCCATCCGGCTGGCGCGCCGGGGCCGGGAGAGCTTCGTCGTGCTCGAGCGGGCCGCCGACGTCGGCGGCACCTGGCGGGAGAACACCTACCCGGGCGTGGCGTGCGACGTGCCGTCGCACCTGTACTCGTTCTCCTTCGCCCCCGACCCGGGGTGGTCGCGCGTGTTCGCCCCCGGTGCGGAGGTGCAGCGGTACCTGCGCGAACGCTCCCGCGAGGTCGCCGACCGGATCCGCCTGGGGTGCGAGGTCCTGGCGGCGGTGTGGGACGCGGACGCGGCGCACTGGCGGTTGCGCACGTCGACCGGGCCCGTGCGCGCCCGCGTCCTCGTGCTGGCCGCCGGCCGGCTCACCGAACCCCGCGTCCCCGACGTGCCGGGGCTGGGGGAGTTCGGCGGGCCCGTCGTCCACACGGCCCGGTGGGACCACGACCTCGACCTCACCGGCCGCCGCGTCGGGGTGGTGGGCACGGGGGCCTCGGCCGTCCAGGTCGTGCCGCACCTCGCGGGCCGGGCCGCGCACGTGGAGGTGTTCCAGCGCAGCCCGGCCTGGATCGTCCCCCGCGGGGACCGGCCGTTCAGCCCCGCCGAGCGGGCGGGTTTCGCGCGGGCCCCGGAGACCGCGCGGGCGCTGCGGGAGGAGACGTTCGCCGACATGGAACGCGGGCTGGCCGCCCGCCGGCTCGACCCCGCCGCCCTGGAGGCGTTGCGCCGCAGGGCGTCGGACCACCTGCAGGCGCAGGTGCCGAACCCGGGGTTGCGCGCGGCGCTGACCCCGGACTACGAGATCGGCTGCAAGCGCGTCCTGCTGTCCGACGACTTCTACCCCGCCCTCACCCGCCCCGACGTCCGGCTCGTGCCGTCGGCGGTGCGCTCGGCCGCGCCGGGGTCGGTGACGACGGCGGACGGGCGCCGGCACGCGCTCGACGTGCTCGTGCTCGCCACGGGTTTCCACTCCACCGTCCAGCCGTACGCGGCCCGGGTCACGGGCCGGCAGGGGCAAACGCTGGCCCGGGCGTGGGGGGCCGGGATGGTCTCGCACGCCTCGACGGTGGTGCACGGGTTCCCGAACCTCTTCGTCCTCGACGGGCCGAACGCGAGCCTGGGGCACAACTCCGCGGTGCACGTCATCGAGAGCCAGATCGGGTACCTGCTCGGGGCGCTGGACCACCTCGCCGCGACGGCCCGCCCGCTGGAGGTGAGCCTGCCGGCGCAGCGGCGCTACACCGCGGAGGTCGACGCGATGGCCGCGGACTCGGTGTGGCTGCGCGGGGGGTGTTCGAGCTGGTACGTGGACTCCCGCAGCGGGCGCCTCACGCTGCTGTGGCCGGACACGGCGACGGAGTTCCGCCGGCGCAACGGGACGTTCCACCCCGCGCCCTTCTTGTAGGACAAGAAACTCCACTTGTACGATGAGTGGGTCCACCGTCGTCCCACCCCGGAGGTCCCGGTGCCCGACCGCATCCGGCACGTCGAGCTGTCCACGCTCAGGCTCCCGCTGGCGCAACCGATCAGCGACGCCAAGGTCCTCACCGGCCGCCAGCGGCCCATGACCGAGGTCGTCGTCCTCGTCGCCGCGGTCCGCACGCAGGACGGTCACGAGGGCACGGGGTTCAGCTACTCCAAGCGCGCCGGCGGGCCCGCCCAGTACGCCCACGCGAAGGAGGTCGCCGCCGACCTGCTGGGGGAGGACCCCAGCGACGTCGCCAAGGTGACGACGAAGCTCCTGTGGGCCGGGGCGTCCGTCGGCCGCAGCGGGGTGGCCACCCAGGCCATCGCCGCGCTCGACGTCGCGCTGCACGACCTCAAGGCCCGGCGCGCGGGGCTGCCGCTGTCCAAGCTGCTCGGGTCCCACCGCGACTCCGTCCGCACCTACAACACCTCCGGCGGGTTTCTGCACACCCCGCTGCCGGAGGTGCTCGAGCGCGCCGACGCCTCCCTGGCGGCCGGCATCGGCGGCATCAAGATCAAGGTGGGACAGCCGGACACCCGCGAGGACCTGCGCCGTGTGGCCGCCGTCCGCGAGCACCTCGGACCCGACGTGCCGCTCATGGTGGACGCCAACCAGCAGTGGGACCGGCGGACCGCGCTGCGCATGGGGCGGGCGCTGGAGGAGTTCGACCTCGTCTGGATCGAGGAACCCCTCGACGCCCACGACGCCGTCGGGCACGCCGACCTGGCCCGCGCCCTGGACACCCCCGTCGCGACGGGGGAGATGCTCGCGAGCGTCGCCGAGCACGTCCGGCTCCTCGAGCACCGTTCGGCCGACGTCCTGCAGCCCGACGCGCCCCGCATCGGCGGGATCACCCCGTTCCTGCGGCTGGCGACGCTCGCCGACCAGGCCGGTGTCGACCTCGCGCCGCACTTCGCCATGGAGATCCACCTGCACCTCGCGGCCACCTACCCGCGCGAGACGTGGGTGGAGCACTTCGAGTGGCTGGACCCGCTGTTCGAGGAGCGCCTGGAGACCGTCGGCGGGCGCATGGTCGTCCCGGACCGTCCCGGGCTGGGGTTCACGTTCAGCGAGCAGGCGCGCGCCTGGACGACCGAGCGCGTGGAGTTCGGCGTCCGGTGAGGTCCGCGTGAGCGCGCGGACCACGCGCACGCAGTCGCTGGTGGACGCCCTGCGCGCGCGCATCGTCGAGGGCGATCTCGCCCCGGGCCGCGCCGTGCCCTCCGAGAACGAGCTGGTCGCCGAGTTCGGGGTCTCCCGCACCGTCGTGCGCGAGGCGATGTCCCGGCTGCAGGCCGCGGGCCTGGTCGAGACCCTGCGCGGTCGCGGGTCGTTCGTCCTGGCCCGGCCCAGCGGGGAGCCGTTCGGCGTCGACGTCGGCGGGCTGCGCTCGCTGGGCGAGCGGGTCGAGCTGCTGGAGTTCCGGGTGGCGGTGGAGACCGAGGCGGCGGCCCTGGCGGCGCTGCGCCGGGACGAGGAGGGGCTGGCCGCGCTGGGGCGGGCCGCCGACGCCTTCGCCCGGGTGGTCGACCGTCCCGCGGACGCCGTCGCGGCCGACTTCGCCTTCCACCTCGCCGTCGCCTCCGCCTCGGGGAACCGCTACCTGCGCGAACTGCTGGGCTCGCTCGGGGAACCGATGATCGCGATGCCCTCGGCGCGGTTGCGCGCCGGTGCGCCGCCGGCGGCGGACGTCGTCACCGAGCACGCGGCCGTGGTGCTGGCCGTGGGCCGCGGGGACGCCGAGACCGCCCGCGCGGCCATGCGCGTGCACCTCACCTCGACGATCGCGCGGCTCGCGGGACGCTGAGGTCAGCCGCCGGCGAAGGGCGGCAGGACGTCGAGGGTCGTCCCCGGTGCGAGCCGGTCCTCCGGGCGCGCGGCCACCCCCTCGACGAGGAAGCTGCTGGCGGCCAGGACGCGGGCCAGCGCCGGTCCCCGGGCGCCCAGGACCTGCACGAGGTCCCCGAGCGTCGCGCCGTCGGGCAGGGGGACCCGTTCCTCCTCCCGGCCCGCCGCGGCCGCTGCCCCCGCGAACCAGCGCACGTCCAGCGTGCCCGTCCCGTTCACCTGCCGTTCACCTCCCGTCGTGCTCACGCGTCGCCCACCGGTTCAGCCCCCGATCGCGCTCATCGGCCGGGTCGGGTGCAGGAACCCCGGGTCGTCGATGTCGTGACCCGGCAGCTTGCCCCACATCGCCGTGCGCCAGCGGTCGGCGAGCGCCGCGTCGTCGGCGCCGGAGCGCAGGGCGTCGCGCAGGTCGGTCTCGGAGGTGGAGAACAGGCACGTGCGCACCTGGCCGTCGGCGGTCAGCCGGGTCCGGTCGCAGTCGCCGCAGAAGGGGCGGGTGACCGAGGCGATGACCCCCACGTCCCCCAGGACCGTGCCGTCGCCGGCCACCACGTCCCACGTCTCGGCCGGCGCCGCCCCGCGGGCCGTCCCGGGGCGGGGGCGGAGGTGGAACTCCCGGTGCAGCGCGGCGAGGATCTCGTCGGCCGTCACCATCTGCGAGCGCTGCCACGAGCCGTGCGGGTCCAGCGGCATCTGCTCGATGAAGCGCAGCCGGTACCCGGCGGCCAGGGCCCACCGCAGCAGGTCGGTCGCCTCGTCGTCGTTGGTGCCGCGCAGCAGGACGGCGTTGACCTTGACCGGGGCCAGGCCCGCGGCGGCGGCCGCTTCGAGGCCGGCGAGGACGTCGGTGTGCCGGTCCCGGCGGGTGATGGCGGCGAAGCGGTCCGGGTGCAGGGTGTCGAGGGAGACGTTGACCCGCGTCAGCCCGGCGCCGGCCAGTGCCGCGGCCCGCCGGGCCAGGCCGATCCCGTTCGTCGTCAGGGAGGCGCGGACGGGATCGCCGGCGGGTGTCCGCAACCTGGTCGTCGCTGCGACGATGTCTTCGAGCCCCTTGCGCAGCAGCGGTTCACCGCCGGTGAAGCGCACCTCGTGGACGCCCAGGTCGCGCACGGCGAGCCGGACCAGCCGGACGACCTCGTCGTCGGTGAGGACGTCGGCGCGGTCCAGCCAGGGCAGGCCCTCCGGTGGCATGCAGTAGTGGCAGCGCAGGTTGCAGCGGTCGGTGAGGGAGACCCGCAGGTCGCGGGCCGTGCGGCCGTGCCGGTCGACGAGGTCGGGGGTGGCCGGGCGGTCGCCGGGAAGGCCGGCGGCAGCGCCGGCGGGACCGGGTCGCCGCAGCCGGGGGACACCGAGGTCGACAGCCGTCACGCACCCAGCGTAGGTCGGGTGCGGGGCGCGGTCCGCGCGGGCGGGGGGGCGTGTGTCCTCGGTCACGTCGCCTCAAGCGCGTCAGGAGTTGCTCCGAGGTGGTTCACGTCGGCTAAAGTGAACGGTAGATGAACAGGAGGTGGCACATGTTCGACATCAAGACGAAGGCCGCGGGACAGGTCTCGACCAACCCCGTCATGCACTGGGTGACGGTGCGTGACGCGTCGGGCCGCCCGCACCTGGAGATGCGCTGGAGCGTCCCCGGGTCGCACGCCCCGCTGTCGCGGGCCGCCTGAGCGCGGGCAGAGCTCGGACTCGACGTGGGCACCGCGCCGGCCGGCGCGGTGCCCACGTGCGTCCGGTGGACTCACCGCGGGACGGCGAGCCTCACGAGGCGAACATCCGCGCGTTGGCCGATTCCACGTCGGCGTACTGCCGACCGGCCTGGGCGAGAGCCCGCTGGATTTCCTCCAGCGACGTCCGGACGCGGTCCTGGGTCACCCGCCACTGCGCCGACAGGGCCTGGAAACCGCTGGCGGCCTGACCCTTCCAGCACGACTCCAGGTCGAGCAGGTGCCGCATCATGCCGTCGACCTCGGCGGCGAGGTTGCCCGCCGACGTGGCCACGGCACTGCTCGCCTGCTCCACACGAGCGCTGTCGACCTCGAACCGGGACATGCGAAACTCCTCCCTCGCGCCGGGGACCCCGGTGCGCACGCCTGGACCGGGCTCCCCGGTCCTCGACGAAACGTAGGACGGTGACGAACGCGCACGAGGCGGCCGTCCACAGGAGCCGCCCCCGCCGCGACGGTCGAGCCCCTGTGGAGACCGGGACGACCCGTCCGTGACCGTCCTCGTCGACGCGGCGCGCGTCCCCGCGCACGGGACGTGGTGGTCACACCTGGCCAGCGACGCGTCCCCGGAGGAGCTGCACGCCTTCGCCCGCCGCCTCGGCGTCCCCCGCCGCGCCTTCGAGGGCGACCACTACGACGTCCCGGCCGAGCGGGTCCCGCAGGCCGTGGCCCTCGGCGCCGAGCTCGTCACCACCAGGGAGCTGCTGGCGCGGGTGCGCACCGCCGGGCTGCGCACGCCCAAGCGCCGCGGCGAGAAGGTCGTGCACACCGGGGTCGTCGCGGGGCAGCGCGTCGACGTCGTGCGCGCCCGGCACGTGCCCGCCCCGCACGGCACCCACCGCGTCGTCCGGTCGGCCGCGGGCCGGCTCGTGCTCGCCGACGACGGCGACCTGCCGGTCCTCGACGACCTCACCCGGGCCCCCGCCGGGACCGTCGTGGGGTTCCGCCGCCGCTGGACCCGGTCGACCGGCGGGGTGCGCGTCGAGCACGACGGCCTCGTCGTCCTCAGCGACCCGCCGGTCGTCGTCGCGGGCGCCGGGTGGTGGCGGCACCTGCTGTCCCCGGCGTGAGATGGGCCGCCGCGCCCGTGGTGGGGGGCGTGATGGTGATGGTCGTGGTGGCCACGCGGCGGGCGAACGCTGCTGCGGCCGGTGCACAGGACGGTTCAGCGCTTTCGGGCTGAGGTGGTGACGTCAGCAGGCGTCGACCACGTCCGCTGCGATGTGCTGGTAACTCCACTCAACTCGCCACGACCGCGACGTTGCTGGCCGTCGCCGGCAGCACGAACCACGCGGGATGACCGGAAGGTCGTCGGCACGTCGCGCGAGAACGTACCGCACCCCGGACTGGTGCATTGCAACCCGTCCAAAGCAGATGAGTGGGTTGGGACGTACCACTCCAGCGGCGCCCCGCCGCCCCGCTCGTCGACATGTCCGGACGGTCGATGACGTGCTGGTCAGCGGGATGACCGTGCGACTCCCCGGATCGCGCATGGTGATCGCTACGAGCCATCACCAGGATGAGTCCGTAGGGCTGGGTCCATCCAGCCGTGGGTGGCGTTGTAGGAGATCCAGCGCCAACCGGAGTCGCGCAGCGCCTGGGCACGTCGCTGGAAGTCCGCCTCGTCGATGGCTTCCAGGTTGCCAGGGTCCATGACGCCCTCGTGCTCGAAGATCCCCTCGGCGTCCACCCAGTGCACGATGGCGTGCTTCTCTCCGCTGCTCAGAACGGTGCCCGGGTGCTCGGGCTGAAGACCTAGGTGAGCGGTGGCCTGCTGATCGCCGATCCACTTCACCCGGGTGTCGGGCAGGAAGGGGTCATCAGCACTGATCCAGCGGTTCTGGGTCCAGGCGGCTCGCACGTCGCGATCGCTGAGGTCGAAGCCGGACCATCGACTGCGCAACCGGCGCGCCGCCTGCTCGTGCTCCTGTTCGGAGATGCGTTCGAGCCAGTGGGGGTCGAAGCGGCCGTCGTAGCGGCCGATGCCGGGGACGCTGACCCAGTCGATAATGGCATGGGTCTCATCGGCGCACAGGAGCTGACCCGGGTGGTCTGGTCGCAGGCCGAGCCGGCGGGCGAAGTCATCGGGACCGCGCCAGCGGACGTGGTCGAAGACGTCGAGGTAGTCGAGGCGGTGGTAGTCGTAGACCGAGTCGCCCACGATGCTCCTTTGCCGTCTCGCCGTGGTCGGGCAGCGGGCGCTGCCGCTCACCAAGTGGACGACCTGATCACCGTAGCTGCGGTGGGTCGTGAGGTGCCAGGGTGACCTCGGTCATCGAGATGAGAGCGAGGGCGGTGCCGCCCGCTGCGTCGCGCCTGTCGGGCGATGAGCGTGAGATCGAAACGGCCGTCAGAACGGCGCCGCTGTTCGCTGTGGACCGCGAGTCGTGGAGCGATTCGTGGATGTCCCCTGGACGTCGCCGGCGCGACTGCGGGGGAACACCCACGGTTCGCTCCACGTGGTGACACCGGTGAGTGCGACACCGCGGCCGTCAGGGTGACCGCGATGTCCCCGACCGACGTCCCGAGGTGGGGAACCCCCGGACGCGACGACCCCCGCCCCCTCGCGAGGAGGGGGCGGGGGCCTGCGGCGGGAGGACCCGGCGGGGGGACCGGGTCAGTTCTCCGCGCGCGCCGTGAGCGTCGCCGACAACGTCTGCTCGGCTCCGTCCCGGACGACGGTGAGCTGCACCGCGCTGCCCACGGCCTTGCCGCGGATCGTCGCGGTGAGCGACTGGAAGCCGTCGATGTCCACACCGTCGACGGCCGTGATGATGTCCCCGGCCCGCAGCCCGGCCTGCGCGGCGGGCGAACCGCTCGTCACGTCGGCGACCTGGGCGCCCTGGCGGGAGACGTCCCCGACGGTGGCCGTGGCGGACTGCTCGGACATGCTGACCCCGAGCCACGCGTGCTGGGCCGACCCCGTCCTGATGAGCTGGTCGGCGATCATCTTCACCTCGTTCGAGGGGATCGCGAACCCCAGGCCGATGCTGCCGGACTGGCCCGAGGACGACCCCGAGCTCAGCGAGGCGATCGAGGAGTTGATCCCGATGACCTGCCCCGAGGAGTCCAGCAGCGCGCCGCCGGAGTTGCCCGGGTTGATCGCCGCGTCCGTCTGGATGGCGTTGGTCGCGGCGGTCTCGGCGGTCGTCTGCTGCTGCTGGCCACCGCCGAACCGGCCGAACGGGTCCTGCGGCTGCGGCTGCTGCTCGGTCTGGGTGATGACCGGACGGTCCAGCGCGGAGACGATCCCCGTGGTGGCGCTGCCGGAGAGCCCCAGCGGGTTGCCCAGGGCCATGACGGCCTGGCCGGCGACGACGTCGGCGGAGTCGGCGAACGTCGCGGCCTCCAGGTCGCTCGGCGGGTCCGTGAGCTGGATGACGGCCAGGTCGGTCGCCGGGTCGGTGCCCTTGATCGTGGCCTGGTACTCCCGGCCGTCGGACAGCGTCACCGTGATCCTCGCGCCCTGGCCCAGACCGGAGACGACGTGGTTGTTGGTGACGACGTAGCCCTGGGAGTCGTAGACGATGCCCGACCCCTCGGCCTCGCCGGCCTGCCCGGTGACGGTCACCGAGACCACGCTCGGGGCGACCGCGCTCACGACGGCCTGCCAGTTCACCGTCGTCTCGCTGACACCCCCGACCGGGGCGCCCGCGGAGCTGCCGGAGGTGGTCCCGCCGCCGGAGCCGCCGGAGGAGTCCTGGCCGAAGGCGCCCACGGCCCCGACGGTCACGACGCTGGCCACGAGGGCGCTGGCGATCGCGACCCCGGCGACCCCGAGCCAGCCGGGGGAGCGGCGCGGTCCGCGGCGTCCGCCGCCCCCGCCCCCGCCGTGGTCGTCACCGCCGCCACCGGGAGGGGTGGGGCCGCCGGGCGTGGCCCACGGGTCCTGCTGGCCGTAACCGCCGTAGGAGCGGTCGGTCTGGCGCCCGTAGGGGCCCTGGTTCCAGTCCCACGGCTGCTGCGGCCGGGTGGCGCCGGTGGCGTCGGGACGGCCGGATCCGTCCCCGTACCCCTGGCCGTCGCCGCCACGGGCCTGGGTGGACACCGCCCCGGACGAGGGGTGTCCGCTGCCGTCGGTGGTGGGGCGCTGGGGGCCGTTCATCCGTTGCTCACCTCTGCGATCGCGTCTGGAGTGTTCCGACTACTCCTCGAGGTTCGGGCACCGCGCTGCAGGTGGGCCCGGAGGCGGCTGGAACCTAGCTGTGAATCGGGTCGGCCGGTTCGTCGGGGTCCTGCGACGCGGACTCGGGGCCGGCCGCGCGGAAGCGCAGCCGGAAGGTGGCGCCACCGCCCGCGGTGGGCAGCACGGCGACGGTCCCGGCGTGCAGGTCGACGATGGTGGCCACGATGGCCAGCCCCAGCCCCGAGCCGCCGCCGGCACCGCGCCGGCGGGAGGAGTCCACGCGGTAGAACCGCTCGAAGACCTTGTCCGCCTGGTCCGGCGTCAGGCCCGGCCCGTGGTCGCGCACCTCGACGACGGACTCCGGGCCCGAGGGGCCCGCCGCCCGGCCCACGGCCACCTCCACCGGCGTCCCGGCGGGGGTGTGGTGGACGGCGTTCGCCAGCAGGTTCGTCAGGACCTGGCGCATGCCCGCCTCGTCGGCGACGACCACCGCCGGCCCCGGTCCCTCCCCCTCGCGCAGACCCGTCAGGCGGACCGTGCGGTCGGGGGCGATCGCCCGGGCGTCGTGGACGGCGTCGGCGGCCACCACCACCAGGTCCACCGGTTCGCGGCGGACCGTGCGGGCGCGCTGGGCCTCGTCGAGGCGCGCCAGCGCCAGCAGGTCCTCCACCAGCCGGCCCAGCCGGGTCGACTCGCCCTCGATGCGACCCATGACGTGAGCGACGTCGTCGGCCTCGCGCACCGCGCCCTGGCGGTGCAGCTCGGCGAAACCGCGGATGGCGGCCAGCGGGGTCCGCAGCTCGTGGCTGGCGTCGGCGACGAACCGGCGCATCTGCTCCTCCGAGCGCTCCTGCGCGCGGAAGGACGTCTCGATCCGCCCGAGCATGGTGTTCAGCGCCGTCGAGAGCCGGCCGATCTCCGTGCCCGGCGGGGCGTCGGGGACGCGGCGGGACAGGTCGCCACCGGCGATGGCCGAGGCGGTGCGCTCGATGGCGTCCAGGGGGCGCAGGCTGCGCCGGATGGCCAGGACCGCGAAGAAGGCACCCAGGACGAGCACCCCCGCGGACACCGCCAGGGCGATCGTGCGGAAGTCCGACACCGTGCGGGTGGCGCCCGTGAGCGGCAGGGCGACCGCGATGTTCAGGCCCTGGTCGGTCCCGGCCAGGCGGGCGGGGAAGACGAGCACGCGCCACGGGTCGCCCCCGTCGGAGTCGGCCACGGTGAACGGCCGCCCCCCGTGCTCCCGCACGTAGGCCCCGGTCAGCGTCGGCAGCGCGGGGGCCTTCGGGCACTCGACGGCGTCCTGGGCGCGGGCGCAGACCGGGTAGGCGTCGGAGCCGTCCACGTCGGCGTACACGACGTAGTAGTCCGACAACCACAGGTTGCGCCCGGTCGGCTGGTTGAACGTCGGGAACGCCTGCTGGGCCGTCGCCTGGCCGCGGTCGCGCAGCTCCGTGTCGACCTGGTCGCGCAGGTTCTCCTGCAGCAGCTTCACCGACACCAGGCTCGTCAACGTCATCGCCATGAACAGCAGCACCACGACGATGACGAGCAGGCGCGCCTGCAGGGGGAGGCGGGCCTCGGCCGCCAGCAGCCGCGACCTGGTCTCCTGCAGCCGGGACCGGGTACGGCTCATCCCGCCGTCTGCGGCACCCGCAGCACGTAGCCGACACCCCGCTTGGTGTGGATCAGCGGCTCCAGGCCCTCGGTGTCGAGCTTGCGCCGCAGGTAGGAGATGTAGGACTCCACGATGCCGGCCTCGCCGTTGAAGTCGTAGTCCCACACGTGGTCCAGGATCTGCGCCTTCGACAGCACCCGGTTCGGGTTCAGCATGAGGTAGCGCAGGAGCTTGAACTCGGTGGGGGACAGCTCGACCTCGCGGCCGCCGCGGCGGACCTCGTGGGAGTCCTCCTCCAGCTCCAGGTCGTGGAAGACCAGCCGCCCCGTGTCGGGGCCCGCCGCCGCACCGGTGCGCCGCAGCACCGCGCGGATGCGGGCCACGACCTCCTCCAGGCTGAACGGCTTGGTGACGTAGTCGTCGCCGCCGACGGTGAGCCCGGCCACCTTGTCCGCGGTGTCGTCGCGCGCGGTGAGGAACAGGACCGGCACGACGCGACCGCGTTCGCGCAGCTTGCGCGTCACCGTGAAGCCGTCCAGGTCCGGGAGCATGACGTCGAGCACGACGAGGTCCGGGCGGAAGTCCTCGGCCAGCTTCAGGGCCTCGGCGCCGTCGGCGGCCGAGGCGACCTCGAACCCGGCGAAGCGCAGGCTCGTGGCCAGCAGCTCGCGGATGCTCGGTTCGTCGTCCACGACGAGGAGACGGGCTTCCGGTGCGGCACCAGCGGATCTCACCCGCCCAGTCTGCGCCCGCACCCTGGGAGAGTCCTGAGGACCGGCCCGGAGGCGTGGGGGGGAACTGCGAAGATCGGCGGTGCCGCCGGTGGCAGGATGCGACCGTGCTCCGCCGCGTGACCGCCACCCGCTACGTGACCCCCCTGCGCGAGGGCGGGAGCATGCCGGGGCTGTGCGAGGCCGACGACGACGGCACCTACGTCGTGAAGTTCCACGGTGCCGGGCAGGGACGCCGCGTGCTCGTGGCGGAGGTGCTCGTCGCGGCGCTCGCGGGCGCCCTCGACCTCGACGTCCCCGACCTGGTGGTGGCCGACGTGGACCCGGTCATCGGGCGCGGGGAACCGGACGAGGAGGTCCAGGACCTCCTGCTGCGCTCCCCGGGCGCCAACCTCGGCATGGACTTCCTGCCCGGGGCCCTGTCCTTCGACCCGGCCGTGGACCCGGTCGAGCCCCGGTGGGCGGCCCGGGTCCTGTGGCTGGACGCCTTCGTCCTCAACGTCGACCGGACCTGGCGCAACCCCAACGCGCTGTGGTGGGGCGGGCGGCCCTGGCTCATCGACCACGGGGCGGCCCTGTACTTCCACCACGACTGGTCGCGCGCGGCCGCGAGCGCGGACCGGCCGCTGCGGCACGCCGAGCACCACCTCCTGCTGCCCTCGGCCGCCCCGCTGGCGGAGGTGGGCGGGGAGTGCGCGGCCGCCCTGACCCCCGACGTGCTCGGCGCCGCGGTCGCGGCGCTGCCACCGGAGTGGGTGCAGGACGAGCCCGGGTTCGACGACGGTGACGCCGTGCGCCGGGCCTACCTCGACTGGTTCACCGCCCGGCTCGCCGCGACCGGCTGGCGCGCCGACCTCGACCGCGCCCAGCGGGAGGTCCCCCGTGCCTGAGCCGACCCTGGACGTGTTCGAGTACGCCGTCGTCCGCGTGGTGCCGCGGGTGGACCGCGGGGAGTTCCTCAACGCTGGCGTCGTGCTGTGGTGCCGGGCCCGCGAGCACCTCGCGGCCCGCACCCACCTCGACGAGGACCGGCTGCGGGCCCTGCCCGGGGCCCCGGGCGCGGGCCTGGACCTGCCGGCGCTGCGGCGCCACCTCGCGGCGTTCGAGGCCGTCTGCGCGGGGGACCCGCGGGCCGGCGCGGCGACGACGGAGGCCGCGGGCGCCCGCTTCCGCTGGCTCGTGGCGCCCCGCTCGACCGTCCTGCAGACCTCGCCGGTGCACTGCGGGCTGACCGCCGACCCGGCCGCCGAGCTGGACCGGCTGCTGACGCGGCTGGTCCGGCCCGGCGGCTGAGGGGTTCCCGGCGGGTCGGCGACGGGTCAGGCCCGGCGGACCTGGACGACCGAGGGCCGCGGCTGACCGGTGCCGTCGTACGGGAACGTCGAGCCCGGTTCGTCGATCGTCGCCCCGTCCACCTCACCCGGGTGCTGGACGGCGACGAACACCGTCCGGCCGTCGTCGGCGATGAGCGGGCCGCACGTCTCCGCGCCCGTGGGCACCGACAGGAACTGCCGCACCCGGCCGCGGTCCGGGCCGTCCACGACCACCTCGTACAACCCGTCGTTGGACCCCAGCGTGTTGCCGTCGGTGGCGATCCACAGGTTCCCCGTGGTGTCGAACGCCACGTTGTCGGGGCAGGAGATCGGCGAGACCAGCGACGGGTCGAAACCGCCGAAGTACGTGCTCTGGTCCTCCGGGTCGCCGCAGACGAGCACGAGGTTCCAGGAGAACTCCGTGGCCGCGGCGTCGTCGCGCGCCTCGACGATCTCGACGACGTGCCCGTCCTTGTTCAGCGGCCGGGGGTTGGCCTCGTCCACGCCCGGCCTGCCCAGCGTCCCGCGGCGGGTGTTGTTCGTGCAGGCCACGTACACGCGGCCGTTGACGGGGTTGCGCTCGACGTCCTCGGGGCGGTCCATCTTCGTGGCGCCCACCACGTCGGCGGCCGCACGGGTGTTGACGAGCACTTCCTCGATCGACATCCCCGCCACGACCGAGCGGCCACCCCGCGTCAGCGCCACCCAGCGCCCGCGGCCGTCGTAGCGCTCGTCCTCGGTGCCGTCACCCTCGAACACGGCGACGTACAGGTCACCGTCCTCGAGCAGGCGCAGGTTGTGCTCGCGGTCGCCCTCGCGGTACGAGCGCTCGGAGACGAACTTGTAGAGGTACTCGAACCGCTCGTCGTCGCCCATGTACGTCACGGCGCGGCCGTCGGCGGCCAGCGACACCGTCGCACCCTCGTGCTTCATGCGCCCCAGGGCGGTGTGCTTGCGCGGGGTGGACGTCGGGTCCGACGGGTCCACCTCGACGACCCAGCCGAAGCGGTTGGACTCGTTCGGTTCCCGCTCGGCGCTGAAGCGCGGGTCGACCCGCTCCCAGGAACGACCGCGGCTGCCGTAGACGCTGTAGCGGTCGCTCCGGCCGGTCTCGGTCTCGGGGGAGGAGAAGTAGCCGTTGAAGTTCTCCTCCCCCGAGAGCACCGTGCCCCACGGGGTGGTGCCGCCGGAGCAGTTGCCGAACGTGCCGACCGGGGTGCGGCCCTGCGGGTCCGCGCTGGTGCGCAGCGCCGCGGCGCCCGCGGCCGGGCCGCTGAACCGCATCGGCGTCCACGGGGTGATGCGGCGGTTGAAGTCGGACCCCCGGACGTAGCCCCACGGGGAGTTCCCGTCGGCCCGGCGCAGTTCCACGACGGACATGCCGTGCGCGGCGATCGAGATGCGCAGCTGCTCGTCGGTGGCGCCCTCGGCGTCGGCCCAGTCGCGGAACATGAGTTCCTCGTTGGTGTACTCGTTGTTGCACACCAGCAGCGCGCGGTCTGGGTCCTGCAGCGGGACGATCGTCGTGTAGTCGTTGTTGTAGCCGAACTGCCCGAGCTGGGCCGCCTCGGTCTGGTTCTCGAAGTCGAAGTCGGGCGCCCCGGGCAGGAGGGGGTCGCCCCAGGAGACGAGCGGTGCCCAAGTCCAGCCCGCCGGGACGTCGAGCGAGTCGACCTCGGCCGGGACGGGGGCGATGACGTCGAACTCGACGACGTGACCGGGGTCGAACGGGTCCGCGAGCAGGTTCACGTCACCGTCGCCGGGGGCCGCCGCGGCGGGCCGGGCACCGCCCACGGCGGCACCGGCGACGCCGAGGCCGACCAGACCGGCCAGGACGCCGCGGCGCGAGACCGCCGAGCGCACGACGTCGCCGAAGTAGGCGTTGGCGGACCGGTTCTGGACGGGCGCGGCGCAGGACGTCGCGCAGCGGTAGTGGCAGGTCATCGGGCTCCGCCGCCCGGCGGGGGCGTAGGGGAGCAGGGTGAGCGTGGGCTGACAGGCGTCCGTGGTCACGGGGGGTCCTCTCGGGGTGTCCTGGGGGGAGCGGGAGGGGGGGCCCGTCCGGGGCAGGCCCTGCACGCCGGACGCTACGAAGGCTGTGCGGTGCCTGAGTCGACCGTCCGGCGGCGGGACGGTGAACGCGACGTGATCTCTTGCGAGCACGGTGAGCCTCACCTACCCCGGGGTGGGACACTCCCTGGCCCGGTGGTGGGGCAGGATCGGTCCATGGACCTGCCGGAGTCGAACCCCTTCGCCGCCCCGAGCGACCTGCCGTTCGCGGTGCCGCCCTTCGACCGGATCCGTGCCGAGCACTTCGCCCCGGCCTTCGAGGCGGGCGCGGCCGCGCACCGCGCCGAGCTCGACGAGCTGTTCTCCCGGGACGCGCCGGCCGCGGAGTTCCTCGACGCCCTGGAGTCCACCGGCCGCCTCCTCGGCCGGGCCGAGGCCGTCTTCTTCAACCTCGTCGGCACCGACGCCGACGACGCCCTGCGGGCGGTGCAGGAGCAGTGGAGCCCCCGGCTGGCCGCGCACCACGACGCGGTGCGGCTCGACCCGCGCCTGGTGGAGCGGGTGCGCGTCCTGCACGAGGACCCGCCGGCCGACCTCACCGACGAGCAGCGGCGCCTGCTGGAGCGGCTGCACCGCGACGCGGCCCGTTCCGGGGCCCTGCTCGACGCGGCGGGGCAGGACCGGCTGCGCGAGCTCAACGAGGAGCTGTCGCGGCTCACGACGGCCTTCGACGTCGAACTGCTCGCCGACACCAACGACCTCGCCGTCCACGTCACCGAGGCGGTCGAGCTCGACGGGCTGGGCCCGGCCGAACTCGCCCGGGCCGCCGCGGCCGCCGGGGACCGCGGCGGGTACCTGCTGCCGCTCGTCCTGCCGTCCGGCCAGCCCGTGCTGGAGTCGCTGCGCGACAGGGCGACCCGCCGTCGCGTGCACGAGGCCTCGGTGCGCCGCGGCGGCCGGGGCGGCGCGCACGACACGCGGGCGATCCTCCTGCGGATCGCCGACCTGCGCGCGCAGCGGGCGGCCCTGCTCGGGTTCGCCGACCACGCCTCGTGGGTCGTGGCCGACGAGACGGCCGGCGACGTCGAGGCGGCGGTGGGGATGCTGCGCCGCCTCGCCCCGGCCGCCGTCGCCAACGCGCGGGCCGAGGAGGTCGAGCTCACCGAGCTGCTGCACGCCGACGGGTTCGAGGGGCCCCTGGAACCCTGGGACTGGGCCCACTACGCCGAACGCCTGCGCCGGGAGCGCTTCGCCGTCGACACCGAGGCCCTGCGGCCCTGGTTCGAGCTCGAACGGGTCCTCGTCGACGGCGTGTTCGCGACGGCCACGGCGCTGTACGGCCTGACGTTCTCCGAGCGCACCGACGTCCCGGTGTACGCCGCCGACGTGCGCGCCTTCGAGGTGGCCGACGCCGGTGGCCCGCTCGGGCTGTACCTGTTCGACCCCTACGCCCGGCCGTCCAAGCGCGGCGGTGCGTGGATGAGCTCGTTCGTCGAGCAGTCCCGCCTCCTGGGTGAGCGCCCCGTCGTCGTCAACTGCCTCAACGTCCCGAAGCCGGCCGCGGGCGACCCGGCCCTGCTGACGGTCGACGAGGTCGAGACGCTGTTCCACGAGTTCGGGCACACGTTGCACGGGTTGCTCTCGGACGTGCGCTACCCGCGGTTCTCCGGGACCAGCGTCCCGCGCGACTTCGTCGAGTTCCCCTCCCAGGTCAACGAGTTCTGGGGTTTCGAGCCCGAGGTGCTCGCGCGCTACGCCCGGCACGTGAGCACGGGCGAACCGCTGCCCGCGGGGGCCGCCGAGGGGCTGCGCGCCGCCCGCGCGTACGGCCAGGGCTTCGGCACGACGGAGTACCTCGCCGCGGCCCTGCTCGACATGGCCTGGCACCGGGTGGCCCCCGGCGCCTTCGAGGGCGCCGGACCCGAGGACGTCGACCGCTTCGAGGCCGCGGCGCTGGCCGAGGCAGGGGTCGCCCTGCACGCCGTCCCGCCGCGCTACCGCAGCACGTACTTCCACCACGTCTTCGGCGGCGGGTACGCGGCCGGGTACTACTCCTACGTGTGGAGCGAGGTGCTCGACGCCGACACCGTGGAGTGGTTCGCCGAGAACGGCGGCCTGCGACGGGAGAACGGGGACCGGTTCCGCGCGGCCGTGCTCTCGCGGGGCGGCAGCGTCGACCCGCTCGCGGCCTACCGGGAGTTCCGCGGACGCGACGCGCGCATCGAGCCGCTGCTGCGGCGCCGGCAGCTCACCGAGGTCTGACCCCGCCGGCGGGCACCCGGGGGAACGATCGGTGGAACAGGACGGCCGAGCGCGGGGTTCGCCCCCACGTGAGAGCTGTCGTGTACTCCGAGACCGGCCCGTCCTCCGTCCTGCACCTGGCCGAGCGCCCCGTGCCCGAACCCGACGCCGGGGAGGTGCGTCTGCGCGTCGTCGTGTCGGGGGTCAACCCCACCGACTGGAAGTCCCGCAGCGGGGGGACGGCCTCGTTGGCCTTCCCCGAGGCCACGCCCAACCAGGACGGGGCGGGGGTCGTCGACGCCGTCGGCCCCGGCGTCGACGGCCTCGCGGTCGGGGACCGGGTGTGGACGTGCATGGCCGCCCAGGACCGGCCCACCGGCACCGCGCAGGAGTTCACCGTCCTGCCCGCCGACCGCGTCACCCGGCTGCCCGAGGGGGCCTCCTTCGACGTCGGCGCCTCCCTCGGTGTCCCGGCGGTCACCGCCCACCGCGCCCTGACCGTCGCCGAGGACGGCCCGAGCCGCCTGGCCCCCGGTGCGCTCACCGGGCGCACGGTCCTCGTCGCCGGGGGAGCGGGCGCCGTCGGCAACGCGGCGGTCCAGCTCGCCCGCTGGGCCGGGGCCACGGTCGTGACCACCGTCAGCAGCCCGGAGAAGGGCGAGCTCGCGCGCGCCGCCGGTGCCCACCACGTCGTGAACTACCGCGAGGGCGACCCGGTCGCCGCGATCCGCGAGGTCGCCCCCGACGGGGTGGACCTCGTCGTCGAGGTCGCCCCGGCCCAGAACGCCGACCTCGACGCGCAGGTGGTCCGCCCGCGCGCCTCGATCGCCGTCTACGCCAACAACGGCGGCGACGAGGTGCGCCTGGACGTCCGCCCCAACATGGTGACCAACGCCCGCTGGCAGTTCATCCTCATGTACACGATGGGTGCCGACGCCCTGGCGGCGGCAGCCGAGGACGTCACCGCCGCGGTGCGCGACGGCGCGTTCGGGGTCGGGGACGAGCACGGGCTGCCGCTGACCCGGTTCGCCCTGGCGGACACCGCGAAGGCTCACGACGCGGTCGAGTCCGGGGCCGTCGGCAAGGTGCTCATCGACGTCGGCTGAGCGGTCGAACGACGGGACGCCCCGGACCGTGCGGTCCGGGGCGTCCCCGTCGGGTGGGGCGGGGTCACTCCGGCAGCACGCCGTTCGCGTCCGGGACCCCGCCGTCGATGTCGTCGGCGTCCACGATCCGGTAGGCGTACCCCTGCTCGGCCAGGAACCGTTGCCGGTGCGCGGCGAAGTCCTGGTCCTTGGTGTCCCGAGAGACGACCGTGTAGAAGCGCGCCGACCCGTGGTCGCCCTTGGGGCGCAGCACGCGGCCCAGGCGCTGGGCCTCCTCCTGGCGCGACCCGAAGGAGCCCGACACCTGGATGGCGACCTTGGCCTCGGGCAGGTCGATGGAGAAGTTCGCCACCTTGCTGACCACCAGCGTCGAGATCTCACCGTGGCGGAAGGCGTCGAACAGGCGCTGGCGCTCCCTGACCGTCGTGTCGCCCTTGATGACGGGCGCGTCCAGGCGGTCCCCGAGGTCGTCGAGCTGGTCGATGTACTGCCCGATGACCAGCGTCGGCTCACCCCGGTGCTGGGCGACGAGCTTCTCCACCACGCGCGACTTGGCCGGTGATGTCGAGCACAGCCGGTACTTCTCGTCGTCCTCGGCCGTCGCGTACGCCAGCCGCTCGGAGTCCGGCAGCGTGACCCGGACCTCGACGCAGTCGGCGGGGGCGATGTAGCCCTGCGCCTCGATGTCCTTCCACGGGGCGTCGTACCGCTTGGGCCCGATGAGGGAGAACACGTCGCCCTCGCGGCCGTCCTCGCGCACGAGCGTCGCCGTCAGGCCGAGGCGGCGGCGGGCCTGCAGGTCGGCCGTCATGCGGAAGATGGGCGCGGGCAGCAGGTGGACCTCGTCGTAGACGATGAGGCCCCAGTCGCGGGCGTCGAACAGCTCCAGGTGCGGGTAGACGCCCTTCCGCTTCGTCGTCACGACCTGGTACGTCGCGATCGTCACGGGGCGGATCTCCTTGCGCGCCCCGGAGTACTCGCCGATCTCGTCCTCGGTGAGCGACGTGCGCTTGACGAGCTCGTCGCGCCACTGCCGCGCCGAGACGGTGTTCGTCACGAGGATGAGCGTCGTCGCCCGCGCCCGCGCCATCGCGCCCGCGCCCACGATCGTCTTCCCCGCCCCGCAGGGCAGGACGACGACGCCGGACCCGCCGTGCCAGAAGCCCTCCACGGCCTCGTCCTGGTACGGCCGCAGCGTCCAGCCGTCCTGGGCGAGGTCGATGGGGTGGGCCTCGCCGTCGACGTAGCCGGCGAGGTCCTCGGCGGGCCAGCCCAGCTTGAGCAGCACCTGCTTGAGGTTGCCGCGCTCGCTGGGGTGGACGCGCACCGTGTCCGGGGCGAGGCGCTCGCCGAGCAGGGGCGCGGCCTTCTTGCTGCGCAGCACCTCCTCCAGGACGGGCGCGTCGAGGGCGCGCAGCAGCAGCCCCTCGGTCTCGTCCTTGACGAGCTGCAGGCGCCCGTAGCGGGCCATCGTCTCGGCGACGTCGACGAGCAGCGCGTGCGGGACGGAGTAGCGGGAGAACTCCAGCAGGGTGTCCACGACCTGCTCGGCGTCGTGGCCGGCCGCGCGCGCGTTCCACAGGCCCAGCGGGGTCAGCCGGTAGGTGTGGACGTGCTCGGGGGCGCGTTCGAGCTCGGCGAACGGGGCGATCGCCGCCCGGCAGGCCGAGGCCCGCGGGTGGTCGACCTCCAGGAGCAGCGTCTTGTCGCTCTGGACGATGAGGGGGCCGTCGGTCACCTGGTGCTCAACTCCGCGTGGGCTCGGGAACTTCCGGTCATCGGTGGAGCAGCACGCTCACGGTGTCGGTGTTGCCGTCGAACGAGGACCCGCTGTCGAAGCCGCTCCCGGCCAGCACCGCGAAGAAGATGATGGCCCCTACCACCGCCAGGACCGTCAGCCCGATGTTCACCCAGGCGCAGATCTTGCCCGCCAGCAGGTACCCCAGGCCCCGCTTCGTGCCGCCCGACTCCAGGATCTCCCGGCGCGCACCCGGGGTGAGCGCCAGCGCCACGATCGCCGCGATCCAGCCCAGACCGGTGCCCATGAGGACCAGACCGCCGACGGCCGTCCAGCACACGGCGTGGGCCGTGCCGGTGACCCGCGGGCCGTCGTACCCGGGGTACTGCTGGTTGTACTGCGGCTGGTACCCGCCGTACGACCCGGCCGCCGGGTACTGCTCGTTCTGCTGCGGGGCGTAGGACTGCGGCCGGCTGTACTGCGGCTGCCCGTACGGCGACTGCTGCCCGTACGGCGACTGCTGCCCGTGCGGCTGCTGGTCGGAGGAGGACCCGCCGTAGCGCGGCAGCCCCTCGGTCGGGGCCGCCCCGCCCGTGGGCTGGGCCTGCGTGGGGGCCTCACCCGACGAGCCCGTGCGGTACGGGTCGTGCGCGTCGGTCCCGCCGCCCGGCTGCCCACCGGAGCGGTAGGGGTCCTGCGGTGCCGGGTCCGCGTCCGGCTTCTCCCACCAGGAGCGCTGTCCCTCGCCCTGCCCGTTGTCGCTCATGGTCGTCCGCACTCCGAGTCTGTCCGCTGGTCCTCACCGTTGCAGGCTCGACGCTAGCCGACGGCTCCGACGCGCACCTCCTCCTCACGGCTCGGCGTGGACCACTCCGGTGATCCGGTGGACGGAGAAGGACCGCACCGTCCGTTCGGTGCGGTCGAAGGCCGTGATCCGACCTCCGTCGACCCCGAGGGCGTCGACGAGGTGACGCCCGGCAGCTCCCGCGGTGTCCACGTAGCCGATCCACACGGGCCGGCGCCGCGCGACGGCCTCGCGCAGCACCGACAGCGACGTCGTCGGGTCCATCGTCGGCAGGGCGGGGGCGTGCTCGTACTTCTCCCGCTTCCGCTCCAGCTCGGCGACGTCCTCGTCGCCGCCGCGCAGCGTCTGCACCGCGGCGCTCACGAGGGAGGGCCCCGGTGCCGGGGGCTCGCCGGTGACGGGCCGCGGCGGCGGTGTCGGACCCGAGCGCGCGGCCGTGGGCCGGCGGACGACGAGCTCGCCGGAGGGACCCTCGGCGGCCGGGGCCGCACCGACCTCGCGCAGCACCGCGAGCACCTCGTCCGGTTCGGCGGCGGCTGCGAGCACCGTGGGGGCCAGCAGGCGCAGACGCAGTGCGGCGCAGCGTTTGTCGGCGACGAGCTCGGCCAGCAGGGACGGGTCTTCCGCACGCACGTACGCCGCCGCGCGCCCGACCCGCACGCGTCCGTGCCGGCGGGCGACGTCCCGCACGAGGTACTCCAGCGGCTGCGGGACACCGGTGGAGGACAGCTCGGAGAGGAAGGCCAGCGCCTCGTCGGCGGTGGCCCCCTCGTCGAGCCCGCGCCGCACCGACGCCGGGTCGAACCGGTAGACGGTCGCCCCGCCCCGGCTCTCCACCCGGGCCAGCGACTCCAGCCGCCGGGCCAGCGGCGGGTCGAGGGGGCCGGGTGCCACGGCCGTCAGGTCTGCCTGCAGCAGCACCTCGCGCACCGGCGCCGGCGACGCGGCCTCCAGCTCCCGCCGCGCCCCGTCCTCGTCCCCGGCCAGCAGGGACCGCCCGGCGGGGCTCAGCGCACCCGCCCCCAGCACCCCCAGCCAGTTCGCGTCCCGCAGCGTCCACGTCACGAGGTCCTCGCGCAGCCGGCTGGCGCGGCGCGGGGCCGCCCAGCGCAGCCGGGTGGCGAGACCGGCCCCGTCGGCCACACCCCCCTCCGGCAGCGCCGCGAGCTCGGCCAGCACGGCCCGGCGCACCGCCGGGGCCGAGGCCCGGTCCAGGTCGGCGCCGAGGGCGTTGCGCGGGGAGTCCTTCGCGTCCCGCGTGCCGACCATCGCCGGGACGCGCGTGGAGGGCAGCCACGCCGAGACGAGCGTCAGCCACTGCTCGCCGGGCCCTTCCTCCAGCCAGGCGTCGAACGCCGGCGTCGGCAGCCAGCGGGGCTCGACCTCGCGGTCGTCGGCGACGAGCCCGGCGACCCAGGCCGTCTCGACGACGAGCGCGGCCGTCGCCTCGTCGACCTCCAGGGCGGTGGCCGTGCGTCGCAGGTCCCGCACGCCCAGGCCACCGGCCCGCAGCACGGGCGGACCCGCGGCACCCCACCGGCGCCCCAGCTCGGCGACGAGCCGGCAGGCCTCGCCGGCGGCTCCCGCCGAGGCCGCGCGCACCTGCGGCGCGGGCCGTTCCGTCGTCGTCAGCTCCGGTGGCGTCCGCTCCGCCGTGCGGTGCACGCGACCGCCGCGCAGCGCCAGGCCCACCTCCCGCGGCAGCACGACCGTCCCCGGGCCGGACACCGCGAGCAGCCCGTGCGAGAGCAGCCACTCGACCGGACCGGCCGCCGAGGCCGTCCGCACCTGCCGGTCGGCCCGTTCCACGGCCCCCGTCGGTGGACCCCAGGTGAGCTTGTCGAGGACGACGCGCACCCCGTCGGGCGCGTCCTGCAGCAGCCCCTCGACCGTTCCCGGCGCGCCCAGGTGCCCGGCGAGGCGGGCCAGCGCGACCTCCGGGTCGTGGCTCACCTCCAGGTCCAGGTCCTCCAGCAGCTCGGCCAGGCGCTGCGGCGAGCGCCGGCCCAGCGCGTCGGCCAGGGACGGGCCCAGGCCGGCCGGGTGCGGCCCGAGCAGCTCGCGGACGGCGGAGACGAGGTGCAGGCGGCGGTCCGGGCCCCACACGAGCGCCCGGCGGCGCAGCTCGGCGACGACGTCGCCGGCCTTGGCCCCCCACACCTTCGACGCGGCGCTCACGCTCGTCGGGTCGGGCAGGACGCTGAGGACCTCGGCGACCTGCAGCAGGGGGGTGTCCAGGCGTTCGAGCGCGCGCTGCGTGCTGGCCCGGGTCGTGGCCCGGGTCGCCAGGGCCGAGGACGACGTGGGCAGGGGGGCGGCGAGGTCGGGGCGCGCGGCGAACAGGACCCGCAGGTCGTCGTCGTCGCGGGCGCGCAGGTCCTCGGCGAGGGTGCGCGGGATCGACTTCGGGGCGCGAGCTGGGGCCGTGGGCATCGGGGGGAGTTTAGGGCGACCGGCGGCGGGTGCGCCGTCGGAGCCGGCCCGTGGCGGGGCGACCGGCCCGGCGGTACCGGTCGCGGGCCCCGCCGACGAGCCGGCGCAGCCCGCCGGACCCGTTCGGCCGGGCGGGGGCCCGTCCCGCCGGCGACCTCCGGAAGACCCGCCGCTGCACGCCTCCGGCGCCGACGCGAGCTGTGGTCAGGACAGGTCGGCCAGCAGTTCGGCCACGCCGTTCACCACGAGGTCGTGGTCCTCCTGCGACGTCAGGCCCGACGCGGTGACCGCTGCGACCACACCGGCCCCCTCGACGCGCACCGGGAACGACCCCCCGGTGACGGCGTACCCGTGGTCGAGCCACCCCATCGCCACGGGATCGACCCCGGCCTGGTCCATCCGCGCGGCGAACAACGCGCTGCTGCACTCGAAACGTCGCACCACCGCGGCTTTGCGGGCCACCCAGGTCTGCTGGTCGACGGTCGCTCCGCTCAACGAGGCCCGGAACACGACGAAGTCGCCGCGGCGGACGTCGATCATCACGCCCGCTCCCGCGGCCCGTGCGGACTCGGTGATGCGTCGCCCGAGTTCCCAGGCGTCCTCGGGGGTGAAGCGCGGCAGGACGAGGCGTTGCTCCTGCGCGGTGAGCTCGGCGATGAGATCGGTCGTCTGGGGGGTCATCGTCTCGTCCTCCTGGTGGGTGCCCGCGCGGGGCCGGTCGAGGACCGGACCACGAGCGTGGCGGGGGTGGGGTCGGCCGAAGGATCGGCCGTGGGGTTCTGGAGCCGGCGCACGATCGCGCCCAGGGTGGCCGCGACCGTCAGGTCGACGTCCTGCCGGACGGAGGTGAGGTCGTTGAACGACAGGCCGGCCACGGGGGAGTCGTCGTACCCCACGAGGGAGACCTGTGCGGGGACGGCGACCCCCGCGTCGCGCAGCACCGCCCGGACGGCGGCCGCGCACTGGTCGCTGCAGCAGACCACGGCGCTGGGCAGGACCCTGCGTCGCAGGAGTTCGCGGGCGGCCTGCGCGGCCGACTCCTCCTCGAAGTCGGAGTCGACCACGTCGATCTCGCCGGTCAGACCCGTGGCGGTCATCGCGTCGCGGTAGGCCTGCGCCCGATCCGGCCCGACCGCCCCACCGTGGCCCCCGACGTAGGTGATGCGGCGGTGGCCGAGGCCGTGGAGGTGCTCGACGGCGGCCAGCAGTCCGGCGCCGTCGTCCGAGCGGACCTCGTCGGCCCGGGGGTCCGCCCGGCGCTCACCGAGCCAGACCACGGGAACCAGGCCCAGGGCGCGGTCGAGGGCGGGTGAGCCCGGCGCGGGGTTGAAGCAGGCCAGCGCTTCGACCCGGTGGCCCAGCAGTTCGTTCACCACGACGTCGGTGGAGCGGACGCTGGTGGCGGGAGCCAGCACCACGCCGAAACCCTCGGCCTCGGCCCGTTCCAGGAAGCGTTCGACGAACCGGGACTCGAAGACGTTGCCCGCGGCGAACGCGACCCCGATCAACCGGGTGCGGGACTGCCGCAGCAACCGGGCCGAGGTGTTGACCGCGAACCCGAGGTCCTGCGCCGCGGACAGGACCTTCTCCCTCGACGCCTCGCTGGGGCCGGGAACCCCGCGCATCACCATCGAGACCAGCTGGCGCGAGACGCCCGCCCGCAGTGCGACGTCCTTCATCGTCGGCACGTGCGGACCGCTGGGGCTCATGCGTCGCAGTGTTCCAGGGAGCGTGGTGGGAGACGGGACCGGCACGCCGGGTCAGCGCACCTTGCGGATGGGCAGGATGACCAGCACCCCGACGAGGGCGACGATCCCCGCGCCCCACAGCAGCAACGGGTAGTTGTCCGCGCGGGCCCCGGAGGCTCCGACGCCCAGGAGCAGGAGGCCCAGACCGGGAGCCACGGACTGCGGCAGGGCCTGGGCCATGTTGATGACGCCGAGGTCCTTGCCGGGTTGCTCGGGGTCGGGCAGCACGGCGATGGTCAGTGCGTTGTCGACGGATCCGTACACCCCGTAGGCGAACCCCATGAGGATCTCGGCGGCGTAGAACACCGCGACGCTGTCGGCGTGCGCCAGGATGACGAGACCCACCGCGAACAGCGCGGTGGCGGCCATCACGAACACCTTGCGCCGGCCCAGCTTGTCCGAGAGCCAGCCGCCGAGGTACGCGCTGACCAGCAGGGCGAGGGTGTAGTAGAGGACCCCCTGCGCCTGGGCAGCCACCGCGGCCGACCGCTCCAGGCCGAGGTGGTCCTGCATGTAGATGAGCCGGTACGTGGTGAACATGTACGTGGCCAGCGTGATGAGGAACCGGGACCACCAGGCCAGGCCGAAGTCGGGGAACTTCAGCGGGTTGGTCCAGAATGTGTGGGCCATCTCCAGCAGGTTCATCCGCGGCAGCGGGGTCTCGGGGACCCGGTCGCGGGTGACGGCGACGTAGACGACGACGCTGACGACGCCGATGACGCCGGGCACCAGGAAGAGCAGCGCCAGGTCGGTCTGCAGGTACACGGCGAGGTAGAGCCCGGCCAGGATCGAGACGTTCTGGGCCACGGCCAGGACGCCGGAGGCGCGACCGCGCTGGGCCTCGGGGACGTTGTCCGCGAAACTCGCCAGCAGCGCGGCCGAGGCGGCGTTGGAGGCCACCTGGCAGAACAGCCAGGAGGCGATGAGTTCCCCGACGGTCTCGGCCGTCCCCATCCAGGCGAGGCCGGCGAGCAGGCCGACGATCCCGCCGAGCAGCCACGGCCGGCGCCGGCCCCAGCGGGTCCGCGTGCGGTCCGAGAGCGCTCCGAAGATCGGGTTCGAGACGAGCGCACCCAGGGCACCGACGGGCAGGACGCTGCCGACGACGGCTGCGGGGTTCTCGGGGTTGATCTGCTCGGCCTTGATGGCCATGCTGACGAAGATCGGGGCCAGGATCGCGGCGAAGATCCCGAACTGCGCGAAACCCAGGGTGAACAGGTAGGACCGGGAGACCCGGGTCTGCGCGGCACCGGGCAGGACAGGCGTCACCTGTGACGACATCGACTCCTCCTCGAGACGAACCTCTGCGGGCACGTGCGCTGTTGGCACGTGCTAACAACCTGGCGCCAACGTACCTCCCGGGCTTCGTCCGGGACAAGGGCCCCGGGCCGGTCGCCACGAAGAACACCCGATCAGCCCGTCCGGGCGGGTGATCGGGTGCTCCTGCAGCGGGTTTCAGAACTGGGCGAGGGCGGCGTCCATGGTCGCGGCGATCTCCACGGTCTCGGCCAGCGTGTGCAGCGGCGACTCGCGGCGCCCCTCGCCCACGTACCGGGCCAGCGCCGTGGCCTCCCAGGACAGCCCGTCGAAGAGCTCCAGGCCGCTCGGATCGGTGAACTCCAGGCCGGCGCCGCCGTGGGAGTTGTCCAGGAGCCGGAACGCGGACGGGGTGTAGAAGAACTCGGACATCTCGATCCGGGCCTGGTCGCCGAAGATCGTCGCCCGGTTGGGGGTGCGGGCGAGCAGGGTGGTGGTCAGCGTGGACTGGACGCCGTCACCGTGTCCGAGGACCACCGTCGCGAACGCGTCGACCCCGGTGGAGCTGCGCCCACCGGTGGCCGTGACGACCTGCGGCGCACCGAGCACCATCGAGTCGAGCTGGACCGGGTAGATGCCCAGGTCCAGCATCGCGCCGCCGCCGAGCTCGGGGCGGTACAACCGGTGTGCGGGGTCGAACGGGATGGGTTGACCGTGCTCGGCGTGCACCCCGTGGATCGTGCCGAGGACTCCGTCGGCGAGCAGCGTGCGGATCACCGAGGCCTGCGGCAGGTACCGGAACCACATGGCCTCCATGAGCAACCTGTCGGCCGCGTGGGCGGCGTCGACGAGTTCACGAGTCTCGGTGGCGTTCATGGCCAGCGGTTTCTCGATCATCACGTGCTTGCCCGCCGCCAGGGCGAGCAGCCCGAGCTTCAGGTGCTCGCTCTGGGGGGTGGCGATGTAGACGACGTCGACCTCGGGGTCGGCGACCAGCGCCTCGTAGGAACCGTGGGAGCGGTCCATCCCGTGCTGGGCGGCGAACGCGCCGGCCCGTTCGGCCGAGCGGGAACCGACGGCGACGGGCAGCTGCGCCGTGTGCTTGCGCATCGCGGTGACGAACTCCCCGGCGATCCAGCCGGGACCCAGGACGCCCCAGCGCAGGGCGGGTTCACCGGAGCCGCTGGTGAAGAGCTCGGGGTCGGGAAGCGTGGTGGGGAGCATCTGGGATCCGTTCAGTGGAGCGGGTAGGAGACGAAGGCGAACCGGTCGCCGTCAGGGGCCCAGCCGTTGACGTTGAGCGTGCCCTGGCCGCCGAACAGCGGGTAGGTCTGCAGGTCCTGCGTCCAGTCCCCGGCGTCCACGACGTGCACCACGACGTCGAGGTCGGCCGGGTGCCCGAGGGTCCCGGCGGGGAACGAGAGGTAGCTCCCGTACCGGGCGTCGGGGGACAGGTGGGGGAACCAGTCGACGGTGTCGCTGGTCACGAGCCGTTCGAGGTCGCCGCCCCCGTCGGGGATCCGTGCGAGCTGCGCGTGCCCGGGGGTCGACGTGAACGACTCGGTGTTCAGCAGGATCGACCTGCCGTCCGGGGTCCACTCCGGCCCGTCGAGGTGGCCGTCACCGGCGGGGACCCGCTGCGGTGCGCCGCCGAGGGGCAGGACCACGAGCCGGCCGGGTTCGTCGAACGTCGTGAGCTCGACGTAGGCCAGCCGCTCGCCGTCCGGGGAGACCCCGTGCAGGAAGTGCCAGTGCCCGTCGTCCGGGGTGACCCGCACGACCGCGCCACCGGTCAGCGCACCCCGGTAGACGTGCCCGTCGTTGGCCGACATGAACACGTGGTCACCGTCGGGGGCCAGGACGTGGTCGTTGTTGATGTCGGGCAGCCCCTCGAAGGGGACCTCGGTGAGCCCGGGCGCGGAGAGGGGCAGCCGCCACAGCTTCCCGGCCCCGTTGAGGTAGAGGGCTGAACCGTCCAGGGACCAGTTCGGGGCCTCGATCAGCATCCCGGTGGTCTCGAAGAGGGGCTCGGGAGTCGTGAGTCCCGGCCCGCCGAGCAGGACGCGCGACCGCTGCGCCGCGGCGAGAGTACGAAGCACCCCGTCAAGTTAGCACGAGCTAAAGCGACCGGGAGGAGGTGGATCCAGGCGGCCCGGTCGTGCGCCCGCACGTGGCCGAGCGCGGTGGGCGGCACGCCTGCGGGCACCGGGTCTCCCCGCGCGCCGGGCACGCCGGGGCCCAGGGGCCCCGACGTGCGCCCGCGGTCGGCGTCAGCGGTGGACGGTGGACATGTCCGGGTAGCGGTCCCCGGCGCTCGCGCCGACCGGCAGGACCGCGTCGAGGCGGGCGAGGTCGTCGGCGCCGAGCCGCACCTGGACGGCGGCGAGGTTCTCCTCGAGGTAGGTCCGCCGCTTCGTCCCCGGGATGGGGACGACGTCCCCGCCCTGCGCGAGCAGCCACGCCAGCGCCACCTGCCCCGCGCTCACCCCGCGGTCCGCGGCCAGGGCGCGCACCTCGTCGACGAGTTCGAGGTTGCGCTGGAAGTTCTCGCCCTGGAAGCGGGGGTTGGCGCGGCGGAAGTCGTCGTCGGCGAGGTCGTCGACGCTGCGGATCGCGCCGGAGAGGAACCCGCGACCCAGCGGCGAGTAGGGCACGAACCCGATCCCGAGTTCGCGCACGGTGGCGAGGACGCCGTTCTCCTCGACGTCGCGCGTCCACAACGACCACTCCGTCTGCACCGCCGTGACCGGGTGGGTGCCGTGGGCGCGGCGGATGGTGTCGGGGGCGGCCTCGCTGATGCCGAGGTGGCGGACCTTGCCGGCGGTGACGAGCTCGGCCATCGCGCCCCACGTCTCCTCGACGGGCACGCTCGGGTCCACGCGGTGCTGGTAGTAGAGGTCGACGTGGTCCACGCCGAGGCGCTGCAGGCTCGCGTCGCAGGCGGAGCGGACGTAGTCGGGGGTGCCGTTGACGCGGCGGGTCCCGTCGGCGCGGCGCTCGTTGCCGAACTTCGTGGCGAGGACGACGTCGTCGCGGCGGGAGGCGATGGCGCGGCCCACGAGCTGCTCGTTCGTGAACGGGCCGTACATGTCGGCGGTGTCGAGGAAGGTCCCCCCGGCGTCGAGGAACGCGGCGATCGTCGCCAGCGACTCCTGCTCGTCGCCGGTGCCGTAGAACTCGCTCATGCCCATGCAGCCGAGGCCGAGGGCGGAGACGGTGAGGGCGGTGCCGTGTTCGGTGCTGCCCAGGACGCGGGTCGGCAGGTGTTCGGTCATGCCCCGAGCCTCCGCCTTCGAGCGCGCTCGAAGTCAAGCGGGGACGGACGCCCCCGCCACCGACCCCTCGTAGAGCGAGATCTTCGCCTCGATCGCCTCCAGGTGGTCCGCGACCTCCGCGAGCTGGGCGCGCACCTGGTCGCGGTGGGCGTGCAGGAGGGTCAGGCGGGCGGCCTCGTTGCCCGCCCCCGCCCGGCACAGGTCCGCGTAGGCGCGCACCCCCCGCACCGGCATCCCGGTCGCGCGCAGCCGCTGCACCACCTCGATCCAGCGCAGGTGGGCACCGGTGTAGGAACGGTGCCCGTGCTCGTCCCGCCCGGGCGGGTCCACCAGCAGCCCCGCGGTCTCGTAGTAGCGCAGGGTGTGCGCGCTGATCCCCAGCCGCTCCACCACGTCGGCGATGCGCATCCCCGTCACCCGTTGCTCGTCCACCCCGCCAGTCTCCTCCGGCGACGACCCCGACCCGCCCGTGCCGGTGCATCCGCTGCGCAGGACGGTTCTGCGTCCCCCGGCTCCGCTGGACCACGGGCACCTGCTCCCCGGGACGGCCGCGAGCCCGCCGCGGAGGAGCGGGCTGGAACGTACCGCTCCAGCGGTGCTCCGCCGCCTCGTCCGTCGGCGTGAGGGCGGCGGTGCGGTCATCGGCGAGACCACGCGGTCGATGGGCTCGCGGTCGCAGGACGACCGTGCGCTCCCCGCGCCGTGGAACGGCCGGTCGGGCGCAGGCAGCGTGACCCGGGTGCGACGATCACGCGATGACCGACATCACAGGCATCGTCAACCTGGTCCTGTTCGTGTGCCTGGTCGTCTACCTGGCACGGCTGCGGGCGACCTTGACGCGCTCAGCCGAGGCGCAGGAACGCATCGCCCGGGCCGTGGAGCGGCAGGCGGCCGAGAAGGACGGAGTCGGCGCCGAGTTCCCCGGTGGAACGGGTTCCGGCCGTCGAGCGCAGGACGACCCAGCGCCGTCGCGGCCGGCACCGTGACCGCCCGGCAGCGGCGCAGGGGAGCACGGACCAGTGGGACCGGAGACCGTCGCCGTCCTCGCTCCGGTCCTGCCCGACCTGACGTCCAGTGGTGGGACGGCCGGCGGTTGGGGTGCCGGGGTCCTCGTCGGGGAGTCGGGTGCGCCCGTGGACGTCGAAGCCCCGCACCTCGCCGGTGATGTCGTGACCGAGTGCGTGGACAGCCGCCGACCGCCACGATGAGCCGGTGGATCGTCGACCGGCCAGTGATCGGGGCAGAGCGCAGTCAGCTCGTTTCACCACCGTCGTCGGTGCTGTCGTGTTCGTGCTGGCCGTGGTGCTCCTGTTCTTCGCCGACGACCGGCGATCCCTCGTCACGAGCCTCATGCTCGTGTTCGTCAGCGTCGGGGTCGGGCTGGTCGGCCTCGCGGGAGATCGCCGTCGGGTGAAGATCATCAGCGTGGTGTCGTCGGTGGTGGCGGTCGTGCTCGGGGTCTACGGGTTCATCGCGACCTGACGTCGACCGGAGGGCCACCTCCCGCCGGCGTCATGACGGCGATGTCGCCCCGGGAACGGGATGACCGTGGCCTCGCTCCGTCACCTCCAGGTGAGCTGACGGGGGTGGTGGACGGACGGGGACGCAGAGGTGGGCATCCCCGCGGGGAAGACCTCTTCGCCACTTCGCAGGTGCGAGGTGATCCCGCCGGAGCCGACGAGAGGAAGGGGTCGTGCGAGTTCCGACAGGGGCACGTCGCGCACCACCGAGACCGGCGCCGCCCGTGACGCCAGGAGTGCCAGGTCAGCGGCCTCCCGGTGTCCGCGTCGTCGCCAGCGCTGGGTGGGCCGTGCCGAGCCGTTCGCGATCAGCGTCGGTGGGGGAGTCCCGGAGCAGGTCCTCGTCGCAGCTCATCGGCCGGCAGCGGCGGATGGCCCCACCACCGCACCCCTTCCTCGTCGGGGGCCATCGACTCCAGCACCGAGCCGGAGGACTCCTCGATGTCACCGGTCACGATGTGCTCGGCGAGGTCGACTGCGGCATCGACGCCCGGGACGGGCAGGTTCAGGGGGTGGTCCTCGACGTCGTCGAGGTGACGGCGCAGGCCGGTGGTGAAGCCCCACCAGGGGTGGCGGTACACCACGTGCAGTACCGGGTGCCCGTCGTGGACGTCGGTCCAGGACCGCACCACGTGGACCTGGCCGCCGGTGACGGGCAGGTGGCGGGTGGGGTCGGTGAGCTGGCGCAGGACGGCGGTGTGGACGTCGTCGGCCCACCGTCGGGGATCGTCCTGGATCCGGGTCGCGGTCTGCGTGGTGGCGTCCACGACCCCGTCCTGCCGGCTGAGTGACCGGGCTCCGATCCTGCTGACGCGGTGGCCAGGGCCGGAGGTCCGTGCCGGAGGTCGGTGCCGGCTCAGCGCTGCCCCAACGCGCTGAGCAGCAGCAGCGGTGTGCACAGCACCGCTTGCGGGACAGCCACCAGCAGCACGGTGACGCGCACGGCGGCGTGCTGCCGCGCGGCGATGACCGCGGTCACCGCTACCGGGACGCAGGCGGCTGCAGCGGCCGTCGCCACCAGGACGGCGGCAGGGACTGCGCCGGGATCGAAGACCGGCCACATCACCGCGGAGAAGAAGACGGGCACGGCGATCACCAGCAGGCCGCCGCCGGTACCAGCGGCCGACAACGAAGCTCGGGCGCCGTCGGCCGGGCCCGGGCGGTGATCGGTCACCCGGTCAGGATGCCGTCACCGCGGCCACTCGCGCACCGCGACGGCATCGTGTGCGTGGACCCCACGTCGACCCACGACGGCCGGGCGCGCCGCGGGAGGCCCCTCACGCCGGTGGCTGCCGCGGGAACCCGAAGAGGTCGAAGAGCCGGGTGTCGAGGAACGAGGTGATGCGGGCGATCTTCCCGTCCGCCAGTTCCAGCGCCTGCACGGCGAACGGCACGAGTTCCCCGGCGGCCCCGATCGGCTTGTAGTGCACGAAGGCCGGTGAACCGTTCATCGTCACCGGCACGAGCTTGGACCCGCGGCAGCGGTGCCCCGGGCCGAGCATCCACGCCGCGATGTCGTCGGCACCGGCCAGCCACAGCTCGAACGGTGGCATGTTCTGCGTGACGTCGGCGGCCAGCAGCTCGACGAGGGCGTCGATGTCGTACGCCTCGAAGGCGCGCACGTACCGTTCCAGGAGCTCCCGGTGGCCCTCGCCGAGGGGTTCGGTGCGTGCGACGTCGGGACGTTCGGCGAGGGTGGCGCGCGCCCGTTGCAGAGCGCTGTTCACCGACGCCGTCGAGGTGCCCAGCAGCGCGGCGACCTCGTCGGCCTTCCAGCGCAGCACGTCCCGCAGGACGAGCACGGCGCGCTGGCGCGGGGGCAGGTGCTGCAGCGCGGCGACGAAGGCCAGGCGCACCGACTCCCGGGCCACCGCGATCTCGGCCGGGTCCCCGGCTTCGGGCAGCACGCGCTCGTCGACCATCGGCTCCAGCCAGGTGTCCTCCCCGCGCGTGCGGACCAGGGACGCCTCGACCGGCTCCCACGCCGTGGCCGACAGGTCCATCGGGCGGGCACGCCGCCCCCGCGTCTCGATGGCGGTCAGGCACACGTTCGTCGCGATCCGGTACAGCCACGACCGCACGCCCGAGCGGCCCTCGAACCCCTCGACCGACCTCCACGCGCGCACCATCGTGTCCTGCACCGCGTCCTCGGCGTCGAACGCCGAACCCAGCATCCGGTAGCAGTAGCCGCGCAGCTCGGTCCGGCGTGCGGCGAGTTCGCGCTCCAGCTCGTCGCGGGTCAGAGCAGGCGTGCCCGGTGTGGTCGTCGTCACAGGTTCAGCACAGCACAGACCTCCGACACGACGGGAGATCCCGGGGGGACCGGTGCGCGACCGGTCCCGGGCGGGCGGTTGACTGACGTCCCGTGCCCGAGGTCCTCCTGCTGCTGCTCGCCGGGGTCGGAGCCGGGCTCGTGGGCAGCACCGCGGGGCTGGCCTCGCTCGTCTCCTACCCCGCGCTCCTGCTGACCGGGCTGGCGCCGCTGGCCGCCAACGTCACGAACACCGTCGCCCTGCTCGGGGTGACGGCCGGGACGGCGGTCGGCTCCCGTCCCGAGCTCACCGGTCAGGGCGCCCGGCTGCGCCGGCTGCTGCCGATCGCCGCCGCGGGCGGGGCGCTGGGGTGCGTCCTGCTGCTGGCGCTGCCGTCGGCCACGTTCGAGGTCGTCGTGCCCTTCCTCGTCGCCGCCGCCGCGGTGCTGCTCCTCGTCCAGCCGCGCGTCCAGCACCTGCAGCCGGGCCGGTTCTCGGCCCGCAACCCCCTCGTCCTGGTGGCCGTGTTCCTCGTGGGGGTCTACGGCGGGTACTTCGGGGCCGCCGCGGGCGTGCTCATGCTGGCGCTGACCGAGTTGCTGCACGCGCAGTCCCTGGCCCGCAACAACGCGCTGAAGAACATGCTCACCGGTGCGGCGAACACGGTCGCGGCCCTCGGCTTCGCCGTCCTGGGCCCCGTGGACTGGTGGGCGGCGCTCGCCCTCGGCGTCGGCTGCGTGGTCGGTGGGCGCCTCGGCCCGGCCGTCGTGCGGCGCGTGGACCCCCGGTACCTGCGCGTCGTGGTCGCGCTCGCCGGGCTGGCGCTCGCGACACGGCTGTTCCTCACCCGCTGACCGGCGCGGACCGGCGTGGATCGGCGTGGTAGGCAGGCCCGGTGCGCATCGCCCTGTCGCAGGTCACCAGCGGGACCGACCCGGCCGCCAACCTCGACCTCGTCCGCGCCGAGGTCGCCGCGGCCGCCGAGGCGGGGGCGCGGCTGCTCGTGCTGCCCGAGGCGACGTCGTGCTGCTTCGGGGTGCCGCTGGGACCCGTGGCCGAACCCGTCGACGGCCCGTGGGCGCGGGAGCTGGAACGCGTCGCCGACGACGCCGGTCTGACCGTCGTCGCGGGCACCTTCAGCCCCGGCACGGGCGGCCGCGTGCGCAACACCCTCCTGGCCCGCGGCGCCGGGGTGCACCAGCACTACGACAAGGTCCACCTGTTCGACGCCTACGGGTACGCCGAGTCCGACACCGTCGAGGCGGGGGAGCGGCCCGTCGTCCTGGACGTCGACGGGGTCGGGGTGGGTCTGAGCACCTGCTACGACGTCCGGTTCCCCGGGCTGGCCGCCGCCCTCGCCGACGCCGGCGCGCAGGTGGTCGTCGTCGCGGCGTCGTGGGGGGACGGGCCCGGCAAGGCCGAGCAGTGGGACCTGCTGACCCGCGCCCGCGCCCTGGACTCCACGAGCTGGGTGCTGGCCTGCGGGCAGGCGCGCCCGGTCGCCCCCTCCGGCGACGCCCCGACGGGCATCGGCCGCAGCCGCGTCGTCGACCCCCTCGGCGTCGTCGTGGCCGAGCTGGGGGAGGGGCCGGGTCGCCTCGTCGTCGACCTCGACCTCGACCGGGTGCGGACGGTCCGCGCGACCCTGCCGGTGCTGCGCAACCGCCGGTTCTGACCCCGGCCGTCCGGGCGGCACCGGGTCCCGGATGTCGGTGATCCGGTGAACCGCCCCCCGGCCGGGTGAGGGCTGTGGGAACGTTCGCCCGGCGTCCGTGATCGACGGGTGCGGGAGGGCGCTCGCCCCCGGACGAGGGAGTCGCACGTGGTCAGGTCCCCCAGCAGGCGGCGGACGGCGCAGGCGTTCACCGGCTCCGCCCTGGCCGTCGCCGCGGCGCTCGCGCTCGCCCCGGCCGCCGGTGCGGCGCCCGCCGTCCCGGCTCCCGTCGCGAGCGGCACGACGGCCTCGGCGCCGTGGACGGTCACCCCGGCCGGTGCCGGGTCGTGGGACGTCGACCTCACGCTGCCGGGTGGTGTCCCCGTGCGCGCCGCCCAGCCCCAGCTCGCCGTCGACGGCGTCGTGCTCGGCGTCGCGCGCGAGGAACCCGACCGCCGCACCCTCACCGTCCAGACCTCCGACCCGCGGGTCGTCCGCGCGGGGAGCGTCCAGCTGGCGTGGAACGGCGTCGTGGCCGGCCAGGAGGCGCGGGTGCTCAAGCACGCCCGCGCCGCCGGGGTCCCTGTCGCGGCGGACCCCGGCGCCCGCACCCTCGCCGACGACCCCGGCGCGAGGGGGCGCTACGCGGTCACCCGCGCCGACTACGACCTCGGCGACACCGCCGTCCGCCTGCCCGGGCTGGGCGGGCAGGCCGTGGAGGAGCGGGCCGCCGTCTACCTGCCGGAGGCGGCCACCGGTCGCCGGCCCGTCGTCGTCTTCCTGCACGGGCGCCACCAGGCCTGCTACGGCGGCGGCGAGGACCAGTTCGGCGAGGGCTGGCCGTGCTCGGGCGGGGCGAAGCCCGTCCCCAGCCACCTCGGCTACGGCCAGGCGGCGCAGGCGCTGGCCTCCCAGGGGTACGTCGTCGTCTCGATCAGCGCCGACGGGATCAACGCCCTCGACTGGCAGGCCGAGGACGGCGGTGCCCAGGCGCGCGGCGAGCTCGTCCTGGCCCACCTCGACCTGCTGCGGGCCTTCGACGCCGGCCGGGGCGGTCAGGCCGGGGCCGCCCTGGCCGGCCGTCTCGACCTGTCCGACGTCGGCCTCATGGGGCACTCCCGCGGTGGGGAGGGCGTCGTGCGCGCCGCCCTCCTCAACGCCGAGCGCCCCGACCCGTACGGCGTCCGCGCCGTCATGCCCCTGGCCCCCGTCGACTTCGCGCGGCAGACCCTGCCGGACGCGGCGATGGCCGTCGTCCTGCCCTACTGCGACGGCGACGTCTCCGACCAGCAGGGCCAGCACTTCTACGACGACACCCGCTACGCCGCCCGGGACGACGTCCTGCGCACGTCGCTGCTCGTCATGGGCGCGAACCACAACTTCTTCAACTCCGAGTGGACGCCCGGGCTCTCGAAGGCGCCCTCGGACGACGACTGGGGACTGGACGACGACCCGGTGTGCGGACCGGCTGCGCCGCAACGGCTGACGGCGACCGAGCAGCGCGCCGTCGGCGCCGCCTACGTCGCGGGGTTCTTCCGCCTGCACCTGGGCGGCGAGCAGCAGTTCCGCCCGCTGTTCGACGGCACCGGCGGACGGGCCGCCTCGGCCGGGCGCGCCCAGGTCTTCACGCAGGCCCAGCAGCCGTCCTCGGCGCGCACCGACCTGGCCGCGCTGGAGGGTCCCTCGGCGTCGGTCGCGCTGGCCTCGAAGTCGGCGTTCTGCGTCGGCGCGGGGGAGCCGGTGCCGGGCCAGGCCCCCCGCTGCACGTCGCAGGACCCGTGGTCGGGGTCCCTGCCGCACTGGACGCCCGCCGCCTTCGCCCCCACCGTGCCGGCGACCCCGCTGCTGCACGCCCGCTGGACCGTCGGGCAGCGCAAACCCGTCACCGTGCGCCTGGCCCCCGGCGCGGCGTCCGGGGTGCACCAGGCCCTGACCTTCCGCGCCGCACCCGCGCGCACGCTGAGCACAGACCTCCAGGTCACGCTCACCGACGCGCGGGGCCGCACCGCGAGCGTCCCCGTGTCCCGGTTCTCCACCGCCCTGACCGCGCTGCCGGTGCTGGCCGACCCGTGGTCCGGTGACGGGAAGGGGGCCGCGAAGACGTGGCTGCGCACGGTCCGCGTCCCGCTCGACGCGTTCCCCGGCGTGGACCTCGCGACGCTCGCCTCGGTCTCCTTCACCCCGCTCAAGCCCACGGCGAACGTGTTCCTGTCCGACGTCGCCCTCGACTCGCCCGCGGCCGGGACGGGGGCCGTCACGACCCTGCCGGCCGTGAGCGTCGGGGACGTGCAGGCGGTGGAGGCCGACGGCACCCAGCAGGTCCGGATGCCGCTGACGCTCTCGCACCGCTCGAAGGTCCCCGTCACGGTGGACGTCGACACCACCGGCGCCGCCTTCGACGGCCGGGTCCCCGCCGCCTCGACGCGGGTCACCATCCCCGCCGGCAGGCTCACGGGCTCCGTCACCGTCCCGCTCACCGGGGACGACGTGCCCGAGGAACCGCAGGCCCGGTTCACCGTCACGATCGCGACGCCGCGCGAGGCCGTCGTCGGTGACGGGTTCGGCCTGCTGACGGTCTTCGACGACGACGCGGGGGCCGGGCAGGGCTGACCCGCGCCGGGCCCACGTCCGCCGGGGCCGGGAGGGGCCCGGTGAGCGCTCAGGTCAGCGAGTCCATGCCCGTCGGCAGCGGTTCGGCGTGCAGGACGTGCAGCTCCTGCGTCGCGCGGGTCAGCGCGACGTACAGGTCGTTCGCCCCGCGCGGGCGGCGCAGCACCGCCGCGGGTTCGACGAGCACGACGACGTCGAACTCCAGGCCCTTGGCGCGGTGCACGTCGAGGACGGACACGGTGGCGTCCAGGTCGTCGGGGGAGGCCGCGACCGACCCCGCGGGCAGGGCCGCGGTCACCGCGGCCCGCACCGCGTCCGACCCGACGGGGCCGTCCTCGTGCGCCGTCAGCACCGCGATGCGGCCCTCCTCGAGGACGTCGAACCGCGACCGCACGAGGTCCACGACGGACTGCGCGCCCGCCAGCGGGACGGCGACCGGTTCGTGCTCGCCCTCGCGGACGGGGGTCGGCGGGTTCGCGGCGATGCCCGCGGCGCGCAGCACGTCCGCGGCGACGCGGGAGATCTTGGCCGGGGTGCGGTAGTTGACGGTGAGCTCCTCCAGCCGCCACCGGTCGTCGACGACGGGTCGGAGCGCCTGCGCCCAGCTGCGCGCCCCGGCGGGGTTCGAGGTCTGCGCGACGTCCCCGACGAGCGTCATGGAGCGCGAGGGGCAGCGCCGCTCCACGAGGCGCCAGGCCATGGCCGACAGTTCCTGGGCCTCGTCGACGACGACGTGCCCGTAGGCCCAGGTGCGGTCCGCCGCAGCGCGTTCGGCGACCGTCCCGCTGGGGCCGCCGGTGGCGAACCGGTCGGCGAGCAGTTCGGGGGAGACGAGCGGGTTCCCCACCCCGGAGGCCTCGAAGTCCTCCAGGACCTTGCGCGCGTGGGCGACCTGCTCCTCGCGCTCGGCGGCCGCGCGCGCGTCCGACGACGTCTCCTCGAGCGGCCCCAGGAGTTCGGCCAGCTCGTCGAGCAGCGGGACGTCGGCCTCGCTCCACGCGGTCGGGTCCTCGCGGTGCAGGGCGTCGCGGTCGCGCTCGGACAGGCCGGGGGCGACCTCGGCCAGCAGCGCCGGGTTCCGGTAGAGGGCGGCGAGGACCTTCTGCGGGGTGAGCGGCATCCAGCACAGGTTCACCTCGCGGCGCACGTCGACGTTCTCCCGCAGCTCGGCGACGAGGTCGTCGCGCTCCTCGCCCAGGTCGACGCCGCGGGCGCGGGCCAGGGAGTTCACCAGGGAGTTCAGCACCTCGCGCACGAAGGTCACGCGCGCCAGGTTGTGGGGTTTGCGGCTGCGCCGGGCCCGCGTGCGCGCCGACGCGATCGCCTCGGGCCGCAGCTGGACGCGGGTGCCGTCCAGGTCGAAGCGGATCGGCCGGGCCGGCACGCGCTGGCGGGCCGCCACCGCCGCCTCGAGGACGTCGACCATCCGCAGCGACCCCTTGACGCGGGCGGCCGCGGGGGAGTCCTCGCCCCGGCCCACGACCCCGGGGTGCATCTCGCCGAGCGTGAGGGTGACCACGCCCGTCTCCCCGAGGGCGGGCAGCACCTGCTCGACGTAGCGCAGGAACACCGGGCTGGGGCCCAGGAGCAGGACGCCGCTGCGGGCCAGCCGGTCGCGGTGGGTGTAGAGCAGGTAGGCGGTGCGGTGCAGGGCCACGGCCGTCTTGCCCGTGCCCGGCCCGCCCTGGACGACGAGGACGCCGCGCTCGGAGGCGCGGATGACGCGGTCCTGCTCGGCCTGGATGGTCGCGACGATGTCGCCCATGCGGCCGGTGCGCGGGGCGGTGACGGCGGCCAGCAGCGCCGCGTCGCCCGTCGTGCGTCCCCCGTCGGCGGCCACGAGCACCTCGTCGTCCACGCCCGTGACGCGCCGCCCGGAGGTGAGCAGGTGCCGGCGCCGCACGACGTCGCGCGGGGAGGCCGCGGTGGCCTGGTAGAAGTCCTGCGCCGCGGGCGCCCGCCAGTCGACGAGGACCTGCGTGCCGCGTTCGTCGGCCAGGCCGAGCCGGCCGACGTAGCGGCGGGGGTCCTGGGTGCCCTCGCGCAGGTCCAGGCGGCCGAAGCAGAGCCGGTTCTCCACCGACCACAGCTGGGAGAGCCGGTCCTCGTAGAGGGTCGCGAACGCGTCCCGCTCGAAGCGGTTCTGGTGCGTGCCGGTCGCCTCGGTGCGGCGCACCTCGGCGAGCTGCTCGGCGGTCTGCGCTCGCAGCTGGTCCAGGCGGGCGTAGAGGGCGCCGACGTGGGCGTCCTCCGCGGCGACGACCCGGGCGACCTCCTGCGCGTGCTCCTGCGCCGCGACGTCCGCGTCCGACTGCGTCGACTGGCTCACTCGGGCGGCTCTCCTCGGGCGGGACGGCTCGGTCGTGCCGCGAACGGCACCGAAGAAGAGTAGACGGGGACGCCGGGGCACGAACGCGCGGACCGGTACGTTCCACCCCCGGAGAGCAACGCTGCGCGAGGTCGCAGTGCACGACCGCACCGCTGTGTCCTCCCACGGGTCCACCTCCCGGGCACCGCGCAGGACGGCCCCGCCGGGTCGTCCGCCACCCGCCCCGTGAGGAGTCCCGTGACGACCCTGCCCACCGCTGCCCGTCCACCGCGCCGCACGACGCCCTACGCGACGTTGACCGCCGCCGTCCAGGAGGCCGGGCTCATGCGCCGGCGCACCGGGTACTACTGGGCGCGCATCGCGGCCACGAGCGCCGCCTTCGCGGCCGTGGTGGCCGGGACGTACCTGTTGCGCGACTCCTGGCTGGTGCTGCTGACGGCGGCGCCGCTGGCGGTCGTCCTGACGCAGTTCGCCTTCCTCGGCCACGACGGCGCCCACCGGCAGATCTTCGCGACGCACCGCGGCAACGAGTGGGCCGCCCGCGTCTTCGCGGCCCTGCTGACGGGCCTGTCGTACGGGTGGTGGATGGGCAAGCACACCCGCCACCACCAGGCCCCGAACAAGCGCGGCACCGACACCGACATCGAGTCCGACGTCGTGTCCTTCCACCCCGAGGCCGCGGCCGGCAGGCGCGGGCCGCTGCGGTGGGCCACGGCCAAGCAGGGCTGGTGGTTCTGGCCGCTGCTGCTGCTCGCGGGCCTGAACCTGCACGCCGACTCGGTGCGGACGATGGTGCGCGGCCGCGCCGGCAGGCGCCGCTGGATCGACACGTCCTTCATCGTCGTGCACTGGGCCGTCTACGGCACCGCCCTCGTGCTGCTGCTCGGGCCCGGCCGGGGGGCCGCGTTCCTCGGCGTCCACGTGGCCGCCTTCGGCCTGGCCATGGGCGGGGCCTTCGCGCCCAACCACGTCGGCATGCCGATCGTGGCGCGGGAGGCGAAGGTCGACTACATCCGCCGCCAGGTGCTGACGTCGCGCAACGTCACCGGCGGCTGGTTCGTCGACCTCGTCATGGGCGGGCTCAACCACCAGGTCGAGCACCACCTCTTCCCGAGCATGCCGCGGCCCAACCTGCGCGCGGCGCGGCCCTTCGTGCAGCGCTTCTGCGCCGAGCACGGCATCGCGTACACGGAGACGTCGCTGCCCCGCGCGTTCGCCGACATCGTGCGCTACCTCAACGAGGTCGGACTGGCAGCGCGCGACCCGTTCCGCTGTCCGCTCGTGGCGCAACTGCGGACCGGCTGAGACGTTCCTCGCGCGGGGGCGACCGTGCTACGTTGGGGGCTAGTCGCAGTTCTTCGACGTGCTCGTAGCGCCCCGGGGAATCACCGAGGGCCCAGTACGCTCACCATCCGGTCAGCACCCTCGGCGGCGAGCTCCACACGTGTGGGGCGCAAGACCCGAGGAGGCCTCATGGCTCAGGGAACTGTCAAGTGGTTCAACGGCGAGAAGGGCTTCGGCTTCATCGCCCCCACCGACGGCGGTCCGGACGTCTTCGTCCACTACTCCGCGATCTCCGGTAGCGGCTACCGCAACCTCGAGGAGAACGACACCGTCGAGTTCGAGGTGACCCAGGGCGCCAAGGGCCCCCAGGCCGCCAACGTCGTCCGTCTCTGACGAACGCCTGAACGACCCCCGTCCCCGCAGGGACGGGGGTCGTTCTGCGTCTACCGGCGTTCCAGCACCCCGCGCAGGAACGCCGCCTGCGCGGCGTGCTCCAGGTCGTCGTCGGCGACGCTGACCAGGCGCGCCCCGAGCGTGACCGGCGGGTCCCACCGCTCGTCGACGACCCGGTCGAGGTCGGCGCCGGACAGGGTGCGCAGGTACGCCGTCGTCCGCGCCTGGACGGCGTCGAGGTACCCGGTCAGCAGCTCCGCGCTCGCGCGCACCTGGCCGACCTGCCCGGCGTCGAAGCCGTAGCCCGTCTCGCCGTCGTCGAAGGGCAGCCCGAAGCGGCCGGCCCAGCCGTCGGCCGTCCAGGTCTGCTCGTGGCCGGCGACCTCGCTGACGTGGTCGTCCTGGACCCGGGCGAGGTGCCATGCGAACCAGGCGACGGTGTTGGCCTCCGGGTCGAGCCGGGCGGCGAGCGCGTCCTCGTCCAGACCGTCGACGGCGGCGTGCACGGCGTCGGGGATCCGGCCGTAGAGGTCGAGGAGCAGGTCCTTGGCGTCCATGCCCCCACCCTTCCCTTCTCGGTCCCGCCCTGCACGTGGGCCCGCCTGCTCCGGACGGGCGACCTGTCGAAACGTGTGTCGTCACGCAGCGATGAATCGTTCGTGACGCAACGCGAACTCCTCGAGCGGTGGTGGGGCTCCCTCGACGCCCCCGGACGCCGTGACGTCCTCGGCGTGGAGCCGGGCGACTTCCTCAGCGAAGCCCTCGCCCTGGACCTGCAGCTGTACGGCGTCCACGTCCCGGACGTGGCGGTGGCCTTCGACGTCGACGGGCTCCTGCAGCGCATCGTCGTGCACGTCCAGCCCCGCGAGCTCACCGACTTCCTCACCGGCGTCCGCTGACGCCTCCCACCCACCCCGTCCCGCGCGGAAAAAGCGGGTGACGGCGGGTGGGGCGGTGAGCAGGATCGACGCGTGCCGGACCCGATCTTCGCCGACCCGCGGCTCGCGGTCGTCTACGACGCCTTCGAGGACCCGCTCCGGCCCGACCTCGATCCCTACCTCGCCCGGGCGCAGGCTGCCGGGACCCGTCGGGTGCTCGACGTGGGGTGCGGCACCGGGGTCCTCGCGGCGCGGCTCGCAGGTCTCGACCTGGAGGTCACGGGCGCGGACCCGGCCGCCGCGAGCCTCGACGTCGCCCGGGCCCGGTGCGACGCCGTCACCTGGCTGCACCTCGCCGCGGCCGACCTCCCGCCCCTGGACGCCGACCTCGCCGTCATGACGGGCAACGTCGCCCAGGTCTTCCTGACCGACGACGACCTCCTCGCCGCGTTCGAGGGGGTGGCGCGGGCGGTGCGCCCCGGAGGCCGGTTCGTGCTCGAGGCGCGACGGCCGCAGGCCCGGGCGTGGGAGACGTGGGTACCCGCCGTGGAGCACCGCGACGTGCCCGGCGTCGGCCGCGTGCGGCGGGACTTCGCCCTCCTCGACGTCACGCTCCCGTTCGTCAGCTTCCGGTACACCGTCCGCCTCGGGGACGAGGTCGTCGTCTCGGACTCGACGCTCCGGTTCCGCGAGGTCGACGAGCTGGGCGAGGCGTTGCGCCGCAGCGGGTTCGTGCTGGAGTCGGTGGGACAGGCCCCGGACCGGCCGGGCCTGGAGCTCGTCGTGGAGGCGGTCCGGTGACCGGGATCGACCTCGTCCGCTGCCCCGGCCTCGCGGCCGTCCCGTACGCCTACGGCGCGACCGTCCCCGCCGGTGCCCGGCTGGTGTTCCTCGCGGGCGCCTGCCCCCTCGACGGGGACGGCCGGACCGTCCACGTCGGGGACGTGGCCGGGCAGGCGGGTGCCGCCGTGGCGAACCTGCGGGCGGTGCTGGCGGCCGTCGGCGCGCAGCTGACCGACGTGGTCAGCACGCGGGTGCTCGTCGCCACCACCCGGCGTGCGGACCTCGGCACCGCCTGGGACGTCGTGAGCGGCGCGTTCGGCGCGCACGACGTGCCCAGCACCCTGCTCGGGGTGACGGTGCTGGGCTGGCCCGGCCAGCTCGTCGAGGTGGAGGCCGTCGCGCTCGTACCGGGCTGACACCGGGCTGACACCGGGCTGGGCGGGCGGCTCCGGATCCGTGACCAGCCCGCGACCGGGAGGAGGTGTTCCCGTGCCCCGCCCCCGCTCCGCCGGTTCCTCGTCCCCTCCGCCGACCTGTGGTGGGGTCTGCAGGTCTCCTTCCTCGACCCCGCGCTCGCAGTCGTGCCGGCGCGGGTGACGGCGCTGCCGCCGGCCGTGGTGGCGCTCGTCGTCCTGGGGGTCCGGCGGGTGTGGGGCCTCGCTGCTGTTCGCTCACCTCGAGCACTCCGGGGCCGGAGTCGAGCAGGTGTGCGGACCCGAGCGGTGTTCTCGGCCCCCTGGATCGGTGGACCGCCCCTGGCGATCGTCCTGCTCGGGCACGGCGTGCCCTGGCTGCTGGCCGCCGTCGTCGCCGTCGCCGCGGCCGACGGCACCGCCGTCTCGGTCATGAGCCTGTTCGTCACCCCGCGCCTCGGGGACCTGCCGCTGGTCCTGTCCAGGTGCCTGGCCGGCACCGCCTGCTCCGCGGGGGTGGTGTTCCTGGCCGTCGTCCGGTGTCCCGGCGCGCGGTGCCGGAGCTGTCCGCCCGACCCGGCCGCGTCAGCCCCTGCGGGCGCCCAGGAACTCCCCGATCCGGCCGACGGCGTTCTCGAGGTCCTCCACGCGGGGGAGGGTCACGATCCGGAAGTGGTCCGGCGCCGGCCAGTTGAACCCGGTGCCCTGCACGACGAGGACGTGCTGTTCCTCCAGCAGGTCCACGATGAGCTGGTAGTCGTCCTCCACCGCGTGGACCTCGGGGTCCAGGCGCGGGAAGCAGTAGAGGGCACCGCGGGGTTTGACGCAGCTGACGCCGGGGATGGCGTTGAGCAGCTCCCACGTCCGGTGCGACTGCTCGGCCAGCCGGCCTCCGGGCAGCACGAGGTCGTTGATGGACTGGTGGCCCGACAGCGCCGCCTGCACGACGTGCTGCGCGGGGACGTTGGCGCACAGGCGCATGTTGGCGAGCAGGTCGAGGCCCTCCACGAAACCCGCCGCGTGGGTCTTCGGGCCGGACAGGTACATCCACCCGGAGCGGAAACCCGCCACGCGGTACGCCTTGGACAACCCGTTGAACGTGATGCACAGCAGGTCCGGGGCGAGGGAGGCCGTCGACACGTGGACCGCGTCGTCGTAGAGGATCTTGTCGTAGATCTCGTCGGACAGGACGAGCAGGCCGTGCTCGCGCGCGACCTCGAGCATCCCCTCCAGGACGCGCGTCCCGTACACCGCGCCCGTCGGGTTGTTCGGGTTGATGACGACCATCGCCTTGGTGCGCGGGGAGACCTGGGCGCGCAGGTGCTCCAGGTCCGGTTCCCAGTCCTGGGACTCGTCGCACAGGTAGTGCACGGCGCGCCCGCCCGCCAGGCTGACGGCCGCCGTCCACAACGGGTAGTCCGGCGCGGGGACGAGGACCTCGTCGCCGTCGTTGAGCAGGGCCTGCATCGCCATGACGATGAGTTCGCTGACGCCGTTGCCCATGTACACGTCGGCGACGTCGACGTCGCGGACCCCCTTGAGCTGGCTGGACTGCACGACCGCGCGACGGGCCGAGGGGATGCCCTTGCTGTCGCTGTACCCCTGGGCGAGCGGCAGGTTGGCCACCATGTCCTGCAGCAGTTCGTCGGGGGCCTCGAAACCGAACGGGGCCGGGTTGCCGATGTTGAGCTTCAGGACGCGCTGCCCCGCTTCCTCCAGCTGCTGCGCGCGTCGCAGGGCGGGGCCGCGGACGTCGTACAGGACGTTCGCGAGTTTGTCCGACTGCTCGAGGTTCATGGACCGGCCTTCTCGGGGGGTGCTGGGCCGGTCCAGCTTGGCACGGGAGAGTGGTGCGGCAGGGGCCAGGGCGAGGTGGTGGCGCTCCGGTGTGTCGTGCGGTAGCGCTACCCCGTCGCTCTCCCCGGGGCGGCGCGTGGTTGCCGGGCGGGGAGGCGCGGGACACGCTGGGGACGTGCGCACGCCCCCAGAGCCCCGGCCGGAGGCGACGGCGCGGGTCCTCGGGGCGGTCCTCGGGGCGGTGGTGCTCGTCGGGATCTCGGTCGAGGCCGTCCACGCCCTCGCCGCCGGGCGCGGGTTCTCCGGCGGCCGCCGGGCCCTGGCCCCGGACGTCGTCGTCGTCCTCGGCTGCCCGCCGCGTCCGGACGGGACGGTGAGCGGGATGCAGCGCTGGCGCACCGAGATCGCCGCCCGGACACCGGGGGAGCCGGTCCTGGTCTTCTCCGGATACGCCCGGCCGGGGTCGCCGAGCGAGGCGGCCGTCATGGCGGCGCACGCGCGCGACGTCCTCGGCGTCGACCCGGCCCGGCTGCGGACGGAGGAGACGGCGACCACCACGTGGGAGAACGTGACCCGGACCCTGCACGACCTGGAGGGCGCCCGGTACGTGGCCCTGGCGTCCTCCCCGGTGCACGCGCTGCGCGCCCGGCGCTACCTCGCCCGCCTGCGCCCGGACCTCGCCGCCCGGCTCGTCCCGGCCGCCGACTACCGCTTCGGGGAGCGGTGGGGGTGGAAGGTCATGACGGCCGGCTACGACCTGGCCCGCTCCGTCGGTCTGCGCCTCCCCCAGACGTCCGATGTCTTTGAGGCTTCGGCCGTGCGAACGCGCTTCTCGTGGTCGACCGAGGGGGTAGACATCCGATGACCGGGGGCGTTGGATGGGCCCCGAAGAGTCCACCACCGCGACCGGAGGAACCGTGAGATTGATGCGCATCGGCCAGCCAGGCGCCGAGCGACCCGTGGCGCTGCGCGAGGACGGCACCCACGCCGACCTGTCCGGCGTCCTGGACCCGGAGAGGGCCTGGAGCTTCGAGGACCTCGAGCGGGCGCGCGCCGCGCTGGCCGACGCCCCGGCGGTCGACGTCGGGGACGAACGCGTCGGCAGTCCGCTGCCGCGGCCGGGGATCGTGGTGTGCATCGGGCTGAACTACCGCGACCACGCCGCCGAGACGAACGCCCAGGTGCCGTCCGAACCGGTCCTGTTCCTCAAGATGCCCTCGACCGTCGTCGGCCCCTTCGACGAGGTCCTCGTCCCGCGCGGGTCGGAGAAGACCGACTACGAGGTCGAGCTGGGCGTCGTCCTGGGGCGGCGGGCGCGGTACCTGGAGTCCGCCGAGGAGGGCCTGGCCGCGGTCGCCGGCTACGTCGTCTCCCACGACGTGTCCGAGCGCGAGTTCCAGATCGAGCGCGGCGGCACCTGGGACAAGGGCAAGAACTGCGAGACGTTCAACCCCCTCGGGCCGTGGTTCGTCACGGCCGACGAGGTGCCCGACCCGACGTCGCTGGCGCTGCGGTGCTGGGTGGACGGGGAGCTGCGGCAGGACGGCACGACGGCCGACATGGTGTTCGGCGTCGGCGAGCTCGTGCACTACCTCAGCCGGTTCATGGTGCTGGAGGCCGGGGACGTCGTGAACACCGGGACGCCGGCCGGGGTCGCCCTGGGGCAGCCGGACCCCAAGCCCTACCTGCGGGCGGGTCAGGTCGTGGAGTGCGAGATCGAGGGGCTGGGGCGGATGCGCCAGCGGACGGGGGCGGCGTGATGAGCAGGTTCACGGGGTTCACCACCCACGACGTGCGGTTCCCGACGTCCCGCGACCTCGACGGGTCCGACGCGATGAACCCCGACCCCGACTACTCCGCGGCGTACCTCGTCGTCGGCACCGACGACCCGGACGGGCTGGAGGGGCACGGGTTCGCGTTCACCATCGGCCGCGGCAACGACGTCCAGGTGGCCGCCATCGACGCCCTCGCCGGGCACTTGCTCGGCCGCGACGTCGAGGAGGTCCTGGCGGACATGGGCGCCACGTCGAAGACCTTCGTCGACGACTCCCAGCTGCGCTGGCTGGGGCCGGAGAAGGGCGTCATGCACATGGCGATCTCCGCCGTCGTCAACGCCCTGTGGGACCTCAAGGCCAAGCGCGCCGGACTGCCGCTGTGGGACCTGCTCTCGCAGATGAGTCCCGAGCAGCTCGTCGACCTCGTCGACTTCCGCTACCTCACCGACGCCCTGACCCGCGAGGAGGCGCTGGAGATCCTGCGCCGCGCCGAACCGGGCCGGGCCGCACGCCGCGAGGAACTGCTGCAGCACGGGTTCCCCGCCTACACGACGACACCGGGCTGGCTGGGCTACTCCGACGACAAGCTCGTCCGGCTCGCGCACGAGGCGGTCGCCGAGGGGTTCTCCCAGATCAAGCTCAAGGTCGGGGCCGACGTCGAGGACGACGTGCGGCGCCTGCGGCTGGCCCGCGAGGCCGTCGGCCCGGACGTCCGGATCGCGGTCGACGCCAACCAGCGGTGGGACGTCGGCGTCGCGATCGACTGGATCGACCGGCTCGCCCCGTACGACCCCTGGTGGATCGAGGAACCCACGAGCCCCGACGACGTCCTGGGTCACGCGACGATCCGGCGCGCGGTGAGCCCCGTGAAGGTCGCGACGGGTGAGCACGTGCAGAACCGCATCGTGTTCAAGCAGCTGCTCCAGGCGCAGTCGCTGGACGTCCTGCAGATCGACGCGGCCCGCGTCGGCGGCGTCAACGAGAACGTCGCGATCCTGCTGCTGGCCGCCAAGTTCGGGGTCCCCGTCTGCCCGCACGCGGGCGGGGTGGGGCTGTGCGAACTCGTGCAGCACCTGTCGATGTTCGACGCCGTCGCCGTCGCGGGCACGACGCAGGACCGGGTCATCGAGTTCGTCGACCACCTGCACGAGCACTTCACCGACCCCGTCGTCGTGACCGGTGGTGCCTACCGGGCCCCGACGACCCCCGGGTTCAGCGCGCAGGTGCGGCCCGAGACCCTGGCGCGCTTCGCGTTCCCGGGCGGAGCCGAGTGGCGCCCCGTCCCCACCGGTGGACACGTCCACCTGCACACCCGGGAGGTCCCCGCGTGAGGGCGGGACCGCTGGACGGGCTGGCCGTCCTCGTCACCGGCGGCGCCTCGGGCATCGGGGCGGCCACCGCCGACCGGTTCGTGGCCGAGGGGGCACGGGTCGTCGTCCTCGACCGCGACACCTCCCAGGAGCACCACGCCGTCCGGGCCGACCTGTCCGACGACGCCTCCGTCCGCGCCGCCGTCGCCGCCGCCGTGGACCACCTCGGTGCGCTCGACGTCCTGGTCAACAACGCGGGGGTGGGTGCCGTCGGGGACGTGGCCGCCAACGACGACGACGAGTGGCACCGCGTCTACGACGTCAACGTCGTGGGTCTGGTCCGCACCACGCGCGCGGCGCTGCCGCACCTGCGCCGCGCCGCGGCCGAGCGGGGCACCGCGGCCGTCGTCAACACGTGCTCGATCGCCGCGTGGACGGGCCTGCCGCAGCGGGCGCTCTACTCGGCGACGAAGGGCGCCGTGCAGGCCCTCACCCTGGCGATGGCCGCCGACCACCTCGCCGACGGCATCCGCGTCAACTGCGTCAACCCGGGGACGGCCGACACCCCGTGGGTGCAGCGGCTGCTCGACGCCAGCGACGACCCGGCCGCCGAACGCGCCGCGCTGCAGGCCCGGCAGCCCACCGGCCGCCTCGTGACCCCCGAGGAGGTCGCCCACGCGGTCGTCCACCTGGCCGACCCCCGCTCCGGGGCCACCACGGGGACCGTGCTGGCCGTCGACGGCGGGATGCACGCGCTGCGGGTGCCGGCTCGGCCGCGGACGGGAGGGGACTCGTGATCGAGCTCCCGCGGTGGGGCCTGGGCGCGGCGGCCCTCGGCAACCTCTTCACCGTCGTCCCCGACGAGACCGCCCGCGCGACCGTCGACGCCTGCTGGGACGCGGGGGTCCGCTACGTCGACACGGCCCCGCACTACGGCGCGGGCCTGAGCGAGGAACGCGTCGGTGCCGCCCTGCGCCACCGGCCGCGCGGGGAGTTCGTGCTCCAGACGAAGGTCGGCCGGCTCCTCGTCCCCGGGCCCGGCTCGGGCCGCGACACCGAGGGTTTCGACGTCCCCGACACCCGGGTGCGGGAGTGGGACTTCTCCGCCGCGGGGGTGCGCCGCTCCGTGGAGGACAGCCTGCAGCGGCTGGGCCTGGACCGGATCGACGTCGCCCTCGTCCACGACCCCGACGACCACCTCGACGACGCGCGGGCCGGGGCCTTCCCCGAACTGCTGCGGATGCGCGAGGAGGGCGTCGTCCGGGCCGTCGGGGCCGGGATGAACGAGACGGCCCCGCTGACGGCGTTCGTCGAGGAGTTCGACCTCGACGTCGTCCTCGTCGCGGGCCGGTACCACCTGCTCGACGCCTCCGCGGCCGACGGGTTGTTCCCCGCGGCGCGGCGGGCCGGCACGGCCGTCGTCCTCGGCGGGGTGTTCGCCTCGGGTCTGCTGGCCCGCGAGGAACCCCCGCAGGACGCGACGTACCGGTACGCGCAGGCGCCACCGGCCCTCCTGGGCCGGGCCCGGCGCATCGCCGCCCTCGCCCGCGAGCACGGCACGACCCTGCCCGCCCTGGCGGTGCAGGCGGCCGGGGCGCACCCGGCCGTCGCCTCGGTGCTGCTCGGGATGCGGTCCCCGCAGGAGGTGCGGCACGACGCGGCCCTGTTCGCGCAGGAGGTGCCGGCCGCGGTGTGGGAGGCCCTGCGGCGCGAGGACCTGCTGCCCTCGGGTCTCGTCGTGCCGGGGGAGGTGGCGTCGTGATCGTCGACGCCCACCACCACCTGTGGGACCCGGCGACCCGCGATCACCCGTGGATGCCGCCGGAGCTCGCGACCCCGTTCACCTCGCAGGACCTGCGGCGGGAGACGGCACTGGCCGGGGTGGACCGGACGGTGCTCGTCCAGACCGTCTCCTCGACCGCCGAGACCGCCGAGTTCTGCGCCACGGCGGCCGCCTCCGACGGGCTGATCGCCGGGGTCGTGGGCTGGGCCGACCACACCCGCGACATCCCCTCCCAGTTCGAGGACCTGGCGCACGCGCAGTTCCTGCGGGGCGTCCGGCACCAGGTCGAGGACGAACCGGACCCCGACTGGCTGCGCCGGCCCGAGGTGGTCGCCGCGGTCCGCTCCGCGCGCGGGCTGGTCGTGGACCTGCTCGTCCGGTTCGACCAGCTGCCCGCGGCCACGGCCCTCCTCGACGCCGTCCCGGACGGTGAGTTCGTGCTGGACCACGGGGCCAAACCACCGGTGGGTGCCGACGGCTACGCGGCGTGGTGCACGGGAACGGCGGAGCTGGCCCGGCGCGAGAACGTCGTCTGCAAGTTGTCCGGGTTGTTCACGCTCGAGCACGCCGAACTCCTCGGGCCGGCCGTGGACCACCTGTTCTCGGTGTTCGGGCCGGACCGCCTCGTCTTCGGCACGGACTGGCCCGTCAGCACCCTCGCGCTCGACTACCCGGCCGTCGTGGCCCGGACGCGGTCCCTGCTGGCCCCCTTCTCGGCGGACGAACGCGCCGCCGTCCTGGCCGGGAACGCCGTGCGCACCTACCGCCTCTGACCGCCCCACCCGACGACACCGCCCCACCCGACGACACCGCCGTCCCAGGAGGAACCAGCGTGGCCATGTTCTCCGAAGCCCCCGAGCGTCCCGAGCTCTACCGGAAGTTCCAGCGCGAGGTGCCGCAGTGGTACCGGGACGCCAAGTTCGGCGTCTTCATCCACTGGGGCGCGTACTCCGTCCCCGCCTGGGCCGAACCCACCGGCGAGCTCGGCACCGTCGAGCGTCACGAGTGGATGAAGCACAACCCGTACGCGGAGTGGTACTTCAACACCATCCGCATCGACGGCAGCCCCGCCCAGGAGCACCACCGCACCGTTCACGGGGGTGCGCCCTACGACGAGTTCCTCGACCGGTGGACGGCCTCGGCGTTCGACCCCGACGACATGGCCGACCTGTTCCGGCGTGCCGGGGCGGGGTACGTGGTGCCCACCACCAAGCACCACGACGGGATCGCCCTCTGGGACGCACCCGGGACGGGGGAGCGCAACACCGTCCACCGGGGCCCCCGGCGCGACCTGGTCGCCGAGCTGGCGGCCGCGACCCGCCGGGCCGGGTTGCGCTTCGGCACCTACTACTCCGGCGGGCTGGACTGGCACTTCGCCGACCTCGGCCCGCACACCGGTGAGCCCCTGGAGGAGAACCGCCCCGTCGACGAGGCCTACAACGAGTACGCCTTCGCCCACGTCGTCGACCTCGTCGACCGGTACCGCCCCGACGTGCTGTGGGGCGACATCGAGTGGCCCGACGCGGGCAAACCGGACGGGCCGAGGTCCTTCGCGCGCATCCTGGAGCGCTACTACGCAGCCGTTCCCGACGGGGTCGTCAACGACCGTTGGGGCCTGACGCACTGGGACTTCCGCACCAGCGAGTACCAGGCCGGCAAGGAGTCCGAGAGTTCCGGGGCGTGGGAGAACTGCCGGGGGGTGGGTCTGTCCTTCGGGTACAACCAGGTCGAGGACGCCACCCAGTACCTCGACGGACCCGGAGCCGTCCGGCACCTGCTCGACGTCGTCTCCCGCGGCGGGAACTTCCTGCTCAACGTCGGGCCCGACGAGGCCGGGCGCATCCCCGAGCTGCAGCGGCGCTGCCTGGAGGGGATCGCCGACTGGATGGCCGTCAACGCCTCCGCCGTCCACGGGACCGCACCCGTCGACGGGGCGAGTCCCTCGGACGCGCCCTGGGTGCGGTTCACCCGGACCGGTGGCGTGGTCCACGCCGTCGTCGACGCCGCCGGGGAGGTGGTGCTGGACCTGCCGGGTGCCGACCCCGCGTCGGCGCGGTTGCCGGACGGCACCCCGGTGACCGCCCGCACCGAGGGTGAGCGGGTCGTCGTCGACGTCCCGGCCGCCGCCGTCCCCGGCCCCCGGGTCGTCGACCTCGACGTGACCGGAGGGGGACAGGTCTGACCCGTCCCGTCGGCGCGGCCGCGCGGGTCACCCCGCGGGCGCGTCCGGCGGTGCCCCGGCGCGACGGGCCGCACTGACCGACCGCAACCACTGCTCCACGCCCGCGACGTGGACCTGCGCCCAGGCGCGGGCCACGTCGTGCTGGCGGGCGGCCATCGCCTGCTGGATGGCGCGGTGCTCGTCCAGGGTCCGCCTCGTGGCGGCCTCCTGGGTGAGACCGCGCCACACGCGCGCCCGGTGCAGCGGGCCGGACAGGCTCTCGATGAGCGAGGCCAGGACGGAGTTCCCCGCGCCGAGGGCGATCCTGCGGTGGAACTCCTGGTCGTTCGCGACGAGGTCCTCCACGCTGGGGTCGGGTCCGAGCTCGTCGAGCAGGCGGGCCAGTGCGGAGATCTCGGCGTCGCTCATCCGCAGGGTCGCCATCGACGTCGCCGCGGGTTCCAGGAGCCGGCGCACCTCGAAGAACTCCAGCAGCGAGTCGTCCCGCTGGACGTCGACGACGAACGTCATCGCGTCGAGCATGACACCCGGTTCCAGGCTGGACACGTAGGTGCCGTCGCCGTGGCGGACGTCGAGGACGTTGATGAGGGCCAGGGCGCGCACGGCCTCGCGCAGGGAGTTGCGCGACAACCCCAGCGCCGCGGACAGCTCGGCCTCCCGGGGCAGGCGGTCACCGGGGCGCAGTTCACCGCCCAGGATCATCCCCTTGATGCGCTCGATCGCGTCGTCGGTGACCGCCATGCCGGTCAGTCCTGCTGCGCCGCAGCGCGTTGCTGCCGAAAGCTCCAGACGGTCGGGAGGCCGTCGTCGTCCCCGGAGTAGTCGTCGGGGGTCGACTGCAGCGGCGTGACGCGGGCCTGCCAGGCGGTGTTCGCGGGGTGGTCGCGCAGGTGCTCGCGCATCGCCTGGTAGTCCTCGACGTCGAGCCAGTGGAACACGTCGCGGCCGCTGCGCCAGATCCGCCAGTCCCGGACGCCGGCGTCGGCGAGGGCTTGCAGCAGGTCGGCCGGGACCTCGGCGTGCAGGGCGTCGTAGGCCTCCAGGGCGTCCGCGTGCAGGCGCGTGTGCAGGGTCCTCTCCATGTCCCGACGATACCGCCGGGACCCCCGGCGGGTTCAGGGTTGGCGGCGGCCGACCGACCAGTCCCCCGCGACGTCGAGGTCGCCGCCCGTGCCGGTCGCGGTGAACACGAGGCGGTCGTGCAACCGGGAGGTCCGGCCCTGCCAGAACTCCACCTCGTGGGCGCGCACGAGGAAACCGCCCCAGTGCGGCGGGGTGGGCACGTCCGCGACGGAACCGGTGTCCGGCCAGCGTTCGCGCAACTGCGCGGCGCGCTCGTCGAGCGTCGTCGCGGCGTCGACGGGCGCGGACTGCTCGCTCGCCCAGGCGCCGATCCGGGAACCGTACGGGCGGGACGCGAAGTACGTCTCCGTCTCCTCCCGCGGCACCTCCTGCGCGCGACCGCGGACGCAGACCTGCCGCTGCACCCCGAACCACCCGAAGACCAGGGACACCCGCGGGTCGTGCCCGATCCCGCGGGCCTTGCGCGAGCGCAGGTTCGTGTAGAGGACGAAACCCCGCGCGTCGACGCCCTTGAGGAGCACGGTCCGCGCCGACACGCCCTCCGCGTCGACCGTCGACAACGTCATCGCGTTGGGTTCGGGCACCACCGCCGCGCCCGCCGCCACGGCCTCGGAGTACCACCGCTCGAACTGCGCGAGCGGGGTCGGCGCGAGGTCGGCCTCCACGAGGTGCCGCTGCCCGTAGTCCACCCGTCGTCCTGCCGGATCCTCCACGGCGCCAGCGTAGGGCCGCGGGCGCGGGGCGACCCGCGGGAGGGCACACTGCGCGCGTGCCGACCGCCGCGTCCGACCTCGGTCTGACCCTGACGACGGCGGTCCGCCCGCCCGTCGAGGACCCCACCCTGGGGATCGACGTCCCCACCCCTCCCGCTCGGCCCCGCGCCCACCGGTTCGCGGCGGTGGGGGACTCGCTGACCCAGGGGTTCAAGCACTACGCCGTGCACGACCGGGCCCTGTCCTGGCCCGCCCTCGTGACCGACCTCCTCGGCGTGCCGTTCGCCCGCCCGCACGACCACGGCCCCGGCGGGTACCCGCTGAACCTGGAGTTCCTGGCCCGCCGCGCCCTCGGCCGCCCCGTGCTGCCGGGCCTGGTCGCCGGGTTCCGGTACGCCCTGGAGGTCCGGCGCGCCTACGAGCACCCACCGGGTCCGCGGGGTGGCCCCCGGTACGAGGACCTCGCGGTGTGGGGCTGGGACCTGCGCGACCACCTCGTCCGCACGGCGGACACCGAGCGCGCCCGCCTGCGCCCCGGACCGCCGACGAGGCTGGACCCGCGGGTGCGGGCACCGAACGCGCGCGCCGCCGTCGAGGTGCTCGACGGGTCCCGCACGGCGTCGGGGGAGGCCCTGACGTCGCTGCGGGCCGTGCGCGACCTCGACGGCGGCGTGGAGACCCTCTGCGTGTGGCTGGGGTCGAACAACGTCCTGCGCAGCGTCGTGGAGCTGCGGGTCGTGGCGAGCGGGCCGCGGTTCCGCGAGGTCGGCGCCAAGGACGCCTACACGGTGTGGACCGTGCCGGACTTCACCGCCGAGCTGGCCGAGGTGGCGCGGGCCGTGGCCGCCGTCGACGCCGACCGCGTCCTGTGGGGGACCGTCCCGCACGTGACGATCCCGCCGATCGCCCGCGGCCTGGGCGGCCCGCTGCCCGAGTGCGGGCGCTACTTCCGCTTCTACGCCCGCCCGTGGGCGAGCGAGGAGACGTTCGACCCCGACCGCGACCGCCACCTCACGGGGTTCGACGCGTGGGCGGTGGACCAGGCGGTCGACGGGTACAACCGGGCCCTGCTCGACGTCGTCGGCGCCGCCCGGGACCGCGGCCGCGACTGGCGGGTCGTGGACGTGGCGGCTATGCTCGACCGGCTCGCCGTGCGCCGCAACGAGGAGCTGGGCGCACGGCCGCCGGGGTTCGCGCCCTACCCGCTGCCAGCGGCCCTGGAGGGGCTGGACACCCGCTTCCCCGCCACCGACGACGCCGGCCGGTTGCGGGCCGGCGGTCTCATCGGGCTGGACGGCCTGCACCCGACGACGTGCGGGTACGGCCTCGTCGCGCAGGAGTTCGCCACCGTGCTCGCCGGCGCCGGGGTCGAGTTCCCCGGCGGTCACCGGGTCGACTTCGGGGCGCTGCGGCGGCGGGACACGTTCGTGTCCGACCCACCGGCCGGGGTGGGCACCGCCCTGCGCCGGATCGGCCGCCTGGACCGGTGGACGCGCCCGCTGCGGTGACGGCCCGTCGCCGGGACGCCCGGCGGGTCGTCTAGCCTCGCCCGACGACGTTCGCCGGCGGTCGCCGGCACGTCCCGACGACGAGGAGGCCGACGTGGACACGGCGTGGGGCAGGGCCGGCCCCCCACGATGCGGGACGTCGCCGAGCACGCCGGGGTCAGCGTCTCGACGGTCTCGCGCGTGGTGAACGCCGAGAAGTACGTCGACCCCGCCACCCGCGCGACGGTCGAGGCGTCGGTGGCGGCTCTGGGCTTCCTGCGCAACGAGAGCGCCCGCACCCTGCGGCCGGGGCAGCGCACGGCGACGATCGCCCTCGTCGTGGAGGACCTCACCAACCCGTTCTCGGCCGAGCTCGCCCACGGCGTCGAGATCGTCGCCGCGGGCGCCGGGTACGTCGTCCTGCTGCTCTCGACCGGCCGGGACGCCCGCGGTGACCGCGACCGGGTGCGGGAGGACGAGATCGTCGGTGAGTTGCTGCGCCGCCGCGTCGACGGGGTCCTCATGGTGCCCGGTGCCGAGGACCGCGAGGGCCGGTACGCGGCGCTGGCCGAGCGGGCGCCGGTCGTCTTCGTCGACCGGTTGCCCCGGGGGGTGCGCGGCGACGTCGTGCTCCTGGACAACACCGGGGGGAGCCGGCGGCTCACCCAGCTGCTCCTGGACCGCGGGCACCGCCGCATCGGCTACGTCGGCGGCGACCGGGGGTCGGGCCCGGGCGCCAGGCGCCACGCGGGTTTCCGGGCCGCCCTGCGTGCCGCGGGAGTGCGTGAGGAACGGGAGCTGCTGCGGTTCAACCAGCACAGCAGCGACGAGGCCCGCACGGCCACCGAGGACCTGCTGGCCCTGGCCCACCCGCCCACCGCGGTCTTCTGCGACAACAACCGGATGACCGTCGGCGCGCTCCTGGCCGTGCACCGCGCCGGCGCCGACGTCGTCATCGGCGGGTTCGACGCCGTCGAGCTCGCCGAGGTGCTCGTCGACCGCGTCGCCCTGGCCACCTACGACCCCGTGGACGTCGGCCGGCAGGCGGCGCGGCTGCTCGTCGAGCGGATGGGCGGGTCGCAGGCCGCGCCGCGGCGCACGACGGTGCCGGTGGTGCTGGCGGAGTTCGGGACCTGACGCGCCCGCGTCCGGTCCCGCGTCCGGTCCCGCGTGGGTGCAGCCGCGGGGCGGCGGTGGGTGCGGGCCCGGGGCTCAGGTGCCGACGTGCAGCAGGTGCACCCCCGCGAGCGCCACGCCCGCGACGAGCACCCAGGAGCTGAGGCCCAGCACCAGCGAGCGTCCCACGGTGCGCAGCAGGTGCGGCAGGTCGATGCCCGTCCCGAGGGCGAACAGGGCGGCCACGAGGAGGACGGACTGCACGTGCTGCACGCCGTCGAGCGCGGCCGCCGGCACGAGCCCGGTGGCGCGCACGAGGACCGCGACGACGAAGGCGGCGACGAAGAACGGCAGGACCGGGGGACGGGCGGCGGACCCGGACGCCGGCACCGTCCGGCGGCGGTGCAGCACGACCAGGGCGACGAGCGGGGCCAGCAGCAGCACGCGGGACAGCTTGACGACGACGGCCGTCTCCAGCGCCCCCGGAACGCGGTCACCGGTCGCGACGACCTGGCCGACGTCGTGCACGCTCGCCCCCGCCCAGACGCCGAACGCGTGCACGTCGAGCCCGAACGGGCCGCGCAGCAACGGAAGCAGCACGATGGCCAGCGATCCGCAGAGCGTCACGAGGGCGATGGACGTCGCGACGTCCTCCTCGTCGGCGTCGGTGGCCGGTCGCACCGCGGCGATGGCCGACGCCCCGCAGATCGAGAACCCGGTGGCGACGAGCAGCGACCGGTCCCGGCCGAGCCCGAGCGCCCGGCCCAGGAGCTGGGTGCCGAGGAACGTCACGGTGACGACCCCGACGACGAGGACGACGCCGCCCCAGCCGAGGTCGCGGACCTGCGACAGCGGCAGTTGCAGGCCGAGCAGGACGACCGCGGTGCGCAGGACCCGCTTGGAGGCGAACCCCGTCGCGGGTTTCCACGACGCTCGGAAGAGCCCCGTGGAGCGGACGAGGGCGCCGAGGGCGACGGCCACGGTCGAGGCGGTGAGGACGTGCGTCAGTCGTTCCAGGCCGAGGGCGAGCACGGTCGCGAGGGTGACGACGAGCAGGCCGGGCAGGAGCGCGGTGACGGGGGAGGTGGGGCGGGTGAGCACGCGGGGCACGGTCCCAGCCTGCGTCCCGGGTCCACGGTGCGGAACCGCCCGTCCGCCGTGGGGTCACAGGCCCAGGCGGTGACCAGGCGGCGGTGACCAGGCGGCGTTGACCGCGGAGGTGCCCTGTGCCAAGGTGCCGGAAAGCGCATTCCAGACGACGACGACGACGGAGTGGACCATGGACGCCGGGCGGCTGAGCCTCAACCAGATCACCCTCAACTCCCTCGACCTGCCCGCGGCCGTCGCGGCCTGCGAACGGCACGAGATCGGGTCGATCGCCGTGTGGCGGGACAAGATCGCGGCGGTCGGCCTGAACCGCGCCGCGGCGCTGGTGCGCTCGGCCGGGCTGCGCGTCAGCTCCGTGTGCCGCGGCGGGATGTTCACCGACCCCGCCGCCGACCCCGCCGCGGTCCGCGACGACAACCGCCGCGCCGTCGAGGAGGCCGCGGCGCTGGAGGCGGACGCGCTCGTCCTCGTCTGCGGGCCCCTGCTGGACCGCGACCTCGCCGGCGCCCGCGCCCGGGTGCGCGACGGCATCGCCGACCTGCTCCCGCACGCCCGCGCCGCCGGGGTCCGCCTGGCGGTCGAACCGCTGCACCCGATGATGATCGGCGTCCGGTCGGTCGTCAGCACGCTCGCTCAGGCCCTCGACCTGTCCGACGAGCTCGGCGGCGGCCCCGGCGAGGAGGTGGGCGTGATCGTCGACGCGTACCACGTGTGGTGGGACCCCGACCTGGCGGCGCAGATCGCCCGCGCGGGCACGCGCGTCGCCGGGTACCACGTCTCGGACTGGCTGCCCGAGACCTCCGACCTGCTGCTGGACCGCGGGATGATGGGCGACGGCCTCATCGACCTGCCCCACCTGTCCGGGCTCGTCGCCGACGCCGGGTTCGCCGGCCCCGTCGAGGTGGAGATCCTGTCCGAGCGCTGGTGGGCCGAGGACCCCGACGACGTCGCGCGCCTGCTGCGCAAGCGCTTCGAGGAGTTCGTCTAGGCGGACCCGGCCCGGGGGCATGGCGCCAGGTGCCACGGCCCCGTGCGGGGCGGCGGACGGGGACCGCTCAGGACCCCAGCAGACCGGTCGTCGCCCGGTCGGCGCGCCCGTCGAAGAACTCCTCCAGCACCCGCCGGGCGAGCTCGTCCCCCGTCGCGGCGAACAGGGTGGCCGAGCTGCGCAGCTTGACCGCGTCGACACCGCCGAACACCTCCTCGGCGTCCCGGGACGGCTGGCCCAGCAGCACCTCGCAGTTCTCCCGCCACCGGGTGCCCAGGACGGGGTGGGCGAGGTAGTCGCGCGCCTCGTCGAGGCCGCCGAGGGCGTAGGCCATGGACGTGGGCGAGGAGCCGAGCAGCAGCTGCGGGAACTCCCACCACATCCAGTGCGACGTCTTGCGCCCCGCCCGCAGCTCGGCGAGGGCGCGCGCGTGGGTCCCGTCGGAGGCGGTCACGAAGCGGTCGAGGTCGGCGGACACGGGGGCCATCCTCCCCGCAGCACCCCGCGCGGGCGAGGGGACGGCGCGTCCGCCGGGTGCGGCAGGATGGCGACCCGTGACTGCTCCCGCCACCGGTCTGCGCATCCCGGCCGAGCTCCTGCCCGCCGACGGGCGGTTCGGGTCCGGGCCGTCCAAGGTCCGCCCCGCCCAGCTCGCGGCCCTGAGCGCCGCCGGGCGCGACGTGCTGGGGACCTCCCACCGGCAGGGGCCCGTGAAGTCGGTCGTCGGGCGGGTGCGCGCCGGGCTCGCCGAGCTGTTCTCCCTGCCCGAGGGGTACGAGGTCGTCCTCGGCAACGGCGGCAGCACCGCGTTCTGGGACGTCGCGACGCTCTGCCTCGTCCGCGAACGGGCTCAGCACCTCGTGCTCGGGGAGTTCTCCGCCAAGTTCGCCGCCGCCACGACGGCCGCGCCGTTCCTGGCCGAACCCGTCGTCGTGCGGGGCGAACCCGGGACGCTGCCGCGGCTCGGTGACGTCGCAGACGGGGTCGACGTCGTCGCCTGGCCGCACAACGAGACCTCGACCGGGGTCATGGCGCCCGTCGTGCGACCCGCCGGGCCCCCGCCCGCGCAGGGCGGCCCGTTGGTCGTCGTGGACGCCACCTCCGGTGCCGGGGGTCTGCCCGTCGACGTGTCCCAGGCCGACGCGTACTACTTCGCCCCGCAGAAGGCCTTCGCCTCCGACGGGGGTCTGTGGATCGCGGTGCTGTCCCCGGCCGCCCTCGACCGGGTGCGGGAGGTGGGGGCGAGCGGGCGGTGGACCCCGGCCTCGCTGGACCTGCAGATCGCGGTGGAGAACTCGCGCAAGGACCAGACGTACAACACCCCGGCCGTGGCGACGCTGGTCCTGCTCGCCGAGCAGGTCGAGTGGATGCTCGCCCGGGGCGGCCTGGACTGGGCCGTCCGGCGGACGGCCGAGAGTTCGGCGCACGTCTACGAGTGGGCGCAGCGGCGGGAGTGGGCCACCCCGTTCGTCGCCGAACCGGCGGCTCGCTCGCAGGTCGTCGCGACGATCGACCTCGACTCCTCGGTCGATGCCGTCGCCGTGCAGGACGTGCTGCGCGAGCACGGGATCGTCGACGTCTTCCCCTACCGCAGCCTGGGTCGGAACCAGTTGCGGATCGGGCTGTTCCCGGCCGTCGACCCCGACGACGTGCGGGCCCTGACGGCCTGCGTCGACCACGTCGCAGAACGACTGAGGAAAGCCTGACCTGCATTCTCGCCCGTACCCAGGAAAGGCATTCCTGGCTAGCCGTACGGCATTTCCCTGGTTACTTTCGATCCATGGCGACCGTGAACCTGGACCTGACCCCGATCCACCAGTGCTCCGCCGAAGGCTGCACCTTCAACGCCTCGACGTCCTGCCACGCCCCGGCCATCACCGTCGGCGACCACGGCGCGAACCACTGCGCCACGTTCCTGGGCATCCCGACGAAGCACTCCCCGACGAGCGACGGCCACGTGGGCGCCTGCCAGCTCTCCGACTGCTCGCACAACTCCGACCTCACGTGCACGGCCGCGAGCGTCGAGGTCGGGACGTCCGCCGGCGGCGGGACGGAGTGCCTGACCTACAGCGCGGCCTGAGCTGCCTCCCCGGTCGCGGTCCGCACCGCGGCCAGCTCCGGTTCCAGCATCCGGGCCAGGGCCGGTGACACGCCCCACGTGCGCGTGAGGTCGTCGAGCTCGGCCAGCAGCTCCGCGCGAGCGGCGGGACGGGGGCCCGAACCGGTCCGGACGGCGCGGATCATCGCGTTCCGCGGGGTGTGGGCGGAGTCGATGAACTCCACGACTTCCACGCGGTAGCCGAGCAGCTGCAGCACCAGCGAGCGCAGCGTGTCCGTCAGGACGTCCGCGAACCGCTCGCGCAGGATCGCGTGCCGCACGAGCGGGGCGCGGTTGCCGTGCAGCTGCCGCTGCACGTCCCGGTGGCAGCAGGGAGCGGCCAGGACGAGGGGAGCGCCCCACCGGACCGCCCGCGCGAGCGCTTCGTCGGTCGCGGTGTCGCACGCGTGCAACGCCATGACCACGTCCGGTGCGCTGCCCGCGTGCCCGGCCCCGAACGGTTCGGCGTCCGCGATCGAGCCCACCGCGAACTCCAGCCCCACCAGCCCCGCCTCGGCCGCCGCGCGCCGGCCGGTCGCCACGACGTCCTCGCGCACGTCGACGCCCACGGTCGTCAGGGCCTTGCCCCGGGCCTGCGCCGCGTCCCCGAGCCAGCGGTGCGCCGCGAACGTCAGGTAGGCGTTCCCGCAGCCGAGGTCCACCGCCCGCAGCCGGTCCCCGGGGCGGGACAGCACGGTGCCGGTCAGCGGGGCGAGCTGGCGGACGAACGCCTCCACCTGCCGCCGCTTGTCGCCGCCGGCGCCGAGGACGCGGAACATCGGGTCGCCGGGGTCGACGATCCGGTTCTTCGCCTTGTCGTGGCCCACCGGGCCCGCCTCGTGCCGGGCGGCGGCGCGGTGGACCTGCGCGTCGCCCTTCTTCGTCACGCGGACCTGCACGACCTCCGTCGCCGTCTCGACGTGCAGGTTGCCGTAGGGCTCGGCGAGCAGGTCGTCGACCGCCGCGCCCGCCGCGTCCACCGGCACGTTCCGGGTGGAGACCACCGGGCCGGTGCGGGCGGTGAACTGCAGGTGCGGACCGGCCTTGAGCAGCACCGGCCGCACCTCGACCCGTTCGGCGGCGGGCGCCTCGGTGCCCTTGCGCCGCCCGGCCGCGACCGCCCGGGCCAGGTGCGGGGTGTCCAGCAGCAGGGTCCGGACGTCGGCCAGGGCGGAGGTCAGGTCGGTGGGCACGTCACCATTGTCCGCCCGCCCGGGAGTCGCGGACTACGCCGCGGCGGTGTCCCGCTCGTCGTCGCGTGCCGGGACCAGCCGCACGTGCGGGGACCCCCGCCAGGAGTACGTCACCCGGACCCGGGCCCGGCGCAGGAGGTAGGCCCCGACGAGGACGGCCACGACGACCGAGGGGATCGAGCCGACGAGGATCGACCACGACGGGCCGAACCGGGTGCCCATCCACCCGACGAAGGGCCCGCCGACGACGGTGCCGCCCTGCATGAGCGACATGTAGATGGCCATGACCCGTCCGCGCATGGCCGGTTCGGTGCTCAGCTGGACGGTCGCGTTCGCGGCCGTCATGAGGGTCAGCGACGCCAGACCCATGAACGGCAGCACGAGCAGGTACAGCGCGTAGGTCGGCATGAGGGCCGCGAGCGAGGCCAGCACCCCGAAGGCGGCGGCGGCGCCGACGACGAGGCGGTACCGCGGGCGTTCCCGGCGGGCCGCGACGAGAGCCCCGGCCAGCGACCCGACCGCGAGCACCGTCCCGGCCAGCCCGAACCCGGCGGAGTCGGTGCCGAACTTCACGCTCGTCATGAGCGCGCTGGTGAGCTGGAAGTTCAGCCCGAAGGTCCCGACGACGCCGACGAGGGCCAGGACCGCGATCAGGTCCGGCCGGGCCCGCACGTAGGCCAGGCCCTCGCGCACGCCGCCCATGCCCCCGGCCGGCTTCACCCGTGGCGCGGGCTGCGCCGGGCGCATGAGGTGGAGCATCACCAGGGGGGCCACGAACGAGGCGGCGTTGACGAGGAACACGGGGCCGGTGCCCACCCAGGCGATGAGGACGCCGGCGAGGGCCGGGCCGATGAGTCGCGCCGAGTTGAAGGACGCCGAGTTCAGGCCGATGGCGTTGGGCAGGTCCTCGCGGGGGACCAGTTGCCCGACGAACGTCTGGCGCACCGGGCCGTCGATGGCCGAGGCGCACCCGAGCAGGACGGCGAGCACGTAGACGTGCCACAGCTGCGCGGTCCCGCTCATCACGAGGACCCCGAGGACGAGCCCGAGGAACCCCATGACGGCCTGGGTGACCATGAGCGTGCGGCGCTGGTCGAAGCGGTCGGCGATGGTCCCGGCGACGGGGGCCAGCAGCAGGATGGGACCGAACTGCAGACCGGTCGTGATGCCGCCGGCCGTCCCGGACCCCTGGGTGAGCACCTGGATGACGAGCCAGTCCTGCGCCACGCGCTGCATCCAGGTGCCGATGTTCGACACGACGGAGCCACTGACCCACAGCCGGTAGTCGCGGTGCCGCAGGGAGCGGAAGGTCTGGTTCACTCGCTGATCACCCGCGTCAGGAGGGTGGCGGCCTCGGCCAGGGTGGCCCGCTCGGCGGGGCTGAGGCCCTCCAGGCGACGGCGCAGCCACGCCGCCCGGCGGGCCCGGGTCTCCAGGACGACGCCGCGGCCGGTGTCGGTCACGGCCACGAGGACCTGACGGCCGTCGTGGGGGTGCTCGGTGCGCGAGACCAGGCCGGCCTCGGCGAGGGAGGCGATGGTCCGGGTCATCGAGGGGGGCTGGACGTGCTCGGCCTCGGCGAGCTCGCGGGGGGTGCGCGGGCCGCTGTTGACGAGGTGGGCCAGGACGGAGAACTGCCCGTCGGTGAGGTCGTCGAGGCTCTTCTGGGCCCGCAGGCGCCGGGCGGTGCGCAGGAGCGACATGCGCAGGTCGACGGCGAGGCGGTCCAGGGGGGCGTCGTCGTCGACCGGGGGGTCGGGGGTGCGCACGGTGCCCGGTCCCCGGGCGCCGGGGACGGGGGGTGGTGGCATGAGGACACCATAGTCGTTGCTCTCGCTAATTACCACTGCGAACGACCGTTGAGCAGGCGCGATGAGGTTCCAGAATCATGTACTCCGCGTTAGAGTTGGTGACGTTGTGTGATGTTCGGCGGACGACTCGTCCGCCCGGCGGAGGGTGGGACCGGGCAGTGAGCGGATTGCCAGCGACGTCGGCCACCCTGCGGGCGCGACGGGCCCTCGAACGCGCTGCCGCCGCCGTCGTGCCCAGCGGAGGCCCGCACGAGCGCATCGACCTCTCCGGGGACGGTCCGCTCACCCCACCCACCGACCTCGGGGTCGCTCTGCTGCGCGCTCAGCGCCGCTTCGGCGAGTGCGCCGACCGCGCCGCGCTCGCCGAGGAGCTCGTGGCCGAGGTGCACGCGACCTGCTGCGCGCGGGTCCTGCTGCTGGAGACCGTGGCGAGGTCCCGGCACCGCGAGCTGGAGGTGCTGGCCGTCCGCGGCGACCCGGCGCTCGTCCCGGGCCGCAGGCTGACCGGGGCCGACCTCACCCGGATGTGCCCCTCCGCCGTCCTCGAGCTCGTCCCCGGCCACCCCCGCGCCCCGCGGCTCGCGGTGTGGGGCGCCGGTGAGGACGGCGCCGCCGGGCCGTCCCCGCGGCTGGAGGTCCTCACCGCCTCGGCCGGGGCCGCCTGGCGCACCCTCGTGGCGACCGCGGAGGCCGCCCGCGCCGACCGCGAGTCCGCCGGAGCCCGGCTGCTGCTGTCCGGGGCGCTGCGCCTGGCGGGCCTGGGGTCCTGGTCGTGGGACCCCGCCAGCGGCGTCGTGACCCTCGACGACCGGCTGCGGGAGATGCTCGGCCTGCCCGCCGCCGAGCCCGACCCCGACCTGCAGGCGTGGCGCTCGCGCATCCACCCCGACGACCGCGGACCCTTCACCGGCGTGGAGGACCCCACCGCCCACGTCGGCACGTCGGCCCCCTACCCGTTCCGCGTCACGTCGGCCGACGGCCGCGAGCGCACCTTCCTCGGGATGAGCGTCCCGCTGGCCACGACGAGCTCCAGCGTCGTGCAGGGCCTCGTGCTCGACGTCTCGGCGGGGGAGAAGTCCACCGGCGAACTCGTCCGCCTCGCCCAGTGCGACTCCCTCACCGGCCTGGCCAACCGCTCCGTCCTCGACCTCCGCCTCGCCGAGGCGCTGCAGAGCGCGACCGCGCAGGACGCCGTGGCGCTCGTGCTGCTCGACCTCGACCGGTTCAAGCTCGTCAACGACACCCTGGGCCACCAGATCGGCGACGCGCTGCTGCGCCAGGTCGCCGTCCGCCTGCAGGACGCGGCACCCCCCGGGGCCGTCCTGGCCCGGCTCGGCGGCGACGAGTTCGTCGTCATGGTGCCCGGGGTGGGTCGCGTGGAGGCCGCCTCGATCATGGCCCGCGACGTCCTGCGCCGGCTGCGCGCGCCCATGCTGCTGCCCGGGCTGCCCGAACCGTTCGTCTGCACCTCCAGCGCCGGCATCGCGATGGGTCACGACGGCACGGCCGACGACCTGTTCCGCAGCGCCGACATGGCGCTGTACCGGGCCAAGGACGGCGGTCGCGACCGCGTCGCCGTCTACGACTCGGCGATGCGCGAGGAGGCGCAGGCCCGCCACGTCGCCGAGCACCGCGTCCGCCGGGCCCTGCGCACGGAGGGGCTGCGCGTCGTGTGGCAACCCATCGTCGACCTGCGCACGTCCGAGCTCGTCGCCGCCGAGGCGCTCGTGCGGCTCGACGACCCCGTCGAGGGGATCCTCGAACCCAAGCACTTCGTCGACACCGCCGAGGACACCGGGCTCATCGTCGACGTCGACACGTGGGTCCTCGGTGAGGTCCTGCGGCAACTGCGGGAGTGGCGCCGCGACGGCGTCGGGTTGCAGGTGTCCTTCAACGTCTCGGGCAAGACGCTGGAACACCCCGCCTTCGCGCACCGCCTCGCCCACAGCGTGGAGTCGACCGGGGTGGCGGGCAGTTCCCTGCTCGCCGAGGTCACCGAACGCACGCTCATCGACCTGTCGACCTCCACCCGGGCCAGCCTGGGGGAACTGCGCAGCATCGGGGCCCGCGTCGGCCTCGACGACTTCGGGACGGGGTACTCCTCGTTGTCCTACCTCGACAAGTTCCCGCTGAGCTTCCTCAAGATCGACATGAGCTTCGTGCGCCCGCTCGGCTCCTCCGACCGGGCCGAGGCCGTGGTGCGGGCGCTCATCAGCCTCGCCCACGCCCACGGGATGGTCGTCACCGCCGAGGGCGTGGAGACCGAGCAGCAGGCGAGGATGCTGCGGGACATGGGCTGCGACCGTGCGCAGGGCTGGTTGTTCGGCCGCCCGGTGGACGCCGCGCGGCTGCCCACCGGACCGTCGGCCTCACGCCTGTAGCGTCCGGCCCAGCCGGGAGACCCCCTCGGCGGTGCGGTCGGGGGAGTGCGTCGTGAACGACAGGCGCAGGGTGGAGCGGTCGGGTTCGCCGGCGTGGAACGCCTCCCCGGGCACGAACGCGACGCCGTGCCGCAGCGCCGCCGGCAGGAGCCCCGCGGTGTCGACGTCCCCCGGCAGGCGGACCCACGTGAACATCCCGCCGTCGGGTCGCGACCAGGTGCTGCCCACGGCGACCGCGGTCCGCAGTTCCCGCGGCAACCGCGCCCACCCCGGCCGCAATCCCGGCGCGCCGATCTTCGAGAAACTGCCGAGGTGCAGGACGTGTTGCGCCGCAGCCGGTTGCGCCGCCAGGGCGGGCACCGGGACCCCGCGTAGCGCAGTTCTCCGTACGGGTCGTCCTCGACGACCCACACGCCGTGCTCGACGGCGAGCTCGGCGGTCCGCGCCCGGCGTTCGGCCGCCAGGGTGCGGCCGGTGGGGTTGGTGAAGTTCGGGACGAGGTGGAGGACGGCGGGGCGACGGGTTCGGAACACCTCCTCGACGGCCTCGGGCAGCGCGCCGTCGTCGTCGACCGCGACACCCACGAGTTCCGCGCCCGCCAGGGAGAACGACTGCAGCGCGGCGAGGTAGCTGGGGTCCTCCACCGCGACGACCGCGCCGGGTCAACCGGTGCGCCACGAGCCCCCGCAACCGCGGGTCGCCCTCCGTCGCGGCGTACTGCAGGTTCCGGCACGTCCCGGGGCCGGACAGGGCGCGGTCGTCGGCGGCGCGCAGCCCGTCCACGTCGAACGGTTCCGGCGCGGGCAGGCCACCGGCGAAGGAGATGACGTCCTCCACACCCGTCAGCGCCAGCAGGTCGCGGACGGGGGAGGAACGGACCCCGGACAGGCGGGGGTTCAGCGAGGGCGCGGGAACGACGGGCTCCCCGGGAGGCGGCGTGCGGCGGAACCGTCCGGAGCGGGCGGTGGTGACGCCGGCGGGGGGACGGTGGGACGCGACCGGGGTGCGGAACGCTGCCCGCGGTCCCACGCCCGCCGGGGAACCGAGGGGTCAGGCGCGGTGCACGTGCGCCGCGTCGGCCTGCGCGATCGGCCGGAGCACGACCTTGTCGAGGTCGACGTGCGGCGGGCGCGTCACGGCGAACGCGATGACGTCCGCGACGTCCTGCGCGCTCAGCGGGACGAGGCCGTCGTAGACCTTGTCGGCCGCCTCCTGGGAACCGAGGCGGACGAGCGAGAACTCCGTCTCGACCATGCCGGGCGCGATCTCGGTGACGCGGACGGGTTCTCCGAGCAGTTCCTGGCGCAACGTCCGGACGAGGGCGTTCACCCCGTGCTTGACGGCGGTGTACCCGCCCCCACCGGGGTACACCTCGAACCCCGCGATCGAACCGAGGACGACGACGTGTGCGTTGCCCCCGCGGCGCATCCCCGGCAGCAGGGCCTGGTGGACGCGCAGGACGCCGACGACGTTGACGTCGTACATCCGCTTCCACCCCTCGGGGTCGCCGTCCTCGACGCGGTCGCTGCCAAACGCGCCACCGGCGGAGTGCACGACCACGTCGACGTCCCCGACCTGCGCGGCCATCGCGGCGACCGACGCCGGGTCCGTCACGTCGAGGGCCACGGCCTGGCCGCCCACCTCCTGCGCCAGGGCCTGCAACCGGTCCACCCGCCGGGCGGCCGCGATCGTCGAGAACCCCGCCGCGGCCAGCGCCCGCACCGTCGCGGCACCGATGCCGCTGCTCGCGCCGGTCACCAGGGCCGTGCGGCCGGGGACGTTCTCGGCGTGCGGGGGGAACGGGGCAGCGTCGGAAGAGGCCATGGGCCCATCCCAGCAGACCCCCCAGCAGTCCCGACGGTGGGGGAGACTGGGCGGGTGCCCCTGTTCCTGCCGCCGTCGAAGGCGAAACCGTCCCCGCCGCCGCTGAAGACCGACGACCGCCGTGCCGTCCTGGTCGGGCTGGGGGTCTGGGCGCTGCTGCTCGTCGTCGCGCTCGTCGTGCCGGAGGTGCGGACGACGGGGGAGGGGCGCTGGCTCGGCTCGTGCGTCGCCGGGCTCGTGCTCGGGCTGATCGCGCTGGCGCACGTGCACCGCCGCGAGCGCCGCTCGCGCTGACGGGTTCCCGGCGCGACGGGCCCACCCGGTGACGTGCCGCTCGGCGCGGGGCGGCACGTCCGCGCGTCGAGCACCGCCCGAGAGGCCGCAGCGCGGGCGGGCAGGTCCTCGGGGTGCGTGGGCGGACGACCGCTGCGGGGTCAGCGGGCGAGCGCCGACCGGGAGAGCAGGCCCGAGGCCAGCCGCGTGAAGTACGCGCCGTAGGTGCCGGTGGTGAGCGCCGCACCGCAGGCCACGAGACCCCGCACGGTGTCGCGGTCGGCGCCGGTGAGCAGCAGCGTCAGCAGCCCCGCCAGTCCGACCGCGCTCAGCGCGGTGGCGAGCCAGGTGTCGATGCGCCGCCGGAAGATCCGCGCCATCGGGTAGAAGTGCAGCCCCACGACCAGAGCGATGGCGGGCAGCACGAGGTCGGGGCGGTCGATGGCGCTCAGCACGTTGGCAGCGGCCACGACGAGCACGGCCTCGACGGCGAAGACCACTCCGAAAGCCGTCCCGCTGCGCTTCTGCCAGCGCTCCTGCTCGGGCGTCACCACCGTGCTCGCGAGCCTGCGGGTGCGGACCAGCCGCACCGCGGTGACCACGAACCAGGCGCCGGCCAGCACGCCCACCGCGGTGATGACCGTGCCCGCGGCACCGGGCCAGGTCCCGAGGGTGTTGGCGCTCCAGGCGGTGGTGAAGACGGCCATGAGCACCAGACCGACGACCACGCCGTCCAGCAGGCCACGAGGCACGGGGCGGTCTTCCAGCACCCGTCAACGCTAGCGGCGCCGGGAGTGATCACGCGGGCAGTCCCCACCCGACCCGCCCGCACCGCCACCGGCGGCGCTGCAGCGTGAGCGGTTCAGCCCAGCCCGGGCAGTTCCTCGGCCAGCACCCGCGCGGCCAGGTCGGCGTCGTCGCCGAGGAGCGCGGCCAGCGCGGTCCGCGCCCACCACGCGCCCGCCGCCAGGGCCAACCCCCGCGCCGCGTCCACGGTCGACGTGGCCACGACGGCGCCGTCCACCGGCCAGAACCCCACGGGGACGCCGTCGCACGTCAGCTCCGCCACCTCGGTCCACGTCCGCGCCACCGCGGGCACCAGCGCGGACGCCGCGGCGGGGACGGTCCGCTCCGCGCCCGCGGGGTGCGCCACGACCCCGTCGGCGCGGTCGGAGGCGAGGTCGAGGTCGAGGAGGTCGGCGACCCGGACGGCGTGCGCCGCCGGGACGAGCAGGCGGGGGCCGAGGTCGGTCCGCTGGGCCCACGCGGCGTCGTCGGGGACGACGACGGCGCCCGCGTCGGCGGCGACGACCGACCCGTCCGCGGCCAGGGCGGCCAGGTGCGGGACGTCCAGGTCCGGCAGGTCGGCGCAGGCGCGCCCGAGGGCGCCCCACAGGGCCGGCAGGTCCGCGGCGGTGGGCCCGTCCGCCGTGCCGACCGCGCGGGCGCTGCGCCGCAGGAGACCGGCCAGGTCGGCGGTCCCCGCTCCCGCGAGGTCGTCGAGGACACCCAGCGACCGGCGGACCGGAGCGGGCAGCGCGGCGAGCCAGTCGGGCGCGGCCGCCAGCCAGGCGGGGGCCGACCCCGCCCGCTCGCGCACCACGTCGGTGCACGGGCCGTGCCGGCGCAGCCACCAGGCCGTGTACCCGGTGCGGCGGTGCCCGCCGAGGACCCAGTCCGCCGTCAGGGCCTGCGTCCCCACCGGGTCGGCGGCCAGCGCGGCGATCAGCTCCGGCCAGGCCCCGACGACGAGGTCGAGGTCGCGGACGGCGACGACGTCCTCGACCGCGGTGCCGTCCAGGGCGTCGTCGACGACGTCCGCCCAGACCTCCGCGACGTACTCCGCGACGTCCGCGAGCCCCCGCTCGGCGGTCTCCTCGAGGGCTGCGGGGTCGGCCAGGTCCAGCGCCGGGAGGGCCACGAGCGCCGGGCCGGTGAGGACGCCCACGGCGCACAGGACGTCGGAGCCCCACTCCCGCAGCAGGTCCGGGTGCACCGGGGCGACCTCGGCGGGGTCGAACGCCCGCGCGGCGAGCGTTCCCGGCACGACGAGCGAGCCGGCGGGGGCGAGGTCGTCGGCCTCGTCGGGCAGCGCGAGGTCCGCCAGCCAGGGCAGCTCGCGCGCCACCCGGTCCACCGCAGCCGTATCGGCCGCCCCCGCTCCCAGCGGGCGTACGACGGCCTCGACGACGGACAGCACCGCTTCGGCCACGGCGTCCGGGTCCTCGGCGTCGGGGGAGGCCGCGACCGCCGCGCGGACGGCGGGGTCGGTGAGCAGCGCCCAGGGGCCGCCCTCGCGGGCACCGAGCCGCACGAGCAGGTCGCGGGCGGGACCGTCGGCCACGGCCGGGTCGACGACCCGCAGGCCGTGCTGCCCCAGCAGCTCGGCGGCGTCCGGGGGCAGGACGGTGCCGCCGTCGAGGAGCACCAGCCCCCGCACCCCGTGCACTCGGCGGCCGTCCAGCAGGGGGACCGGCAGACCGCTCATCGCCTCCCGGGCGACGGGGTCGGCCGCGGCCAGGGGGGCGAGCGCGGCGAACAGGGCGCGACCGCTCGCGGTGTCCCGACCGGGCAGCACGTCCAGCACCTCGGCCAGTCCCATCCGCACGACACCGAGGTCGGTGAGCAGCCGGTCCACGCCGCGGGGGGCGGCCACGAGACCGGCGAGCGCCGGGGCGAGAGCGGCGAGCAGGGCGGGGTCGTCGGCGCCCGGCCCCGTGAGCGCGACGGCCGTCGACGGCCGGACCGGCAGGGGGGCGCCGTCGACGGTCTCCACGCACAGCAGCAGCGGCACGTCGCGGGCGCGGTCCAGGACCCGCCGCCGCAGCTCGGCGTCGACCCGGCCGGCGGCGGCGCCGTACGGGACCAGCGCCAGCGCGTCACCGCCGTCGGCGGCGACCTGCGCGAGCAGGTCGCCGTAGGCGTCGGCGGCCGCGTCGAGCAGGACGTCGGTGGCCCGGCCCGGGGCGAGCCGGCGCCGGTCCGGGCCCAGCGGGAAGGTGGCGACGAGCAGGGCCTCCCACGGCAGGTCCTCGTCGGTGGGGGTGGGGGAGCACAGCACGCCCGGGGACCGGACGGGCTCGGCGAGGGGCAGCGCCCACGTGAGCTGCCACCCCGGGCGACGCCGGTCCTCCACGCCGCGGTCGGCGACGTCGGCCGGGTCGAACCGGCCCGTGCGGCGCAGCACGCGCCAGCGGTCGGTGACGTCGGCGATCCGCACGCGCGCCGCGCCGGGGCGCTCGACGACGACCTCGGACAGCCCCGGCAGCGCGAGCAGCAGCACGTCACCGCCACCGCCCACGAGCTCGTCGAGCTGGGACTCCACAAGGGCGCGGGCGGCGCCGTCGCGCAGCGGCAGCTCCACGACCGTGTCGTGGCCGGCCGGGACGGCGGCGGCGTCCGGGGCGGGGAACGGCATCCGCAGCGCGGCGACGTGACCGTCGCGGGTGGCGAGCTCGGCGGCGGCCCCGGGTCCGCCCAGCCGTCGGACGAGGTCGGCGGAGTCGTCGCGGGAGAACCGCACCGCGCCGTCGCGCGAGCGCAGCGCGGGGGAGTCGGTGACCGTCAGGACGGCGGCGAACCCCACGCCGAAGCGACCCACCGTCCCGTCCCCACCCCGGTCCGCGCTCGCTCCGGCGCTCGCCTTGGCGCTCGCGCGCAGGGTGGACAGCCCCTCCACCCCGGCCGCGGTCAGCGGGGCGCCGGTGTTGGCGGCGAGCAACGTCCCGGGACCGCCGGCGGGGTCGTCGACCAGGCGCAGGACGAGGCGGCCGGGGACGTCGCCCGCGGTCGCGGCGTCGGCCGCGTTCTGGGCCAGCTCGACGACGAGCCGGTCGCGGTAGGCGCCGAGCGCCGCGTCCTCCTCGGTGTTCGCGTCCTCCCGCAACCGCGCGGGGGAGGCGCTCCAGGCGGTCAGGACGCGTTCGCGCAGCGCCGCCGTGCCGAAGGGGTCGGGGAGCGCGGCCACCCCGCTCAGCTGGTCGCCTCGACCGCGTCCTCGTCGGTGTCCCCGTCCGCGTCCTCGCCGGCGGGGGTCTGCCCGGCCACGAGCGCCGCGGTCTCCACGACGTCGAGGGCGTCGGGGGACAGGTCGTCGACGACCCTCGTGGCCGGTTCGTCCGGGGTCACCTCGACGTCGGTCTCGCTGTGCGCGCCGCAGCCGTGGTCGGCGCTCACGACGCGACCGTCCTCGGGCGACCACTCGCTCGCGCAGGCCCCGAACACCTGGCGCAGCGAGCCGGCGAGGGGGAGGAAGAACCCGCACGTGGAGCACTGCCCCTTGGCGTTCTCGGCGATCTCGGTGCGGGGCCCGCGGTCGCCCTCGTACCAGCGCGTCGCGGCCTCGTCCCGGCCCAGCGCGGACAGCACGCGCTCGCGGCCCAGGCCGAGTTCGTGCAGGGCGACGCGGTCGAGGTCCTCGTCCCCGGTCTCCTCGAAGCCCGGTTCCAGCAGCGGGTCGTCCGCCTTGCGCGGCAGCGTGTCCTGCGGACCGACGTCGCCGGGGGCGAGGCGTTCGGCCCACGGCAGCCACGCCGGCGGCTGCAGCGCGTCGTCACCGGGCAGGAGGCAGACCTCGTTGACGGTGACGTTGCGGGCGCGGGAGGCGCGGGTGACGGTGACCGTCCAGCGCCAGCCGCGGTACCCCGGCAGCAGGCACGCGAAGGTGTGGCTGACGACGCGGTCGCCCTCGGGGACGGCGCCGAGGTGCTCCCCGACGGTGCCGGTGTCGGCGACCTCCTCGGCCGCGGCGCGGGCCAGGTCCACGGCGCCCGCGGCGGCGGCGTCGAGGGTGGGCTTGCGCGGCCGGCGGGCCCGCTTGGCGGCGGGGGTGGTGGCCTCGTCCTCGACGGCGTTCCCGCTCACGCTCCCGCCTCGAGGTCGTCGGCGACGGCCCGCAGCACGGCGGCGGTCTTGCGCGCACCGGAGGCGTCGGGGTAGCGGCCCCGCCGCAGCGACCCGGAGACGCCCTCGAGCAGCTTGATGAGGTCCTCGACGATCGGGACCACGTCCTCGGGCTTCTTGCGGGTGGCGCGGCTCACCGAGTGCACCGGGTCCAGGACGCGCACGGACAGCGCCTGGTTGCCGTTCTTGCCCTGCACGACGCCGAACTCGACGCGCGTGCCCTTCGAGAGGGTCGCGGTGCCCGCGGGCAGCGCCGAGGCGTGCACGAAGACCTCCTCACCGCCCTCGGCGGCGAGGAAGCCGAACCCCTTGTCGGCGTCGAACCACTTGACCTTGCCAGTCGGCACGAACTTCTCCAGCCTGCGGTGCCGGGCGCAGCGGGGGGCCGCGCGCACCGGCGGGTGCGTCCAGTGTCTGAGCGGGCCCGGCGACCGGCCGACCACGGGGGTCGGCGGTGCGCGGACCGTCGTACCAGGTTAACCGGGCAGCGGTGCCGCCCGCTCACCCTCGCCCCGGGCGGTCGCCGGGGACGGGTCCGTGCGCAGGTCCTCGACGTGCGTGGCCAGCCAGCCGGGGAAGTCCTCCAGGCTGGTCAGCACGACGTCCGCGCCGGCCTCCAGGAGCGCTGCGGCGTCGTGCGAGCCCGTGGTGACCGCCACCGCGACGGCCCCGGCCACGGCGGCCGCCCGCACGTCGCCGGGGTGGTCCCCGACGTAGGCGGTCGCGCCGAGCTGCGCGAGCCGGGTCCCCTTGTCCTCGGCGAAGAGGTCGCCGGTCACGTCGGCCTCGGCGACGGCACCGGCCAGGCCGGTCGCGGACAGGACGCGGTGGACGTTCGGCGTGTGCTTGGCGCTGACGACGACGCTGCGCCCGCCGTGGGCCGCGGGTGCCGCGAGGGCCGCGGCGGCACCGGGGTAGGCGCGGACGGAGGCGACGCCGAGGGAGGGGTAGAGGTGCCGGTAGCGCGCCCGCAGGACCTCGAGCTGCCCGGCCGGGGTGCCCGGGGCGAGCCCGGCCAGGATCAGCTCCAGCGGCATCCCCGCGTACGGCCAGGTGTCGGCCGCCGTCACCGTCACGCCGACCTCGGCCAGGACCGCCCGCAGCGTGGCGGTGATGCCGGCGCTGGAGTCGACGAGGGTCATGTCGAGGTCGAAGCCGACCACCGGTGCGCGCGGGGCGGGGGCCGGGGAGCCGGCGGCGCGGGGCTCGGGCGCTGGGTCCGGCGCGGGCGTCATGGGGGGACCCTACGTGGCGCCCCGGGCGCGGGACCCCGGGCGTGGAGGCGTGATCAAGCGGTGAGAGGGTGGCGGACGCCGGTTGCGCACCCCCGGGAGCTGCGCGAAGGTCACGGGTGCGAGGCGGTGTCGAGCGGACGCGAACCGCCGCCCGCCCCGCGCCGACGATCGCTGACGAGGAGAAGGCATGGCTGAGTACACCCTTCCGGATCTGCCCTACGACTACTCCGCGCTCGAGCCCCACATCTCCGGGGCGATCATGGAGCTGCACCACGACAAGCACCACGCCACCTACGTGAGCGGTGTCAACACCGCCCTGGAGAAGCTGGCCGAGGCCCGCTCCAAGGACGACCTGGCCACGGTCAACCTGCACGAGAAGAACCTGGCCTTCAACCTCGGCGGCCACGTCAACCACTCGGTGTTCTGGCCCAACCTGTCCCCCGAGGGCGGGGACAAGCCCACCGGTGAGCTGGCCGCGGCCATCGACGCCGACTTCGGCTCCTTCGACGGCTTCCAGAAGCACTTCGCCGCCACCGCCTTGGGCATCCAGGGCTCGGGCTGGTCGATCCTGGCCTGGGACTCCATCGGGCAGAAGCTGATCAACGTCCAGCTGTACGACCAGCAGGGCAACCTGGCCCTGGGCCTGGTCCCGATCGTCGTGCTGGACATGTGGGAGCACGCGTTCTACCTGGACTACAAGAACGTCAAGCCCGACTACGTCAAGGCGTGGTGGAACGTGGTGAACTGGGCCGACGCCCAGCAGCGTTTCGAGCGCGCCCGCACTCAGACCAACGGCCTCATCGTCCCCTGACCGGACGCGGCCCGGGACGCACCGCCGGTCGGTGCTGAGGGAGGGGCAGGACCCGGGCGGGTCCTGCCCCTCCCTGCGTCCACGGGGTCGGCCCGACACCGGCACCCGCGCCGGACCGGACGCGGGAACACCCGGGGGTGTCCCGGTGGGGGCGTCGCGCCGCTCACCCCCGCGCCGGCGCCGGGTCCGCGGGCAGGTGCCGGTCGAGCTCGGCGAGGAAGGCGCGCGCCGCCGCCGACGCCCCGTCCCCGGCGTGCAGGACCGCGCTGCGCCGCGCCGGGCCGTCCACGACCGCCACCGTGCGCAGGCCGGCGAGGTCGGGCACCGAGGAGGCGGTCAGCAGCGCCGTCCCCACGCCCCGGCGGACCAGGTCCAGCAGCAGGGCGACGTCGTCGGACTCCACGACGACGTCCCGCACGAGGCTGGCGGCCGCGAAGGCGGCGTCGGTCTGGCGCCGCCCGCCGGTGCCGGCGGGGAAGTCCACGCACGGGCGGGTGGCGACGTCGCGCAGCCGCACGCGGCGCCGGGCGCGCCAGGGGTCGTCGGCCGCGACGACGGCGACGTGGCGCTCGACCGCCAGGAGCCGGCGCTCCACCCCGGCGGGCGGTTCGGACAGCGCCAGCCCGACGAACCCCACGTCCAGGGACCCGTCCGCGACCGCGGCCAGCGTGGTGTCGCTGCCCTGCACCGCGACGGAGGCGCGGACGGCGGGGTGGCGGCGGTGCAGCTCCGCGAGGACGTCGGCCAGCCGCACCTCGGGCAGGGTGGGGACGGCCCCGATGCGCAGGCGGCCGGCGACCGCGCCACCGGCGGCGACGACGTCGGTGCGCAGCCGGTCCAGCTCGGCGAGCACCGCCCGGGCGCGGGGCAGCAGCGCGGTCCCGGCGGCCGTCAGCCGGACGCGGCGGCTGGTCCGCTCGAACAGCCTCGTCCCCAGCTCGGCCTCCAGGGCGGCGACCTGGTGGCTCAGCGCGGACTGCGCGATCCCGAGGTGCGCCGCGGCGCGCGTGAAGTGCAGGTCCTCGGCGACCGCGAGGACGCACCGGAGCTGCAACGGCGTCACGGGGGTCAGTCTCGGCGGTGCCGGCCCGGGGTGTCGATCGCGGATCGCGATCGGTGGGCACCGTCCGATCGCTTGGACACCGGATCGGGCGGGGCGCACGATGACCCCCGTGCTCACCCGCCCGCTGCTGCTGCTCATGGCCGTCACGACCGGCCTGACGGTCGGCGGCAACTACGTCAACCAGCCGCTGCTCGACACCATCGCCTCCGACCTCGGCGTCGGGGACGGCCCGGCGGCCGCCCTCGTCACCGTCGCGCAGGTCTCCTACGGGGTGGGGCTCCTGCTCGTGGTCCCGCTCGGCGACCTGCTCGAACGACGCCGGCTGCTCGTGACCCTCGCGCTGCTGGCCGCGGCCGGGCACGCCGTCTGCGCGCTCGCGCCGTCCTACGCGGTGCTCGTGGTGGGCACCGCCGTGGCGGGTGTGTTCTCGGTCGCGGCGCAGGTGCTGGTCCCGTTCGCCGCGGAACTGGCCGAACCCGGCCGGGAGGGCCGCGCCGTCGGCACGGTGATGAGCGGGTTGCTCGTGGGGGCCCTGCTGGCGCGCAGCGTGTCGGGCGCGCTCGCCGAGGTCGGCGGCTGGCACGCCCCCTACGCGCTCGTCGCGGTGGGGCTGGTCGTCATCGCGGTCCTGTTGCGCCGCAGGCTGCCGCGCAGCGTCCCGACGTCGTCCGGGGGGTACCTGGCCACGCTCGCCTCGGCCGCGCGGCTCGTCGCCGAGCTGCCGCGGCTGCGCACGCGCGCCCTGCTCGGGGGCCTGGGTTTCGCCGGGGTCTCCGTGCTGTTCGCCACGACGACGTTCCTGCTGGCCGGGCCGCGCTTCGGGTTGTCGGAGCTGCAGATCGGGCTCGTCGGGCTCGCCGGGGTGGCCGGTGCCTCGATGGCCTCGGTCGCCGGGCGGATGGCCGACGCCGGTCGCGGTCAGTGGGCCACGGGGATCGGCGCCGTCGGGCTCGTCGCGACGTGGGGTCTGCTGGGGCTGTCCAGCTCGGTGTGGCTGACGTCGCTGCTGCTGTTCGTCCTCGGGTTCGGCCTGGCGGACATGTTCCTGCAGGCGGTGCACGTCTCGAACCAGAACGTCGTCTACCCGTTGCGGCCGGACGCGCGGGCGCGGCTGAACTCGGTCTACATGACGACGTACTTCGCCGGGGGTGCGCTGGGGTCGGCCGTGGGGTCGCTGGCGTGGAGCGCGGGGGGCTGGCCGCTCGTGAGCGCCGTGGGGGCGGGTTTCGGCGTCCTCGTGGTCCTCGTCTGGTTCCTCGACCTGCGCCTGGAGCGGACGGGGCGGGTCCTCAGCGCTGCCGGCGCCGGTAGCCGATGAACCCGCCGATGCCGCCGACGACCACGACGGCGGCGATCCCGGCGACGATGAGGCCACCGTTCCCGTCGGAGGCGACGGGGTTGGAGGGGTCGACGACGGCCGGGCTGGAGGAACCGGGGGAGTCCCCCGCGGCGGGGGACGTCGTGGACGGGGCGGGGCTGGCGGGGGACGTCTCCGCGCTGCCCGCGGCACCGGTCGCGGTGAACGAGAACGTCCCGGACACGGGGTGCCCGTCGGAGGACGTGATCCGCCAGTCCACCTGGTAGGTGCCGGCGGGCCGGGGACCGGTGAGGGGTTCGCTGACGTCGGTGTCGACGATCTGCGGGTCCCCGCCGGAGACGACGGTGCCGTCGGGCCCGGTGACCCGGACGAGGGTGCCCAGCGCGAGGGGCGGGGACGACATCGTGAGGACGACGGCGTCCGGGGCCGTCGCGACGGTGGTGCCGTCGGCGGGGTTCGTGGACTCCAGGCGGTCGTGGGCCGCGGCCGGACCGGCGCCGAGCAGTCCGCCGCCGAGCGCGAGCCCTGCGGCCGCCGTCGCCAGCAGTGCCCGACGGGCGCCTCCGCGGGGCGGGGCGGGAGCGGTGGACCGGTGGGTGGCGGTGGTCGGCACGAGCCGAGACTACTCAGCGTCGTAGACGGGCGGGTTCCGGGCCTTCGGTCCGAAACTACTGCCGGCCTTGACGGTTCGCCCGGTACCCGGTTTGCTGCCCCGCGTCACGTCTTCACCGACTGTCACTTGATGCACACTTCTAGTCATCCTTCACCCAGTCCCGCTGGAGGACACCGTGGTCGCCCGTCGTCCGCTCACCACCTCGGCGCTCGCGGTGGGGGTGGGGATCTGCCTGGCCTTCGCTCCCGCCCTGCCCGCCACGGCCGCCCCACCGCCGGGTCCCCCGCCGGCCTCCCTCTCGGCCGGCGCCTTCGCCGACGGGAACTACGTCGTCACGCTCGCCCAGGACCCCATCGCCGGCTACGACGGTTCCCTGCCGGGGATCCCGCGGCTGAAGTCGGCCGGGGGCCACCTCGACCTCACGCAGTCCACGACCCGCCGCTACCGGGACCTGCTGCTGTCGGCGCAGGCCGAGGTCGCCGACGTCGTCGGGGCCGTCCCGCAGCAGCGGTACACCGTGGCGCTCAACGGGTTCAGCGCCCACCTCACCGGCGCGCAGGCCAAGGAGCTCGCCGGGACCACCGGGGTCGTCTCCGTCGCCCCCGACGTCACCCGGCACCTCACCGGCACGAGCACCGGGGTCGAGCGCCGGACCCGGCCGCTGGGCGCCACGACGACCCTCGCGACGAACGCACCCGCGCGGACCACCGCCGACTACCTCGGCCTCACCGGGCAGGGCGGGGTGTGGGACCGGCTCGGCGGGGTCGCCCAGGCTGGCCGCGGCGTCGTCGTCGCCGACCTCGACACCGGCCTGTGGCCCGAGCACCCCTCGGTCGCCGGGTCGGACCTGCCGACCCGGGCCCCCGCGGACGACCCCCACGGCGCGTACCGCAGCGGGTCGGCGATCCGCGTGGACAAGGCCGACGGCGGCACCTACACCGGCGTCTGCGAGACCGGTCAGGGCTGGACCGCCGACGACTGCTCGACCAAGGTCGTCGGCGCCCGCTCGTTCAACGACGGTTTCCTCGACGCCCACGACCTCTCCGCGCAGGAGTTCGACTCCGCGCGCGACAGCGACGGGCACGGGACGCACACGGCCACGACCGCCGTCGGGGACAACGGCGTGCCCGCCACCGTCCAGGGCGACTCCTACGGGAAGGTCACCGGCATCGCGCCCGCCGCGGCCCTGGCCGTCTACAAGGTGTGCTGGACCAGCGACGAGGGTGACAACGGCTGCCAGACCTCCGACCTGGTCGCCGCGATCGACCAGGCCGTCGCCGACAACGTCGACGTCATCAACTACTCGATCGGGTCCGACCCCTCGCCCGACCCGGCCGACCCGGTCGAGACGGCGTTCCTCGTCGCCGCCTCCGCCGGGATCTTCGTCTCGGCCTCGGCCGGGAACTCCGGCCCGGGCGCCTCGACCGTCGACCACCAGAGCCCCTGGGTGACGACGGTCGCCGCGGCCACGTCCGTCCTGCGCGAGGGCACGGTCGTCCTGGGCGACGGGACGAAGCTCGTCGGGGCCCGCCTGCAGCAGAAACCGTTGGCGTCCGCCCCGCTCGTCCTGGGCTCGGCCGTGAAGATCCGCAGGGCACCGGCCGACGACGCCGACAAGTGCCTGGACGGCTCCCTCGACCCGGCCAGGGCCAAGGGCAAGATCGTCGTCTGCGAACGGGCCATCACCGCCCGGGTGGCGAAGTCCGCCGAGGTCGCCCGCGCCGGCGGGGTCGGGATGATCCTCTACAACCCCACCCCGAACTCCCTCGAACCCGACACCCACTCCGTCCCCACGGTCCACCTCGACACCGCCGCCGGTGAGCGGGTGGTGGCCTACGTCCGGGGCACCCGGAACCCGACCGCCTCGTTCCAGGCCGGCAACACCACCGGAACCGCGACGCCCACCCCGCAGATCTCGGCGTTCTCCTCCCGCGGACCCGCGCTCGTCGACGACGGGGACGTCCTCAAACCCGACGTCACCGCGCCCGGGTCCGGGATCATCGCCGGGTACTCCCCGGTCGCCGCGGAGAACGGCGAGGACCTGTTCGCCCCCGAGTCGGGGACGTCGATGTCGGCCCCGCACGTCACCGGTCTCGCGGCCCTCTACCTGGCGGCGCACCCGGAGTTCACACCGATGATGGTGAAGTCCGCCCTCATGACGACGGCCCGCGACCTCGTCGGCGCGGACGGGGGACCCGTCCAGGACGTCCTGTCCGCCGGGGCCGGTTTCGTCGACCCGGCGAGGATGCTCTCGCCCGGCCTGGTCTACGACTCCACCCCGGTCGACTGGCTGCGCTGGCTCGAGGGGTCCGGCGTCGAGACGGGTACGGGACTGGAGGCCGTCGACCCCAGCGACCTGAACCAGGCCTCGATCGCGGTCGGCGACCTCGTCGGCACCCGGACCGTGACGCGGTCGGTCACGGCCGTCACGGGCGGGTTCTACTACGCGCAGGCCGCCGTCCCCGGGTTCGACGTCAGCGTGCAGCCCAGCGTGCTGAACCTGCAGCCGGGGCAGACCGGGCGGTTCCGGGTGACGTTCACCCGCACCACCGCCCCCGCCGACCAGTGGACCACCGGGTCCCTCACGTGGACCGGCGGGGACCGGCTCACCGTCCGTTCGCCCGTGGCGCTCAAGGCGCTGACGCTCGGCGGGGTCCCGGCCGACCTCACCGCCCCCGCCTCCCGGTCCGGGTCGGTCAGCGCGACCGTGCTGCCGGGCACGACCGGCTCGCTCGACCTGACGACCACCGGGCTCGTGGCCGGGACCACGCGCAGCGGCCGCGTGGGCGTCGGTGCCGTCCGCGAGTTCCCCGTGACGATCCCGGAGGGGGCGACGTTCACCCGGTTCGACCTCGTCGGCCAGGTGGGTTCGGACGTCGACCTCTACCTCTACACCGACGGTGGGACCCTCGTGGCGCAGTCGGCCACGACCGCCGCGGACGAGCGGATCGACGGGTTCACCGAACCGGGCCGGTACGTGCTGCAGGTCTCCGGCTACACCGGCGCCGACGGCGCTCCCGACGCGGGGTACGCGCTCACCTCGTACGTGCTCGGGGCGGGCGGCGGCCAGGGCCGGTTCCGGGTCACCCCCGACCCGCTGCCTCTCGTCCAGGGACGCCCGACGACTCTCACGGCGTCGTGGAAGGGGCTCGACCCGGCCAAGCGCTACCTCGGGACGATCACCTACGGGCAGACCCCCCTGCGGACGGTCGTCGCCGTCGGCTGACCCGCAGCGGGCAGCGCGCCCCCCGGACCACGGCCCGGTCACCTCGCGGAGGTGACCGGGCCGTGCCGCGCCCGGACGGGGTCGGGCGCGGGTGGCCCAGGGCTGGCACAGTGGTCCGGTGCAGCAGCCAGGGACCCCCCGGGGGACTCAGCCCACCGACCAGCCCGCGCAGCCCACGAACACGGGGGCCGTCGCGGGGATCGTCGCCTCCGTCGCCGGACTGGTCGTCTCCCTCGTCATCGCCCCGCTGTCGATCGTCATGGGTCTGGTCGTCGTCGGCTTCGGCGTGCGGGCCCTGCGCACCGGGCACCCCGACCGCGGCTGGTGGACCGCCGCCCTCGCCCTGGCCGTCGTGTGCGTCGTCGTCGGGGTGGCGGCGACGGCCGTCGTGCTCGCGTGAACCCGCTCATCGTCGCCGCCGAGGTCGACGAGTCGACCCAGGAGACGTTCGACCGGCTGCGGCGCACGCACTTCCCGCCCGAACGGAACCGGCTCGCGGCGCACGTGACCCTGTTCCACGCCCTGCCGGGCGACGCGCTCGGCGACGTCCTCGACGCGGTCCGGCGCGCCTGCGCGCGGCCCGCGCCGACCGCGGAGGTCACGGGGGTCCGCTCGCTGGGGCGCGGCGCGGCCCTCGTCGTGGCGAGCCCGGGGCTGAGCGCGGCGCGCTCGGCCGTGGCCGGGGACTTCACCGGACGGTTGACCCGCCAGGACGCGCACGGGTTCTCCCCGCACGTCACGGTGCAGAACTTCGTGGAGCCGGCCGTGGCGCGCGCCACCGTCGAACGGCTCACGGCGGAGGTGGCGCCGTGGGGGTTCACCGTCACCGGCCTGTCCGTGCACCGCTACGCCGGCGGCCCCTGGGACCACGTCGAGACGGTCCCGTTCGACTAGGACTTGTTCCGCGGAGCACGGACGGCCGGAGGTCTCCCGGCGCTGCTCGGGAACGTGCCGCACCGCGGAGGTGGTGCGTTGCCACCCGTTCGCCACGAGGAAGCGGCACGGAACGTGCCGCTCCAGCGGCGCCCCGCTCGTCGCCGGGAGCGGACGGGTCGGGGCGCCCGCCGCGATCCGCGGGGTGGGCTCCGGGCGTCAGGTCCGCAGCGCACCCGCCGCCCGGACGGCGTCCGGCAGCGCGGCGAGCACCCGGTCGACGTCCTCGCCGGTCGAGCCGTTCCCCAGCGTGAACCGCACGGCCGTGCGCGCCAGGTCCGCGGACAGCCCAGTCGCGAGCAGGACGTGGGAGGCGTCGTCCGAGCCCGCGGCGCAGGCGGAGCCGCTGGAGCAGACGATCCCGGCGGACTCCAGCTCGGCGAGCACCGTCTCCCCGCCCACGCCCTCGAAGCAGAACGAGGCGTGGCCGGGCAGCCGGTGGGTGCGCGAGCCCGTGAGCAGAGCCCCCGGGACCGTGGCGAGCACGCCGTCGACGAGGCGGTCGCGCAGCGCCGTCAGGCGGGGGACCTCGACGTCGCGGGCGGACGCCGCCAGGTGCAGCGCGACGGCGGTGCCGACGGCGGAGGCGACGTCGCTCGTCCCGGAGCGGCGGCCGAGCTCCTGCCCGCCGCCGTGCAGGACGGGGGCCAGCGGCACCGACCCGCGCACCCAGCAGAACCCCGCCCCGCGCAGCCCGCCGAACTTGTGCGCCGACGCCGACAGGGCGTCCACGCCGAGCCGGTCGACGTCGAGGTCGAGGTGCCCGGCGGCCTGGACGGCGTCGGTGTGCAGCGGGACCCCGAGCGGGCGGCAGCGCGCGGCGATCTCCGCGAGCGGTTGGACCGTGCCGATCTCGTTGTTGGCGTGCATGACCGACACGAGGGTGGTGTCCGGGCGCAGCACCGCCTCGAGCCCGTCGAGGTCGAGCCGCCCCTCGGCGTCGACGCCCACGACGTCGACGGTGAACCCGTGGCCGCGCAGGGCGAACGCGGTCTCCAGGACGGCCGGGTGCTCGATCGCGGAGACGACGACGTGCCGGCCCCGCGGGTTCGCGGTGGCGATGCCGGTGACGGCGAGGTTGTCCGCCTCGGTGCCCCCGGCGGTGAACACGACCTCCCCGGGCCGGGCGCCGAGGACGTCGGCGACGGCGGCGCGGGCCGCGTCGAGACCGGCCTTGGCCGCCCGCCCCGCCGCGTGCGCGCTCGACGGGTTGCCGGTCACGCTCGTGAGGTAGGGCCAGACCGCTTCGAGCACCTCGCGCCGCGGCGGGGACGTCGCGGCGTGGTCCAGGTAGGCCACGGTCTGCTCGGGCACGTCCTCAGCCCTCCACGGTCGTGTCGAGCCCGAGGTCGAGCGTGCGGGCGTTCTGCGTCAGCGCCCCCACCGAGACCAGGTCCACGCCCTGCTCGGCGATGCCCCGCACGGTGTCCAGGGTGACGCCGCCGCTGGCCTCGACGAGCGCGCGGGAGCGGGACCGGACGAGGGCGACGCCCGCGGCGAGGTCGGGCAGGGGGAAGTTGTCGAGCAGCACGACGTCGACGTCGGCGGCGAGCACCGCCTCGAGCTGGTCGAGCCGGTCCACCTCGACCTCGATCGTCGTCGTGTGCGACACGTCCTGCCGCACGGACTTCAGCGCCGTCGTCACGTCGAGACCGCTCGCCAGCAGCACCGCGAGGTGGTTGTCCTTGACGAGGACCGCGTCCGAGAGCGACCAGCGGTGGTTGTGCCCACCGCCGGCGCGGACCGCGGCGCGTTCCAGCGCGCGCAGCCCGGGCGTCGTCTTGCGGGTGTCGACGATGCGGGCGTCGGTGCCGGCCACGGCCTCGACGAACGCCGCGGTGAGGGTCGCCACGCCCGACAGGTGCTGCAGCAGGTTCAGGGCGATCCGCTCGGCGCGCAGGACGGCGCGCGCGGTGCCGCGGACCCGGCCCAGGACGTCACCGGCCGCGAAGCGGGTGCCGTCGCCGGCCAGCTCCAGGACGTCCAGCGTCCCGCCCGTGAGGGCGGCGGCCTGGGTGAACGCCTCCCGGGCCGCGGTGGCCCCGGCGAGGACGCCGGGTTCGCGGGCCACGAGCTGGGCGTCGGCGACCGCGTCGGCGGGCAGCAGCGCCTCGCTCGTCACGTCGCCCCAGGGAGCGTCCTCGGCGAGGGCGAGCGCGACGACGGCGCCGGTCGAAGTGGGTGGGGTGGGTGTGGTCACGGGGTCCTCCGGAGGCTGCGGCGGCGGGGCCGCGCGGGAGCGGTGGGGTGGTCGGAGCGGAAGTGGGCGCCGAGGCTCTCCTCGCGCGCCGTGGCGGCCGCGACGAGGAGCCGGCCGGCCAGCAGCAGGTTGGCGTCCTCCCACGTCGAGCGGGGCACGTCGAGGTCGTCCGCGTCGAGCTCGACGGGCGCCTCCTGCGGGGTGAGCAGCTTCGTCGCCACGGCGAGCCCGGCGGCCTCGCGGACGAGGCCGGCGTGCTCCCACAGCGCGGCCTGCAGGTCCAGGCGGCCGACGTGGGCGGCGACGGGACGGGTCGATGCCGTGACCTCGGTGACCGCGTCGTCCGGGAACGGGGCCGCACCGGGGCCGGCCGCGATGTCGGCCACGACGGCACCGCCCACGACGAGCGCCTCCAGCAGGGAGTTCGACGCGAGCCGGTTCGCGCCGTGCACGCCGGTGCAGGCGACCTCCCCGGCGGCCCACAACCCCGGCAGCGAGGTGCGGCCGGCGGCGTCGGTGCGGATCCCGCCCATCCAGTAGTGCGCGGCCGGGGTGACCGGCAGCGGGTCGCGCTCGGGGTCCAGCCCGGCCCGCGCGCACAGCGCGGCGATCCCGGGGAACCGGTCGGCGAACGGGCGCCCCAGCGCCGCGGCGACGCCGGTCGCGTCGAGCAGGACCGGGGTCCCGCCCTGGCCGGACATGGCGGTCGCGATGGCCCGGGCCACGACGTCGCGGGGGGCCAGTTCGCCGCGGGGGTCGGCGTCGAGGGCGAACCGCCGCCCGGTGCCGTCGCGCAGGACGGCGCCCTCGCCGCGGACGGCCTCGGAGACGAGGAACGGTGCCTGCACGGCGGCCACGGTCGGGTGGAACTGGAAGAACTCCAGGTCGGCGACGAGCGCACCCGCGCGGAACGCGGCCGCGAGCCCGTCGGCCGTGGCGACGGCGGGGTTCGTCGTGCGGCTGAACAGCTGCCCCGCGCCGCCGGTCGCGAGCACGACGGCGTCGGCGTGGACCCGCAGGACGGTGCGGGTGCCGCCGCGGGCCGGGCCGACGGCGAACTCGGCGCCGGTGACCCGGCCCCCCGTCGTCACCAGCCCCAGTAGGAAGGCGTCCTCGCGGACCTCGACGTCGCTGCGGCGCACCGCGTCCGCCAGGGCACCGGAGACGGCGGCACCCGTCCGGTCGCCGCCGGCGTGCAGGATGCGCGGTGTCGAGTGCGCGGCCTCCAGCCCCAGGGCCCAGCCGCCGTCGTCGTGCCGGCTGCGGTCGAAGGCGACACCGCGCTCGGCCAGGACCCGCACCGCGGCCGGCCCGGCCGCGCACAGCGCCCGCACCGCGGCGGGGGAGGACAACCCGGCGCCGGCGGCGAGGGTGTCGGCGACGTGCGCGGCGACGTCGTCCGGTCCCGTCGCGGCCGCGATCCCGCCCTGCGCGTAGGCGGTGCTGCCCTCGCCCAGGGTCGTCTTGGTCGCCAGCACGACGCGGCCGCCGCGGGCCGCCTCGAGCGCGGCGGTCAGGCCGGCGACGCCCGCACCCACGACGAGGACGTCGGCACGCACCTCGTGGACGGCCGTCCCCGACCGCCTCGTCACGCGCCGACCGCCAGCATCCGCTCCACCGCCGTGCGCGCGTTCGCCGCGACCTCGGCGCCGACGCTGACCTGGTTCACGACGCGGCCCTCGACGAGGGACTCCAGGACCCAGGCCAGGTAGGCCGGGTGGATGCGGTACATCGTCGAGCACGGGCACACGACGGGGTCGAGGCACTCGATCGTCAGGTCGGGGCGGGTGTCGGCGAGCCGGCGCACCATGTTGATCTCGGTGCCGATCGCGAACGCCGTGCCGGCCGGGGCGGCGTCGACCGCGAGCTGGATGTAGCGCGTCGAGCCCGCCTCGTCGGCGGCGTCGACGACCTCCACCGGGCACTCGGGGTGGACGATCACGCGGACGTCGGGGTTCTTCGCGCGGGCCTGCGCGATCTGGTCGACGGTGAACCGCTGGTGCACCGAGCACCACCCCCGCCACAGGACGACGCGGGCGTCGAGGAGGTCCTGCTCGCCGTTCCCGCCGCGGGGTTTGCGCGGGTCCCACAGCGGCATGTCCTCGACCGGGACGCCCATGGCCTTCGCGGTGTTCCGCCCCAGGTGCTGGTCGGGGAAGAACAGCACCCGCTGCCCCCGCTCGAACGCCCACTCCAGCACCTCGCGGGCGTTGGAGCTCGTGCAGACGATCCCGCCGTGGGCACCGCAGAAACCCTTGAGCGCGGCGGCGGAGTTCATGTACGTGACCGGGACGACGGGAACTCTGCCGTCCGCGTCCGGCGCGGTGCCGTACAGCGCGGCGAGCTGGTCCCAGCAGGCCTGGACCGCGTCGATGTCGGCCATGTCGGCCATCGAGCAGCCGGCGGCGAGGTTCGGCAGGATCACGGGCTGGTCGTCGGTGGTCAGCAGGTCGGCCGTCTCGGCCATGAAGTGGACGCCGCAGAACACGACGAACTCGGCTTCGGGGTGCTTCTGCGACTGCTGGGCGAGCTGGAAGGAGTCGCCCACGAAGTCGGCGTACCGGACGATCTCGTCGCGCTGGTAGGCGTGCCCGAGGATCGTCACGCGGGAACCCAGTTCCTCCTTCGCCGCCAGGATGCGGCGGTCCAGCTCCTCGGCGGCCAGCAACCGGTACTGCGCCGGGATCTGCTGCTGCACGGGGGAGCCGGCGGGGGCGGGGTCCTGGCGGGACGCGCCGGCGCCGTACGTGGGCGACGGCAGGGGCCGGCCGGGCACCGCGTCGAACTGCCAGGGCGCGGTGGGCAGGTCGGGGTCGCAGGTGCTGTCCGCGCCGCCCGGGGTGCGGGTGAGCAGGGCGATCTGCGTGGGGACGGACGCCATCGTGCTGCCTTCTCTCGGAGTTCCTGCGCACGACCGCGCAGGGGGTTCGTGGGGGTTCGCGGAGGTTCTGCAGACGGTCAGGCCAGGGGGCCGGCGGTCCGCAGCGGGCCGGAGGACCCGTCGGGGACGACGGCCCGGTAGAGCTTGGGCGGGCGGTGCCGTCCACCCGTCTGCCGTTCGCCGGTCTCGACGACCGTGCCCGACGCCTCGACCTGGCGCCGGAAGTTCGCGGGGTCCAGCGACCGCTGGAGCACCGCCTCGTGCACCCCGCGCAACTGCGCGAGGGAGAACCGCTCGTCGAGGAAGTGCTGGGCCACGTGCGCGAACTGCACCTTCGTGCGCAGCCGCCACAGCGCGTACAGGACGACCTCGTCGTGGTCGAAGGCCAGCCCGGTGCAGTCGTCGGCCGACGTCCAGCGGACGTTCTCGCCCTCCACCGCCGCGGCGGCCTCGTGGTTGCGCACGAGCGCGGAGTAGACGACGGACACGACGCGCTGGTCGGGGGCGCGGTCGGGGCGGCCGAACGTGTAGAGCTGCTCCAGGTAGCTCGGCCGCAGCCCCGTGGTCTCGGCCAGCGTGCGCCGGCCGGCGTCGGACAGGCTCTCCGCCTGCCGCACCCACCCGCCCGGCAGGGCCCACTGGCCGTCGAAGGGGTCGCGCGTGCGGCGCACCAGGGGCAGGTGCACGCGCACGTTCCCGCGACGGTCGGGCAGCAGGGCGAAGATCACCGTCGAGACCGCGACGAGGATCGCCTGCTGTGACGCGCTCATGAGGAGGCCGGACCCCGGATCAGTAAGGGTGGTTCTGACAAAAACTCGGACGTCGAGCACTGTAGGCCCCTGCGTCCCCCCTCGACAAGCCGCGCGCCCGGACGCGGGTCGCAGCGCCCGGCGGCCGGTGGGACGCGCCGGCGGGAATACGGGGTGACAACTCCGGGGGAGCAGTCGTACCGTCGAGGTACACGGGAAGGAGGTGGTCCGAACACATGGTTTCTCATCGGACGCGTGAGGTGGCTGCCCGCTAGCAGCTGCGTGCAGGACGCGGACCGCTCTGGTCGCCCCGCGCAGCGCGGCGAATCCACGGCAGTCACCGGGTCCCCGGGCGCCGGGTTGTCCACCGGCCCACCGCGACGGTCTCCTGACCGTGGTGGCGGAAGTGCCCGGGGGCTTTCTCCTGTCCGGGGGCCTGGTGCGGGAGGTTGTCCCGGACAACCACCTATCCTCGGGTCGTGAGCTCACCACCCGCCGCCCCGCGGCGGCGCCTGCTGGCCGACACCACCCCGCTGCGCGAGGTCCCCGCCTTCCGGTGGCTCTGGATCGGGCAGTCCCTGGCCGGGATCGGCACCCAGCTGACCGTCGTCACCGTCGGCCTGCAGGTCTTCGCCCTCACCTCCTCCACCTTCGCCGTCGGCCTCGTGGGCGTCGTCGCCCTCGTCCCCCTCGTCGGGCTCGGCCTGTACGGCGGCTCCCTCGTCGACGCCCACGACCGGCGCAAGGTCGCCCTGCTCGCCTCGTGCGTCCTGTGGGTGCTCTCGATCGCGATCGCCGCCCAGGCCTGGTGGCACGTGGAGTCCGTCGGCCTGCTGTACGCGCTCGTCGCGCTGCAGAGCGCGGCCTTCGCCGTCAACAACCCGGCCCGCTCGGCCATCGTCCCCGGCATCGTCCCGCGCGAGCTGCTGCCGGCCGCCAACGCCCTGTCGGGGACGACGAACGCCATCGCGCTCACCCTCGGGCCGCTGCTGGCCGGGTTCCTCGTCGCGACGTGGGGGTTCCAGGCCGCCTACACCGTCGACGCCGTGACGTTCGTCGCCGCCCTCGTCGGCGTCCACCGGCTGCCGCCCATGCGTCCGCAGGTGGCGGCCGGCAGCCACCGGCCCGGGTTGCGGTCGGTCCTGGAGGGGGTCCGGTTCCTCGCCACCCGGCCCAACGTGCGGGCCACCTTCCTCGCGGACCTGTGCGCCATGGTGTTCGCCATGCCCCGCGTGCTCTACCCGGCCCTCGGCGCGGCCGAGCTCGGCGGGGGAGCGCGGACCGTCGGGCTGCTCGGCGCGGGGTTCGCCGTGGGCTCCGTCCTCGCCGGGCTGCTGTCCGGGCCGCTCGGCGGCGTCCGCCGCCAGGGGGCGTTCGTCGTCGGCTGCGTCGCCGTCTACGGCGCCTCGATCGCCGCGTTCGGCGTCGTCCTCGTCGCCGCGCCCGACGGGACGGGCGGCAAGCTGTGGGCCTGCGTCGGGCTGCTCGCCGTGTCGGGCGCCGCCGACGCCGTCAGCTCCGTCTTCCGCGGCACGATCCTGCAGGTCGCGACCCCCGACGCGCTGCGCGGCCGGCTGCAGGGGGTGTTCATCGTCGTCGTCGCCGGGGGCCCGCGCCTGGGCGACCTCGTCCTGGGGTCGGCCGCGACCGGCGTGGGGGAGGGGTTCGCCGCGCTCGCGGGCGGCGCCGCGTGCGTCGTGGCCGTCCTGGCGCTCGCGGGCGCGCAGCGGGGGTTCCTCCGCTACGACGCCCGGCACCCCGTGCCCTGACGGTTCACCGGAGGGGCCCGGGCCGGCCGGTTGACTCGTGTAGATTCCGGTGTCGTCCATCGTCGCGTCCCCGGCTCGCAGGAGAGTCCCCGTGAAGATCGCTGTCATCGGCACCGGCCAGTTCGCCCGCAGCTTCATCGCCCTGTGGCAGCTGCACCCCGACGTGGAGGAGGTGTGGGTCACCGACCTCGTGCCCGAACGCGCCCGGCAGCACGTGGAGTCCCACGGCCTCGCCGGGGCCTTCGACAGCTTCGAGGACGCGCTGGCCTCCGACGTGGACGCCGTCGCGATCATGACCCAGCGCTGGTCGCACGGCCCCCTGGTGCTGCAGGCGCTCGAGGCCGGCAAGCACGTCTACTCCGCCGTGCCGATGGCGAGCGCCGTCGACGAGGTCGAGGCGATCGTGGCGAAGGTCCGCGAGAGCGGGCTCGTCTACATGATGGGCGAGACCAGCTACTACAACCCCGCGACCGTCTGGGCCCGCGAGCACATCGCCGCCGGGGAGTTCGGCCGGGTGTTCTACGGCGAGGGCGACTACGTCCACGACATGGACAACGGGTTCTACGCCGCCTACCGGTACAGCGGCGGGGAGGACTGGAAGGCGACGGCCAGCTACCCGCCCATGCTCTACCCGACCCACGCCATCGGCGGGGTGCTGGGCGCCTGGCCGACGCACGTCGTCAGCGTCAGCTGCACCGGCATCAGCGACACCCGCGGCGACGGGGTGTTCGACAAGGCCGTCTCCCGCTGGGACAACGACTTCTCCAACATGTCCGCGCTGTTCGAGCTCGCCGACGGCGGGGTCGTGCGGACCAACGAGTTCCGCCGGGTCGGCTACTGGAGCGGGCCGGAGTCGCGGTTCCGCTTCTACGGCACCGAGCAGGTGATGGAGCAGTCCGTCACCAGCACCGTCGTCACGGTCAAGACCGAGGGCGAGGACTACCGCAAGGGCGCGACCCTGGACATCACCGACGAGCTGCGCGCCGGTGAGCACGGCGACGTCTCCGAGGACCTGGCCGACATCGACCCGGCGCTGCTGAGCAGCTTCCGCTCCGGCACCGCGAAGGTGCACGACCGCAGCCGGCTGCCGGTGGAGTTCGAGGGGGCCCCGAACGGGCACGAGGGGGCGCACCACTTCCTGGCCGACGACTTCGTCGTCGCGGTGCGCGACCGCGTCCTCCCGCCGGTCAACGCCTGGGTCGCGGCCCGGTTCACCCTCCCGGGCATCGTCGCCGACGAGTCGGCCCGCCGGGGTGGGGTGCGGCTGCCCGTCCCGGACCTCGGCGACCCGGCCTGAGGAGCGCACCCACCCGGGCGGGCGCCCGGGTGGGTGGGGCGTCCTCAGCCCTTGACGCGGGCGTAGTCGTCGAGGGCGACGCGCCGCTCGTGGGCGTGGTCGACGATCCGCTCGGGGTAGCCGTGCTCGTACCCGTCCTCGACCTCCCACGGCGTGTGGACCGCCCCGCCCGGCACGTGCCGCAGCTCGGGCACGTACCGGCGCACGTAGTCGCCCTGCGGGTCGAACTTGCGCCCCTGCGTCACGGGGTTGAACACGCGGAAGAACGGGGAGGCGTCGGTGCCGGAGCCGGCGACCCACTGCCACCCGTGGTTGTTGCTGGCCAGGTCGCCGTCGCGCAGCCAGCGCAGGAACTCCCGCGCCCCGTGGCGCCACTCCACGTGCAGGTCCTTGACGAGGAAGCTCGCCACGATCATCCGGACGCGGTTGTGCACCCACCCGACCGAGCGCAGCTGCCGCATCCCGGCGTCGACGACCGGGTACCCCGTGCGCCCCTGCGCCCACGCGGTGAAGGCCTCGCCGGGGTCGTCGTAGCGCAGGCCGGCGAGCTGCGGCTTGTAGTACTCCCGCGCGCTGTCGGGCCGGTTCCACAGGACGTCGGCGTAGAAGTCGCGCCAGCACAGCTCGGTCCGGTACGTCTGCGCCCCGTCGGACCGCTTTCGGCGCAGGTCGGCCAGCAGCGTCCGCGGGTGCAGCTCGCCCCACTTCAGGGCGTGCGAGAGCTGGGAGGTGCCGTCGTGGTCGGGGCGCTCGCGCTCGTGGCCGTAGTCGGCCAGGCCGTGCTCGAGGAACTCGTGCCACCGGTCGTGGGCGGCCTCCTCGCCCGCCTCCGGCAGCGTGAGGTCGCCCAGGTCGGGCTCGCCGGGCCAGTGCCGGCCGTCGACGCCCTCGCCGTCGCGGATCCAGCGGACGTCGTCGGGCAGCTGCGCCGGTGCGGGCCAGCCGTGCTCGGCCCAGGCGCGGGAGAAGGGCGTGAAGACCTGGAACGGCTTGCCGGAGCCGTTGAGGATCGTGCCCGGCCCGACGGCGTAGGGGGTCCCGGTGCGCACGAGCTCGCGCTCGTCGTCGGCCAGGGCGGAGGCGACGTCGTCGTCGCGCCGCCGGCCGTAGGGGCCGGCGTCGGCGCTGGCGTGGACCCGGCCGGCACCGACCCGGCGCGCGACCCGGCGGACGACCTCGGCGGGGTCCCCGCGCTCGACGACGAGGCGGCCCCCGAGGTCGGCGTCCAGGGCGCGCAGCGACCGCAGCAGGTAGGCGCGGCGGACGTCGCCGGAGGGCCCCCACAGGGCCGGGTCGAGCACGAAGAGCGGCAGCACCTCCCCGTCGCGGGCGGCCGCCAGCAGCGCGGGGTGGTCGTGCAGGCGCAGGTCCCGCCGGAACCACAGGACGCTGGTGCTCTCGCGGGAACTCGCCGGGGCCGCCACGGGCGCCGACGCTAGCCGTGGCGGGGCGGGACCGCTATCGGGGCGCGCGGGCAGGTCCGCCGGCCGGGCGCGACCCGCGGGCGGTGCGGACAGGGGTGCGACCACCGGTGCCGATACCGGATGATGACCCGGTGAGCGATCTCATCGACACCACCGAGATGTACCTCAAGACGGTCTTCGAACTGGAAGAGGAAGGCCTCGTGCCGATGCGCGCTCGCATCGCCGAGCGGCTGCACCACTCCGGACCCACCGTGTCCCAGACCGTGGCCCGCATGGAGCGCGACGGACTGCTGCACGTCGGCACCGACCGCCGCCTGCAGCTGACCGAGGCGGGCAACGCCAAGGCCATGCGCGTCATGCGCAAGCACCGGCTGACCGAGCGGTTGCTCACCGACGTCATCGGCCTGGAGTGGAGCCTGGTCCACGAGGAGGCCTGCCGCTGGGAGCACGTGGTGTCCGAGGAGGTCGAGAAGCGGCTCGTCGCGATCCTGGACCACCCGCACTTCGACCCCTACGGCAACCCGATCCCGGGCCTGCAGGAGCTGGGCGAGGGGGAGGTCTCCGAGGGGTTCCGCGTCGGGGTCAAGCCGCTGACGTCCCCCGACGTCGAGGGTCGCGCGGTCGTCGTCCGCCGCCTCGGCGAGCCCCTCCAGACCGACGTGCCGCTCCTGGCCAAGTTCAAGGACGCCGGTCTCGTGCCCGGGGTGGAGGTCGTGGCCAAGTCCTCCGGCACCGGGGTCGAGGTCACCGTCGGTGGCGCCGTGGTCGATCTCACACCCGCCGAGGCGGGCCACATCTTCGTCGCCGTCGGCTGAGCCCGGCCCCGGCGGCGCCGCGTCCCCCGCCGCACGTCCCGGGGCGTCCGGCGACCGGGGACCACCCGGGCGGTCCCCGGTGCAGGGCGTTGCGGCGCAGGCCGTCGCGCTCGGTGTGGCGACGTCACTCCTCCCGTGGTCACGCAGATCGGCGTTCAGTGCGCCTTCGTGACTCACCGTCACCTGATGATCGACGGGACGTCACCAGCTCGGCACCTGCTCGTCACCGGGCCGTGACATCGCCGTCGTGGACGGGTTATGGTCCACCCGCATCCCCGACCACGTGCGTGGATGCCCTCCCGCGGACGCCGAGCCCTGCCACCGCGACGAGGTCCCCCGAGACATCACATGGCAGGGGTGGGGGAACCAAGTTCTCCGGGCCAGGCCCGACCAGCAGGTCGGCCGAGCCCTAGGGGTGAAGCCGGTGCGAACCGGCCGGGCTACTCCCTGCCCGAACCCGACAGCTCACCTCGCAGGCGTCGGAGAGGCCCACACCTTGACGACTCGCGTCCAGGCGCGCCACCGCGCTGCCGTCCGCCCCCTCACGCCCCTGACCGACCTGTCGGGCAGCCTCGCCCGCACCGCCGGCGGGGCCGCCCGCACCGGCGCCGTCGCCGCCGCTGCCGGTGGCCTGCTCGCCGCGGTCGCCCTCCCCGCCAGCGCGGCCCCGGCCGCCGCTCCCGCCGCGGTCGGCGCGAGCACCGCCTCCGCCGTCCCGGCCGCCTTCGGCGCCACGGCGCCCGGGGTCGTCTCCGCCCCGGCCACCGCCACCACGCTGGCCACCACCGCCACCTTCGCGGCGGCTCCGGCCCCGGCCCCGGTGGTCGTGGCCCCGGTCCTCGAGCGCGGCACCCGCACCGCCGGCCCCGCCCCGGCCATCGCCTCCAGCGTCGCCGAGAGCGCTGTCGCCCTGGCCCGCCCCGCCGCCGTCGAGGTCGCCGCCCCCGCTCCGGCCCCCGCGCCGGAGCCGGCTCCCGCCCCGGTCCCGCTGGGTCAGCAGATCCTGTCCATCGCCGACGACTACGCCGGTGCGCCCTACGTCTACGGCGGCACCACGCCGTCCGGCTTCGACTGCTCGGGCTACACCAGCTACGTGTACCGCCAGGTCGGCGTGGACATCCCGCGCACCGCCAACGCCCAGAAGCAGGCCGCCGCGGGCATCTCCCGCGGCGACGCCGTCCCCGGCGACCTGGTGTTCTTCTCGAACTCCGGCGGCCGGGCGTACCACGTCGGCATCTACGCCGGCGACAACATGATGTGGGACGCCCCCCGGGCCGGGAAGCCCGTCCAGCTCCGCGCCATCTGGAGCAGCGCCGTGACCTTCGGCCGGCTGGCCCCCACCGTCTGAGCCGGGCCCCGTCCAGGAGGCGTGCACCGCGACGCGGTGCACGCCTCCTGCGCGTCCGGGCCGGTGCCGGCGAGGACCCGCACGGGCGTTCACGGGAAAGTTGCTGACTCTTCCACCACCGCGACGTACGCTGCCGTCAACGACGACGGGTAGCAGCACCGACTCACGGGGAGGGCCGATGACGACACCTCGCACGCACGCCGTCCCCGGCCGCACCGCGGGAGCCGGGACCGCGGTACCGCACGGGCCCACCGGGCAGCACGTCGTGGGGCACCACCACGTGCACCACCACCATGCGGCCGTCGTCGCTCTCAGAGGCGCCTCCCCCGTCGGGGACGGCGCCTCTCGTCGTCTCAGGAGGTGGATGTGCGCACGCTCGTGCTGAACGCCGGCTACGAACCGCTCGCGGTCGTGTCCTTCCGGCGGGCCCTGGTCCTGGTGCTGGCGGGGAAGGCGTCGGTCGTCCTCGCCGACGCCGATCCCGTCGTCGGTGCGACGGTGAGCCTGGAACGCCCGTCCGTCATCCTCCTGACCCGGTACGTCCGGGTGCCGCGCGGGCAGGTCGTGCCGGTGAGCCGGCGCGGGGTCCTGCGCCGGGACCACCAGCGCTGCGCCTACTGCCGCGGGCACGCCGCGACCGTCGACCACGTGCTGCCGCGCAGCCGCCGGGGCCCGGACAGCTGGGAGAACCTCGTGGCGTGCTGCGTGCGCTGCAACAACGCCAAGGGTGACCGGACACCGGAGGAGATGGGCTGGCACCTGCCCTTCCGGCCCGGGCCCCCGCGCGGGGCGTCCTGGGCGGTGCGCGGCGCCGACCAGGCCGACCCGCGGTGGGACTCCTTCCTGGCCACGGCGGCCTGACGAGCGGGCGCCGGGGTCGTCAGTTGACGATCCCGGCGTCCGTCTCCCGCAGCACGATCAGCCGTTCCGTCCACTGCTGCACCGCCTCCGGCGTCAGCCGGGTCCCGCCGTGCACCTCGCGCACGACTCGCAGCGGGTCCGTGCTGCGGAACGAACGCGTGGGGTTGCCCGGGAACTTCCTGTCCGTGACGTTCGGGTCGTCCTCGAAGGGGCCGGTGGGCTCGACCTCGTAGACGTGCGGGTCGCCGCCCCCGAGCAGCACGGCCATCTCGGCCGCCAGGCCGGCCCCGTCGCGCAGCGCCGTGAAGCAGACGTGGTTCATGACGACCTCGGGACGGTAGTTCGACCGGCGCCCGGCCACGAGCAGGTCGCCGGGGGACACCGCGGCCCTCGTGCCGTGGAAGAAGGGGCCGGGTTCGTCCGGGAGGACCACCGGGTCAGCTCACGGCGCACCGGCCGGGCCGACGGTGCGGTCGTGCGTCGGCGCACCGCGGGACGGGCGGGTGGGTGGACCCCCGGCGCGTGGTGCTGCCGATGACGGATGATCCTCAGGCGGTCGATGCCCCGTGGCTGGTGCGCGCACGGGTCCGTCACGAGCCCGACCGCTCCTGCGCGGTGCTCGTCGGGGGGCCCGACGGAGAGGTGCAGGTGGGCAACACCCGCCAGACCGGTCGCATCGGGCAGGTGGCCCGTGAGGGTGCGGACCGCCTGTGGGGCCGTCCGGCGGGGAGCACCACGTGGGCGAACCTGGAGCTGTCGATGCCTCGTCCGCCGTGCGGGCGCGATGGGCAGTGGGTGCGCGTCGTGGCTGTCGGCGAGGACGCTCTGCCCGATGACCTGCTCGAGGTGGGGCAGGTGGGTCTGGCGTACTGGTTCGGTGCGGAGTGGGCGTGGATGGTCAGCGGCCCCGGCCTGGGGGGATCTCCCCGGGTGAGCACCTGGACTTCGAGACGTCGTGTCAGCCGGGCCGGGCGGGAGAGGCGCGGCGCGGCGCGGGAGCTCGCCGGTCCGGGGTTCCGTCCAGGACGTGGTCAGGCACCTCGTGGTCGAGGTCGACCCGCGTGGTGTGCCAGTCCTCGTCGCCGTGTTCGTCGCCCCGAGGGACGTACCCGCGTGTCACTGAGGTCGTCGGCAGTCGAGGAGACCGCACTCCGCGGGACGACCGCGAGGCCGGAACGGCGGTGCGGCTGGCCGCGGTACCGGCGCCGCCTCGTCCGCGACGAGAGTCAGGTCGTGGGGTGAGCCGTGGGTGTCCTCCGGACGTCGTCGGGGCGACCGCGACAGGACACCCACGGCTCACTCCACGTGGTGACACCGATGGGTGCGACACCGCGGTCGCCAGGACAGCCGGGGGAAGTGGTTCCGGTACCCCCGCACCGCGGCGCCGTCACCACCCGGCGAGAACGTCCCTTCACTCGTCGGGTGCCGGCGGGGCCGACCCGGCGGAGGCGTCCCGGGCCCGCAGCTCGGCCCGCAGCTGCCGCACCTCCCGGGCCAGGGCCTCCACGTCGGCGCGGGTCGCGGCGGCGCTCTCCTGCTGACCGTCGCTGACCCGGTCGATCAGCCACGACGCCAGCGACGCGGTCACGATCCCCAGCAGGGCGATGCCGGCCAGCATCAACCCGACGGCGACCAGGCGCCCCGTGCTGGTGACGGGGTGGAAGTCGCCGTAGCCGACGGTCGTGATCGTGGTCACGACCCACCAGGAGGCGTCGGCGAAGGTGGTGATGTTCGCCCCCGGGGCGCCGCGCTCGGCGTCCAGGACGGCCAGGGCTGCGCAGAAGCCCACCAGGACGGTGGCCGACCCCACGTACAGGCCGACCCGCCCCCGCAGGGACGCGCCGCTGCTGCGGTTCAGGATCCGCAGGACCGTCAGCACCCGCAGCAACCGCAGCGGCCCGAGGGCCGGCAGGACCAGCAGCGCCAGGTCGAGGGGGTGGGTCCACGCGAAGCGCAGCCGGTGCGGGGCCCGGAAGAGCCGCCACGCGTAGTCGACCCCGAACAGCACCCAGACCGCGACCGAGACCAGCGCGCAGGCCGTGCGCGCGGCCGGCGGCAGGCCCGGCGCCAGGACGGGCAGGGCGTAGGCGACCAGCCAGAGCGCCGCGGCCACCACGAGGACGTGGCCGGGCAGTTCGGCGTCCCCGGGGCGGGACCCCCGGTCGGCGGTGAGGGCGTCGGGCTGGGGCACGGTGGCGCCTCCGGTGGTGCTCGCAGCGGCTGGGGGGACAGTAGCCCGTCGGTGGCCCGAAAACGGCGGGCCCCCGGGACGGTGCCCTCGCTAGCGTCCTGGACCAGCGCCACCGTCGCCCGCGGCGGCCACCGCGACGTGCCCCGCCCGAGAGGAACCACCCCGTGCCCGCGCCCACCCCGTCCTGGCGACGTCTGGCCGGCCGGCCGGCGACCCTCTCGGCGGTGCTGGGGGTCGCGGCCGCCGTCGCGGAGACGTTCAGCACGGTCGTCACGGGGCGGCTCGCGGCGGGACCGGCCGCGGGGCTGCTCGTCGTGCTCGGCGTCCTCGTCCTGACCGCGAGCGCCGGTGACACCCTCGGCCGGCTCTGCCTGGCCACCGCCGTCGGCCGCGCGGAGGGCGGTCTGCGGGCCGACCTGCTGGCCGCGGCGTTCGCCCAGCCCGTCCCGGCGCTGGGGGAGCAGGCCGTCGGGGAGGTCATCGACCGCGTCGACGACGACCCGCGCCAGCTGGCCCGGCTGGTCCGGGAGGCGTTGTGGGACCTGTGGCGCGGCGGCGTCCGCATCCTGCTGGGCTGGGTGGTCGCCGGGCTCGTCTGGTGGCCCGCGTGGATCGTGTTCCCCCTCGTCGCCGTCGTCGTCTGGTGCTGCGTGCGCCGCCTGACCGCCGTCCTGGTCGAGCGCAAGGTCGCCGAGGAGGTCGCCTGGACCGAGCACGCGGCCCAGCTCGAGGAGGCCGTGGCCGGGCGCGACGACATCCGCGCCAGCCTCGGCGCCCCGCACGTCGTGCGCCGCTACGCGGTCCTGGCGGCCGGGGTGCTGGACCGCGTCCGCGCCACCACCGAGGTCTCGGCGGTCGTGGCCCGCCGCACGATCCTGGTCCTGTCGCTGCTGTGCTCTGCGCTCGTCGTCGGCGGGGTGGTCCTCGTCGGCGACGGCCGGCTCGGCCTCGCCCAGCTCGTCACGGTGTTCCTGCTCTGCTCCGGGTTCGCCGGCGACCTGAACCAGATCGCCGAACGGCTGCCCGAGGTCCAGGCCGGTCTGGGTGCCCTGCAACGCATCCGGGCGTTGCTGGGCTCGCCGTCCGAACCCGTCGGCGGCCTGCGGGCACCCGAGGGGGGCCTCGGGCTCGAGTTCCGCGGCGTCGACTTCGCCCACCCGGGCGGTTTCGCGCTGCACGACGTCTCGTTCACGGTCCCCGCCGGGACGACGTGCGCCCTCGTGGGACGCAGCGGGTCGGGCAAGTCCACGCTCGCGGCCCTGCTGTCCCGCGCGCTGGAACCGGCGCCGGGGCAGGCCCACCTCGGCGGCCTCGACGTCACGGCCCTGGACCTGCAGGAGCTGCGGCGCTGCGTCGGCGTCGTCACCCAGCGCACGGAACTCATCGCCGGGACGCTGGCGGACAACATCACGCTGGGGGCCGACGTCGCCCCCGAGCGCGTCCGCTCGGCCGTGGAGTCCCTCGGACTGGGCGACTGGGTCGGGGGGCTGCCCGACGGTCTGCGGACCCGGCTCGGCCCCGGTGGCAGCACCCTGTCCGCCGGGGAGGAGCAGCTCGTCGCCTTCGCCCGCCTCCTCGTGCGCGACGTCCGCGTCGTCGTCCTCGACGAGGCGACCGCGCGGATGGACCCCGTCACCGAGCACCGCGTCACCGCGGCCGCCGGGCGGCTGCTCGCCGGCCGCACCGGTCTGCTCATCGCCCACCGCCTGTCCACGACCGCCCGGGCCGACCACGTCGCCGTCCTCGACGGCGGCCGGCTCGCCCAGCACGGCCCGCGCGCCGAGCTCGCCGCCACCCCCGGCCCCTTCGCGGACCTGCTGCGCGCCGGGGGTGGTGCGGAGCTCGACCCCGTCCACCACGCCGGCGAGGTCCTCTCCAGCCGGCCCCGCCGGCCCCGCCCCGAACCACCGGCGCAGCCGCGTCCCCGGCTCGTGCGGGCCGTGGCGACCGCGATCACCCGCCACCGGCGGTGGGGGCTGCTCGGTGCCGTCCTGTTCGCCCTGTGCTCGGTCCTCGGCACCTACGGCGCCGTCGCGGGCTGGCTGTGGGGCCTGGTCGTGCAGGGCCTGCAGACGGGCGCGCCGACCGCGCAGGTGTGGTGGCCGGCGGCCGGGCTCGTGACGAGCCTGGTCTGCGTGCCGTTCCTGCTGGCCGCGGCCCTGCGGGTGTACCCGCTGTGGTGGAACGCGGTCACCCTCGGCGCGCGCCTGGCGGTGCTGCGCGGGCAGACCCGCCAGCACCGCCTCGCCCGCGTCCCCGCCGGGGAGGTCACGGCCCGCAGCCTGGACTCCGAGCGGTTCGTCCTCTACGTCGACCGCTGCGTCGACCTCGTCATCGGCGCCTTCGTCGTCGCCGTCACCTCCCTCGTCGCCGGTGACCTCACCGCGGGCGCGGTCGTCGCCCTCGTCATGGCGGGCTCGGCGCTCGTCTCGGTCGGCGGGGCCCCGGTGGCCGGCCGCCGGGGCCGTGAGGCCGGGGACGCCCGCGCCGTCTTCGGCCGCGACCTCGGCTCGGCCGTCGACGCGGCCCGCACCGTCAAGCTCGCCGCGGCCGTGCCGGACGTCCTGCGGCACCTCGTCGAGGTCGACCGGCGGCGCGTGCTGGCCTCGGTGCGCGAGCTGCGCGTGCGCGCGCTGCTGGAGGGGGTGCCGGGCGTCCTCGTCCAGCTCGGCACCGTCGCGACCTGGGCGCTGCACCTGGCCGGCTGGTGGTCGCTGGCCGACGCCCTCCTCGTCGCCACCGCCGTCGCGGGCGCCGCCTACTACGGCACCGTGTCGGGGGCCGTCATCACCGAGGCGCCCGTCGCGCGGGAGTGGCTGCGAGCGGTCACGGCGCTCGCGGGAACGCAGGACGTCGTGCGCGTCCCGGCCGGCACCGACCTGGTCCGCGGACTCGCCCCGGTGCCCGCGGTGCCCCCGCGCACCCCCTGCGGCACGTCGACCTCGACCACCTCACGGCCGTGCACGACGACGGGACGGTGGGCGTCCAGGACGTCGACCTGCGCGTCGAGGCGGGTGAGCTCGTCCTGCTCACCGGCCGCGTGGGGTCGGGCAAGTCGAGCCTGCTCGCGGCGCTGGCCGGGCTCGTCGACCACGAGGGGACGGTCCGCTGGAACGGGGTCGCCGTGCAGGACCCGCAGACGTTCCTGCGGCCGGGTCAGGTCAGCTACGTCGCGCAGGTGCCGCGCGTGCTGTCGGGCAGCTTCGACGACAACGTCGCCCTGGACCACGAGCTGGCCCGGTCCCTGGCCGACGACGCCGTCGCCGACGCGCGGCTGACCCGGGACGTGGCCGCGGCCGGGGGCCGGCACGCGCTCGTCGGGCACCGCGGGGTCCGGCTGTCCGGGGGGCAGGTCCAGCGGCTGGCGCTGGCCCGGGCGCTGGCCTCGGGGGCCGACCTCCTCGTGGCCGACGACGTGTCCTCGGCCCTCGACGCGAGCACCGAGCTGGAGCTGTGGCAGGCGCTGCGCGAGCGCGGGACGACCGTGGTGGGGGCGTCCTCGAAGCGGTCGGCGCTGCTCGTGGCCGATCGCGTCGTGGTGCTGGGGGAGGGGCGGGTGCAGGCCGTCGGCCCGTGGCGGGAGCTCGAGGCGGACTGGGGTCACCTGGCGGGCTGACCTCGCGGTGGACCGGGCCGGCCGCGACGACGGACGACGACGGACGACGACGGACGGGGGACGCGGGCCGTGCGCGCGGGTGCGAGGCTGTGCTCATGTCGGACCCACGGAACGAGAACAGGCGTCAGGGCGAGTCGATCGACGCGGTCCTGCGCGGGCTCCTCAAGCAGGGCGGGCTCGACCCGACGGCCGAGCGCCTCGCCGAGCAGGGCATCGACCGGCTCCGCTCCTTCCTCGGCAGCGGCCCCGCCCCCGGGACGACCGCGACCCCGGACGCCGGCGCGGGGCGGGGTGACGTGCAGGACGCCGAGGTCGTCACGACCGGCCGCGAGATGCTCATGCACACCATCCCGCTGCCCGACGGCACCCGCGTGGAGGTCCTCGTCCCCGAGCGCCTCACCCGCGCCGAAGCCGAGCGCGTCGCCGCCGTGCTGAGCGCCCTGGCCGTGGAGGAGTGAGCGCGGAGGTCGTCGAGGTCACCGGAGTCGTGCGGCTCGGCCAGTTCCTCAAGCTGGCCGGGGCCGTCGACACCGGCGGGCAGGCCCGGGAGGCGCTGCTGGCCGGGGACGTCACCGTCAACGGCGAGGCCGAGGACCGGCGCGGCCGCCAGCTCGCCGACGGGGACGTCGTCGGCCTCGGCGGCGGCTCGTGGGCGGTGCGCGTGACGGACGACGCGTGAGCACCGCCCACCGGTGAGCCTCAGCGGCCCAGGGCGTCGATCGCCGCGACCTCCTCGCCGCTCAGCTCGAACCCGTCGACGTCGAGGTTGCGCGCCTGCCGGTCCCGGTCGCCGGACTTGGGGATGACGACCACCCCGTGCTGCAGGTGCCAGCGCACGACGACCTGCTCCACGCTCACCCCGTGCCGCTCGGCCGCCGCCCGCAGGGGCGCGGCCGTGCGGTCGGTGGCCTTGAGGGGGGAGTAGCCCTCCAGCACGACGCCGCGCTCGCGGTGGGCGGCGAGCAGGTCGGCGTCGTGCAGCGCCGGACCCCACTTCACCTGGTTCACCGCGGGCGTGACGCCCGTGGCGGCCGTCAGCTCGTCGAGCTGGGCCACCGAGTAGTTCGAGACGCCCACGGCACGGACCCGGCCGGCCTCGCGGGCGGCCACCAACCGTTCCCACACGTCGGGCCGCGCCCGGCCCCCGGGCGGCCAGTGGATGAGCCACAGGTCCAGCACGTCGACGCGCAGCAGCCGCAGGCTGCGGTCCAGGAACTCGTCCTCGCGGCCGGCGTGCTCGTGGTGCAGCTTCGTCGTGATCCGGACGTCGGGCACGCCCGCGTCGGCGACGGCACGTCCCACCTCGTCCTCGTTCTCGTACATCGTCGCGGTGTCCAGCAGCCGGTAACCGACGTCGAGGGCGCCGCGCAGGGACCGGTAGCCGTCCTGCCCGCGCAGACCGTAGGTGCCGAGGCCGACGAGGGGCAGCGCCAGCGTGCCGTCGGCGGTGCGGACGTCGGTGGTCGTGGGGTGCTCGCTCACCTGCGCGACGCTACGTCCGCTCCGCTGCGCGCGCAGCGGCGGGCACCGCGCCGGCGACCCCGTCCCGCACCGACGACGCCCCCTCGCCCGTGACCGGGGAGGGGGCGTCGTCGTCGGTGCGGGACGGGGTGCGGGGGACGATCAGTCCTTCAGGCCGGCGTTGATGTCGGCGTTCATGACGTAGCGCTGGAACACCAGGTAGATGAGGACCAGCGGCACGATCGAGATGACCGAGGCGCCCAGCAGGACCGACCAGTTGACGTTCTGCGCCCCGACGATGCTCTGGATCCCGATCTGCAGGGTGAACTTGCTCGGGTCGTTGAGGACGATGAGCGGCCAGATGTAGTCGTTCCACCGCCACTGGAACGAGAAGATCGCCAGCGTCACCATGATCGGGCGGGAGATGGGGAGCATGACCCGCACGAAGGTCGTCAGCTCGTTCGAGCCGTCGATCCGGGCCGCCTCGAGCAGCTCGTTCGGCACGGTGGTGAAGAACTGCCGGAACATGAAGCACCCGGTGGCGGTGATGATCGACGGGACGATGATACCGGCGAGCTGGTTGTAGAGGCCGAGGTCGCGGATGACGAGGAACGAGGGCGAGAGGATGACCTCGGTCGGCAGCATCGTCGTGGCCAGGATGCACAGGAAGAACGCCTTGAGCCACCAGTTGGAGTACTTGGCCAGGGCGTACCCGGTCATGGCGCTGGCCAGGACGGTGAGGACCGTCGTGGTGACCGCCACGATCAGCGTGTTCGTGAAGTAGCCGGCGAAGTTGAAGCTCGTCCAGGCCTGCGCGTACCCGTCGAACGTCCACCGCTGCGGCAGCAGCGTCAACGGGTAGGAGAAGAGGTCACCGGCCGGCTTGAACGACGACAGCACGAACCACAGGACCGGGAAGCCGTAGAGGACGGCCAGCAGCCACAGCAGCACCGTGGTCCCGACGGTGCGGGCGGGCGAACCGCCCTCGCGGGCGGCGGTGCTGCGGCGCAGGGCCGGCGCCTTGGGGCGCGGCAGCGAGGACAGGGCCATGTCACGCCTCCCGGCGTCGGTTGACGAAGACCTGGAGCAGGGCGATGACCATGAGGACGGCCATGAGGACGAACGAGGCGGCGCTGGCGTAGCCGATCTGCCCCTGCTGGAAGCCCGTGCGGAAGATGTACTGCACGATGAGGTTGTTCTCGGTGCCCGGGCCACCGCCGTTCAGCGACTGCAGCAGGGCGTACTCCTTCATGGCGCCCAGGCTGCCCAGCAGGATGACGATGAAGGACGTCGGCGCGATGCTCGGCAGCGTGATGTAGCGGAACCGCTGCCAGGGCGAGGCGCCGTCGATCGAGGCCGCCTCGTGGTAGGAGACCGGCACGTTGCGCAGGGCGGCCACGAACAGCAGCATGTTGAAGGCCGTCCCGCCCCACGCCGCGGCGATGGCCACGATGACCAGCGACAGGTTCGCGTTCGACTGCCACGGGACCGCCTCGCCGCCGAGGGAGGTGATGAGGTAGTTCACCAACCCGAAGTTCTCCCCGAAGATCCACCGCCAGATGACGCCGGCGACGATGGGGGAGATGAGCCAGGGGACGAAGAACAGGACGCGCGCGACGACCTTGCCCTTGGTGTGCGCGTTCGTCAGCAGCACGGCCGTCGTCAGCGACAGGACGTAGATCAGCGGCACCGACATCGCGGTGAAGAAGACGGTCCGGCCGAACGCCGAGTAGAAGGCGGAGTCGCCGAAGAGCTTCTGGTAGTTGGCCAGCCCCACCCACGGGGCCGAGCCCACCCCGGTGTAGCTGGTGAACGAGTAGTACAGACCCGTCACCGCCGGCCAGACGAAGAACAGGGCGAAGAGCGCCACGTTCACGGCGACGAACAGCAGCGGCGCGAGGCGGTAGCGCGCCGCCCGGCGGCGGTTCGCGCGGCCCGAGGAGGGACGCGCGGTCCGCGCGAGGGCCGCGGGGTCGTCCCCGACCGCGGCGGGGACCGGACCCGGTGTCGCGGGGGTCATGGAACCTCCTGGGGGTGGACCCGGGCCCGCAGGCCCGGGTCCCTCGGGTGGGGCGGTCGGGGTGGGTCAGGCGATCTGCTCGTTGAGGAGCCGGACGATGGTGTCGACCGCCTGCTGCACGGTCTGCTGACCGTTGATGGCCTTGCCCAGCTCGTCCTTGGTGGGGTCGGTCGTGATGGCCTTGCCCATGAGGGTGAGCTTCTCACCGTTCTCGTTGCCGGAGGTGGAGATCGGGTCGGCGATCTCGATCTCCTTCTGGTAGAGCGCGTAGGCGTCCAGGGCGGTCTGGCTCGTCGCCGGGTAGGCGATGTCCAGCCCCGTCTCGACCGGCAGCCAGCCGTTCGTGGCGGCGATCTCGGCGTAGTTGGTCGGGTCGTAGAGGAACTCGACGAACTGCATCGCGGCGTCCGCGGTGTCACCGTTGTCGAACGCGACGATCTTCCCGCCGGTGTTGATGTCGGTCGCCTGCGTGGGCTGGGCCGGGGTCGGGACGGCGGCCCACTCGAACTGGCTGATGCTCTCGGTGAAGTCGGCGACCTGCCAGACCCCCGAGAAGTAGGCGACGACCTGACCGCTCTTGAACAGCGCGTTCGGGTCGGCCCCCGACGTCCACACCGACTTGGGCATCACCACGTCGTCGTTGAGGTCGACGAACTTCTGCAGCGCCTCGACCGTCGGGGCCTGCACGGAGAACGCGGTCCCGTCGTCGTCCAGCTGGAAGCCGTCGGCGCCGTGCTCGTAGATGAAAGCCCGGATCCGGGCGGGGGAGGCGTCGTAGACCAGGTCGTACTTGGCGCCGGTCGAGGTGCGGACCTGCGTCGCCGCGGCCAGGAACTCGTCCCACGTCCAGGTGCTCTCCGGCTCGGTGGGGTAGGCGACCCCGGCCTGCTGGAAGAGCGTGGTGTTGATGAACAGGCCCGCGGCGGTGATGTCGGACGGGATCGTGAGGATCTTGCCGTCGTCGGTCTCCTGGTACAGCTTGCTGTCGATCTTGTTCGTCGAGCTCGTCGCGACGGCCGTCAGGTCCTGCAGCTTGTTGGTCCAGATCGGGTCCAGCGAGGGTGCGCTGGCCACGTCCGGCAGCGAGTCGGCCTGGGCCGCCTGGCGCAGCTTCGTCTGGTACCCGTCGTAGGGCACGTTGACGATCTCGACCGTGATGCCCTTCTGGGCCTTGAACTCGTCGGCGAGGTCGTAGTAGCCCTTCGCCTGCGCGTCGCTGGCCGACAGCCAGAAGGTGATCGTCGAGGCGTCCCCGCCCGAGGCGGAATCCCCCCCGCCGCAGGCGGTCAGGGCCCCTCCCGCGGTCAGGGCCCCGAGGGAGCCCAGGAGGACGGACCGTCGGCTCGTGCTGTTCTGGCTCATGGTGTGACTTCCTCGTCTTCCGGTCCCCAGTCGCTCCTGCGCGACCGCCGCGGACGGGTCGCCCGTGGCGGGTGCGAGGTGCGGCACCGCTGTTCCGGCGGTGCCAGGACGGTAAGTGGAAAGGGCTTACCCGGTCAAGGTGTCCGGTGCTTCCTCGACCGGATGACTTCACGTCAGGTCATGTGCACACTATCGTCACCGGTCGTCGCGGGTTCCCGCGCTCCCGCGCCCCGGCCGCGCCGCCCACCCCACCGTCCTGGAGGACGCCCCGTGCCCGCTGCCCCCGTGGCCCCGGCGGACGACACCGCCTTCACCGCCGCCCTGGTGGCCGACCTCGACCACCGGGTGCGGGGTCTGCTCGCCGCCGGTGCGACCGACCTCGGACCCCTGGCCCACCGGGAGACGACCGCCCGCCTCAAGGGGCTCGTCACGGCCTACTCGCACCCGCGGTCGGCCCACCACCACGACGACCGGCTCCCCGTCCTCGCGGCCCGCCTGGGGACGCTGCTCGCCGCGGCGCAGACGCCGAGCGGGCTGTTCGACAGCACGAACCTCGCCTCGCCGCCGGACACGGCCTTCACCGTCAACGACCTGTGCCTGACGGCCGAGCTCGCGGGGCGCGAACCCGCGCTGGCGGACCTGGCCGCGGGTCTGCGCGCCGTCGCCGGGCGGACGCTCCCGCCTTTGCTGACCGGCGGGGTGCACACGCCCAACCACCGCTGGGAGCTCTCGAGCGCCCTGGCCCGCCTCGGTGCGCTCCTCGGGGCGCCGGAGGCCGTGCGCGGACGGGTCGAGGAGTGGCTCGCCGAGGGGGTCGACCTGCAGGAGGACGGCATGTACTCCGAGCGCAGCCCGCTGTACGCGGGGGCGGTCACCAGCCCGTCGCTGCTCGTGATCGCCGACCTGCTCGACCGGCCCGACCTGCTGGACCCGGTCCGGCGCAACCTCGAGGCCTTCCTGCCGCTGCTCGACGAGGACGGCGCGCTGGAGTCGGTGCACTCGCGCCGGCAGGACCAGCACACCGCCGGTCACCCCGGCGCCGGGCTGCTGCTGGCGTACCGGCGGTTCGCCCTCGCCGAGGACCGCGGCGACCTCGCCGACGCCGCCCGGCTGCTGCAGTCCCGCGGCCTGGACGGCCGGTCGGTGCTGCCGGAGGTGCTGGCCCACCCGGCCCTGGGCGGGGTGCTGCCCGCGGGCACGGGGCGGGCGTGGGCGGGGGAGGCCGTCCTGGCCGCGTCCGGTCTGGCCGTCCACGCCGCCGGCCGCACCCGGACCGTCGTCTCCGGCGGCAGCGACCAGCCCGCCGTCGGCACCATCCGGTCCGGGACGGCCAACACCGCCACGTTCCTGCGCTTCCGGCACGGCGCCGCCGTCCTGGAGTCGGTGCGGCTCTCGACCGCGTTCTTCGGGCTCGGCCCGTTCCGCAGCGCCACCCTCGAACGCGACGACGACGGCGCCCTCGTGCTGCGGCAGGAGCTGCGGGCCGGCTACTACCAGCCGCTGCCCGCCGCCGACCGCGACCCCACCGGGACCTACCCGCTGGGCGACGAGGGCCGCTTCCACGCCGCGATGGCCTTCGAGCGCCGCGCCGTCGACCCCGTCGAGCTCACGACGACCGTCCGCGTCGCGCTGCTCGACGACGGCGCCGACCTCACCGTCGAGCTGGCCGGGGCGGCGACCTCCTACGCGCTCGAGCTCTCCTTCCGCCCCGGCGGCGTCCTGTCCGGCGCCGATCCGGTGGCCGACGGCGGCCGGGTCCTCACCGGCCCCGAGCTGCGGTACGCCGTGGGCGAGGACGAGGTGGTGCTCACCCGGGAGGGCGGCGCGGTGGGCGCGGGCGGCGAGCACCAGCCCGCGCGCTACGACGGCGGGGAGCAGTACGACTACCTGCAGGGCAGCCACGCCGCCGGCGGCGAGCGCGTCTACCTCACGGGACGGACGCCCGGCGTGCTGCGGCTGCGCCTGCGGGGCGGCCGGGCGGCGCACGACCGCTGAGGCGCGCTCGGAGGGATTCGAACCCCCAACCAACCGGGTAGAAGCCGGTCGCTCTGTCCGTTGAGCTACGAGCGCAGGGCGCCGGCGGACCGGCTGGTGCAGCTGGCCGTCAGCGTAGCGACCCCGCGGGTGGCGGGCGCCCCGGCGCGGGCGACTAGCCTGGGGCCGTGGCGGAATTCATCTACCAGATGCAGAAGGCGCGCAAGGCGCACGGGGACAAGGTCATCCTCGACGACGTCTCGATCTCCTTCTACCCGGGGGCGAAGATCGGCGTCGTCGGACCCAACGGCGCGGGCAAGTCGAGCGTCCTGAAGATCATGGCGGGGCTGGACCAGCCGTCCAACGGCGAGGCCCGACTCTCGCCCGGCTACAGCGTCGGGATGCTCATGCAGGAGCCGCCGCTGGACGAGTCCAAGACGGTCCTGCAGAACGTCCAGGACGGCCTGGGCGAGCTCAAGCGGAAGATGGACCGCTACAACGAGATCACGGGCCTGTTCGAGGACCCGGACGCCGACTTCGACGCCCTCATGGCCGAGATGGGGACCCTGCAGGAGGAGCTGGACCACGCCGACGCCTGGGACATGGACTCCCAGCTCGAGCAGGCCATGGACGCGCTGCGCTGCCCGCCCGGCGACTCGCCCGTGACGAACCTGTCCGGCGGGGAGAAGCGCCGCGTCGCGCTGTGCAAGCTGCTGCTCGAGGCGCCCGACCTGCTGCTGCTCGACGAGCCCACCAACCACCTGGACGCCGAGTCCGTGACGTGGCTGGAGCAGCACCTCGCGAAGTACCCCGGTGCCGTCCTCGCCGTCACCCACGACCGGTACTTCCTCGACAACGTCGCGCAGTGGATCCTCGAGCTCGACCGCGGCCGCGCCTACCCCTACGAGGGCAACTACTCCACCTACCTGGAGAAGAAGCAGGCGCGCCTCGACGTCCAGGGCAAGAAGGACGCCAAGCTCGCCAAGCGCCTCAAGGACGAGCTGGAGTGGGTGCGCTCCAACGCCAAGGGCCGGCAGACGAAGTCGAAGGCGCGGCTGGCCCGCTACGAGGAGATGGCCGCCGAGGCCGAGCGCACGCGCAAGCTCGACTTCGAGGAGATCCAGATCCCGGCCGGGCCGCGCCTGGGCAACGTGGTCATCGAGGCCAAGGGCCTGAAGAAGTCCTTCGGCGACCGCACCCTCATCGACGGGCTGTCGTTCTCGCTGCCGCGCAACGGCATCGTCGGCGTCATCGGTCCCAACGGCGTCGGCAAGACGACCCTGTTCAAGACGATCGTCGGGCTCGAGCCGCTCGACTCGGGCGACCTGAAGATCGGCGAGACGGTCAAGCTGTCCTACGTCGACCAGTCCCGCGGGGGCCTCGACGGCTCCAAGACGCTGTGGGAGGTCGTCTCCGACGGTCTCGACTTCATCCAGGTCGGCAACCAGGAGATGCCCTCGCGCGCCTACGTCTCGGCGTTCGGGTTCAAGGGCCCGGACCAGCAGAAGCCGGCCGGGGTCCTGTCCGGCGGGGAGCGCAACCGGCTGAACCTGGCCCTGACGCTCAAGGAGGGCGGCAACGTCCTGCTCCTGGACGAGCCGACCAACGACCTCGACGTCGAGACCCTCGGCTCGCTGGAGAACGCGCTGCTGGAGTTCCCCGGGTGCGCCGTCGTCGTCAGCCACGACCGCTGGTTCCTCGACCGCGTCGCCACGCACATCCTCGCCTACGAGGGCACCGAGGAGGACCCGGCGAGCTGGTACTGGTTCGAGGGCAACTTCGCCGGCTACGAGGAGAACAAGGTCGCCCGCCTGGGCCCCGACGCCGCCCGCCCGCACCGCGTGACGTACCGCAAGCTCACCCGCGACTGAGGGTCACCGCCGATCGGCGCGGGGTCGGGACCGGGGGCGCACCCGGCTCACCGGGTGAGCCGGGTGCGTCACCGACCCCGCTGCCCGGGCGCCGGGAGACGGACCATTCCCTCCTGCGCGACGGTGGCCACGAGCCGGCGCTGCCGGTCGTACATCCGCCCCGTCGCCAGCCCCCGCGCCCCGGAGGCGTTGGGGCTCTCGGACACGTACAGGACCCACTCGTCGGCCCGCGCGGGCCGGTGCCACCACATCGCGTGGTCCAGGCTCGCCACGCTCATCCCCGGGGTGGACCACGCCATCGCGTTCCGGCGCAGGACCGGCTCGAGGATGCTCAGGTCGCTCGCGTAGGCCAGGGCGCCCCGCTGCAGCAGGTCGTCGCCGGGCAGCGGGGCGTCGAGCCGGAACCAGACCGCCTGCCGGGCGCGGCGCTCGGGGTCGGGGGCCGTGTAGAGGGTCGGTTCGACGTGCCGCAGCTCCACGTGCCGGCCCCGGCCCAGCTGCCGGGCCAGCGGGTGGTCGGAGGCGTCGAGCACCGCGTAGTCGCTGACGACGTCCTCGGGGTCGGGCACGTCGGGGGCCGGTTCGGCGTGGTCCAGGCCCTCGGCGGGCGTCTGGAACGAGGCGATGGCGGACAGGATCGGCACCCCGTCCTGCACCGCCTGCACGCGGCGCGCGGAGAAGGAGCGCCCGTCGCGCAGCCGCTCGACGGCGAACGCGACGGGGACGAGCGGGTCACCGGGCCGCAGGAAGTAGGCGTGCAGCGAGTGCAGGGACCGGTCCGCGTCGACCGTGCGTCCGGCGGCGACCGCCACCTGCCCCAGCACCTGGCCGCCGAACAGCCGCTGGCGCCAGTGCGGCAGGTTCGGGCCGGTGAAGACGTCCGCGGCCCCGTCGCCGGGGGCGTCGGCGGGGTGGACGTCGAGGACGTCGAGCAGCGGGGACACGTGGTGGTCTCGGTGGTGGTCTCGGTGGTGGTCTCGGTGGTGGTCTCGGTGGCGGTCGGGCACCTCGGCACCGTACCGAGCGCCGCAGCGCGGGTGCGGCGGCACGGTCGGGGGTAGCGTCGGCGCGTGCTCGCCGCCCGCGCCGTCCGCGCCAGCTCCGACGACCCCCTGTCCGCCCTCGAGGTGGCCGACGCCCCGGCCGCCGAGCCGCCGGCCGGCTGGGTCCGCGTCGACGTGCAGGCCGCCGCGCTCAACCGGCACGACCTGTGGAGCCTGCGCGGGGTGGGCCTGCCCGCCGACCGCCTCCCGATGGTGCTCGGCTGCGACGCGACGGGGACGCTGGAGGACGGGTCGGCGGTCGTCGTGCACGCCGTCGTCTCCGACGAGGACTTCCGCGGGGACGAGACGCTCGACCCGCGACGGACGCTGCTGTCGGAGCGGCACCCGGGGACGATCGCCGAGCACGTCTGGGTCCCGCGCCGCAACGTCCTGCCCCGGCCGGACGGCTGGTCGCCCGAGCGCGCGGCCTCCCTCGGGACGGCGTGGCTGACGGCCTACCGGATGCTGTTCACCCAGGCGCGGGCCGTGCCGGGGCAGACCGTGCTCGTCCAGGGCGCCGCCGGCGGCGTCTCCAACGCGCTGGTCGCGCTCGGTGCGGCGGCGGGTCTGCGGGTCTGGGTGACCGGGCGTTCGCCCGAGCGGCTGGAGAAGGCCCGCGCCTGGGGCGCGGCGGCGACGTTCGCCGCGGGGGAGCGGCTGCCCGCCCGCGTCGACGCGGTGTTCGAGACGGTCGGCGAGGCGACGTGGAAGCACTCGGTGCAGTCGCTGAAACCCGGCGGGTGCGTCGTCGTGGCCGGCGCGACCACGGGCGGGGACGCGCCCGCGATGCTGGAGAACGTGTTCTTCAAGCAGTTGCGCGTCCTGGGCTCGACCATGGGCACGCGCGAGGAGTTCGAGCGGCTGCTGCAGTTCTGCGACAGCGCCGGACTGGCCCCCGAGGTCGACTCGGTGCACGCCCTCGCCGACGCCCGCGACGCCTTCGCCCGGCTGGAGTCCGGCGAGGCCGTCGGCAAGGTCCTCGTGCGCGTCTGAGCGCGGGAGGTCACCGCCGTCACGTCCTCCCGGCGAGCCCGGTGCCCGGTGGACGTGACGGCGGTGGTTCGTGGGGAACCCCGGTCGGGGGTTCGGGTCCGGACGGCTCAGTCGGTCGTCCACTCCGCCCAGCGGCGCTGCTCCCAGCGGGCCGCGCGCAGCTCGCCGCGGACCTCCTCCAGGCGGCGCGTCAGGTCGCGGGGCAGCTTGTCCCCGAACCGCGCGAAGTACGTCTCCAGCTCGTCGAGCTCCGCGGTCCACGTCGCCGGGTCGATCGCGAACAACTCGGCCAGGTCGGCCGCGGGCACGTCCAGCCCGGCCACGTCCAGGTCGCCGGGGACCGGGACCAGGCCCACCGGGGTCGGCAGCGCGCCGACCTGCCCGGCCAGCCGGGCGCAGATCCACGCGACCACGCGGGAGTTCTCCCCGAACCCGGGCCACAGGTACCGCCCGTCCTCACCCCGGCGGAACCAGTTCACCCCGAACACGGCGGGCGGCTGCGACAACCGGTCGGCCATGCCCAGCCAGTGCGCGAAGTAGTCGGCCATGTCGTACCCGGAGAAGGGCAGCATCGCGAACGGGTCGTGCCGCAGCTCACCGACCGTGCCCTCGGCCGCGGCGGTCTGCTCGCTGGAGATCGAGGCCCCCAGGAACACCCCGGCCCGCCAGTCCGGCGCCTGCGACACCAGCGGCACGTTCGTCCGGCGCCGCCCGCCGAACAGCACCGCGTCGACCACGACGCCGGCCGGGTCGTCGAGGTCGCCGGCGATGGAGGGGCACTGCGCCGCCGCCACGGTGAACCGGGCGTTGGGGTGCGCGGCCGGGGTGGCCGAGGCCGGGGTCCAGTCCCGCCCGCGCCAGTCGGTCAGGTGCTCGGGGACCTGCTCGGTCATGCCCTCCCACCACACGTCCCCGTCGTCGGTGAGCGCGACGTTGGTGAAGATGACGTCCCGGTCCAGCATCTGCATCGCCGTCGGGTTCGTCGACCATCCCGTGCCCGGGGCGACCCCGAAGAACCCCGCCTCGGGGTTGATGGCCCGCAACCTGCCCTGGTCGTCGGGGCGCATCCAGGCGATGTCGTCGCCGATCGTCTGCACCTGCCAGCCCGGCAGCGTCGGGCGCAGCATGGCCAGGTTCGTCTTCCCGCACGCCGAGGGGAACGCCGCGGCGAGGTGGAACACCCGCTGGTCGGGGTCGGTCACCTTGACCAGCAGCATGTGCTCGGCCAGCCAGCCCTCCTCCCGGCCCATGGCCGAGGCGATGCGCAGCGCGAAGCACTTCTTGCCCAGCAGCGCGTTCCCGCCGTAGCCGGAGCCGAAGGAGAAGATCTCCCGGGACTCGGGGAAGTGCGCGACGTACTTCAGGTCGTTGCAGGGCCAGGCCACGTCCGGGCGGGCCCGGCCGACGGCGTCCACCAGCGGGAACCCCACCGAGTGCACCGCCGGCACCCAGGCGGTGCCCGGGCCGATCGCGGCGAGGGCGTCGGTCCCCGTCCGGGTCATGACCCGCATCGAGACCACCGCGTACGGGGAGTCGGTGACCTGCACGCCGAGCTGGGAGATCGGACCGCCGACCGGGCCCATCGAGAACGGCACCACGTACATCGTGCGGCCGCGCATCGAACCGTCGAACACCCCGGCCAGCTCCTCGCGCAACGCGGTCGGCTCGCGCCAGTTGTTCGTCGGGCCGGCGTCCTCGCGGCGGCGGGAGGCGATGAACGTGCGCGACTCCACGCGCGCCACGTCCGTCGGGGCCGACCGGGCCAGGAACGAGCCGGGCCGCAGGTCCTCGTTCAGCCGGATCAACGTCCCCGCCTCGACCATCTGCGTCGTGAGCCGGTCGAACTCCTCGGCCGAGCCGTCGCACCACACGACGGCGTCCGGCTGCGTGAGGGCCGCGACCCGCCGCACCCACGCCACGACGGACGGGTCGGCACCGGGGTGCTGGACGCTCAGCCGGGCGGGCCGGTGGGGGAGCGGGGTCCCCGCCGGCTGGACGGGTGCGTCACGCGTCAACTCGATGGTCACGTCGGCGTGCCTCCTTCGGGAGCGGTGGTCGGCGGTGGATCGGTGGTGCGTCGTCTTCCGATCCTGTGGTGCACGCACCCCCCGGACAACGACTCAGGTGGGTGAAGATCCCCCGTTCTTCACCTACGGTGAACCGCATGGCCCCGCTGCGCGTCGCTGCGCTGGAACCCCTGACCGATCCCGCGCTCGCCCCGCCGGCTCCCGAGACGGGTCTGGACGCCCTGACCGTGGGCCGCCGCATCCGTCACCACCGACAGGCCAGGGGGTGGACGCTGGCCCAGCTCGGGGAGCAGGTCGGGGCCGCGCAGAGCCAGCTCTCGCAGGTGGAGAACGGCAAGCGCGAACCCCGGCTGTCCCTCATCACCGCCGTCGCCCGCGCGCTCGGCGTACCGCCCGCGGACCTGCTGGACCCCGCGCCCCCGCCGAGCCGGCGCGCGGCGCTGGAGATCGAGCTCGACCACGCCCAGCGCACGCCGCTGGCGCGCGCGCTGGGGCTGCCGGAGGTGCGCTCGAGCCGGAAACTGCCGACGGACGCGCTCGAGGCGCTCGTCGGGCTGCACCGCGAACTCGTCCGCCGGCACGACGCCTCCAACGCCACCCCGGAGGAGGCGCGGCGCGCGAACACCGAGATCCGCCTCCTCATGCGGGCGGTCGACAACCAGCTGCCCGAGATCGAGGAGCTCGCCGAGGACCTCGTGCGCTCGGCCGGGTACACGGTCGGGGCGCTCACCCACCGCCAGGTGGCGCGGATGGCCACCGACCTCGGGTTCAGCATCATCCACGTCGACGACCTGCCGCACTCCACGCGCACCGTCACCGACCTGGCCAACGGCCGCATCTACCTGCCGCCCGCCTCCATCCCCGGCGGCCACGGGCTGCGGTCCCTGGCGCTGCAGGCCATCGCGCACCGCGTGCTGGAGCACCAGCGGCCCGCCAGCTACACGCAGTTCCTGCGCCAGCGGCTGGAGATCAACTACTTCGCGGCGTGCTGCCTGCTCCCGCGCAGTGCCGCGGTGGAGTTCCTGTCCGCGGCCAAGGCCGACAAGGACCTCGCCGTGGAGGACTTCCGCGACGCGTTCGGCGTGACCCACGAGGCCGCCGCGCACCGCCTGACGAATCTGCTGACCTCCCACCTCGGGATCCCCGTGCACTTCCTGCGCGTCGGCGACGACGGCGCGCTGTACCGGGGGTACGAGAACGACGGGGTGCCCTTCCCGCAGGACTCCTCCGGCGCCATCGAGGGGCAACCGGTGTGCCGGGAGTGGACCGCTCGCACGGTGTTCGACGTGCGGAACCGCACGACGGAGAACTACCAGTACACCGACACCCCCGCCGGGACGTTCTGGTGCTCGAGCCAGACGGGCGCCAGCGACGACGGCGGGTTCTCCATCACCGTCGGCGTCCCGTACGCGCACGCCAAGTGGTTCCGCGGCCGCGACACCCGGGTGCGGACCAGGAGCACCTGCCCCGAGGCCGCGTGCTGCCGCCGGCCGCCGCAGGCGGTGGCGGACCGCTGGGCCGAGCACGCCTGGCCCAGCGCGCGGCTGCACGCCCAGACGCTGGCGCCGCTGCCGTCGGGACGCTTCCCCGGTGTCGACGACCTCGAGGTGTACTCCTTCCTCGACTCCCACGCCCCGCGCACGCCGCCGGCCTGAACGTCCCGCGGGTGCGTCGGGCGAGAGCGCGTGCGAAGGTGACGACGAGGCCAGGACCTGGCCCCACGCCGACCCGCGGTCCCCGGACCGGTCCGGACCTGGAAGGGGCTGCACCACCGTGTCGCTCACCGCCCCCCACGCCGACGAGGTGACCTCGCCGGCCCCGCCCGACGCCCTGCGCGCCCACGTCGCCGCCGCCGCGCTGCGGCCCTCGGGCACCGGGTCGGTCGGTCTGGAGCTCGAACGCCACGTCGTCGACCTGCGCGCCCCGCGGTGCCGGGTGGGCTGGGACCGGTTGACCTCGCTCGTCGCGGGGTTCGCGCCTCCCGGCGGGTCGCGGCTGACCCTCGAACCCGGCGGGCAGGTCGAGCTGTCCACCCCGCCGGGAGACCTGGTCGGCACCGTCGCGGTCCTGGAACGCGACGCGGCCGCCGTCGACGCGCTGCTCGCCGCCGACGGGCTGGCCGCCCTCGCCACCGGGCTCGACCCGGTCCGCGCCCCCGTCCGCGTCCACCCCGGGTCCCGGTACCGGGCGATGGAGGCGCACTTCGACGCCGTCGGCCACCACCTCGACGGCGCGACGATGATGGCCTCGACCGCCTCCCTGCAGGTCAACCTCGACGCCGGGCCCGCCGCGGGCTGGGCCCTGCGGCTGCAGCACGTGCGCCGGCTGACGCCCGTCCTCGTCGCGCTGGCGGCGACCTCGCCGTTGCGGCGGGGAGTCCCCGCGGGTGCGGTCTGCGGCCGCCAGGAGGTGTGGGGCCGGCTGGAACCCGGCCGCTGCCGGGCCCCCGGGGCCGGGACGGACCCGGTGGCGGAGTGGGTGGAGTTCGCGTTCGCGGCCCCCGTCATGTTCGTGCGGGCGCAGGCGACGGGGGAGTGCGAGCCCGTGCGCGCGCACGTCCCGTTCGGCGACTGGGCCGCCGGTGAGGTCCTGCTCGACGGCCGCCGCCCCGGCACCGACGACGTCGAGGCTCACCTCACGACGCTGTGGCCGCCGGTGCGGCTGCGGGGCTTCGCCGAGCTGCGGTTCCTCGACGCCGTGCCCGCGGCGCTGCGCCCGGGGCTGGCCGCCGTCGTCGCGACCGTCGTCGACGACCCCGTGGCCGCGGACGCCGCCGCGGACGCCGCCGGACCCGTGGCCCACCGCGGGGCCGACGCGGTCCGGCTCGGGCTCGTCGACCCGGAGCTGCGCCGGGCCGCGCTCGGCGTGCTCGACGCGGCCGCCGCCCGGGTCGACCCCGCGCTCGTGCCCGCCGTCCACGCCTGGACGGACCTGCTCGCGGCGGGCCGCGGCCCCGCCGACCTCGTGACCGACCGGTTCCGCGACCAGGGACCGGACGCCTGCCTGACCGCGGAGGAGCTCCGGTGACCGCCCTGGACGACCACACCACGGACCACACCCTCGAGGTGGCCGTCGCCGCGCTCCAGGCGGGCCGGCGCACGACGACCCGCCTCACGGACGCCGCCGACGCCGAGCTGACGGTCCAGCACTCCCCGCTCATGAGCCCGCTGGTGTGGGACCTCGCCCACGTCGGGCAGCAGGAGGAGCTGTGGCTCCTGCAGCAGGGCGCGGGGGTCGAGCGGACCCCCGTCTTCCACCCCACGATCGCCTGCCTGTACGACGCCGCCGAGCACCCGCGCGCGAGCCGGACGCAGCTCCCGCTGCTGGACCCGCGCGAGTCCCGGCGGGCCGTGGCGGACGTCCGCAACCGCGTGCTCGACCGCGTCGCGCGCGTCCGGGCGCAGGACCCGCAGCAGGCCGCCTTCGCCGTCGCGATGGTCGCCCAGCACGAGCACCAGCACGACGAGACGATGTTCGCGACGCACAACCTGCGCTCGGGCGACCCGCTGCTGGCCGCCGCGCCGACCCCGCCCGGCCGGGTGGTGCCGGCCGAGCCCGTCCTCGTGCCCGCCGGTGAGTTCCTGCTGGGGGTCGACCCGGTGCAGGAGCCGTGGGCCCTGGACAACGAGCACCCCCAGCACCGCGTCCACGTCCCGGCGTTCCGCATCGGCCGGGTGCCGGTGACGAACGGGGAGTGGGCCGCCTTCGTCGACGACGGCGGGTACGAGGACCCGCGGCACTGGACGCGCGCAGGGTGGGCGCACCGGCGGGAGGCCGGGATCGTCGCCCCCCTCGGCTGGTCCCGCGACGGCGCGGGCGGCTGGACGCAGCGGCGGTTCGCCGTCGAGGTCGCGCTCGACCCGGCCGCGCCCGTGCAGCACGTCGACTGCCACGAGGCGGAGGCGTTCGCCCGGTGGGCCGGCGCCCGGCTGCCCACCGAGGTCGAGTGGGAGAAGGCGTGCGCCTGGGACCCGGTGCTGGGTCGCCGCCGACGCTGGCCGTGGGGCCAGGAGGCGCCCACCGCCGACCGCGCCAACCTCGGCGGCCACGCGCTCGGGCCCGCGCAGGTGGGGGCGTACCCGGCCGGGGCCAGCGCCTACGGCGTCGAGCAGCTCATGGGCGACGTCTGGGAGTGGACGTCCTCGGACTTCGCGCCGTGGCCGGGGTTCTCACCGATGCTCTACGACACCTACTCCGCGCCGTTCTTCGGCGGCGGCTACCGGGTGCTGCGCGGCGGCTCCTGGGCCAGCACGCCCGTCTCGGTGCGCCCGTCGTTCCGGAACTGGGACTGGCCGGTGCGCCGGCAGATCTTCACCGGTCTGCGCCTGGCCTGGGACGCCTGAGCGTGTGCCGGCACACGGCCTGGCTGGGTGCCGAGCGGACCCTGGCCGACCTGCTCCTGGAGCGCGAGCACGGTCTGCTGCAGCAGAGCTGGGCCCCGCGGCGGCAGCGGCACGGGACGGTCAACGCCGACGGCTGGGGGGCCGCCTGGTGGACCGCCGCCGGTCCCGGACCCGCCCGCTGGCGCCGCGCGGCCCCGCTGTGGGCGGACGCCTCGCTCGCCTCCGTCGCCCCGCACGTCGCCTCCGGGTGTGTCCTGGGTGCCGTGCGGGACGCGACCGTCGGGATGCCGCCGGACGAGACGGCGTGCGCGCCGTTCGTCCGCGGCGCCTGGGCGCTGTCGCACAACGGCCGCCTCGACCGGTCCGTGCTGCCGGCGGACGCCTGGCCCGCCGCGGAGTCCGTCTGCGACTCCGCCGTGCTCGCCGCCTGGCTGCTGCAGGCCCCCGAGGAGATCGGGCCGCGCGTGCGCGCGGCGGGGGAGGCCGACCCGACCGCCCGGCTCAACGTGCTGGCCGCCGACGGCACGCGCCTCGTCGCCACCGCGTGGGGGGACACCCTCAGCGTCCTGCGGACCGACGACGGGGTCGTCGTCGCGAGCGAACCCCACGACGACGACCCGCGGTGGCAGGACGTCCCGGACCGCTCCCTCGTCGAGGTCGACGCCCGGGGCGCCCGCGTCAGCCCCCTGTGAGGGACGGCCCCGACGTCCCCGGGCTCAGGCGGCCGAGCAGCAGCCGACCGCCCGGGGAGCCCGGCGGTCACCGGTGCGGGGTGAAAGGCCCAGGGCGACCGGTGCCGCGGGACGGAACGGCCCGGCTCAGTCCTCGAAGGTGTTGAGCATGCTGTGCGCGGCCCGGTCGAGGTAGTCCCACAGGACACCCTCCTGCGCGGGCGGCAGGCCGAGGGACTCGACGGCGGCGCGCATGTGCGTCAGCCACCGGTCCCGGGCGTCGGGGTTGACCTTGAACGGGGCGTGCCGCATCCGCAGCCGCGGGTGGCCCCGCTGCTCGGAGTACGTCGAGGGCCCGCCCCAGTACTGCTCCAGGAACAGCAGCAGGCGTTCCCTGGCCGGGCCGAGGTCCGCCTCGGGGTACATGGGGCGCAGCACGTCGTCGGAGGCGACCCCGTCGTAGAACACGTCGACGAGCCGGACGAACGTCTCGTGCCCGCCCACCTCGTCGAAGAACGTGCGCGTGCCGCCGCCCGGTCCCGCGGGCGCACGCCCCAGGAGGTTCTGCGGGCGGACGAACGGCAGGTCGGGACTCACCGCACCAGTGTCGCCCCCGGGCGCGCGTCCACCGACGTCGGGGCGTGCCCGGCCCGCCGGCGGGCCAGCGCCTCGGCCGCCTCCTTCACGTTCTCCTGCATCCCGCCGAAGACGACGCCGTGGAACGGGCTGATGGCCGCCCAGTACGCCTGGCCGGCCAACCCCTTGGGGTGGAACAGGGCGCGCTGCTGGAACAGCGTGCGCCCCACCGGGTCCCGGCTCACCCGGAGGTCCAGCCACGCCAGCCCCGGCAGCTTCATCTCGGCGCGCAACCGCAGCAGCGCGTCCTCGTGGCGCTCCTCCACGCGCCACCAGTCGACGGCGTCCCCGACCCGCAGGCGTCGCGGATCGCGGCGGCCGCGGCGCAACCCGGGCCCCCCGGAGAACCGGTCCATGACCCCGCGCACCGCCCACGCCATCGGCCAGGAGTACCAGCCCTGGTCCCCGCCGATCCCCTCCAGCACCTGCCACAGCTCGTGCGGGGAGGCGTCCACGACGGTGGTCCGCTCGTCGACGTAGAGGTTGCCACCGGCCCAGTCCGGGTCGGTCGGCAACGGGTCGCTCGGGGCGCCCGGCACCGAGGCCGAGCTCCAGCGCGTCGTGACGTCCGCCTCCTGGATGCGCTTCAGCGCCAGCTCGACCGCGCGACGGAACGGGATGAGCCCCTCCGGCGGGTCCGGCACGTACTGCTCGACGTCCTTCTCCTTGCACACCACCTCGTGGACGAGGCTCTCCACCAGCGGGCGGGCGATCGAACCGGGGACGGGGGTGATCGTGCCGACCCAGTGGCTCGACAGGCGCGGGGACATGACCTTCACCGGCAGCACGTGCCGCTTGGGCAGGCGCGCGACCTCGGCGTAGCCGCGCATCATGTCCAGGTAGGTCACCACGTCGGGCCCGCCGACGTCGAACGTGCGGTTCACGTCGTCCGGCATCGAGGCGGACCCCACGAGGTAGCGCAGCACGTCGCGCACCGCGATCGGCTGGATGCGGTTGTAGACCCACGCCGGGCACACCATGACGGGCAGGCGCTCGGTGAGGTACCGCATCATCTCGAAGCTCGCCGAGCCCGACCCCAGGATGACCGCGGCCTGCAGCACCGTGGCCGGCACGGGCGCGTCGAGGAGGATCTCCCCGACCTCCCGGCGCGACTCCAGGTGGGTCGAGAGCTCCTCGTCCTCGGGGTGGATGCCCCCGAGGTAGACGATGCGACGCACCCCCTGGTCGGCCGCCGCCCGCGCGAACGTGCGCGCGGTGCGGCGGTCCTTGGCCGCGAAGGACGACCCCCCGCTCATGGCGTGGATGAGGTAGTAGGCGACGTCGACGCCCTCCATCGCCGCGCTCACCTGGTCGCGGTCGGAGGCGTCGGCCCCGACCACCTCCACGTCGTCGATCCACGGCCGGTCGCGCAGCTGCTCGGGCCGCCGGGCCAGCGCGCGCACCCGGAAGCCCGCCTGCAGCAGCTCGGGCACGAGACGGCCACCGATGTACCCGGTCACCCCCGTGACCAGGGCGAGGCGCCCGTCGCCGGCCAGGACGTCGTCGAGGGACCCGCGGGGGGCGTCGGGGGAGGGCTCGCTCATGGCGACCAGTCTCGGAGCGGGCGACCCGGCGCGCGAGCCGACCGCTCAGAGCCCCCGGTCGGTCCGCGCCGGGTCGGCGGCCGCGGCGTCCTCCTTGGCGACGTCCGCCTCGCTCGGCGGCGGCGGCTGCGGGTCGACGGCGGCCGAGCGCTGCGCCGGGGGAGCCACCTGGCGCGGCTCGTCGTCGTGGCGCAACCACACCGTGCGCTGCGGGAAGGGGAACTCGATGCCCTCGGCGTCGAACACGGCCTTCGTCCGGCGCCGCAGCTCCCGCTGCACGGCCCACTGCTGCAACGGCTTGGTCTTCACGACCAGGCGCAGGACGATCCCGTCGGCCCCCATCTGCTCCACGCCCCACACCTCCGGGGCGTCGACCACCAGGTCCTTCCACGCCTCCTCGGCCACGAGGTCGTCGGCGACCCGCTGCAGCACCCGCTGCGCGTGGCTGAGGTCCTCCCCGTAGGCCACCGAGACGTCGAGCAGGGCCCGCGCCCAGCCCTGGCTCTGGTTGCCGACCCGCAGGATCTCGCCGTTGCGGACGTACCAGACGGTGCCCTTGACGTCGCGCAACCGGGTCACGCGCAGGCCGACCGCCTCGACCGTGCCGACGGCGTCCCCGAGGTCGACCACGTCCCCGACGCCGTACTGGTCCTCGGCGAGCATGAAGATGCCGGACAGGAAGTCCTTCACGAGGGCCTGCGCCCCGAACCCCAGCGCCACTCCGGCGATCCCGGCCGAGGCCAGGAACGGGCCGATGGCGATGCCGACGGTGTCCAGCACCATGAGGATCGCCAGCAGGCCCAGGACGAAGGTCACGGTGCTCTTGAGCACCGAGGCCAGGGTCTCGGCGCGCTGCTGGCGTCGTTCGTTCAGCAGCGGGGAGGATTCCAGCAGGCCGTTGCGGCGCCCACCGCCCAGCTTGCCGGCGCCGGTCGAGATGCCCGAGGCGATGCGGCCGATGAGGCGCATCGCCAGGAACCGCGCGATCCAGCACACCAGCAGGATGACGACGACCTTCAGCGGCTTGTCCAGCAGGAAGGCCACGGCGCCGGACGCCCCGGCCTGGGCCTCCTCCGCCGCGCTGCTGCCGAGGGCGTCCGTGATCGAGTCCAGCACGAGGTGGGACAACTCCTTCTCAGGTCCTCAGACCTGCTCGTCGAGGTGGTCCAGCGCGAGACCGGTGGCCCGCGCCGCGAAGGCGAGGGTGTCACGCACGAGCCCCGCGCTGCGCGAGACCGAGCGTGCGCCGTGGCCGACGTCCCTCTCCCGGCGCAACAGCACCGGCCGTCGGGCGGGGTCGGAGGACGTCGCGTGCTGCAGCGCGGCGCACAGCTTGCGCGCGTGCAGCGGGTCGACGCGGCTGTCCCCGTCGAAGACCGTGAAGAGCACCGACGGGTACGCGGTGCCCTCCACCACCCGGTGGTAGGGGGAGTAGGCGTGCAGCCAGCCGAACTCCTCGGCCACGGCCGCCGTGCCGTACTCGTCGCTCCAGGTGGCGCCCAGTCCGTGCAGCTCGTAGCGCACCATGTCCAGCAGCGGCGCCGAGCACACGACGCCGGCGAACAGCGACGGCTCCTGGGTGGCGGCGGCGCCCACGAGCAGGCCGCCGTTGGACCCGCCGTGCACGCACAGCTGCGACGGCGTGGTGAACCCCCGGTCCACGAGCCAGCGGGCCGCGGCGTGGAAGTCGTCGAAGACGTTCTGCTTGTGCCCGCGCATCCCGGCCCGGTGCCAGTCCTCGCCCTCCTCCCCGCCGCCGCGCAGGTTCGCCACGGCGTACGCGCCGCCGGCCTCGACCCAGGCGAGCGCGTCGGGGGCGTAGTGCGGGGACAGGCTGATGCCGAACCCGCCGTAGCCGTAGAGGATCGTCGGCGCCGGGCGGCGGGGGACGCCGTCGTCGTCGAGCAGGTCGGCGCGCGCCGTCACCTGCAACCGGACGAGCGTGCCGTCGGCGCTGGGGAACTCCAGCAACCGGCTCACCACGGCGGGCACCCGCACCGCCCCCGGCGGGGCGGCCTCCACCGCGAGGTCGCGGGTGCGGGCGTCGAAGCGCCACACGTGCGAGGGCGTCGTGGTGTCGGTGTAGGCGAACCACAGCTCGTGACCGCCTTCGGGCCGGCCCACGAGCCCGCCGATCGCGCCCGCCCCGGGCAGGTCGACACGACCCGCCGCGCCCTCCAGCCGCCGGCCGGTGGCGAGGTCGTGCACCGTCACCGAGCTGACCGCGTGCTCGGTCCAGCCCACGACGAGCAGCGGCGCGGGCAGCTCCGGGCCGTCGAGGACGGCGACGTCGTCCAGCAGCGCCTCGGCCTGCGGGACGAGGTCGGTCCAGCGCTCCACCCCCGGCTGCGCCGGGTCGGCCACCGCGAGGCGGCCGCGCGGGGCGTCGAGGTCGGTGAACAGGTACAGCCGCCCGTCGCGGCCGACCCAGGCGCTCGTGCTCGCGTCCTCCCCCTCGACGACGGCCCGGAACTCCGGACGGGCCGGGTCGCCGCCCTCGAGGTCGGCGATCCAGACGTCGTTGCGCGGGGCCGTGCCCTCGGCGGCGCTCACGACGAGCCAGCGGCCGTCGCGGGAGGTCCAGACGCCGTAGTAGTTCGTCATCGCGCGACCGGCGCCGAACACCTCGACGTCGGTGTCGGGGTCGGTGCCCACGACGTGCAGGTGCACCCGCCGGTGGTACTGCCGCTCGTCCTCGGGCACGGTCCCCGGCGGCTGCCGGCGCACGTAGTAGAAGGAGCGCACCCCGTCGCGGGCGGGCAGCCAGGCGACGGGGGAGTAGCGGGCCCGGTCGACCGGGCCGTCGACGACCTCGCCCGTCGTGGCGTCCAGGACGCGCAGGACGCTCTCCTCGCTGCCGCCCTCGGACAACTGGTAGGCGACGAGGTCGCCCTCGACGTCGGGCCGCCACGCGTCCAGCGTCGTCGTGCCCGACGGGTCCAGCGCGACCGGGTCGACGAGCACGCGCGGCGGCGCCCCCGGGTCCTGCACGGTCAGCACCCCGTGCTCGGCGTCGGGGTCCCGCCGCGTCCGGAAGACCCGCTCGCCCCGGTGCACGGGCGTCCCGACCGACCCCGTCGCCATGAGCTCGCGGACGCGGCGCTCCAGCCCGGCGCGCCCGGGCAGCTGCCCGGCCCAGCGCTCCCACGCCCCGTCCTGCCACTGCGACCACGCCCGTGTCCGCGGGTCGTCCGCGTCCTCCAGCCAGCGGTAGGGGTCGGCGACGGGCACGCCGTGCAGCTCCTCGACGAGGTCGAGGCGCGGCGCCACGTCGGGGCCCGGACCCGCGGGCGGGCCGGAGCGGGGCGGCTGGGTGTCCATGGGCGTCCACCCTAGGTCGGTGCGACGACACCGCGGGGGCCTCCTCCACAGGCCTCCCGCAGTCCCTGCGCGGGCCCCCTGTGTGACGTCCACGTGAACCCTCGCGCCGCCACCGCGTTCGGACGCGCCGCCACCCGGCGCGTCTGGCACAGTCGGCGGGTGGCCACCGACTCCTCGACCGCCGAGCTCGGCGCCGAGCTCACCGACTTGGCGACGGCCTGCGGGGTCGCCACCACCTTCACCGACTGGCGGGGGCGGCAGACGACCGTCCCGGCCTCCACGGTCACCGCGGCGCTGAGCGCGATGGGCCTGGACGTGTCCTCGCGCGAGGCCGTCCGCGACGCGCTGCACGAGGTCAAGCTGCGCCCCTGGCGCCGGGTCCTGCCGCCCGTGGTCGTGGCCCGCGAGGGCCGTCCCCACGCCGTGCCGGTGCACGTGGCGCACGGCGACCCCGTCGACGTCACCGTCGAGCTGGAGGACGACCAGGGCTGGGCGCCCCTGCGCCAGCTCGACCGCTGGGTCGACCCCGTGCGCGTCGACGGCCGGCTCACCGGCCGGGCGACGTTCGAGCTGCCCGACGACCTCCCGCTGGGCTGGCACGTCCTGACGGCCCGCACCCCCGAGGGGGAGTCGAGCTGCCCCGTCGTCGTCACCCCCGACGTCCTGGAGCTGCCCGCGGCGCTGCGCACCGGCCGCAGCTGGGGCTACCAGACGCAGCTGTACTCGGTGCGCTCGTCGCGCTCCTGGGGGGTCGGTGACCTCGCGGACCTCGCCGAGCTGTCCGCCGTGGCCGCCGACCAGGGCGCCGGCTGGGTCCTCGTCAACCCGCTCGCCGCGGCCCAGCCCGTCCCGCCCATGGAGGCCTCGCCGTACCTGCCGACGACGCGGCGGTTCGTCAACCCCCTCTACCTGCGCGTGGAGGACGTCCACGAGGTCGCCTACCTCTCGCCGGCCGACCGCGCCCTCCTCGAGCGCCTCGCCGAGCAGGTCCGGCCCGCCGTCCACGACAGCTCCGAGATCGACCGCGACGCCGCCTGGGCCGCCAAGCGCCAGGCCCTCGAGGTCGTCTTCGCGCACGGTCGCACCGCCGCCCGCGACGCGGCCTTCCGCCGCTACGTGGCCGCCGAGGAGCCGGGGTTGTCGGGGTTCGCGACGTGGTGCGCCCTCGCCGAGCGCTACGGGCTGCCGACCGCGGACTGGCCCGCCGAGGCGTCCTCGCCGCGGGCCGTGCACGACAGCGGTCTGCTCGACGAGCTCGCCGAGCGCATCGACTTCCACCGCTGGCTGCAGTGGCAGTGCGACGAGCAGCTGCGCACCGCCCAGGACGCGGCCACCGCCCCCGGGACCGGACCGGGCATCGTCCACGACCTCGCCGTCGGCGTGCACCCCGACGGCGCCGACGTCTGGTCCCTCGGCGACGCCCTCGCCCACGGCGTGACGGTCGGGGCCCCGCCGGACGCGTTCAACCAGCAGGGCCAGGACTGGAGCCAGCCCCCGTGGCGGCCCGACCAGCTCGCCGAGGTGGCCTACGCCCCCTTCCGCGACATGGTCCGCACCATCCTGCGGCACGCCGGCGGCCTGCGGATCGACCACGTCATCGGCCTGTTCCGGCTGTGGTGGATCCCCCGGGACGCCGAGCCGTCGGCCGGTACGTACGTCCGCTACGACCACGACGCGCTCATCGGCATCCTCGCGCTGGAGGCCCAGCGGGCCGGGGCCGTCCTCGTGGGCGAGGACCTCGGCACCGTCGAACCGTGGGTCCGCGACTACCTCGCCGACCGCGGCGTCCTCGGCAGCGCCGTCCTGTGGTTCGAGTACGACGGGGACCGCCCCAAGGCCCCGGAGGCCTACCGCGAGCTCGCCCTGGCCAGCGTCACCGTCCACGACCTGCCCCCCACCGCGGGCTACCTCGCCCAGGAGCACGTCGCCCTGCGCGACCGGCTCGGCCTGCTGACGCGGCCCGCGGCCGAGGAACGGGCGCAGGACGCCGCCGAGCAGGAACGCATCCTCGGTCTCGTCCGCGACCGCGGGCTGCTGGCCGAGGGCGCCGACGAGCAGGCCACCGTCGAGGCGCTGCACCGCTACCTGGCGCTGTCCCCCTCGCTCATGGTCGGCGTCTCCCTCGTCGACGCCGTGGGCGACCGGCGCACCCAGAACCAGCCCGGCACGTCCGAGGAGTACCCGAACTGGCGGATGCCGCTGACGGGCCCGGACGGGAAGGTCGTGCTGCTCGACGACCTCGCGGGCGACGTCCGCGCCCAGTCGCTGGCGCGCGCCGTCGACGAGGCCCTGCGCCCCTGACCCGCCACCGCGAGGTCGTCGCCGACCCCGCCGAGGTCCTCGCAGCACCGTCCCGGGGTGGTCCGCACCGCCCCGGGACGGTGGGGCTCACCGCTGGGCGTCGCGCTCCTGCGCCCGCAGGGCGCGGGCCACCCCGTCCCGGTTCTCCAGCACCAGGCGACGCAGCGCCGGGGGCGCGTCCGGTTCGGCCTCCAGCCAGGCGTCGGTGCGCTCGACGAGGGCGTGGTCGGCCAGGTCGAGGGGGTAGAGCCCGGTGACGATCTGCTGGGCCATCTCGTTCGTCCGCTCCGCCCACACGGTGCGCAGCGCCGCGAAGTACGGCTCGACGAAGGGCCGGAGCAGCTCCTCGTCGTGGATCCGGGAGAACCCGCCGATGACGGAGGCCTGGACCGCGTTGGGCAGGTCGCCGCGCTCGACGACGTCGGCCCACGCCTGCTGCTTGGCCTCGGCGGTGGGCACCGCGGCGCGTGCCGCGGCGGCCGAGCGCTGACCCGTCGCGGTGGCGTCCCGCTCCAGCTCGGCCTCGACCGCCCCGGTGCCCCGGACACCACCGGCGACGAGCGCGGTGAGCAGCGCCCAGCGCATGTCCGCGTCGACCTCGAGGCCCTCGATGACGTGCGAGCCGTCGTACAGCCCCCCCACGACGGCGAGGTGCTCGGAGCTGCGGGCTGCCGAGGCGAACGCCCGGGCGAACTGCAGCTGCGTGTCGCTGCCGGGGGCCGCCGCCCGCAGCAGTTCCAGCAGCGTGCTCGCCGTGCGGGCGCGCACCTCCTCGCGGTGCGCGGGCGCCGCGTAGAGCTCGACGGTCGTCGTCAGCTGGCGCAGCAGCACGAGCGCGACGGTGGAGTCGGCCCGGGCCGCGTCGCCGGGCAGCAGCGTCGTCAGCAGCAGGTCGACGTAGTCGCGGGCGGGGGACTCCCCGTCGCGCGTCATGTCCCACAGGGCGGCTGCGACGAGCGAGCGGGGCAGGGAGTCGCGGAACGCGTCCAGGTGCTGCAGCGCGGTGGCCAGCGAGACGGCGTCCAGGCGGATCTTGGCGTAGGCGAGGTCGTCGTCGTTCACCAGGAGCAGGTCCGGACGCTTCCGGCCCACGAGCTGGGGCAGGTCGGTGCTCGCCCCCGCGGCGTCCAGCTCGACGCGCTCGGTGCGCTCGAAGCTGCCGTCGACCAGGTCGTAGCAGCCCAGCGCGATCCGGTGGGCCCGCAGGTGCGGGTGCGCCGCGGGCGCCTCCTGCAGCAACCGGGCCGCGGTGATCGTGTCGTCGGCGTCGGTCTCCAGGACCGGTCGCAGCGTCGCCACGCCCGCCGTCTCCAGCCACTCCCGGGACCAGGCCGACAGGTCGCGGCCGGAGGTGGTCTCGAGCTCGCGCAGGAGGTCGACGAGTTCGGTGTTGCCGAACGCGTGCCGGGCGAAGTACGCCCGCACCCCGGCCAGGAACTCCTCGCGGCCCACGTAGGCGACGAGCTGCTTGAGCACGCTCGCGCCCTTGGCGTAGGTGATGCCGTCGAAGTTCACCTCGACGTCCTCGAGGTCGTTGATCTCGGCGACGATCGGGTGGGTCGTCGGCAGCTGGTCCTGCCGGTAGGCCCAGGACTTCTCGAGGGAGTTGAAGGTCGTCCACGACCCCTTCCACTCCGTGGCCTCGGCCGCGGCCAGCGTGGAGGCGAACTCCGCGAAGGACTCGTTGAGCCACAGGTCGTTCCACCAGCGCATCGTCACGAGGTCGCCGAACCACATGTGCGCCAGCTCGTGCAGCACGGTGACGACGCGGCGCTCGACCGTGGCCCGCGGGACCTTGGAGCGGAAGACGTAGCTCTCGACGAAGGTGACCGCGCCGGCGTTCTCCATGGCACCGGCGTTGAACTCCGGCACGAACACCTGGTCGTACTTGGCGAACGGGTACGGCCGGTCGAACTCGCGCTCGAAGAACTCGAACCCCTGCTTCGTGGCGCGCACGACGTTCTCGGCGTCGAGGTGCTGGGCGAGGGACTTGCGGCAGTAGACCCCCAGGGGGATCGTCCGGCCGTCGGAGGAGACGAGGGAGTCCTGGGACCCCTCGTACGGGCCGGCGATGACCGCGGTGACGTACGACGACAGCCGCGGGGTGCGCTCGAACGTCCACCGGCTGCCCGTCTCGACGGGTTCGCGGTGCTCGACGGGGGAGTTGGACACGACGCGCCAGTGCTCCGGGGCCGTCACCGTGAAGGTGAACTCGGCCTTGAGGTCGGGCTGCTCGAACACGGCGTAGACGCGGCGGGAGTCGGCGACCTCGAACTGGGAGTAGAGGTACACCTCGTCGTCGACGGGGTCGACGAAGCGGTGCAGCCCCTCGCCGGTGTTCATGTAGCGGCAGTCCGCCACGACGCGCAGCTCGTTCTCGGCCGCGAGGTCCTCGAGCTGGATCCGCACGCCGTCGTCCACGGCCGCCACGTCCAGGGCGGTGCCGTTGAGGACGACCTCGTGCACCGCGGCGCTGATGAGGTCCACGAACGTCGAGGCGCCGGGGGTGGCCGTGAACCGCGCCGTCGTGGTCGAGCGGAACGTCTCCGGTCCCGTCGTCAGGTCCAGCTCCACCCCGTAGTGCTCGACCTGCACCAGGCCGGCCCGCGTCCGGGCCTCCTCGCGCGTCAGGTTCTCGCCAGGCACCGCACGTCCTCTCCTCGAACTGTCCAGGCCGGTCGCCCGCGGCGGCCGGTGTCTCCGACGACTCTGCCACGCCGCTGCGACACCGCCCCCTGCGACCGGGTGCCGGACCCCGGGAGCAGGATGAGGGCATGACGACTCCGACGACTCCGACGAGCCCGCAGAGCAAGGCCCAGGCCGACTTCTGGTTCGACCCGCTGTGCCCGTGGGCCTGGATGACCTCCCGCTGGATGCTGGAGGTCGAACAGGTCCGCGACATCTCCGTGCGCTGGCACGTCATGAGCCTGTCGGTCCTCAACGAGGGCCGGGACCTGCCCGAGGAGTACCGGGAGCTCATGACGAGGGGGTGGGGGCCGGTGCGCGTCGTGACCGCGGCCCGCCTCCTGCACGGCGAGGACGTCGTCCTGCCCCTCTACACCGCGATGGGCACCCGCATCCACCCCGGCGGGAACAAGGACTTCGACACCGTGATCGCCGAGTCCCTGGCGGAGGTCGGCCTGCCCGCCGACCTGGCCGCGGCCGCGCACTCCTCGACCTACGACACCGAGCTGCGCGCCTCCCACACCGAGGGGATCACCAAGGTGGGCGAGGACGTCGGGACGCCCGTGGTGGCCTTCGACGACGTCGCCTTCTTCGGTCCCGTCGTGACGCCCACGCCCCGGGGCGAGGCCGCCGGCCGGCTCTGGGACGGCTGCGTCCTCGTCGCGGGGGTGCAGGGGTTCTACGAGCTCAAGCGGACCCGCACGCAGGGCCCCGTCTTCGACTGACCCGCACCGCCGCGGCGGCGGGCCGCGGGTCAGACGACGATCCGCATCGGGAGCCCGCGCTCGTCCTCGTCCCCGCCGAGGACGCGCGCGGGACCCCCGGGGGACCACCCCGCCCACCGCAGCGCCGACCACGCGCACGCGCCGGCGTCGAGGTGGTCGTCGCCGGGTGGGGCCGGCGGTCCCTGCAACCAGGTGCCGAGGGCGCTCGCACGCGCCGCGCGCCCCTCGGCGGTCTTCTTCGACGGCAGGACGTGGCCGGTCATCGCGGCGAAGGACAGCTCCGGGTGGGTCTCCACGACCAGCCCGCGGGCGTCCGGGGCCGCGGCCAGGGCCTCGTCGAGCGCCAGCACCGGCCCGCGCAGCCCCCACGTCTGCGCCGACAGCCCTTTGCCGTCGAGCAGCTCGCGGCAGCGGGTCCGGGCGGCGGCGTAGCCGGGCTGGGCCAGGACGTCGCGCGGGGGGACCAGGAAGACGCGCGGGTGAGCGCGTCCCAGGGCCCGCTTGGCGATCAGGTCGACCGGTCGCCACCCGTGCGCGGGCAGCCCGACCGGGACGTCGAGCCCGACGGCCACGGCACCATGGCGGCGGGCGAGGTCCAGGACGGCGCCGGCGTCCTGCCCGGCCAGGCTCTCCCAGCCGCGCAGGCGCGCCCGGTGCGCGCCGCCCTCGACGACGGCGACGGCCCAGCCGCCACGACGGCCGTCGACCCCCAGCACCACGACGCCCGGGGACACGCCCGGGGACACGTCCGACCCCACGGCGCGATCGTCGCACCGGGCTGCCAAGCTGACCCCATGCGCGTCCACATCGGCACCGACCACGCCGGGTTCGAGCTCAAGGAGCACCTCGTGGCCCACCTGCGCGGGCAGGGCCACGACGTCGTCGACCACGGTGCCACCGCCTACGACGGGCAGGACGACTACCCGCCGTTCGTCCTGCGGGCCGCGCACGGCGTGGCCGGCGACCCCGGCAGCCTCGGCATCGTCATCGGCGGTTCGGGCAACGGGGAGCAGATCGCGGCGAACGTCGTCCCCGGGATCCGCTGCGCCCTGGCCTGGTCGGTCGAGACGGCCCGGCTCGCGCGCGAGCACAACGACGCGCAGTGCGTCGGCATCGGGGCGCGGATGCACACCCTGGAGGAGGCCACCCTCCTCGCGGACACCTTCCTCACCACCCCCTTCTCCCAGGACCCGCGCCACGTCCGGCGCATCGAGATGCTCGACGAGTACGCGCGCACGGGGGAGCTGCCCCCGTTGCCGGCCGCCGACGCCTGACGCGCGGGGCATGCCCGAGGGGCACACCGTCCGGCGCGACGCCCACCGGCTGGCCGCGCGCTTCGCGGGGTCGCCGGTCGTCGTGAGCAGCCCGCAGGGGCGCTTCGAGCAGGGCGCCGCCCTGCTGGACGGGCGGACCCTCGTCTCGACCGACGCCCACGGCAAGCACCTGCTCGCCGCCTTCGACGACGGCCGCGTCCTGCACGTCCACCTCGGGCTCTACGGGAAGTGGACGGAGGGGGACGGGGTCCCCGACGCGCCGCGCGGTCAGGTCCGCCTGCGGCTGGAGGGCGAGCGGGGCTGGGCCGACCTGCGCGGGCCCACGGCGTGCGAGGTGCTCGACTCCGGCGGGGTCGACGCCCTGCGCTCCCGCCTCGGTGCGGACCCGTTGCGCGCCGACGCCGACCCGGCGGTGGCGTGGGCCCGTGTCCACCGCAGCCGCTCGAGCACCGCGGGTCTGCTGATGCAGCAGGAGGTCGTCGCCGGTGTCGGGGTCGTCTACCGCGCGGAGGTCCTCTTCCGCGCCGGGATCAACCCCTACCGGCCCGGTCGCGAGCTGGGCGAGGGCGAGTGGGTGGCCGTGTGGGACGACCTCGTCACGCTCATGGCGGCCGGGGTGCGGGCCGGCCGGATCGTCACCACCCGGCCCGAGCACCGCGCCCGCCGCACGGGACGGCCGACCCGGGCGGACTCCTGGTACGCGTACCGCCGTCAGGGGCAGCCCTGCCGGGTCTGCGGGACGGAGATCGCGTACGCGCAGCTGGCGCAGCGGCACCTCACGTGGTGCCCCTCGTGCCAGCCCCGGTGAACGTCACCCCGCCGGGGTCGACGTCGCCGCCGGGCCCGTCCTCGTCCAGGTCGCCGCGACCCGGGCCCCGTGCTCGGCGCCCAGCGTCGCGGCGAGCTCGGCGAGCAGCCGGCGCGCGTCCCGCACGCACACCGCCGGGTCCGGTTCGAGGTCGGTGAGCGCGCGGGCGTCGCTGAAGCCGGCAGCGCGCCACCGCTGCTCGGGCAGGGTCCGCCGCCCGCTGACGACGACGACGGGAGCGGGGACGCGGGCCGCCGCGGCCGCCACGCCGACGGGCGTCTTGCCCCCGAGGGACTGCTCGTCGAAGCTGCCCTCCCCGGTCACCACGAGCGAGGCGTCGCGCGCCCGGTGCTCCCAGCCCGCCAGTTCCAGGACGACCTCCACGCCGGGTCGGCGGGTCGCGCCGAGCAGCCCCAGGGCCAGGAACCCGACCCCACCGGCCGCCCCGGCGCCGGGTTCGTCGCGGGCCTCGGTGCCCGTGGCCGCCGCGAGGACGTCGGCGAAGCGCGTCAGCGCCCGGTCCAGCAGGGCGACGTCGGCCGGGCCGGCGCCCTTCTGCGGCCCGAAGACCGCCGCCGCCCCGCGCGGGCCGAGCAGGGGGTTGTCGACGTCGGCGGCGAGCGTCCAGCGCACCGACGCCAGCCGCGGGTCCAGACCGGACAGGTCGAGGCGGTCCAGGTCCAGCAGGGCCGCGCCGCCGTCGGGCAGGTCGCGCCCGGCGGCGTCGAGCAGCCGCCCGCCGAGGGCCCGGAGGATGCCCGCGCCGCCGTCGGTGCTCGCGCTCCCGCCCACGGCCAGCACGACGTGCCGCGCGCCCGCGTCCAGCGCCAGCCGCACGAGGTCCCCGGTGCCGCGCGTGGAGGCCGTCAGGGGGGCGCGCACGCCACCGGGCAACCGGTCCAGGCCCGAGGCCTGCGCCATCTCGACGATCGCGGTGTCCCCGTCGCGCGCGTACGTCGCCTCCACGGGGGAACCCGTGGGCCCGGGCACCTGCGCGCCGACGGGGCGGAAGCCCGCCGAGCGGACCGCGGCCTCGACGGTGCCCTCGCCGCCGTCGGCGACGGGCAGTTCGACGGAGACGACGCCCCAGCCGGTGGTGTCCAGCCCGCGGGCGCGGGTCCCCTCGTCCAGCGCGTGCCAGAAGCCCCCGACGAAGTGCTCGGCGATCGTGTGCGCCACCTCGGTGGCCGTGAGCGACCCCTTGAACTTGTCGGGCGCCACGACGAGGTGGAACGCCGTCTGCTCGGGGGTCGGCATGGCGCGGACCCTACCGATCACGGGTCCGGGAACGACGCAGCGGCCGGTCCCCGGGGACCGGCCGCTGCGCGCTGACCTGGAGAGCGGGCGACGGGAATCGAACCCGCGTAGCTAGTTTGGAAGACTAGGGCTCTACCATTGAGCTACGCCCGCATGCGGTCACGGGTGACCACGCGGTCGAGACGCCCTCGTGGAGCGCCTCGGGGGACAGCCTAGCGGGTCGTGAGCGGTAGCCTGCTGCCTGTGCCGCCCGTGCGGTGGTGCGCGGGGTGTGGCGCAGCTTGGTAGCGCGTCCGCTTTGGGAGCGGAAGGCCCCCGGTTCGAATCCGGGTACCCCGACGGACGCGCGTCCGTCCGCCGTGCGGTCGGTCGCGCAGTGATGGGCCCCGGCGCGGACGGCTACGCTTTCGCGGTACGTCGGGGCTGACCCGGCGCACCGCACGCCTGACCACGACCTCCGCCGTGCGCGGAGAGACCCCAGGAGACCCCTGCTGTGAAGAGCGACGTCGAGACCCTCAACGCGACCCGGGTGAAGTTCACCGTCGAGGTCGGCTACGACGAGCTGAAGCCCAGTCTCGACCAGGCCTACAAGTCGATCGCGGGTCAGGTGCAGGTCCCGGGCTTCCGCAAGGGCAAGGTGCCCCCGCGCGTCATCGACCAGCGCTTCGGCCGGGCCGTCGTGCTCGAGGAGGCCGTCAACGACGCGCTGCCGAAGTTCTACCAGCAGGCCGTCGAGGCCTCGGACTTCCTGCCCCTGGGCGCCCCGACCGTCGACGTCTCGCAGGCGCCGGACCCGGCCACCGGCGGGGACCTGAAGTTCTCCGTCGAGGTGGACGTGCGCCCGACCCTGGAGCTGCCCGACCTGTCGACCATCGAGGTCGCGGTCGACGACCTGGAGGTGCCGCAGGAGGAGGTCGAGACCCGGCTGACCTCGCTGCGCGAGCGCTTCGGCACCCTGACCGGCGTCGACCGCCCCGCCGCCGACGGCGACTTCGTCTCCATCGACCTGCTCGCCGAGATCGACGGCGAGGAGATCGAGAGCGCCAAGGGCATCAGCTACCGCATCGGCCAGGGCAACATGATCGACGGCCTCGACGAGGCCCTCACCGGTGTCGCCGCCGAGGGCACCACGACCTTCACCGCGCCGCTGGCCGGCGGGGACCGCCAGGGCGAGGACGCGCAGATCACCGTCACCGTGCAGTCGGTGAAGGAGCGCGTGCTGCCCGAGGCGGACGACGACTTCGCCCAGCTGGCCAGCGAGTTCGACACCCTCTCCGAGCTCAAGGCCGACCTGCTCCAGCAGGTCGAGCAGTCCAAGAAGTTCGAGCAGGGCCTGCAGGCGCGCGACAAGGTCCTCGACAAGCTCCTCGAGGTCGTCGAGGTGCCGGTCCCGGCCTCCCTCGTCGAGGCCGAGATCCAGGCGCACCTGGAGCGCGAGAACCGCCTCGAGGACGCCGAGCACCGCGCCGAGATCGCCGAGTCCACCGAGCAGGCCATCCGCAGCCAGCTCCTGCTGGACGCGCTCGCCGAGCGCGAGGAGATCGGCGTCGAGCAGGGCGAGCTCATCGAGTACCTCGTCGGGCAGGCCCAGCAGTACGGCATGGACCCGAACCAGTTCGTCCAGATGGTCGATGGCGCCGGTCAGGTGCCCTCGATGGTCTCCGAGGTCCGCCGCCGCAAGGCGCTCGCGGTCGCCATGGAGCAGGCCACCGTGAAGGACGCCTCGGGCAACGCCGTCGACCTCGAGGAGCTCGTCGGCGGCGACGACGAGAGCACGGACGAGAGCACCGACGAGGCCGTCGAGAGCCCCGCCACCGAGGCCGGCGAGACCGTCGACCCGACCGGTGAGGACGAGCAGGCCGCCGCCGAGCAGACCGCGGCGCAGGAGCCGGCGCAGGAGTCGGACAAGAGCTGATCCCCGCCGCTGTGGGCGCACCGCTGCCCGGTGCGCCCACAGCGAAAAGGGCCTGGTCCCGACATGGTCGTCGAGGCCTGCGCGTTAGGGTCGAACGAGATCGGCGGAGCATCCGCCGGACCCTCCCGGACACGTCCGGGGTGGGTGGTCGACGCCAGGAGAGGGCCAGGGAACAGCGTGAGCGAGATCTTGAGCGCACCGGGACTGGTGACGCCGCAGGCCCGCACGGGTCAGCCGGGCATGGGCCTGGATGACAACGTCTACCAGCGGCTGCTGCAGCAGCGGATCATCTGGCTCGGGACCGAGGTCCGGGACGACATGGCCAACGCCATCTGCGCGCAGCTGCTGCTGCTGGCCGCGGAGGACCCGGACGCGGACATCTTCATGTACATCAACTCGCCCGGCGGCTCGGTGTCCGCCGGCATGTCGATCTACGACACGATGCAGTACATCAAGCCGGACGTGGCGACGATCGCCACGGGCATGGCGGCCTCGATGGGCCAGTTCCTGCTGTGCGCGGGGGCCGCGGGCAAGCGCTCGGCGCTGCCGCACGCGAAGATCATGATGCACCAGCCGCTCGGCGGTCTGGGTGGTTCGGCCTCGGACATCAAGATCCTGGCCGAGCAGATCATCGCGACGAAGCGGCAGATGGCCGAGCTCATCGCGCAGCACTCCGGCCAGACGTTCGAGACCATCACCCGCGACTCCGACCGCGACCGCTGGTTCTCGGCCCAGGAGGCGAAGGAGTACGGCCTCATCGACCACGTCGTGGGCCACACCAGCGAGGTCGAGGGCGGGGGCGGCACCGGTGCCTGAGCTGTTCCGCCCGCCGTTCACGACCGCCCCGAGGGGAGACCGCCCGATGAACCCGCAGTCCCGGCTGAACCCGGCCCACGATCAGTCCGCCCGCTACGTGCTCCCGCAGTTCGAGGAGCGCACGTCCTACGGCATGAAGCGCTCGGACCCGTACACGAAGCTCTTCGAGGACCGCATCATCTTCCTCGGCGTGCAGGTGGACGACGCCTCGGCCGACGACATCATCGCCCAGCTCATCGTCCTGGAGTCCCAGGACACCGAGCGGGACATCATCATGTACATCAACTCCCCGGGCGGGTCCTTCACCGCCCTCACGGCGATCTACGACACGATGATGTACATCCGTCCGGACATCCAGACGTACTGCATGGGCCAGGCGGCCTCGGCCGCCGCGGTCCTGCTGGCCGCCGGGGCTCCGGGCAAGCGCTTCGCGCTGCCCAACTCCCGCATCCTGATCCACCAGCCGGCCATGGCCGGTGGTGACTACGGGCAGGCCTCCGACCTGGAGATCCAGGCCAACGAGATCCTGCGGATGCGGTCCTGGCTGGAGAGCACGCTCGCGTTCCACTCGAACCGGACGGCCGACCAGGTCCGCGAGGACATCGAGCGCGACAAGTTCCTCACCGCCAACGAGGCCGTCGAGTACGGGCTCATCGACGAGGTGCTGACGAGCCGGAAGGCTTCCGCTCCGTCTCTGTGAGCACGAAGCGTCACTCGTGCGCAGCATCGAGTGACGAGATGCCGAGCTTCCGGGGGGCCGGTCTGGCACCGTGTCCCCCGGGGGCGTCTAATGAGTCGGGCGAGGCGGACCCGGCAGGTAGCGTGGACCGGACCGGCCGGACACGACGGACCGGTGGCCCGGACGCCGTGGCCGCCGCCGGCAGCACCCCGTACGTCGAGGAGAGGATTCGTCGGTGGCACGCATCGGTGACGGTGGCGACCTGCTGAAGTGCTCGTTCTGCGGCAAGAGCCAGAAGCAGGTCAAGAAGCTCATCGCGGGCCCAGGTGTCTACATCTGCGACGAGTGCATCGACCTCTGCAACGAGATCATCGAGGAGGAGCTCGCCGAGGCCAACGACCTGGGCCTGGTGGAGCTGCCGAAGCCGAAGGAGATCTTCGACTTCCTCGACCAGTACGTCATCGGCCAGTCCTCGGCGAAGAAGTCGCTCGCCGTGGCCGTCTACAACCACTACAAGCGCATCCAGGTCGGCGAGGCCGCCGGCAGCGGGAAGGCGCGCGGCGAGGACGCCGTCGAGATCTCCAAGTCCAACATCCTGCTCATCGGGCCGACGGGCTGCGGCAAGACGTACCTGGCCCAAACGCTCGCGAAGATGCTCAACGTCCCCTTCGCCATCGCCGACGCGACGGCGCTGACCGAGGCCGGCTACGTCGGTGAGGACGTCGAGAACATCCTCCTCAAGCTCATCCAGGCCGCCGACTACGACGTCAAGAAGGCCGAGACGGGCATCATCTACATCGACGAGGTCGACAAGATCGCCCGCAAGTCCGAGAACCCCTCCATCACGCGGGACGTCTCGGGCGAGGGGGTGCAGCAGGCGCTGTTGAAGATCCTGGAGGGGACGACGGCCTCGGTGCCGCCGCAGGGCGGGCGCAAGCACCCGCACCAGGAGTTCATCCAGATCGACACGACGAACGTGCTGTTCATCGTGGGTGGTGCCTTCGCCGGCCTGGACCGCATCATCGAGGCCCGCTCCGGCAAGCAGGGCCTCGGCTTCGGGGCGCAGCTGCGCTCCACTACCGACAAGCAGGCCGAGCCGTCCTTCGCCGACGTCATGCCCGAGGACCTCATGAAGTTCGGGCTCATCCCCGAGTTCATCGGTCGCCTCCCGGTCATCACGAGCGTCGAGAACCTCGACCGCGACGCCCTGGTGCAGATCCTCACCCAGCCCCGCAACGCGCTCGCCAAGCAGTACCAGCGGATGTTCGAGCTGGACGGCGTGGAGCTGGAGTTCACCGACGACGCCCTCGAAGCCGTGGCCGACCAGGCCATCCTGCGCGGCACCGGCGCCCGCGGGCTGCGCGCCATCATCGAGGAGGTCCTGCTCCCGGTGATGTTCGACGTGCCCAGCCGCGACGACATCGCCCGCGTCGTCGTGACGCGCGAGGTCGTGCTGAAGAACGTCAACCCCACGCTGGTCCCGCGCGAGGCCCCGGCCCGCAAGTCCTCCCGGGAGCGCCGCGACAAGTCGGCCTGACCGGACCCGCCCGCACGACGAAGGGGCCCTCGCGCCGTCCGGTGCGGGGGCCCCTTCGTCGTGCGGGCCGGGCTACTGCTGCAGCACCGCCTCGACGTCGATCTGGACCTTCAGCGTCGTGCCGAAGACGGCGACACCGATGCCGACGGCCTGGTTCCAGTTCATCGCGAAGTCGTCGCGGTGCAGCTCCGTCGTCGCGGTGAACGCGGCGCGGGTGCCGCCCCACGGGTCCGGGCCGGACCCGGCGTAGGACAGCTGCAGCTGCACCGGGCGGGTCGTGGCCAGCAGCGTCAGGTCACCGGACAGGACCCACCCGTCCGCGCCGCGCTGCACCCCCGTCGCGGTGAAGGTGAGGGTGGGGTGGTGGTCGGTGTCCAGGAAGTCCGCCGACCGCAGGTGCTCGTCGCGCTGGGCGTTGCCGGTGTCGATGGACGTGGCGTCGATCTCGACCTGCACGCTCGCACGGGTGACGTCCTCCGGGACCGTGATGACCCCGGAGAAGCCCGTGAACCGCCCGTTGACCGCGGCCAGGCCGAGGTGGTGGGCGCGGGCCGAGATCGAGGAGTGCGTGACGTCGATGGCCCACACGCCGGCCGGCGGCACGTCGCTGCCGCCCTGTCGGCGCAGGCGGACCTCGCCGATGCGCCAGGCGCCGGCGCCGGGGACGACGACGCTCGTGGCGCGCGGTTCGTGGGCCGCGGCGGCGACGAGCATGGTCGCCGCCCCCGCGGGCACCCCGAGAAGGGCGAAGCCGCCGTCACCGCCGGTGACGGCGCGCGCCACCTGCGACCCGTCGGCACCGAGGAGCGTCACCGACGCCCCGGTGACGGGCCAGCCCTCGCGGTCGACGACGCGACCCTCCCCGGTGGCGCCGCCATCGGCCGTGCTGACGGCGACCCGCGGGGCCGCCGCCGGGTCCGGGCTCACCGCTGCTCCGCGCGGGACTCGAACCGGGTCAGGTCCAGCGTGGTGCCGCCCTCGCCGGCGCCGAGCGTGATCCGAGCGGCGGACACGGTGTCCTCCTCGACGTCGACGGCCGTGGCGACGGGCGCGTACCCGGCGGCGGTCAGCGTGTAGTGGCCGCCGGCCAGGTCCTCGAAGGAGTAGCTGCCGTCGAGGGCGGTGACGACCGAGCCGACCACCTCGCCGTCGGCGTCCACGAGGGTCACCGTCGCCTCGCGCAGGACCCGGCCGTCGCTGGCGGCGACGACGGTCCCGGTGAGGCGGCCGCCGCCGGTGAGGACGAGGTCGCAGGCGATCGCCCCGGAGTCGGGGACCTCGATGCTGCGGGCCAGCGGCCGGTGCGACTCGTTCTGCGCGGTCAGCACGTAGGTGCCGCCCATGAGCTGGTCGAAGGAGTACCCGCCGCCGTCGTCGCTGCGGGCGGAGCCGACGACCTCCCCGGTGACGTCCGTGAGGGTCACCAGGGCCCCCTGGACGCCGGTGGCGCGACCGTCGTGCCCGTCCAGGCCCTGGGGCAGGACGTGCGTCAGGACGCGGCCGGTGATGGCCGAGCGGCCGGCGAGCACGACGTCGCGGGTGACCGGGGTGTCCCCGACCCCGACGAGCGTGGCCGAGGGGGCCACGTGGGCCGCGGCGACGATGAGCAGGTAGGTGCCACCGGTCGGCAGGTCCAGCCGGTAGCCCCCGTCGTCGCGGGTGCTGGTGCGGGCGACCTGCTGCCCGGACTGGTCGGCGAGGGTCACCACGGCACCCGGCAGCGGCCGGCGGTCGTGGTGGCTGACGGTGCCGGACACCGACAGGCCGGTGTCGGTGCGCGAGGACTGGGCGGGCACGCTGGGGATCTCCTCCCGGTCGGGGTGCGGGCGACCGTTCGCCGACCCGTCGAGCGAGCCGTCGCCGTGCACGGCCGTTCCGCCGATCCTCGCACTGCGGACGCCCTCCTGGCCCGTCGTGGCCGCGACGGCCGTGGCCGAGGTGCGGTCCGAGGCCTCCGGCGCGTCGTCGTCCGTGCGCAGCGCGCGCTCCTTGAAGAAGAGCGTGATGAGGAAGGCGATGAGCGCGAACGGGGCGGCGATGAGGAAGACGTCGGCGATGGAGGAGCCGTAGGCCGACTGCACGATCGAGCGCACGGGCTCGGGGATCGCACGCAGGTCGGGGACGCCGGTCGCGGAGCCCATCGACGACAGGGCCTGGCCGGGGTCGATGCGGGCGGCGCGCAGGCCGCTCTCGAGGTGGTCGGTGACCCGGTGGCCGAGGACGGCGCCGAGCGCGGAGACGCCGATGGCACCCCCGAGGCTGCGGGCGAAGGCGATGAAGGAGCTGGCCGAGCCGAGGTCGCGGGGTTCGGCGACGTTCTGGACCGCCAGGACGAGGTTCTGCATCATCATGCCGACGCCGAGGCCGACGAGGGCCATGAAGGGGGCGACGACCCAGTAGTCCGTGTCGTACTCGATGGTGCCCATGAGACCGAGGCCGGCGGTGAGCAGGACGCCGCCGGTGACCAGCCAGCCCTTCCAGCGGCCGGTGCGGGTGATGAACTGCCCGGCGATCGTGGAGGCGAGGAAGAGCCCGACGATCATCGGGATGGTCATGACGCCGGCCATGGTCGGGGTCTCCCCGCGGGCCAGCTGGAAGTACTGGCTGAGGAAGATCGTGGCGCCGAACATCGCGACGCCGACGAAGAGGCTGGCCGCGGCCGACAGGGCGATCGTCGGGTTGCGGAAGAACTTCAGCGGGACGATCGGCTCGGCGGCACGTCGCTCGGCGACGACGGCCAGGCCGAGGAGGACGACACCGCCGGCGACGAGGCCGACGGTCCACCACGAGGCCCAGTCGAACTGGTTGCCGGCCAGGGAGACCCAGATGAGCAGGGCGGAGATCCCGGCGGCCAGCAGGAGGGCGCCGAGGTAGTCGATCGAGACGTCGCGCTGGGGCTGGGCGGGCAGCTTCAGGCGGGTCTGGAGCACGATGAAGGCGGCGATGGCGAACGGGATGCCGACGTAGAAGCACCAGTGCCAGGACAGGTGCTGGGTGAGGACCCCGCCGATGAGGGGGCCGCCGACCGTGGCCAGGGCGAAGGTGGCGCCGAGGTAGCCGGAGTACCGACCGCGCTCGCGGGGGGTGACCATCGAGGCGAGGATCACCTGCGCCAGGGCGAGCAGTCCGCCACCGCCCAGGCCCTGGAAGACGCGCAGGGTGATGAGCATGCCCATGCTGGTCGACAGGCCGGCGACGGCCGAGGCGACGACGAAGATGACCAGGGCGATCTGGACGAGCAGCTTCTTGGAGAAGAGGTCGGCCAGCTTGCCCCAGATGGGCGTGGAGATGGTGGTGGCCAGCAGGGCGGCGGTGACGACCCAGGTGTAGCCGGACTCGGTGCCGTGCAGGTCGTTGACGATGCGCGGCAACGCGTTCGAGACGACCGTGGAGGACAGGATGGCGACGAACATCCCCAGCAGCAGGCCCGAGAGCGCCTCCAGGACCTGCGCGTGGGTCATCTTCGGGGCACCGCCGGTGCCGGTGCTGGACGTCGGTGGGACGTCGGTGGTGCTGCTCATGCGTTCCCCTGCAACTGCTTCTGGTGGGTGGACGGGGGGCTGGACGGGACCGGGGCGGCGACGAGGCGGCCGAGGAGGCGGGTGAGGTCGCCGACCTCCTCGTCCCGCCAGCCGTCGAGGTGGTCGAGGAGCCGGTCGACGACGGCGCGGCGGAAGGTGCGGATCTCCTGCACGCCGGCCGGGGTGAGGCTGAGGCGCTGGGAGCGGCCGTCGGCGGGGTCGGGGCAGGAGACGAGCAGTCCGCGCTGCCGGAGGTGGCTGACCTGCCGGCTGACGGTCGACAGGTCGAGGGAGAGGTGCTCGGCGACCTCGCTGACGCGCAGCGGTCCGTGCTGGAGGACGACGGCCAGCGCGGCGACGGCCGGGGTGTGGTGCGTGCCCACCAGCTCCCGGTGGGCCCGCAGGAGGTCCGGGAAGACGTCGGCGAGCGCTGCGCACGCGTGCGGTGTGGCCATGACGACCTCGATCGGCTCGGTTGGTGTGTGCAAGCAACATTAAGTGTGTTGGTTGCTCCATGCAACTCGATCCGGTCGGGCCGGTCGGTCCGGGCAGGGGGGCGCGGTGGCGGCCCGCCCGGGGGAGCGGGCGCGCCACCACCGCGTGCCGCGGCCGGCGCCGCGCGGGCGGGGGTGTCCCCGCCGCGGGTCAGATCGCGGAGTTCAGGCGGTGCAGGAGGTCGGCGAGAGCGGTCATGTCCTCCTCCGGCCAGCCCTCCAGGCGGGTGTGCAGCCGCTGCCGGCGCGCGGCGCGGGCGGCGTGCACCTTCTCCAGGCCGTCGGGGGACAGGGTGAGCCGCACGGCGCGCCCGTCGGTCGGGTCGGCCTCGCGGCTGACGAGGCCGAGGCGTTCGAGGAGCTGGACCTGCCGGGACAGCGTGGGCTTGCCGATGCCGAAGAACGTCGCCAGGTCCGAGGGCCGCGACTCCCCGACGTCGTCGAGGCGCACCAGCAGGCTGTAGGCCTCCGGCTCCAGGTCCGGGTGCACGTTGCGCGCGGTCTCCCGGTTGATGGCGCGAGAGCGCCGCAAGAGCACGGCGAGTTCGCGTTCCAGCGCTTCAGCAGGGCCACTGACCATCCCCGGAACCTACCGGCACCGCGAGCGCCGCGGACGACCCGCCCACCACCGGCCCACCAGTCGCCCACCGCGTGCTCGCCGCGCACCGGGGCCCGCGGGTTGTCGCAGGGAGCCCGCACCGCCTACTGTCGCGATCGGATGCATCGAATCGATGCATCGAAAGCGAGCTGAGGAGCTGTCGTGGTCCGCAAGCGCGGTGACGTCGTCCTGCTGGCCGTCCTGGCGCTGCTGGCCGACGGCCCGATGCACGGCTACGAGGTGCGCAAGCGCCTCGACCAGCGGCTGGGGGTGCTCCGGGCCCTGAGCTACGGGACGCTCTACCCCGCGCTGCGCGCCCTGCAGGCCGGCGGTTGCATCACCGAGACGACCGAGCAGCGGCTGCCGGGCACCATCAGCCCCAAGCGGGCCCGCGTCGTCTACGAGATCACCGCGCACGGCCGGGACCGGCTCGCCGGCATGCTCGAGGAGTCCGGCCCCGAGGCGTGGGAGGACGACGCGTTCGGCGTCCACTTCGCCCTCTTCGCCCGGGTCGCCCCCCGCACCCGGTTGCGCGTCCTGGAGGGCCGCCGCGCGCGGCTGCTCGAACGCCTGGAGCAGATGAACCGGTCCATCGAGCGCACCCAAGCCCAGCTCGACGTCTACGCGCTGGAGGCCCAGCGGCACGGTCTGGAGACCGTGCGCAGCGAGGTCGACTGGCTCGAACGCCTCATCACCGCCGAGCACCACCCCACACCCACCCCCACCCCGAAGGAGACCCCCTGATGGCTGGTCCCATCCGCGTCGCGATCGTCGGCGTCGGCAACTGCGCCGCCTCGCTCGTCCAGGGCGTGCACCACTACCGCGACGCCGACCCGGCACAGCCCGTCCCCGGGCTCATGCACGTGCGGTTCGGCGACTACCACGTGGGCGACGTCGAGTTCGTCGCCGCGTTCGACGTCGACGACAAGAAGGTCGGCCTCGACCTCGCCGACGCCATCGGCGCGTCGGAGAACAACACGGTCAAGATCTGCGACGTCCCGGCCACGGGTGTGACCGTGCAGCGCGGCCACACCCTCGACGGTCTCGGCAAGTACTACCGCGAGACGATCAGCGAGTCCGCGGCCGAACCGGTCGACGTCGTCGCCGCCCTGCGCGAGGCGAAGGCCGACGTCCTCGTCTGCTACCTGCCCGTGGGGTCCGAGGACGCGGCGATGTTCTACGCCCAGTGCGCCATCGACGCGAAGGTCGCCTTCGTCAACGCCCTGCCCGTCTTCATCGCCGGCACCCCCGAGTGGGCGCAGAAGTTCACCGACGCCGGTGTCCCGATCGTCGGCGACGACATCAAGTCCCAGGTCGGCGCGACCATCACCCACCGCGTCCTGGCCAAGCTGCTGGAGGACCGCGGGATCAAGCTGGAGCGGACCTACCAGCTGAACGTCGGCGGGAACATGGACTTCAAGAACATGCTCGAGCGCGACCGGCTGGAGTCCAAGAAGATCTCCAAGACGCAGGCCGTCACCTCCAACGTCGAGGCCGACTTCGGCACCCGCAACGTCCACATCGGTCCCAGCGACTACGTCCAGTGGCTCGACGACCGCAAGTGGGCCTACGTCCGGCTGGAGGGCAAGGCGTTCGGCGACGTCCCGCTGAACCTGGAGTACAAGCTCGAGGTGTGGGACTCCCCGAACTCCGCCGGCGTCATCATCGACGCCGTCCGCGCCGCCAAGATCGGCCTGGACCGCGGGATCGGCGGCCCGCTGCTGTCCCCGTCGGCCTACTTCATGAAGTCCCCGCCGGAGCAGCGCGACGACGAGACCGGCCGCGCCGGCGTCGAGGCGTTCATCGCGGGCACCGTCGAACGCTGACGAGCCCACCCCGCGGGGGCCCGGCCGGCAGGAGCACCGGCCGGGCCCCGCGGCGGTTCAGCCCTCGGCCGGGGCGATCTGCGCGACCGCGGTGAGGCCCTCGGCCCCCTCGACGACGACCCACTCGATCGAGGCGGCCCGCGAGGCCGCGAGCACGTCCGCCTCGGCACGACGGCCCGCCTCGACGAGGTGCGCGGGGCCGGAGACCGTCGCCGCGCCCAGCGGCGTCTTCTGCGAGACCTTCGCCTCGCTCTTGACCTTCCGCAGCGCCGAGAGCGCCTGCCCCGCAGCGGGGAGCACGAGCGTCGTGCCCTCGTCCACCGAGCCGAGCTCGCGCACCACCGGCCACGGCGCGGTGTGGACGGACCCGTCCTGCCACCACGACCAGACCTCCTCGGCCGCGAAGGGCAGGAACGGCGCGAACAACCGCAGCAGGGTCCGCAGGGTCAGCGCCGCCGTCGCCCGCGCCGAGGCCGCCGGGCCCTCCCCGCGCGAGCCGTAGGCGCGGTCCTTGACCAGCTCCACCCAGTCGTCGCAGAAGTTCCAGAAGAACCTCTCGGTGACGTCGAGGGCGGTGGCGTGGTCGTAGCGCTCGAACGCGTCGGTCGCCTGCGCCACGACCGTCGCCAGCCCCGCGAGGCCCCCCGCGTCGATCGGTTCGGTCACGGCGGCCGGGTCGGCCGCGGTCCCGCGCTCGACGCCGAGACCGAGGACGAACTTCGAGGCGTTGAGCAGCTTCATCGCCAGCCGACGGCCGATCTTCATCTGCCCGGTGTCGAACGTCGCGTCCGTCCCGAGCCGGGAGGAGGCCGCCCAGTAGCGCACCGCGTCGGAGCCGAACTCCTCCAGCAGCGCCAGCGGCGTCACGACGTTGCCCTTGGACTTCGACATCTTCTTGCGGTCCGGGTCGAGGATCCAGCCCGACAGCGCGGTCCGCTTCCACGGCAGACCGTCGAACTCCAGGTGCGAGCGCACGACGGTGGAGAACAGCCAGGTGCGGATGATGTCCTGGCCCTGCGGGCGCAGGTCCATCGGGTAGACGCGGGAGAACAGGTCCTCGTCGCGCTCCCAGCCGCCGGCCAGCAGCGGGGTCAGCGACGACGTCGCCCACGTGTCCATGACGTCGGGGTCGGCCGCGAAACCGCCCGGCACGCCGCGCTGGTCCTCGCTGTAGCCCGGGGCCGGTTCGGCGGCCGGGTCCACCGGCAGCGCGGACTCGGCGGGCACCACGGGGGAGTCGTAGACGGGTTCGCCGTCGGCGTCCAGCGGGTACCAGACGGGGAACGGGACGCCGAAGAACCGCTGCCGGGAGATCAGCCAGTCGCCGTTGAGCCCGGAGACCCAGTGGTCGTACCGGTGCTTCATGTGCTCGGGGTGCCAGGCCAGCTCGCCGCCGCGTTCGAGCAGCGCCGAGCGCAGCTGCGCGTCGCGGCCGCCGTTGCGCAGGTACCACTGCCGGGTGGACACGATCTCGAGCGGGCGGTCGCCCTTCTCGTAGAACTTCACCGGGTGCGTGATCCTCTTCGCCTCCCCGACCATGTCCCCGGAGGCCTGCAACGCCTCCACGACCGCCTTCTGCGCCGAGAACACCGTCTGGCCGGCCAGCGTCGCGTAGAACTCCGCACCCGCCCCGGACAGCCACGCCGGGGTCTCGCGCAGCAGCCGGCCGTCGCGGCCGATGACGGCGCGGTTGGGCAGGTTCAGCTCGCGCCACCACGTGATGTCGGTGGTGTCGCCGAAGGTGCAGATCATCGCGATGCCGGACCCCTTCTCGGGGTCGGCCAGCTTGTGCGCCACGACGGGCACCTCGACGCCGAACAGCGGCGTGCGCACGGTCGTGCCGAACAGCGGCTGGTAGCGCTCGTCGTCGGGGTGGGCCACGAGGGCGACGCACGCGGGCAGCAGCACGGGCCGGGTCGTCTCGATGAACACCGGGTCACCACCGGCGGTGGGCGCGAAGCCGAGCCGGTGGTAGGCGCCCTCGGTGTCCTTGTCCTCCAGCTCGGCCTGCGCGACCGCGGTGCGGAACGTCGTGTCCCACAGCGTCGGGGCCTCGGCCGTGTACGCCTCGCCGCGGGCCAGGTTGCGCAGGAACGCCCGCTGGGCCGTGGCCCGGGAGGTCTCCGAGATCGTGGAGTAGGTGTGCGACCAGTCCACCGACAGACCCAGGCGCCGCCACAGGGACTCGAAGACCTGCTCGTCCTCGGCCGTCAGCCGGTCGCACAGCTCCACGAAGTTGCGGCGCGAGACCTGCACGAAGTCGCGGTCGTTCTTCGGCGCCTTCTCCGGCGGCACGAACGAGGCGTCGTACGGCAGCGCCGGGTCGCAGCGCACGCCGTAGTAGTTCTGCACGCGCCGCTCGGTCGGCAGGCCGTTGTCGTCCCAGCCCATCGGGTAGAAGACGGACTTGCCGCGCATCCGCTGGAAACGGGCGACGACATCGGTGTGGGTGTAGCTGAAGACGTGCCCCACGTGCAGCGACCCGGAGACCGTGGGCGGCGGGGTGTCGATGGAGTAGACGTCGGCGCGCGGGACGGAGCGGTCGAAGGCGTGGGTGCCGCGGTCCTGCCAGGCGGGGGCCCAGCGCTCCTCCAGACCGTCGACCGTCGGACGGTCGGGTACCTCGACGCCGGGTGCGGTGGTCGCGCGGAACTGCGCGGGCGCGGGGGCTGCGCCGTCGGTGGAGGGGGTGCTGGCGTCGGACATGCCCCCATCATCCCGCAACCGCGCGGCGGGGCCGGCGACCCCCGGACGGCCCGCTCAGGCCGACCCCGGCGCGCGCCGATGTTCCCCTGGTGAGCCGGCTCCTGCGACGTCCGCCCCCGTGGGTGAGCTACCTCCTGCTCGGCGGGACGGTGGCGCTGGCGTGCCTGCTGACGACCGGCACCCTGCACGACGCGCTGCTGGCCGCCGTCGGGTGCAGCAGCGCCGTCGCCGTCGCGGTCGGCGTCCGCACCCACCGGCCCGTGCAGCCGCGCGCCTGGTGGGCGATGGCCGCCGGGATGCTCTGCTGGGGCACCGGTGACGCGCTGTACGTCCTGGTCTACGACGTCGGCGGCTCGCAGGCGTACCCGGCGTGGCCGGACGCCGCCTACCTGCTGGCCTACCCCTTCCTGGGGTTCTCCCTGCTGGCGCTGGCCCGCAAGGCCCGTCCGGGCCGCGACGTCGAGGGCGTCATCGACGCCACGGTCCTGTCCGTGGGCGCCGGCCTGCTGAGCTGGGTGTTCCTGCTCGAACCGGCGCTGCGGACCCTGTCCCAGGACCTGCTCGGCGGGGCGGTCTCGGCCGTGTACCCCGTGGCGGACGTCTTCGTCCTGGCGATGCTCGTCCGGCTCACCTCGGCGGCCGGTGCCCGGTCGCCGAGCTTCGCCCTCCTGTGCTCCGGGACCGTCATGATGCTCGTCGCCGACGCCTCGTACCAGGTCGCGTACGCCGCCGCCGGCTACGACGGGCTCGGCCTGGACCCGGCCTGGCTGCTGGCGTACCTGCTGTGGGGGGCCAGCGCCCTGCACCCCTCGATGCGCCGCCTGTCCGACCCCGCCCCCGGGACCGGCCACGGCGAGCTGGGCGGCGGGCGGCTGGTGCTGCTGGCCGGTGCCAGCCTGCTGGCCCCGGCGACCCTCACGCTGCAGCTCCTGCTGCAGCAGCACCCCTCCTCGTGGGCGGTGGCGATCACCTCCGCGGTGCTGTTCCTGCTCGTCGTGACCCGCATGTGGACGTTGCTGCGGCGCCTGCGGGTGCAGGCCGAGCAGCTCGGCGACCTGGCCCGCACCGACCCCCTCACGGGTCTGCTCAACCGCCGCAGCGGCGACGCCGTGCTGGCGCGCACCAGCGCCCGGTGCGCCCAGGACGGGTCCGACCTCGTCGTCGTGCTGCTCGACCTGGACCACTTCAAGGCGTTCAACGACACGTACGGGCACCCCGCGGGAGACCGGTTGCTCGTCGGGGCGGCGCGCGCGTGGGGCGAGGTCCTGGCCGGCGCGGGCGGTCAGCTGGCCCGCTGGGGCGGGGAGGAGTTCCTCGTGGTGCTCGTCGGGCTCGAGCGCGCGGGCGTGGACGCGGTCCTGGACCGGATGCGCGGGGTCGTCCCCGCGGGCCGCACGTTCTCGGCCGGCGCGGCGCGCTGGAACGTCGGCACCGGCGGGGTCGTGGACCTCGCCGCGCTCGTCGCCGCGGCCGACGAGGCCCTGTACGCGGCCAAGGCGGCCGGGCGCGACCGGACGTGCTGGGCGCCGGAGCCCGCCGGGCCGGTCACCGGGCAGGACGCGGGGACCTCGGCGGTCCCCGCGGTCCCCGTCCGCACCGCCCACCGAACGGCCCAACCCGCCCCGCGGGGCTGAAGCCACCCGGCGCGGTGGTCGATGCCCCACCGTGGACCGGTGCTCTGGGGCGAGGCGGGTGGTGCGCTCGCCGTGGTGCGCCTACGCGCTGGTCGGGGCCCTGCTCGCCCTCGGCGTCCAGCTGGTCCCGCAGGGCCCCGTCCGCGACGGTCTCGGCGCCCTCACCGGGTGCGCGGCCGGGGTCGCCACCGTCGTCGGTGCTCGTCTGCACCGCCCCCGGCACCCCCGCGCCTGGTGGCTGCTGGCGGCCGGCCTGGGGTCCTGGGCGCTCGGTGACGTCACCTACTGGGTCTGCTGGTGGTTGCTCGACGTGCGCGGCTTCCCCGGCCCCCCGGACCTGCTCTACCTCGCCGCCTACCCCCTCGTGGCCGCCGGCCTGCTGCGGATGGCGCGCCTGGCCCGGCCCGGCCGGGACGTCGAGGGCGCCGTCGACGCCGCCATCCTCGTCGCCGGCTGCGGTCTGGTGTCGTGGACCTCCCTCATCGCGCCGACCCTCGCCGGGTTCTCCGCCGACCCCGCCAGCGCGGTCGTCTCCGCGGCCTACCCGGTGGCCGACGTCGTCGTCCTGGGCGCCCTCGTGCGCCTCTTCGCGGCCACCGGGCACCGGTCGGTGTCGTCCCGGCTGCTGGCCTCGGCGGCCCTCGTCCTGCTCGTGGCCGACTCCGTCGACCAGTACGCCACGTCGTTCGGCCCCGGCGACGGCTCCGGAGCCGACTGGATGTGGCAGGCGGCGTACGTGCTGTGGGGCTGCGCCGCCCTGCACCCCTCGATGCGGCGGCTGTCCGACCCCGCCCCCGCACCGGGGTCCGCGGGGTTGTCCACCTCCCGGCTGCTGGTCCTGACCGGGGCGAGCCTGCTGGCCCCGGCCACGCTCGTCCTCCAGCTGCTGCTCGGCCTGCCCCCGCAGGGCTGGGCCTACGTCGTCGGGTCCACCGTCCTCTTCCTGCTCGTCGTGCTGCGGATACACGTGCTGCTGCGGAGGGTGCGCGCGCAGGCGGACCTGCTCGCCGACCTCGCCCGCACCGACCCGCTGACCGGTCTGCTGAACCGGCGCAGCGCCGACGCCGAGCTGCGCCGCCTGCGCGACCGGGCCCGGCTCGACGGCACCGACCTCGTCGTGGCCCTCCTCGACCTCGACCGGTTCAAGGTCTTCAACGACACCCGCGGCCACCCCGCCGGGGACCGGTTGCTCGTCGGGGCCTGCACGGCGTGGCGGGGGGCGCTCGCGGGCACGGGGGTGGCGCTGGCCCGGTGGGGCGGGGAGGAGTTCGCCCTCGTCGCGACCGGGATCGCCCCCGCCCGGGTGGAGCAGGTCCTCGCCGACCTGCGGGCGGTCACGCCCGAGGGGCAGACGTTCTCGGCGGGGCTGGCGGTCTGGGACGGCGCCGAACCGCTGGACGCGCTCGTCGCCCGCGCGGACGCCGCGCTCTACGCGGCCAAGCACGCCGGGCGGGCCTGCACCCGGACGGCCGACCGCGGTGCCGGGCCGGTGCACACCACCGCCTGACGTGTGCGAAGCTGCACGCAACCAGCGACGACGACGTCCGCAGGAGAGCAGATGCACAGCTTCGCCAGCGTCCTCACCGAGCACGCGCGCACCCGCCCCGACGAGGTCGCGGTCCGCCTCGACGACCACGCCCTCACCTGGGCCGCGCTCGACGACGCCACCGCCCGCGTGGCGGCCCTGCTGCGCGCGCAGGGCGTGCGGCGGGGGGACCGGGTGGCGCTGATCGCGCCCAACGTCCCGCACTTCCCGGTGCTCTACCACGGCATCCTGCGCGCCGGCGCGGTCGTCGTGCCGATGAACCCCCTGCTGCGGGGCCGGGAGGTGAACCACCACTTCACCGACTCCGGCGCCGTGCTCGCCCTCGTCTGGCACGCCGTCGCCGAGGCCGCCCACGCCGGGGCCGTCGGCACGCCCACCCGCGTCGTGGAGGTCGACCCGGAGGGGACCGCGGCCCTGCTCGCGGGGGTCGAGCCCGATCACGACGACGTGCGCGACCCCGACCCGCAGGACACCGCCGTCATCCTCTACACCTCCGGGACGACGGGGGCGCCCAAGGGCGCGGAACTGACCCACCACAACCTCCTCAGCAACGCGGTCACCTCCCAGGAGCAGCTCGTCCGGATGGGTGCGGGGGACGTCATCCTCGGGGCCCTCCCGCTGTTCCACGCCTTCGGCCAGACCTGCGCCATGAACACCGCGCTCGTCGCGGGCCGCACCATGTCGCTGCTGCCCCGGTTCACCGCGGAGGCGGCGCTGGCCGTCGTCGAACGCGACCGCGTCACCCACTTCGCCGGAGTCCCCACGATGTACGTGGCGATGCTGGGTGAGCCCACCGCGGCCGGCCGGGACCTGTCCTCCTGGCGCATGGCGGTCTCGGGCGGTGCTTCGCTGCCCGTGGAGGTGCTGCGGGGTTTCGAGGAGAGGTACGGGGTGCAGGTCTTCGAGGGGTACGGCCTGAGCGAGACCTCGCCCGTCGCCTCGTTCAACCTCCCCGACCTCCCGCGCAAACCCGGCACGATCGGCGTCCCGGTCCGCGGCTGCGAGATGGACCTGCGCTCGGCCGACGGTTCCCCCGTGGCCCCGGGAGAGGTCGGCGAGATCGTCGTCAAGGGGGAGAACGTCATGAAGGGTTACTGGCGCAACGAGACCGCCACGGCCCAGGCGATCACCGACGGCTGGTTCCGCAGCGGCGACCTCGCGACGCGGGACCCCGAGGGGTACTACACGATCGTCGACCGGGCCAAGGACATGATCGACCGCGGTGGGTACAACGTGTACCCGCGCGAGGTCGAGGAGGTCCTGTACGAGCACCCGGCCGTCGAGCAGGCGGCCGTCGTGGGTTTCCCCGACCCCCTGGTGGGCGAGGAGATCGGGGCGGCGGTGGTCCTCAAGCAGGGCGCGAGCGCCACCCCGGAGGAACTGCAGCAGCACGTCAAGGCGCAGCTCGCCGCGTACAAGTACCCGCGGCGGGTCTGGATCGTGTCGGACCTGCCGAAGGGCCCCACCGGCAAGATCCTCAAGCGCGAGATCACACCCCCTGCACGGACGGAGGACACCCCGGCATGAGCACCCCCCAGCACGCGAGCACGAGCGCCACCAGCGACGCGGTCCCCACCGGCGTCGACTACTACGACATCGCCGCCGACCTCACCGACGCCGAGCGCGAGACCTGGGCCACCGTCCGCGCGTTCGTGGACGAGAAGGTGGTCCCGGTCGCCGGCGGGTACTGGGAACGCGCCGAGATGCCCATGGACCTGCTCAAGGAGTACGGGCAGCTGAACCTCGTCGGCGACGGTCTGGAAGGACCGGGGGTCCCGCGCTTGAGCCACACCGCCGCGGGCCTGGTGACGATGGAACTCTCGCGCGGCGACGGCAGCTTCGCCACCATGCTCGGCGTCCAGGCGGGTCTGGCGATGCGGTCCATCGAGTTCCTCGGGTCGCAGGAGCAGAAGGAGCGCTGGCTGCCGCCCATGGCCCGGTTGGAGGTGCTCGGGGCGTTCGGGCTCACCGAACCCGACCACGGCTCCGACGCCGTGGCCCTGGGGACCACGGCCCGCCGGGACGGTGACGAGTACGTCCTCGACGGCGCCAAGCGCTGGATCGGGTTCGGGACCGTCTGCGACGTCTGCGTCGTGTGGGCACGCGGGGAGGACGGCCAGGTCCAGGGGTTCCTCGTGGAGCGGGGGACGCCCGGGTACGAGGCGACCGTCATCGAGGGCAAGGCGTCGCTGCGGGCGATCCACAACGCGGCCATCACGCTGGACGGCGTGCGGGTGCCGGCCGAGAACAAGCTCCCGGGGGCGCGCAGCTTCCGCGACACCGGCCGCGTCCTGTCCGCCACCCGCGCCGGCATCGCGTGGGGCGCGCTCGGGCACGCGACCGCCGCGTACGAGACGGCCCTGGCGTACTCGCTGGAGCGCCGGCAGTTCGGTCAGCCGCTGGCGAGCTTCCAGCTCGTGCAGGACAAGCTCGTGCAGATGCTCGCCGAGGTGACCGCGATGCAGCTGTTCTGCCTGCGGGTCGGCAAGCTCGCCGACGCCGGCCGCCTCACCGACACCCAGGCCTCCCTGGCCAAGGTCAACGCGACCCGCAAGGCCCGCGCCGTGACCGCGATGGCGCGCGACCTGCTGGGCGGCAACGGGATCCTGCTGGAACACCGCGTCGCGCGGCACATGGCCGACGTCGAGGCCCTGCACACCTACGAGGGCACCGAGTCGATCCAGACCCTCATCGTCGGACGCCACCTCACGGGGGTCTCCAGCTTCACCTGAGCGCCCGCCCCCACGGCGCAGGCCCCCGGACCGCACGGTCCGGGGGCCTGCGCCGTGCGGGGCGCTCAGCCCTGGTGGAACCGGCGGCCCGTGACCCGCTCGCCGGCGCCGACCCGGTCCAGGTACGGCGTGATCCCGCCCGTGAACAGCGGGTGCCCCGTGCCCAGGACCAGGCACACGTCGACGTCCTCAGGGCCGGCGACGACGCCCTCGTCCAGGACGCGGCGGATCTCGTCGGCGAGGGCGTCCTGCACGTTCCGCAGGACCTCCTCGCGCGTCAGCGGCGCGTCGCCCCCCTGGAACAGGCCCTCGTGGGCGCCGGTCAGCGCGACCGGGCCCTTCGGCGTGACGAGTTCCGGTCCGCCCGCCTCGACCCAGCGCCGCAGGTTGTCCGAGACCGTGTACCGGTCGGGGAAGGCGGCGGCCAGCGTCTCGTGCACGTGCAGCATGACGGCGGGCCCGACGAAGTGCCCGAGGCGGAACGGCGTCATCGGCAGCCCCAGCTCGTCGAGGCTGTGCTCGACGTCGAGCAGCGGCGTGCCCGCGTCGACGGCCTTGACGACCTCGTCGAACATGCGCGTCGAGATGCGGTTCACGACGAACGCGGGCGCGTCCCGGACGAGCACGCACGTCTTCTTCAGCTTCTTCCCGACCGCGAACGCCGTCGCCAGGGCGACGTCGTCCGTCGCCTGAGTCCGCACGACCTCGACGAGGGGCAGCACGGCGACGGGGTTGAAGAAGTGGAAGCCGACGAACCGCTCGGGGTTCTCCAGCACCGACGCCATCTCGGTGACCGACAGCGAACTGGTGTTGGTGGCGAGGACGGCGTCCTCGCGCAGCAGGGGTTCCAGTTCGCGCAGGACGTCCTGCTTGACCGACATCTCCTCGAAGACGGCCTCGATGACGAAGTCGCAGTCGGCCAGGGCCTTCTTGTCCACCGACCCCGACACCGACGCCGACAGCCGGTTGGCCGTGTCGGAGGAGATCCGGCCCTTGGTCAGCAGGTCGGCCACTCCCTGGCGGACGAACCCGACGCCCTTCTCCACGCGCTCGGCCGAGACGTCGGTGAGGACGACGGGGACCTGCAACCGGTGCAGGAACAGCAGCGCGAGCTGGGAGGCCATGAGGCCCGCGCCGACGACGCCGACCGAGGTCACCTTGCGCGGGTCCACCTGCGGCGCACCGGTCGGCTTGCGGCCGTAGCGCTGCACGAGGTCGAACGCGTACAGGCCCGCCTTCAGCTCGGGGGAGACCCCGAGGTCCGCCAGCGCCTGGTCCTCGGCGGCGAAGTGGGTGTCCCGGTCGTTCGTGCGGGCGGCCTCCAGGAGGTCCAGCGTCCGGTACGGCGCCGGGGCTGCACCGTGGACGCGGGCGTCGGCGACGGCCCGTCCCCGGGCGAGCGCCGCCGTCCACGTCGCCTCGTCGGCCGGTTCGGCGCGCTCCACCGCCGTCTCGCCCGCGAGGACCGTCCCGGCCCAGCGCAGCGACTGCACGAGGAAGTCGGCCGGCTCGAACAGCGCGTCGGCGATGCCGGCTTCGAACGCCTGCGGACCGGACAGCGTCTTGTTGTTCGCGAGCGCGTTCTCGATCGCGACCTTGACCGCGACGTCCGGGCCGGCCAGGCGGGGGAGCAGGTACGTCCCGCCCCACCCGGGCACGAGACCCAGGTACGCCTCGGGCAGCCCGATGCCGCGCACGGCGCCCGAGACCGTCCGGTAAGTGCAGTGCAGCGCCGTCTCCAGGCCGCCGCCGAGGGCCAGGCCGTTGACGAACGCGAACGTCGGCACGCCCGCGTCCGCGAAGCGGCGCAGCACCCGGTGGCCGAGGGCCCCGACGGCCCGGCTGGACTCCAGGTCGGCGATCGAGGCGACGGCCTTGAGGTCGGCCCCGGCGCAGAACACGTGGTGCGCGCCGGTGACGCCGAGCGCGACGACGCCCTCCTCGCGCACGAGACGCTCGGCGACGTCCAGGGCCGCGTCGAGGTCGCCCAGCCCGGGCTGGCCGAGGACGAACGGCCGGCGCGGGTCGCCGGAGTCGAGGGTGAGCAGGGCCATCGTGCCGGGCTTCGTGCCGCCGGGGGTGCGGGGCAGGTCGAGGGTGCGGACGTGGACGGTCATCAGGCGGCCGCCCCCTCGTGAGCGAACCCTTCCCAGGCGGGGTTCTCCCAGACCACGGAACCGCCCTGGCCCAACCCGACGCACATCGCCGTGAGGCCGAAGCGGACCTCGGGGTGCTCGGCGAACTGGCGCGCGAGCTGGGTCATGAGGCGCACGCCGGACGCCGCCAGCGGGTGGCCGATCGCGATCGCGCCGCCGTAGAGGTTGACGCGCGGGTCGTCGTCGGCGATGCCGAAGTGGTCCAGGAAGCTGAGGACCTGCACGGCGAAGGCCTCGTTCAGCTCGAACAGACCGATGTCGTCGATGCTCAACCCCGTGCGCTGCAGCACCTTCTCGGTGGAGGGGACCGGGCCCAGGCCCATGACCCCCGGTTCGACGCCGGCGAACCCGAACCCGACCAGGCGCATCTTCGGCGTCAGCCCCAGCTCGGCGGCCACGTCCTCGGCGGCCAGGACGCACGCGGTGGCGCCGTCGGTCAGCGGGGAGGCGTTGCCCGCGGTGACGCGCCCGTGCGGGCGGAACGGCGTCCGCAGGTTCGCCAGGCCCTCCATCGTCGTGCCGGGCCGCGCGAGCTCGTCGGCCGTGGCCAGGCCCCAGCCCCGCTCGGCGCTCGCGGACGCGACGGGCACGAGGTCGGCCTCGACCTGCCCGTTCGCGACGGCCTTGGCGAACTTCTCCTGGCTGGCGACGGCGAACGCGTCGGCGCGCTCCTTCGTCAGCTGCGGGAACCGGTCGTGCAGCGCCTCGGCCGTCTTGCCCATGTCCAGGGCGTCGGGGGAGACGATGCGCTCGGTGAGGAAGCGCGGGTTCGGGTCCATGCCGGCGCCCAGCGGGTGGTGACCCATGTGCTCGACCCCGCCGGCCAGTGCCACGTCCAGGGCGCCGACGGCGATCGAGGCCGCGCTCGTCGTCACGGCCGTCATGGCGCCGGCGCACCAGCGGTCGATGGCGTACCCGGGCGTCGTGACGGGCAGGCCCGCCAGCAGGGCGGCGCTGCGGCCGAGCACGAGGCCCTGGTCACCGGACTGGGTGGCCGCCGCGACGGCGACCTCCTCGATCCGCTCGGGCGGCAGGGACGGGTTGCGGCGCAGCAGTTCGCGCAGGCACGCGACGACGAGGTCGTCGGCGCGGGTCTGGGCGTGGACGCCGTCGGGGCGGGCCTTGCCGAACGGGGTGCGGACGCCGTCGGCGAAGACGACGCTCCGTCCGGGGGCGGGCGTGTGGACCACAGGACCTCCTCGTCGCGGGTGCGTACGACGACACCGTACGCGTCGTGCGAGGTAAGCGGTACCGGCGGTCCCTGGTAATCGCCCGGGTGAGGGCGCCGGGTCGAACCAGTCCGCGTCGTGGGACGGCAGCCGCCGGTCACCGCGTCGCGCTGCGAGGCTGACCAGCACCAGCACCAGCGGCCAGCACCGCGAGGCCGCGCCGGACGCGGGGTCCACCCGGGAGCACCGGGCACAGGTGCCGACCCCACCCCGGTGCCCACCTCGCCCGCCGCGCGATCGCCACGGACCCGGTGCCGTGCGAGGCTCGGGCTCCCGGCCAGGTCCGCGGTCTCGCGCCGCACGTCCGACGCGACCCGGCGCCCGGACGGCACCAGGACACCACCAGCGCACGCGGAGGAGGGGCCATGCAGACGGTCGGGGTCGACGTGGGAGGCACCAACATCGAGGTCGGACTGGTCGGGGACGACCACGAGGTTCTCGGGAACGCCAAGCGGAACACCCCGGTGGAGGGGCCCGGAGCGGTCCTGGACGTCATCGCCGAACTGGTGGCCGAGGTCGGGGGCGATCCCGTGGGCATCGGGCTCGGCATCCCCGGCGTCGTCCACGAGGGACGGGCGCTGACCGTGCCCAACCTGCCGGGCTGGGACGACCCCGTCGACCTGGTCGAGGGGTTGTCCGACCGCACCGGGCTGCCCGTCGTCCTGGGCAACGACGGCAACGTGGGTCTGCTCGGGGAGTGGCTGCACGGAGCCGCGAAGGGCCACGACGACGTGCTGGGCGTGTGGCTGGGCACCGGGGTCGGTGGCGGGCTCGTGCTGGGTGGTCGTCCGTACCTGGGGTCGCACGGAGCCGCGGGCGAGATCGGGCACGTCGTCGTCCGGGACGGCGGTCAGCTGTGCGGCTGCGGGCGCCGCGGGTGCGTGGAGGCCTACGCCGGGCGCCGGTCGATGCAGACCGCCGTGCGGGCCTTGGTGGACGCCGGGCGCACCACGACCCTGGAGGAACTGCGGATCGACAAGGGCAAGGAGTCGATGACCTCCAGCGTCTGGGAGGCCGCCCTCGCGAACGGGGACGAGCTGGCGCAGGAGGTCTTCGGCACGGGCGTGGACGCGCTCGGGGTCGGGATCGGTGCCGTCCTGAACGTGCTGGACGTCGACCTCGTCGTCATCGGCGGGGGTCTGGCGGAGAAGCTCGGCTCGGACCTGGCGGACCGGATCGAGGAGTCCACCACGCCCTGGGTGATGCGTCCGAGCCCGGACCTGCGCTTCTGCGTCGCTGCCCTGGGTGACGACTCCGGAGTGGTGGGCGCGGCGGCGCTGTCCCGGTCCGCCGTGATCGCCGGCTCGTGAGCTGAGGCACGGGGTGCGGCGAGTGGTCGGTGGTGTGGCGCGTCCTGGCGGGCGGCACCGTCACCCGCGTCACCGTCGTGGTGGCGGGCGTCATCGCGCACGCCGTCCCGGCACCGCGGTCCGGGGACGGCGAACGGCGAACGGCGAACGGCCCGGACCTGACGAGGTCCGGGCCGTTCGGGGGAGTCCTGGCTCAGGCGGTGAGCCCGCGGGTCGGGCGGAGCAGCTTGATGACGAGCAGGGCGCTCGCGACGATCGTCAGGAAGGCGAGCGAGCGCCAGCCGACGGTCAGGACGACGCGCTGGAACTCGACGCTGGCCTGCGTCAGCCAGTACCAGGCGCCGACCGAGGAGACGACGACCGAACCGACGATCGTGCCGAGCAGGGCGCCGGCCCCGCCGCCGGTGCGCTTGCCGGCCTCGGCCGCGGCCTGCGCGGCCCACAGGTCGCGGCGGGTGCCGAGCAGGTGCGTCACCCAGGACTTGGCGGTGTTCCAGCCCGAGAACCACAGCCACAGCTCACCGGGCAGCCACAGCGCGGCGAACAGGTAGTCGGCGCCGCGGCGGTGGGGGGACAGGTGCGCCATCTTCAGCTGGTAGAGGGCGGCGAGCGCGGTCGGGGTGATCCACCACCAGGACCAGACGAACTGGTGGGTGGAGACCGAGGCGGCGAGCAGCGCGACGAAGGCCAGGCGCATGAAGACGTTCAGGCCCAGGCCGATGTGCTGCAGCCAGAACGGCAGCGTCCGCTTGGACAGCGGCGTGCTCGTCATGAGGGCGATGAGCCCGGCGTTCCACTTGGCGCGCTGGCCGGACAGGGCGCGGACGGTCGGCATGGCGCCGACCTGGGCGCGGGCGGTGGCCGACATGACCGTCGTCCAGCCGATCTCCTGCAGCTCCAGGCCGAGCTGGGCGTCCTCGGTCGCGGTCTCGTTCGTCCACGGGGCCGCGCGGCGGTGCCGGCGGGTCACCTCGTCGACGGCGGCGAACCGGAACGCCGAGCACTGGCCGCCGACGATCGTGGTGCGGCGGGCGCGCTCATTGGCGCGGACCTGGAACTGGGTGAAGTCCATCTTCTGCGCCCGCACGAGCTGGCGGTTGAACCAGCCGCCCTGGCCCTCGGCGAAGTGGTACTTGGCGGAGACGGCCGCCGCGCTGGGCGTCTTGAGGAGCTCGGCCTCGAGGTCGGCGAGGCAGTCGGGGTCGAGGACGACGTCGGCGTCCATGCTCACCATGACGTCGAAGGCGCCGCCGGCGAGGAACTCGGCGTACCCGGTCGCGAGCGCCCCGACCTTGGCGTCGGTGTTGCCGGAGGTCTCGATGACCTTGATGCCCCGGTACCGGCGGGCGATCTTCACGGTGTCGTCGGTGCAGTTGTCGGCGATGACGACGATGAGGTCCGGGGTGCGGGTCTGCGTCACGAGCGAGTCCAGGCACGCCTCGATGTCGGACTCCTCGTTGTGCGCCGGCAGCAGGACGGCCATCTTCGCCACCCGCCGGGTCGCGGGGCGGTAGCGCAGGCGGTGGATCGTGACCTCGAGCGCGCGCCGGGCGTTGACGGCGGTGTCGGCGAGGCGGTCGGCGAGGCTGGCGCGGGGGGCGGGGACGGTCGTCCGGGGCAGGACGGTCCCCTCGACGACCCGGGGCTCGGGCTGGACGAGGAGCGGAGCGAGGTCTTGAACGGCCATGGGGGCTGCCTCCGTGGGCGGGGCTCTGGGCTCGGGCTGTCGTGGTGCTGCGGGGCTCGTCAGTGACGTTAGGTAGCCGATTGCTCCTCCAACAGCTCCGTTCCGCCGCTAGAGGTAACGCTGTGCTCATTCATCGACCATGTGGACCGCTGGCCGTCACTCCTCGTCACGAACCATCACGCCATTCCTCGCCCGTCGTCACGCAGCGTCGTTGCCGGTGATCGGGGGTCGGGAGTGCGGGCCGAACGGGGAAGACCGGTGGGCGCGCGCCGGTTACGATGGGCGCACAGGCGTCGATCCGGCCATCACCGGTGAGCCTCCGGAAGAACGGGTGCCCCCGGGTGCCTCACTAGAACCGGACGGGTGCGGCCCGTGACAGCCGGACGAGAGCGGTCGTCCCCGCTCTCCCCCGTGGGGGAGGGTGCGGGCGGCAAGCGGGGTGGTACCGCGGCACCGCCGGCCCCGGCGGGCGTCGTCCTCGCGGCTGGAGCGGTTCAGTCGAGGAGACGAGCACGGTGTCCGAGGACGTGACGGAAACCCCCCAGACCGGCGAGGTCGCCGGTGACGTGGCCGCGGAGACGACGAGCGGCCCGAGCTTCCCCGAGATCGAGCGCGCCGTGCTGGACTCCTGGGCCCGGGACGACACCTTCCGCGCCAGCGTCGACGCGCGCAGGGGGTCCGCGGCCGGGGAGTTCGTCGTCTACGACGGCCCGCCCTTCGCCAACGGCCTGCCCCACTACGGCCACCTGCTCACCGGGTACGTCAAGGACCTCGTGCCGCGCTACCGGACGATGCGCGGTCACCAGGTCGAGCGCCGCTTCGGCTGGGACACCCACGGCCTGCCCGCCGAGGTGGAGGCCGAGAAGCAGCTCGGTATCACCCACAAGTCGCAGATCGACGCGCTCGGCGTCGCGGCCTTCAACGACGCCTGCCGCACCTCCGTGCTCAGGTACACGAAGGAGTGGGAGGAGTACGTCACCCGCCAGGCGCGCTGGGTGGACTTCGAGAACGACTACAAGACCCTCGACACCGACTACATGGAGTCGGTCATGTGGGCCTTCAAGACGTTGTGGGACAAGGGTCTGGTCTACGAGGGGTTCCGCGTCCTGGCCTACTGCTGGCGGTGCGAGACGCCGCTGAGCAACTCCGAGACCCGCCTGGACGACGTCTACCGCAACCGCCAGGACCCCGCCGTCACCGTCGGGTTCCGGTTCACCGACTCCGGCGACGACCTCGACGGCGTCCTCGGCCTCGTCTGGACGACGACGCCGTGGACGCTGCCCAGCAACCTCGCGATGGCCGTCCACCCCGACCTGGAGTACGTCGTCGTCACGGGCACCGGCGACCACGAGGGTCGGCGGTTCCTGCTCGCCGCCGACCGGCTGGCCCACTACGCCCGCGAACTGGGCGAGGACGCCGCCGACCGCGTCGTGGCCCGCAAGCGCGGCGCCGACCTGCTCGGCCGCCGCTACGTCCCGCCCTTCGACTACTTCGCGGGCCGGGAGAACGCCCACCAGGTCCTCGCCGCCGACTACGTCACCACCGACTCCGGCACGGGGATGGTCCACATCGCCCCGGCCTTCGGCGAGGACGACAAGCTCGTCACCGACGCGGCCGGGATCGTCCCCGTCGTCCCCGTCGCCTCCAACGGGACGTTCACGGGCGAGGTCCGCGACTTCGCCGGGATGCACGTCTTCGACGCGAACAAGGAGATCAACCGCGCGCTGCGCGACGGGGTGCCCTCGGGCGCGCTGCTGCTGCGCCTGGAGACGTACGACCACTCCTACCCGCACTGCTGGCGGTGCGGGAACGCGCTGATCTACCGCGCCGTGTCGAGCTGGTTCGTCAAGGTCACGGCGATCCGGGACCGCATGGTCGAGCTCAACGAGCAGATCACCTGGGTCCCCGACCACGTGCAGCACGGGTCCTTCGGCAAGTGGCTGGAGGGGGCGCGCGACTGGTCCATCAGCCGCAACCGCTACTGGGGCAGCCCCATCCCGGTGTGGGTGTCGGACGACCCGGCGTACCCGCGCGTCGACGTCTACGGTTCGCTCGACGACCTCGAACGCGACTTCGGCGTCCGGCCGGCCGACCTGCACCGGCCGTTCGTCGACGAGCTGACCCGGCCCAACCCCGACGACCCGACGGGGCGCTCCACCATGCGCCGCGTCCCGGAGGTCCTCGACTGCTGGTTCGAGTCGGGGTCGATGCCGTTCGCCCAGGTGCACTACCCGTTCGAGAACACCGACTGGTTCGAGAGCCACTACCCGGGCGACTTCATCGTCGAGTACATCGGGCAGACCCGCGGCTGGTTCTACACGCTGCACGTCCTGGCCACGGCGCTGTTCGACCGGCCGGCGTTCCGCACGTGCGTCTCGCACGGGATCCTGCTCGGCGACGACGGCCGCAAGATGAGCAAGTCGCTGCGGAACTACCCGGACGTGTCCGAGGTCCTGGACCGCGACGGCTCGGACGCCATGCGCTGGTTCCTCATGAGTTCCCCCGTGCTGCGCGGCGGGAACCTCATCGTCACCGAGCAGGGCATCCGCGACTCGGTGCGCCAGGTGCTGCTGCCGCTGTGGAACACCTTCCAGTTCTTCCAGCTGTACTCCGGGACCTCCAGCCACACCCCGCGCTGGCGCACGACGTCGCCCGACGTCCTGGACCGGTACGTGCTGGCCAAGCTGCACGACACCGTCGTGCAGGTGACGGCACAGCTCGACGGTTACGACATCGCCGGGGCGTGCGAGACGTCGCGGCAGTTCCTGGACTCCCTGACCAACTGGTACGTCCGCCGGTCCCGGTCGGCGTTCTGGGACGGGGAGTCCGACCGCGCCCACGACGCGTTCGACACCCTGCACACGGTGCTGGAGACGACGACGCGGATGCTCGCGCCGCTGCTCCCGCTGTTCACCGAGGAGATCTGGCGGACGCTGACCGGCGGCCGCTCGGTGCACCTCACCGACTGGCCGGACCCGGTCGACCTGCCGAGCGACCCCGCGCTCGTGGCCGCCATGGACGAGGTGCGCGCCACCTGCTCCGGCGCGCTGGCGCTGCGCAAGGCGCACGGTCTGCGCGTCCGGTTGCCGCTGGACAAGCTCGAGGTCCTCGTCGCGGACCCGGCGGCCCTGGAACCGTTCGCCCAGCTCGTCGCGGAGGAGGTGAACGTGCGGCAGGTCGTGCTCGCACCGATCGACCGCGCCACCGAGCACGGCGTGGCCGCCAAGCTCACCGTCAACGCCCGCGCGGCCGGACCGCGCCTGGGCAAGCAGGTGCAGCAGGCGATCAAGGGGTCCAAGAGCGGGGACTGGACCGAACGCGCCGACGGGACGGTCGTGTCCGGCGGCGTCGAGCTCGTCGAGGGCGAGTACGAGCTGACGACGACGGTCGAGGGCGGTGACGGCGCCGTGGCGACGTCCGCGCTCGACGGGGGCGGGTTCGTCGTCCTCGACACGACCGTGACGCCGGAACTGGCGGCCGAGGGCATCGCCCGCGACGTCGTCCGCCTCGTGCAGCAGGCCCGCCGCGACGCGGGGCTGCACGTCAGCGACCGCATCCGGTTGACCGTGGCCGCGGACGGCCCCGTCTGGGAGGCGCTCGTGACGCACCAGAACCTCGTCGTGTCCGAGACGCTGGCCCAGCAGTTCGGGTCCAGCGGGTCGGCGTCGGCGGTCAGCGAGGAGGAGGCGACGCTCGTGGGGTCGGTCGAGGGGCACGAGGTGCGGATCTCGGTGCGGCGCGCCGACGACCTCGGGGGGCGGCGGTGAGCGCGCCCGGCGGTCCCGGCGAGGACGACCGCGAGCTCGAGGAGCTCATGGGCCCGCTCGGCGACGGCACCGACGACACGGGGGAGGCGTTCGGCACGGACGGCCTGCGCCGCGGGCGGGTCCCGCAGGACCACCGCTCCCCGCGCGTGAACGCCGACGGCCGGCTGGTGGCGGCCGGCCCGGTCGAGGAGGAGGACGACCGGTTCTCCGACGTCGTTGCGCAGGTCCTCGAGCGCAACCCCGAGCACCGGATCCACCCGACGCTGGACCGGGTGCGCGAGGCGTGCGGGCTGCTGGGCGACCCCCAGCTCGCCTACCGCGTCGTGCACCTGGCCGGCACCAACGGCAAGACGTCCACGGCTCGCGTCGTGGAACGGCTGGTCCGCGAGCACGACCTGCGGACCGGCAGGTTCACCAGCCCGCACCTCGTCGACATCACCGAGCGCATCTCGATCGACGGCGACCCGATCTCCCACGCCGCGTTCGTGCGGGCCTGGGACGACGTCGAACCCGTGGTGTCGATCGTCGACGAACGGGCCGCCGAGCGCGGCGAACCGCGGCTGAGCTTCTTCGAGGTGCTGACCCTCATGGCGTTCGCGGCCTTCGCGGACGCCCCCGTCGACGTGGCCGTCATCGAGACCGGCCTCGGGGGCACCTGGGACACGACGAACGTCGTGCAACCCGACGTCGCCGTCATCACCCCGGTGTCGATGGACCACGAGACGTGGCTCGGCTCGACGCTGGAGGAGATCGCCGGGCAGAAGGCCGGGATCATCAAGCACGGCGCGACGGTCGTCCTGGGCAAGCAGGAGGAGGAGGCCGGTGCGGTGCTGCTGGCCAAGGCCGCCGCCGAGCGCGTGACCGTCGTGCGCGAGGGCTTCGACTTCGGGGTCGAGGACCGCACCCTGGCCGTCGGTGGGCAGCAGGTCTCGCTGCGCACGCGCGGCGGGCTGTACGCCGACGTGTTCCTGCCCCTGCACGGGGCCCACCAGGCCGAGAACGCCGCCGTGGCGCTGTCGGCGGCCGAGGCGCTGCTCGCGCTGCCCGGCGGAACGCTGTCACCCGGCCTCGTCGAGGCCGCGTTCGCCGACGTCTCCTCCCCGGGACGGCTCGAGGTGCTGCGCACGTCGCCGCTCATCCTGGCCGACGCCGCGCACAACCCGGCCGGTGCGCAGGCCCTGGCCACCGCGATCGCCGAGGCGTTCACGCTCAGCCGGCTCGTCGGCGTCGTGGCGGTCATGGCCGACAAGGACGTCGAGGGGGTGCTGCAGGCCCTCGAACCGGTCCTGGCGGAGGTCGTCGTCACCCGGTCGAGCTCGGCGCGCGGGATGGAACCGGCCGAGCTGGCCGAACTGGCCGAGGACGTGTTCGGGGAGGACCGCGTGCACGTCGTCGAACGCCTCGACCAGGCCGTCGCGACGGCCGTGGACCTCGCCGAGGCCGAGGCGGGCGCCGGTGGCGGCATCGGGGGGTCCGGGGCGGGGGTCGTCGTCGCCGGGTCGGTCGTGCTCGCCGGGGACGCCCGCGCGTTGCTGGGGAAGGGCAAGCAGTGAGGAACCCCAAGCGGCTCATGGCCGCGACGACCCTCGGCAGCGAGGCGCTCGTCGTGTTCTTCGCGACGCTCGTGGCCTACGGGCTCGTGCCCATGGAGCAGCGCAGCTCGACGTACCTCCTCGTCGGGGGCGTGCTCGTGCTGTTGTGCCTGCTCGCGGCGGGGATGCTGCGGCGCCGCGGCGGCTACGCGCTGGGGTGGGTCCTCCAGGTGGTCATCGTCGCCGGGGGTTTCGTGGTGCCGCTGATGTTCGTCGTCGGCGGGGTCTTCGCGGTCATCTGGATCTGCTCGATCGTCGTCGGCAACCGCATCGAGCGGGAGCAGGCGGAGATCGCGCGGAGGATGGCGCAGGAGTGAACGTCCGTGACGTCGTCCTCGACGACGCCGTCGCCGTGGCGCAGTTCCAGACCCGGACGTGGGACGAGTGCTACGCGGGTCTCGTCCCCGACACCTACCTGCGGACGCAGCGCGTGCCCGAACGGCTGGCCCGGTGGGCGCAGACGCTGCGGACGGGGTCCCGCGGCTGCGCGTTGGCCGAGGTGGACGGCCCCGACGGACCCGAGGTCGTCGGTGTCGTGAGCTGGGTGCCCGGTGCGCCGAGCTGGGAACTGCGGAGCCTCTACGTGGCGGCCGTGGTCCGCGGCACCGGGGTCGCGGACACGCTGCTGCGGCGTGCGGTGGGGGAGCGGCCGGCCCACCTGCGGGTGTTCCGCGACAACGCGCGGGCCCGCAGGTTCTACGCTCGGCACGGGTTCACCGTCGTGGCCGGCAGCGAGCAGGTCGACACCGGGACGGGTGTGCCCGAGGTCTCGATGTCCCGACCGTGACGACCACGCCCGAGCACCGGAGGAACCCGCCGTGCGCATCGCCGTCGACCCCACCGCGGCCCAGCCCGCCGAACTGCTGGACCACGACGTCGTCACGTCCCTCGACGTGACCGTCCCCGCCGGCACGTCCGTGAGCGACCTGGCCGCCGTCCTGGGTCCGGTGGGCGAGCTGGACGCCGAGGGCGACGACGTCGCGGCCGCGCACGTCCGCGTCGCGGTGTCCTGGCTGCGGGACACCGCCCACGCCGAGGGTGCCGACGCGGGGTGGGACGAGCGGTTCGAGGGGATGCTCGCGTTCGCCGGGCAGCGGGGTTGGGTCACCGGGGACGCCGACGCCCGGACCGTCAGGGCGCACGTCGTGCCCGTCGGCTGAGGTGCGGTCCCCTCAGCGCAGGACGGGGAACCGCGCGGACAGCCCCGGGTATTGCTCGGCCTCGGAGCCGGTGAGCGCGACCCGGCCGGTGCCGGCCAGGACGACGGTGGCGTCGTCCCAGCCGGCGGGGACCGCCCCGCCCGCGAGGTCGTCCACCGTGCGGCGGGCCAGGTGCAGCGCGCTCGCCGCGGGCGGGTCGGCGATGAGTTCCAGGTCGAGGTGGTGCACGGCGAGTTCCACGGCCCAGCTGCCGAGGAAGTCGCCGGTGGAGAACGTCATGTCCTGGAACGCGATCCGGCCCTCGGTGACCCGTTCGACCCCTCGGGCCAGGCCGCGGACGGTCGTGGCGACGTGAGCCGTGAAGACGGTGGGCCCGGAGTGCGCGGCGACCAGGCCGGCCAGGAACGTGGCCTCCCCGGCGGGGTCCGTCGACGTCGGGTACCGCTCCCAGTACCCCGCGGCGTCGACCGTGAGGTCCCCCGGGCCGTCGACGGCCAGCAGGGCCAGCGCGACCTCCTGCAACCCGAGGTGGACGTGGGCCAGCACCTGCCCGCACGTCCACCCCTCGCACCGGCTGGGAGCGTCGAGGTCGTCGAACGCCCCCAGCAACCGCTCCCACTCGGTGAGCTCGTCGAGCAGGGCGTCGCGACCCTCCTCGTGCCCCAGGTGGAGCGTCACCGCGCCGACGCCGGTGCGGGCTCGTCCATGTCCTCCAGCTCCCTGCCCTTCGTCTCGCGCACCGCCTTGCGGACGAAGACGAACGACAGCAGCGCGATGAGGGCGTAGAGGCCGTAGGCGAACTGCAGCCCGGCCCCCGCCAGGGCCGGGAAGCTCGTGGAGATGGCGAAGTTCGCCAGCCACTGCGCGGCCGCCGCCACGGCGAGACCGGCGGCGCGAATCTTGTTGGGGAACATCTCCCCGAGCAGCACCCAGACGACCGGGCCCCACGTCGCGCCGAACGAGATGACGTAGACGTTGGCGGCGATCACCGCGATGGTGCCCCACGGGGCGGGCAGGCTGGGGTTGTCCGCGGTGCCGCCGGCCTGGGAGAACGCGACCGCCATGACGGTGAGGGAGACGAACATGCCCGCCGACCCCGCGGTCAGCAGCGGTTTGCGGCCGATCTTGTCCACGAGGGCGATGGCGATGAACGTGACGACGACGTTGGTGACCGAGGTGATGACCGACGTGGTGAACGCGTCGGACTCCTGGAACCCGACGGCCTGCCACAGGGTCGTGGAGTAGTAGAAGATCACGTTGATGCCGACGCCCTGCTGCAGGACCGACAGCAGGATCCCGACCCACACGACGGGCAGCAGGCCGAACCTCGGGCCGCGCAGGTCGCGCAGGCTCGGGTCGTGCTCGCGCCGCATCGAAATCTTGATCTCCGAGACCTTGCGGTGCACCGCGTCCATGCTGCGCGTGCCGAGCACCTGACGCAGGACCTCTCCGGCGCGCTCGGTCTGGTTCTGGGCGATGAGGTAGCGCGGGGACTCCGGGACGCCCAGGGCCAGGACGGCCCAGACGACCGCGGGGACGATGCCGACGAGGAACATCCACCGCCAGGCCTCCCAGCCCAGCCAGGTCGAGTTCTCAGCACCACCGGCCGAGTCGGCGATGATCTTGTCGGACAGCAGGGCGACGAAGATGCCGACCGTGATCGCGAGCTGCTGCAGCGAGGCGAGACGGCCGCGGATGCGGGCCGGAGCGACCTCGGCGATGTAGGTCGGGGCGATGACGGAGGCGACGCCGACGCCCAGCCCGCCGACGACGCGCCAGAGGATGAGGTCCCACACGGCGAAGGCGAACGCCGATCCGACGGCGCTGACCGCGAACAGGAGACCGCCCGTCACCATGATCGACTTGCGGCCGAAGCGGTCGGCGAGGCGGCCGGCGAACCAGGCGCCGACGGCTGCGCCGAGCAGGGCGCAGGAGACGGCGAACCCCGAGAGACCCTCCGACAGCGTGAACTGGTTGGTCACCGCCTGGACGGCCCCGTTGATGACGGAGGTGTCGAAGCCGAAGAGGAAGCCGCCGATGGCCGCCACGATCGAGATCATCACCACCTTCACGGTGGTGTGCCTCGGGTCCTCGTCCTCGGCGTGGACGTCGCCGCCGCGCCCCTGCGCGCTCTCCGAACTCATGCGGTTCTCCCTCGGTGCCTGGAGCCCCGAGCCGGAGCCCGTCCCCGATGGTCCGCCCGGGACACGATCTGCGCACGCCGAACGCCCAGGGAACGGTCAGGCGTCCTCGCCGCGCGCGGTGGCGAGGTCGTGCGCGGCCATGTCGACGGCTTCCTCGGCGCGGCGGGCGGCGTCCACGAGCCCCGCGAGCGCCGAGCCGTCGGGCAGCCGGGCCGTGCGCCCGGCGTAGGCCTTCGACAGGGACCGCGCCTCGGCGGCGAGCTCGGTGAGGACGTGCGCGGCCTCGTCGCGGGCGGCGCGCAGCGCCTCCTCCTGGGCGGCGGTGTCCTCGCGGTCGTGTCGCACCCCGACATCCTGGCGCACCGCGCGCACGAGGTGTCCGATGCGTGCAAGACGCGGAGCCCCGGCCGCACCAGGCTGGGGGCATGAGCGACCAGCCGCCCGCACCCCGCCTCGACCTCGTCGGCCTCGTCGTCGCCGACATGGCCGCCTCGCTGTCCTTCTACCGCCGTCTCGGCCTCGACCTGCCCGCCGAGGCCGACGACGCCCCGCACGTCGAGACGACGCTGCCCGGCGGTCTGCGCCTGGCGTGGGACACCGAGGAGACCATCCGGTCCTTCGACCCCTCGTACTCGCGGGAGGCCGCCGGCAACCGGACCAGCCTCGCGTTCCGCTGCGCGAGCCCGGCGCACGTCGACGCGCTCCTCGCGGAACTCGTGGACGCCGGGGCACGCGTCCACCTCGCCCCGTTCGACGCGGTGTGGGGGCAGCGCTACGCGACGGTGCTCGACCCCGACGGCGGGTCGGTCGACCTGTTCGCGCCGCTGCCGGGCTGAAGCGCACCGGGCGTCGTCCCGCCGAACCGGCGCACCTCCCGCGTCAGGTGCGCCTGGTCGGTGAGACCGAGCCCGGCGGCCACCTCGGCGGGCGGGTGACCGGCCCGCAACGCCGCCAGGGCCCGGCGGAAGCGCAGGACCCGCGCGAGGAGCTGGGGCGAGTACCCGAACGCGGCCAGGCTGCGCCGGTGCAGCGTCCGCTCGCTGACGTCGAGGTCGGCTGCGACCGCCGCCACCCGGCGGCCCGCGGCCAGGGCCCGCACGACGTGGTCCAGGGCCGGGTCGCAGGCGGGCCCGGCCCCGGCGACGGCCTCCAGGACGGCCCCGGGGGCGGCGCTCGCGGCGACCGTCGCGGTGAGCTGGCGGACGCGGGCCGCGCCCCAGAGGTCGGCCAGGTCGACGCGGCGGTCCCGCAGCTCCTCGGCCCGCACCCCGAGCACCGCGGGGGCGTGCCCGGGGACGAACCGCAGACCCGTCCAGCGGACCCCGGCCCCCGCCCCGCCGGACTGGGGACGGGTGTCGGGCCCTGCGACGAGCAGGCGCTCGGTGTCGCTGCGCCACAGCAGGTCCATGCAGCCGTCGGGCAGCACCGGCCCGGTGTCCGCGCCGGCCGAGGCGCTGGTCCACACGACGGCGCCCGGGACGGACGACGTGCGCTCGCGGTAACCCGTCCGGTCCACGCCCCCAGTCCACACCCGGGAGACACCACCCGTCCCGCTAGGGTCGTCCGCGTGACCGAGACCACCAGCGCGAACACCGCCCAGCGCACCCTCGTCCTCGTCAAGCCCGACGGCGTGCGGCGCAACCTGTCCGGGGAGGTCCTGCGCCGCATCGAGGCCAAGGGCTACACCCTCGTCGCCGTCGAGCTGCGGAGCGCGACGCGCGAGCTGCTCGCCGGCCACTACGCCGAGCACGAGGGCAAGCCGTTCTACGAGCCCCTCGTCGAGTTCATGCTGTCCGGTCCCGTCCTCGCGGCCGTCGTCGAGGGCCACCGCGTCATCGAGGGCTTCCGCTCGCTGGCCGGCACGACTGACCCCACCACGGCCGCCCCCGGCACGATCCGCGGCGACCTCGGGCGCGACTGGGGCCTGAAGGTCCAGCAGAACCTCGTCCACGGCTCGGACTCCGAGGAGTCCGCGGCCCGCGAGATCGGTCTGTGGTTCCCGAACCTCTGAGCGGTCGACGGGTTCTGCGGCAGGCCGAGGTCGAGAGGGGCAGGAGGGGCGGGCCGCCCACCGCGCGGAGGCCTCGTTGCCTCCCCGGGGTCGATGACCGGCCCCGGGGAGGCAACGAGATGAACCCCCGGGGCCGGCGCAGGGCCCGTCAGCGCGACCGCATGTACGCGGCCCACGCCGTCTCGACGGCGGCGAGGGCGGTCTCGTCCTGCAGCGAGGTCACGTCCCCGCCGCCGCGGCCGGCGGTCATGTCGGCCATGAGCCGGCGCATGATCTTGCCCGACCGCGTCTTAGGCAGGTCCGGCACGACGACGACGTCGCGGGGCTTGGCGACCGGCCCGATCTGCTGCGCCACGTGCTCGCGCAGTTCCGCCGCCACGTCCTGCGGCCCCTCGCCGCGCAGGATCACGAACGCGACGATCCGCTGCCCCGTCGTCTCGTCGGGCGCGCCGACGACGGCGGCCTCGGCCACCCGCGGGTGCGAGACGAGGGCGGACTCGAGCTCGATGCTCGACAACCGGTGCCCCGAGACGTTGAGGACGTCGTCGATGCGCCCGCCGATCCAGACGTACCCGTCGGCGTCCTTCGTGGCGGCGTCCCCGGCGAGGTAGTACCCCCGGTCCGCGTACGGTTCCCAGTAGCTCTCGACGAACCGCGCGTGGTCGCGCCACACGGTGCGGGCCATGCCCGGCCAGGGTTCCGTGATGACCAGCACCCCCTGCTCGCCCGGTGCCACCTCCTCGCCCGCCTCGTCGACGACGGTCGCCGACAACCCCGGCAGCGCGACGGTGCCCGACCCGGGTTTCAGCGGTGTGACGCCGGGCAGGGGAGCCACGACGGCGGCGCCGGTCTCGGACTGCCACCACGTGTCGACGATCGGGCAGCGCCCACCACCGACGTGGCGGTGCAGCCAGAGCCAGGCCTCGGGGTTGATGGCCTCGCCGACGGACCCCAGCAGCCGCAGCGAGGACAGGTCGAACCGGGCGGGCAGTTCGGGGCCGTGCTTCATGAACGTCCGCACGAGCGTGGGGGCGGTGTAGTAGATCGTCACCCCGTACTTCTCGATGACCTCGAAGTGCCGGCCCGGGTGCGGCGTCAGCGGCGACCCCTCGTAGATCACCTGGGTCACGCCGTTGGACAGCGGCCCGTACATCTCGTACGAGTGCGCCGTCACCCACGCCAGGTCCGCCTGGCACCAGTAGACGTCGTCGTCCTTGACGTCGAACACGGCCCAGTGCGACCACGACGTGTGCGTCAGGTACCCGCCGCTGGTGTGCACGAGGCCCTTCGGCTTCCCCGTGGTCCCCGACGTGTAGATGATGAACAGCGGGTTCTCGGCGTCGAAGCTCGGCGCGACGTGCTCGGGGGACTGGCGGTCGACGAGGTCGTGCCACCACACGTCGCGGCCCGGGCTCCACGGCACGTCGGGGGTCAGCTCGCCGGTGCGGCGCAGGACGAGGACGTGCTCGACGTGGTCGAGCCCCTCGACCGCCGCGTCCACCGCGCCCTTGACGGCCACGGCGCTCCCGCGGCGGAACTGCCCGTCGGTGCAGACGAGGAGCTTGGCGCCGGTGTCCTCGACGCGGAACCGCAGCGCCTCGGCCGAGAAACCGCCGAACACGAGGGAGACGACGGCGCCGATCCGGGCGCACGCCATCGTCGTGACGATGGTCTCGGGCAGCACCGGCAGGTACAGCACGACGCGGTCGCCGTGCCCGACGCCGAGCTCGCCGAGCGCGTTGGCGAGGCGGCACACCTCGTCCTGCAGCTGCGCGTAGGTGATCGTCCGGGAGTCGCCCGGCTCGCCCTCCCAGTGCAGCGCGACCTTGTCCCCGCGCCCGGCCGCCACGTGCCGGTCGACGCAGTTGACGGCCACGTTGAGCCTGCCGCCGGTGAACCACCGCGCCGTCGGCAGCGTCGAGCCGTCGAACACCGTCGTGAAGGGCTCGTCCCACTGCAGGCGCCGGGCCTGCTCGGCCCACCACGCCTGCGGGTCCGCGGCGGCTCGCGCGTACTCGTCCGCGCCGACGTTGGCCTGGGCGGCGAACTCCGCCGGGGGCGGGACGACGAGCTCGTCGGGCATGGGTCCTCCGGGGGGTCACGGGTGGCTTGGCCGTCAGCGTAGCCGCGCCGTACCGTGGGCCCGTGGACAGGACCGGGGGTGCGGGCACCGCTGCCGCGCGTTCGTTCGTCGCCGTCCAGCGCCGGCACGTCGACCTCTGCCGCACCCGCTCCGCCGTCTGTCGCTGACCCGCTCCGCCGCCCGGGACCCCTCCCGGGCCGCCCGGCAGGTCACGACCACCCCGAGGAGCCCCGTGCCGTTCCCCCCGCCCCTGCGCTGGGCCGTCGAGCTCGACGGCGCCGGCCGCCACCCCGCTGCCTGGCGACTGCCCGGTGCCTGTCCCGGGGACCTGTTCACCGCCGCCCACTGGCGGCGGCTGGCGGCGACCGTCGAGGCCGCCGACCTCGACCTCCTCGTCGTCCCCGACGCCTACCGCCTGCAGTCGGCCGGCGAGCGCGACCAGCGCGGTCGCCTCGACGCGGTCGCCGTCGCGGCCCACCTCGCCCCGCTGACCCGGCGCACCGGGCTCGTCCCCGTCGTCACGGCGACGCACACCGAGCCGTTCCACACCCAGAAGGCGATCGCGACGCTGGACCTCACGAGCCGGGGCCGCGCCGGCTGGCAGGTCGAGGTGTCCACGACGCCCGCGGAGGCGGACCTGTTCGGCCGCAAGCCGGTCGCGCCCGCGGACGAGCTGTGGCGGGAGGCGGCCGAGACCGTCGACGTCGCCCGCCGGCTCTGGGACTCCTGGGAGGACGACGCGGTGGTCCGCGACCTGGCGACGGGCCGGTACGTCGACCGGGACAAGCTGCACCCCGTCGACTTCGCGGGCGGGTTCTTCACGGTCAAGGGTCCCTCCATCACACCCCGCTCACCGCAGGGCCAGCCGTTGGTCGTCGTGCCCGTGCGGGACGAGCCGTCCCTCGCGCTGGCCGCGGCGCAGGCCGACGTCGCCCGGCTGGAGACCGCCAGCCCGGAGCGGGCCGCCGCGTGGGCGGCCCGGCTGCCGGACGCGACCGTCCTGCTCGACGTCGAGATCCTCCTGCGCCGGGGCGCGGGGGAGGCCGCCGGTGTCGCCGCGCAGCTCGACGCGTGGAGCCCCGGGCACGCCCCGCGCACGCTGCGGCACGTGGGGACGCCGGACACGTTCCGCGGCCTCGTCCAGGCCCTGCCCGCGGGCGTCGACGGCGTGGCCGCGGTCCCGCTGGACCTGCCCGGGTCGCTCGACGTCCTGACCGCCGAGGTCCTGCCCCGGCTGCCCCGCCCCGTCGTCCGGGGCACCACCCTGCGGGAGCGCTTCGGCCTGCCCCGACCCGTCAGCCGCTACGCCCGGGAGGTCCCCGCGTGAGCGCGAAGCGCCAGGTCCACCTGGGCGCCCACTTCCCGGGGGTCAACCAGACCACCGTCTGGCGCGATCCGCGGGCGGGCAGTCAGACCGACTTCACCTCCTTCGAGCACCTGGCCCGCACGGCCGAGCGCGGGCTCATGGACTTCTTCTTCCTGGCCGAGGGCCTGCGCCTGCGCGAGCAGGGCGGCACGATCTACGACCTGGACGTGGTGGGCCGGCCGGACACGCTGACGGTCCTGAACTCCCTGGCCGCGGTCACGACGCACCTCGGCCTGGCCGGGACCATCAACGCCACGTTCAACGAGGCCGCCGAGGTCGCGCGGCAGTTCGCCAGCCTCGACCACCTCTCCGGCGGGCGGGCCGCGTGGAACGTCGTGACGAGCTCGGACGCGTTCACGGGCGAGAACTTCCGCCGCGGCGGGTACCTTGCCCACGCCGACCGGTACGTGCGGGCCCGTGAGGTGATCGACGTCGCCAGGGCGTTCTGGGACTCCTGGGGGCCGGGCGCCCTCGTCGCCGACCCGGAGCTCGGCGTCTTCGCGCGCGACGTCCACGACGTCGGGCACCACGGACCGCAGTTCGACGTCCGGGGCCCGGGGTTGCTGCCGCGCAGCCCGCAGGGGCACCCGGTCCTGTTCCAGGCCGGGGACTCCGACGACGGCCGGGAGTTCGGCGCCGCGTACGCCGACGCCGTCTTCACGATGCACGGCACGCTCGAGGCGGGCCGCCGCTTCACGGCGGACCTGCGGGCCCGCGCCGTCCGCAACGGCCGCTCGGGCGAGGACCTGCGCATCCTGCCCGGCGCCTCGTTCGTGCTCGGGGACACCGAGGCCGAGGCCCGCGAGAACGCCCGGACGATCCGGTTCCAGCAGGTCGGGCCCCAGCAGGCCGTCGCGTTCCTCGAACAGGTCTGGGGCCGGGACCTCACGGGGTTCGACCCCGAGGGGCCGCTGCCGGTGCAGGACCCCGACCTCACGGCGACGATCGCCCAGGGCCGCACCCGCTTCCCCCGCGACCGGGTCGAGGTCGCCCGCGAGTGGCGGGAGCTGGCCGCCGCGAACGGCTGGAGCGCCCGGGAACTCGTCGTCGAGGTCTCCGGCAGGCAGCAGTTCGTCGGGACGCCCGAGCAGGTCGCCGCGGAGATCGACGAGTACGTGCAGGCCGACGCCTGCGACGGGTTCATCCTCGTGCCGCACCTCACCCCGACCGGTCTGGACGAGTTCGTCGACCGCGTCGTCCCGCTGCTGCAGGAACGCGGCGCGTACCGCACGGAGTACACCGGGACGACCTTGCGCGAGCACCTCGGACTGACCCACCCGCACGACGCGTCCCGCGCGCTCGACCCCGCCCCCCGCACCGCCTGAGGAGCAGCAGATGACCACCACGACGATCGACGAGGGAACCCTCGACGCGGCCCGGGCCGCCCGGGACGCGTGGCGCGCCGAGCGCACGGCCGTGCTGTCGACCCCGCACGGCTGGCTGAGCCTCACGGGCCTGCACTGGCTCGGGGCCGACGCCGCGCTCGTCGAGGGTCTGCCCGGCCGGTGGGCCTCGGTGGACGGCGCGGTCGAGGTCACCGCCACCGCGGCGGACGGAGTCGCGCTCGACGGGACGCCTGTCGAGGGCACCGTCCGCGTCGACACCCCCGAGGGAGCACCGGGGACCCTCCTGGAGGTGGGGCAGCGGCGGGTGGAAGTTTTGCAGCGCAGCGGGAACCACGCCCTGCGCGTCCGCGACCCGCAGGCCCCGACGCTCGCGTCGTTCACGGGCGTGCCCGTCTTCGAGTTCTCCGAGCGCTACGTCCTGCCCGCCGAGTTCGTCCCCCACGAGCAGGTCCGGGACGTCGTCGTCGGCGCCGTCGTCGAGGGCCTGCAGCACCACCACCGGGCCGTCGGCGTCGTCCGCTTCGACCTCGACGGACCCCAGCAGCTCACGGTGTTCCAGGGCGGCACCGTCCTGTTCACGGACGCCACCAGCGGGGTGACGACGACGGGGACGACGCGGTCGGTCACCGTCCCGACGACGCCGGGTCCGGTGGTCCTGGACCTCAACCGCGCGCAGAACCTGCCGTGCGCGTTCACCGACTTCGCCACGTGCCCGCTGCCGCCGGCCGAGAACCGGCTCACCGTCCCCGTCGCGGCGGGGGAGAAGGACCCGCGGTGACGGTGCTCCCGGGAGGTTTCCCCCCGGCCGAGCTGGAGGCCCTGCGGGCGCAGTTCCCGATCCTGAGCCGCACCACGCGCTCCGGGAAACCGCTGGTGTACCTGGACTCGGGGGCGACCTCGCACAAACCCCGCGCCGTCCTGGACGCCGAGCGCCGGTTCTACGAGACGCACAACGCCGCCGTCCACCGCGGGGCCCACCAGCTCGCCGAGGAGGCCACCGACGACTTCGAGGCCGCACGGGCCGCGATCGCGGCGTTCGTCGGCGCCCCCGCGCAGGAGGTCGTGTTCACGAAGAACGCGACCGAGTCGCTGAACCTCGTCGCCCACGCGTTCAGCACCACGACCGCCTACGCGGCGCGGGGTTCGGCACCGGCCGGGCAGGCTCTCGACCCGCGGTTCGTGCTCGCCGAGGGCGACGAGCTCCTCGTCACCGAGGCCGAGCACCACGCCAACCTCGTCCCGTGGCAGGAGCTGTGCGCCCGCACCGGAGCGGTGCTGCGCTGGGTGCCCGTCACCGACGGCGGCGTCCTCGACGTCGGCGCGCTGGACGCCCTGGTGACCGAGCGGACGAAGGTCGTCGCCTTCGCGCACGCCTCCAACGTCCTCGGCGCGATCGCGCCGGTCGCCGAGCTCGTCGCGGCCGCCCGCCGCGTCGGCGCGCTCGTCGTGCTCGACGCGTGCCAGTCCGTCCCGCACGTGCCCGTCGACCTGCCGTCCCTCGGCGTCGACCTCGCCGCCTTCTCGGGGCACAAGGTGCTGGGGCCGTCCGGCGTCGGTGTCCTGTGGGGGCGCGCGGAACTGCTCGAGGCCATGCCCCCGTTCCTCACCGGCGGCTCGATGATCGAGCTCGTCCGGATGGAACGCTCGACGTTCGCCCCGGCGCCGCAGAAGTTCGAGGCCGGTGTGCCGATGACCGCCCAGGCCGTCGGCCTGCACGCGGCCGTGGACTTCCTGCGCGGCCTCGGACCGGACGGGACCGGGGTCGCGCGCGTGGAGGCGCACGAACGCGCCCTCACGGCCCAGCTCCTCGCCGAGCTCGCGGAACTGCCCTGGATCCGCGTCCTCGGGCCCCTCGACGCCGCCGACCGCGTGGGCCTGGTCTCCTTCGTCGTGGACGGTCCGGACCTGCAGGTCCACGCCCACGACGTCGGGCAGCTGCTCGACGACGAGGGTGTCGCGGTGCGCGTCGGTCACCACTGCGCCTGGCCGCTGCACCGGCGCTTCGGGGTCGCGGCGACGACGCGCGTCAGCTTCGGGCCCTACAACCAGCCCTCGGACGTCGACGCGGTGCTGCGGGGTCTGCACCGGGCGCGCGACCTGTTCGGCTGAACCCCCCGTGAGAACCTGACGCGCGTGGACCTGTACCAGCAGCTGATCATCGAGCACTCCAAGCGTCCGCACGGCGAGGGGTTGCGGGAGCCGTTCGGCGCGCAGTCCCACCACGTGAACCCCACGTGCGGGGACGAGATCACGCTGCGGGTCCGCCTCGACGACGCCGGTGGCGCTCCGGTCGTGGGGGACGTGTCCTACGACGCGCTCGGCTGCTCCATCAGCCGGGCCTCGGCCTCGGTGCTGCACGGGCTCGTCGTCGGCCGGTCCGTCGCCGAGGTGGGCGAGCTGCGCGAGGCGGTGCAGCACATGCTCACCAGCCGCGGTGAGGACCCCGGCGACGAGGAGGTCCTCGGCGACGCCGTCGCCTTCGCCGGGGTCGCCAGGTACCCGGCCCGCGTGAAGTGCGCGCTGCTCAGCTGGTCGGCGCTGGCCGACGCGGTGCTGCGCGCCTGAAGGACGCGCCGGTCGCGGTGGTTACCGTTCCCCCGTGCAGATCCGCGACTACACCGAGGCCGACTGGGCCGGCATCTGGCCCTTCTTCGACGAGATCGTCGCCGACGGCGAGACGTACGCGCTGCCGCGGGGGCTGACCTCGGACCGGGCCCGCGCCGAGTGGGTCGGTGCGCCGCCCTGGGCGACGGTCGTCGCCGTCGAGGAGGGGACGGGGACGGTCCTCGGGACCGCGAGGTGCGGGCCGAACCGGCCCGGTGCCGGCTCCCACGTCGCCACCGCGAGCTTCATGGTGGCGCCGGCCGCCCGCGGCCGCGGTGTGGGTCGGTCGTTGGGGGAGCACGTCGTCGCCCGGGCGCGCGAGCGGGGCTTCCTGGCGATGCAGTTCAACGCCGTGGTGGAGACCAACACCGCCGCCGTGGCGCTGTGGCGGTCCCTGGGGTTCGCGGTCGTCGGCACCGTCCCGCAGGCCTTCGACCACCCCGAGCACGGCTACGTGGGGCTGCACGTCATGCACCGCTTCCTGTGAGCGACCCGCGGTCCGGGGGCCGGGGTCGTCGCGGAGTCCACCCGGCTCCGGGACGGGCGCACCACCGTCGTGGTCGAGGGGGTCGAGGTGTCGGGCAGCCACCTCCCGTCGTCCGGCGCCTCGCCGGGGCGTCGGGCACGGCCGGCGATGCCCTAGGCTGACCGGACCATCCAGAGCGGCCGAGAGACCTGGCTCGTCGACGCCGCAGCAACCCCGGGGACGCACCGCGTCCCGGAGGGTGCTCATGCCAGGACCGATGGGAGGAACAGTGGGCTACGCCGGCGACCTCACCCCGCGTGAGGCCTTCGACCTGGTGCAGGACGACCCGGACGCCGTCCTCGTGGACGTGCGCACCGAGGCGGAGTGGCGCTTCGTGGGGGTCCCGAGCGGTCTGGACCGCGACCCGGTCCTCGTCTCGTGGCTGCCCGTCGACCCCGGGCGCTTCCTCGGGGAACTGGCCGCCGCGGGCATCACGCCGGGCGCGGACCGCGCGGTCGTCTTCCTGTGCCGTTCCGGGCAGCGGTCCGTCGGCGCGGCCGACACCGCGACGGCGGCCGGGATCGGGCCCAGCTACAACGTGCTCGAGGGTTTCGAGGGACCGCTGGACGAGGAGGGGCACCGCGGCGGCACCGGCTGGCGGGCCGCGGGGCTGCCCTGGCGGCAGTCGTGAGCGGACGGCGGGACCGGCGACCGGACACCGCGGCCGTCCGCGGCGGGCTGGCCCGCTCCCCGTTCGAGGAGACGGCCGAGGCGATGTACCTCACGTCGGGCTACGTGTACGAGAGCGCCGCCGCGGCGGAGGCGGCCTTCGCCGGCGACGTCGACCGGTACGTCTACTCCCGCTACGGCAACCCGACGGTGTCGGTGTTCACGGAGCGGCTGCGGCAGCTGGAGGGGGCGCAGGCCTGCTACGGCCTGGCCAGCGGCATGTCCGCCGTGTTCTACGCCCTCGCCGCCCTCCTCGGGGCGGGCGACCGGGTCGTCGCGGCCCGCAGCCTCTTCGGGTCCTGCTTCGTCGTCCTCGACGAGGTCCTGCCCCGCTGGGGCGTGGAGACGGTGTTCGTCGACGGTGAGGACCTCGGGCAGTGGGAACGGGCCCTGGCCCCGGGAGCCCAGGCGGTGTTCTTCGAGACCCCGGCCAACCCGATGCAGACCCTCGTCGACGTCGCGGCGGTCTCCGAGCTCGCGCACGAGGCCGGGGCGACCGTCGTCGTCGACAACGCGTTCGCGTCCCCGGTCGGGCAGCGCCCGTTGCGGTTCGGCGCGGACGTCGTCGTGTACTCCGCGACGAAGCACATCGACGGCCAGGGGCGCGTCATGGGCGGGGCGGTCCTCGGCTCCGAGGAGTTCCTCGGCGGGCGGTTCCGGGAACTCACCCGGCACACCGGGCCGACGCTCAGCCCCTTCAACGCCTGGACCCTGGCGAAGGGCCTGGAAACCCTCAGCCTGCGGGTGCGGCACTCGTCGGCGAACGCGCTGCGGATCGCCGAGCACCTGGAACGGCGACCCGGGATCCGCTGGGTGCGCTACCCCGTGCTGGACAGCCACCCGCAGGTCGACCTCGCGCGGCGGCAGATGGACCTCGGCGGCACCGTCGTGACGTTCGAGCTCGACGCCCCGCAGGGCCGCGGCAAGGAGCGCGCCTTCGAGGTCCTCGACGCCCTGCAGGTCGTCGACATCTCCAACAACCTCGGTGACGCCAAGTCCCTGGCCACCCACCCGGCGACGACGACGCACCGCCGGCTCGGTCCGGACGGCCGCGCCGCCATCGGCCTGACCGACGGCGTCCTGCGCCTGTCCGTCGGCCTCGAGGACGTGGAGGACCTCCTGGAGGACCTCGACCACGCCCTCACCCGCGCGACCCCGCGCCCCTGACACCCCTGACACCCCTCCCGATCGGAGCCCCACCCGTGACCAGGTCCGTCCCCGTCTCCCACGCCGGCAGCCTCCCGCGCACCGCGGAACTCATCGCCGCCAACGAGGCCCGCACGCTCGCCGCGGACGGTTTCACCCTCGAGCGCACCCCCGAGTTCGAGGCGCTGCTCACCGACGCCGTCGTCGACCTCGTGCGCCGCCAGCGCGACCTCGGCGTGACGGTCGTCGGCGACGGGGAGTACGGCAAGGCGATGACGAGCGCCGTCGACTACGGCGCCTGGTGGTCCTACTCGTTCCAGCGCGTGGCGGGTCTGGAGGTGACGGGGGAGGACCTGTTCACCCAGCCGGTCGTCCGGTCCGCGCCGGGCGACGTCCGGCTCACGAGCTTCCCCGACCGGCGGGACTGGACGATCTTCCGCGACGCGTACACCGACCCGGCGTCGGGGATCTCGACGGGTGAGACCGCGACGGCGTTCCCCGCCACGACCGGCCCGCTGTCCTACACGGGCCAGGGAGCCATCGCCTCCGACATCGCCAACCTCAAGGCCGGCCTGGCCGCGGCCGGGGTCGAGGAGGGTTTCATCACCTCGCTGTCGCCGGGCAGCGGGGCGCGCATCTCCAACCGGTACTACGCGACCGAGGAGGAGCACATCTGGGCGTGGGCGGACGTCATGCGCGAGGAGTACCGCGCGGTCGTCGACGCCGGGCTCACCGTGCAGATCGACGACCCGTCCATCGCGGAAAACTGGGACCAGATCAACCCCGAACCCTCCGTGGAGGACTACCGCGCCTTCACCCGGATCCGCGTCGAGGCGTTGAACCACGCCCTGCGCGGGCTGCCCCCGGAGCAGGTGCGGTTCCACCTGTGCTGGGGCAGCTGGCACGGTCCGCACACCACCGACGTCGAGTTCCGGCACATCGTCGACCTCATGCTCGAGATCGACGCGGGGTCGTACTCCTTCGAGGCCGCCAACGTGCGGCACGAGCACGAGTGGAAGGTCTGGCGCGACGTCGAACTGCCGGCCGGCAAGAGGATCGTGCCCGGGATCGTCAGCCACGCGACGAACGTCGTGGAGCACCCCGAACTCGTCGCCGACCGCATCGAGCGGTTCGCCTCCGTCGTCGGCGCGGAGAACGTCGTCGCCTCCACCGACTGCGGGCTCGGCGGCCGCATCCACCCCCAGATCGCCGTGGCCAAGCTCGCGGCCCTGGGGGAGGGCGCCCGGATCGCCGGGTCCCGACTGTTCCGGTGAGCCGGGTGAGCACGCCGTGACACCCACGAGCGGGCCCGCGGGGGACGCGGCCTGGGCCCTGTGGCAGGACTCGCCCTGGGGCCGGCTGCGTTACCACGTCGTGGCCCGGCTGCTGCGGTCCTGGACCGCCGACCTCGGTGAGGGCCTGCGCGTCCTGGACGCCGGGGGCGGCGACGGCCGCGACGCGTTGCCCTTCGCCCTGGCGGGGCACGACGTGACGGTCCTGGACCGCTCACCGCAGATGCTGGCGCTGGCCCGGGCCGCCGCCGGCGCCGCGGGGGTCGCCGACCGCGTGCACACGGTGGCGGCCGACCTGGAGGACCTCACCGCGCTGGCCGCCCTCACCCGGCACCGGGAGGGCGGGTCGGGTTCCTTCGACGTCGTGCTCTGCCACGACGTGCTGCAGCACAGGGCCTCGCACGCGCAGGTCCGGGCCGACGTGGCGACCCTCGTTTCGTCCGTGCGACCCGGCGGGCTCGTGTCGCTGCTGGCGCCGAACCCGCCGGCCGATGTCCTCGCGACCGTCCTGCACCGGGGGCCCGCCGCCGCGTGGGTGGCTCTGGACGCCGACCGCGCGAGCGATCCCGCCACCGGGCACACCGCGCTGCGGTTGTCGCCGGAGTTCGTCGAGGACGCCCTCGACGACGCCGGCTGCGACGTCGTCGGCAGCGCCGGGGTCCTGGCCGTCACCGCCCTGCTGGAGGGCGCCGAACGGGTGGACGACCGGGTGGCGGCCGACCTCGAGGAGCTCGAGGTGGACCTCAGCGGGCGGCCGTCGTTCGCCGGGACGGCGCGGTACTGGCTGCGCGCGGGCCGACGACGCTGACCGCACCCAGGCCCAGCAGACCACGCGCCACGCGGTCGTTGAGCCGGAAGAACCCCGCGTCCAGACCGGGTCGGGCGAACGCCGCGGCCCACCCGCCGCCCGCCACCCACGGCCCGACCGCGAACCGCCCCGGGTGGACGGTGCCGTCGGCGTGGACCAGGCGCTGCTCGGTGTCCACGACGAGCTTCCCGCCGGCGAGCTCGCTGAGTTCCCCCCGGCCGCTGAGGTTGCGCAGCAACGGGTCCGCGCTCTCGGTGACGTGCGCCCGGGGCAGCCGGGCGTCGACGAGCACGGCCGCGCTGGTCGCGTCGGGCGAGTTCGACGAGCGGGCGGTCCAGCACCCGCCGACCTCGTCGGGCGCGAACCGGACGTCTGCGCCGAGGAACCGGACGACCCCGGCGTCGGCCAGCGCCAGCAGCTCGCGCAGGCGCCGCGGCGGTGGCCCCGACGCCACGTAGCTGAACAACCCGTGCCACCAGCCGTCGACCTCGGCCACCGAGTCGTCGTCCAGGCGTCCCGCGTGCGCGAGCCCGGCGACGGTGACGTAGCAGGACAGCAGCGCGGAGAACACGGCCGCGTCCATGCTGAACCGCGGGTCCCCCCTGCGTTCGACGTCCGCGGCGACGTGGGCCCGGACGCGGTCGTGCACGGCTGCTCCCGTCGGGGCCCACCACCCGTCGAGCGGCCGGTCCAGCCGGCGCAGGTCGAAGCGGTCCTCGGCGGCGGGGACGGCCTGCGCGACGAGGGCGTCCAGGTCCGGGTCCCCCCAGCGGGCGGTCGCGAACCGGCGGTCGAACTCCGCCGGGTCCAGGGTGGTCCGCCCCGGGTGGGCGCGGAACAGCTCGGCGTAGTGCGCACCGGCGAGCTCCTTGGCCACGAGCGGCCACACGTCCCGCCGCAGGCCCAGCACCGGGCGCGACGGCAACTCCTGCTCGGTGAGGAACCGGGGCAGCACCGGCCGCTCGGTGAGCTGGTAGGTGATCTTCGAGCGGTAGGGGACCCCGCGGCGCGACCCCACGTGCAGCACCGGTTCCCGGCCGCTGCGGTGGTAGACGGGACCGTCGGGGGTCTCCTCGAACCGGCCGCCCCGGCCCTGCGTCAGCAGCACGAGCAGGTCGACGAAGGCCAGGCCCATCCCCGCCACCAGGACGTCGCGGCCGGGCGGCAGGGTCTCCTCGTCGTCGCTCAGCCCGAGGTCGCTCGTGTAGCCGGGGGCCACGTACCCGAGCCCGTGCCGGGCGGCGAACTCCCGCGCCGCCACCTCGCGCGGCCCCGGGACCACGTCGGGGTGCCCCTGCGCCAGGACGACCCCGTCCACGTCGAGCGTGGTGCCGTCCTCGAGCACGGCGTGCTGGCGGTCCGTGCCCCGCTGGTCGTCGAGCACGTCCACGACGCGGGTGCGGTGCACCGTCAGCCGCACCCCCGCGGGGAGCCCCGCGACGACGCGGTCCCACGCCCAGCGCAGGTACCGGTTGCCGAGGGCCCGGGAGACGAACGTGTCCTCGTGCACGGACAGGACCTCGCGCCGCAGGGCGTCCTGGCCGGTGCGGGCGAACTCCTCGGCGAGCGCGGTGCGGTGCGCCTCGAGCCAGGCGTGCAGGGTCGGTCCGGTGCGCACGGGCCCCTCGAGCCGGGAGGACGCGTCGGGCAGCACGGTGACGTCCGCGGCGCGCGAGTTCATCCACAGCAGGGGGTCCTGGTCGGCGCGCCAGACGCGTCCGGCCCCCGCCGGGTGGGGGTCGACGACGTGCACGTCCACCGCGGCTCCGGTCGCGGCGGCGTGCGCGGACAACCGGTCGAGCACGCCGAGGGTGCGCGGACCGGCGCCGACGAAGAGCAGGGTGAGACGCACGTGGGCTCCCGAGGAGGAGGGGTGGAGGGGACTCCGGGACGTTCCTCAGCGACACGTGGCGGTGTGGGTGCGGCACAGGTCGACGTGGCGACGGCGCACGAGCCGGCCGTTCGTCGTCCCCGCGATCCGCACGAGCCCAGGGTAGGCGAGCCCGCCCCGCCCCGTCCCGCGCGGAGGGGGCCGGGTCGTCTCAGCCGGTGGTGCGGCTGCCGAGCACGAAGGTCCGGATCGCGGTGACCGCCGCGCCGCGGGCCCACTCGGTGAACCCCGTCGGCTGCACCTCCAGGTCCAGCGCGCCGGCGTAGCGGCTGCGGTGCTCCCGGAGGCCGCGGTGCAGGGCGTCCTGGCCGACGACGGCCAGCCGGATGCCCTCGCCGGACAGGATGACCTTCTCCGGCATGGTGAGGTTGCCGATCGCGGCGACGAGGACGCCGAGGCCGTAGGCGGAGTCGTCGACGACGCGGCGCGCCAGCGGGTCGCCCTCCGCGGCGAGGTCGAGCACCTCCTCGTACCGCACGGGCCGGCGCAGCGCCGCGGACGCGCGCGACTCCACGGCCGCCACGGTCAGCAGCGCGTCGGCGCAGCCCTGGTGCCCGTCGGGGCACAGGGGACCCCCGGGCAGCAGCGGGAAGTGCCCGAGCAGCCCCACCCCGGCGTCCGGGCGGTCGAGCACCTCGTCGCGCACGACGAGGCCGTAGCCCAGCCCTTCGCCGATGGTCAGGACGGCGAAGTGCCCGCAGCGGCGCGCGGAGCCGAACCACTGCTCCGCGCGCGCGAAGGACAGCAGGTCGTTGTCGACGACGACCGGCAGGCCCAGCTCGGCCTCCAGGTCCCGGCCCAGGGGGACGTCCTCCCAGCCCAGGAAGCTCGCGTTGAGCACGTGCCCGTCCGCTCCGACGAGACCGCCGAGCGAGACCCCGACGGCCCGGACGTTCCCGGGCGCGAGGAGGTCGTGCTCGGCCACCACCGCGCGGACCAGACCGACCACGGTCTCGCGGACGGAGTCGGGGGAGGGGTCCGGCAGGACGGCCTCGACGGTCCCGAGGACGGTGGCGCGCAAGGAGGTCAGCACGACGTGGACGGTCGTCGCCGTCAGCTTGACGCCCACGAACAGGTGGGAGCGCTCGTCGACGTCCATGGGCCGGGTCGGCCGGCCCGTGACCGGGTCGGGGGCCTCCCCGATCTCCTGGAGCAGGCCGGAGTCCAGCAGCGGCCGCGACAGCCGCGTCAGCGTGCCGGCGGAGAGGTCGAGGCGCCGGGCCAGCTCGCTGCGGGGCAGCGGCCCGTCCAGCAGCACCTCCAGGGCGATGCTGTGCGCCGTGCCCGTCAGGGGTGTCCAGGCCACGGCCGTCGGCGCGGTACGGGCGCCGGGTGCGGGAGCGTCGATGGTCCGCCTCCTTCGTCGAACCTGGATCGTACGGCTGGGAGTGTTGGTGCGGAAGTCACTTCGGGAAGTTCTCCTTCCGAAGACCGCGGTGGGACCGTGATTGACGGCGTGGGAGTTTCGGCGTAGAACTCTCCCTGTCCACCACGCCGACGTGCCGACGGAGCCACCGTGACCCAGCACGACCCCACCCCCCTCGCCCCGGGCGACGGTCCCGCGGCCGCCGCGTCCGGGGCTGCGGCGGGTCGGACCCTGCACCTGCGGGCCGCGGGCGTCAGCCTCGTGGTCGACGTCCCCGCCACCTCCGTGCCGGTCGTCGTGCACTGGGGCGCGGACCTCGGCGATCTCGGCGAACGGCACCTCGCCGACCTCGTGACCGCCGGCCGCACGGCCCGCGCCAACAACGACCTCGACGAGCCGCAGCCGGTGCGCCTGCTGCCGGAGGGGTCCTGGGGCTGGGGCGGCCGGCCCGGTCTGAGCGGCCACCGCGCCGGTGCCGCCTGGTCCACCCGCTTCGTGCCGACCGCGGTGGAGGTCGAGGAGGGCCCGTCCGGGGGGCGGCTGCGCGTCGACTGCGCCGACGAGGCCGCCGCCCTCACCCTGGGCATCGAGCTCGAGCTCCTGCCCTCGGGGCTGCTGCGGCACCGCGCCACGGTGACGAACACGGGCACGGGCGTCTACGAGGTCCTCGACCTGGCCTTGAGCCTGCCCGTCCCCGTCGTGGCGACCGAGCTCTTCGACCTCGCCGGCCGGTGGGCCAAGGAGCGCGTCCCCCAGCGCCGTCCGCTGACCTTCGGGTCGCACGTGCGGGAGAACCGCCGGGGGCGGACCGGACCGGACGCGCCGCTCGTCCTGGCCGTGGGCACCGCGGGCTTCGGGTTCCGCCGAGGGGAGGTCTGGGCCCAGCACACGGCCTTCAGCGGGAACCACCGCTCGATCGCCGAACGCCTCAACAGCGGCACCACGACGCTGTCGGGCGGGGAACTCCTGCTGCCCGGCGAGGTCCGGCTGGCGCCGGGTGAGGGCTACGCCAGCCCCTGGGTGTTCGGCGCCTGGTCCGACGCCGGTCTGGACGGGATCGCCGCCCGGTTCCACGAGCACCTGCGCGCCCGGCCGCACCACCCCACCTCCCCGCGCCCGGTCGTGGTGAACACCTGGGAGGCCGTCTACTTCGACCTGGACCTGGACAAGCTGCTGGAACTGGCCCGGGCCGCCGCCGAGGTCGGTGCGGAACGGTACGTGCTGGACGACGGGTGGTTCCGCCACCGACGCTCCGACGATGCCGGGCTCGGTGACTGGTACGTCGACGAGGGCGTCTGGCCGCAGGGCCTGCGGCCCCTCGTCGACGGGGTCCGCGCGCTGGGCCTGCAGTTCGGGCTCTGGGTGGAACCGGAGATGGTCAACCCGGACTCCGACCTGGCCCGCGCGCACCCGGACTGGATCCTGCGCGGCGGGGACCGGCTGCCCCCGGAGTCCCGGCAGCAGCAGGTCCTCGACCTCGGCAACCCCGACGCCTTCGCGTACGTGCTGGAACGGCTCGACGCGATCCTGTCCGAGCACGAGATCTCCTACCTGAAGTGGGACCACAACCGCGACCTCGTCGAGGCGGGGTCGGGACCGGTCCGCGCGCCGGGGGTGCACGCGCAGACCCTCGCGGTCTACCGCCTGTTCGACGAGCTGCGCCGCCGGCACCCCGGGGTGGAGATCGAGTCCTGCTCCTCGGGCGGGTTGCGCGTCGACCTGGAGGTGCTCGAGCACACCGACCGGGTGTGGGCCAGCGACTGCATCGACCCGCTGGAACGCCAGGACATCCAGCGCTGGACGCTGCAGCTCCTGCCGCCCGAGCTCATCGGCTCGCACGTCGGTGCGTCCCCGTCGCACACGACGCACCGCACGAGCGACCTGTCGTTCCGGGCCGGCACGGCGCTCTTCGCCTCGTTCGGCGTCGAGACCGACCTCACCGGACTGTCCGCGGACGACCGCGAGGAACTGGCCCGCTGGGTCGCCCTCTACAAGGACGTGCGCGGACTGCTGCACACCGGGACCCTCGTCCGGGCCGACGACGTCGACCCGTCGTTCCGGGTCCACGGGACGGTGGCGCCGGACGGTTCGGACGCGCTGTTCGCGGTCGTGCAGACGGGAACCCCCGACGGTTCCGTCCCCGGCCGGGTGCGCCTGCCCGGCCTGCTGCCCCAGGCGGAGTACGAGGTCACCGCGCAGGAACCGGGGCACGACCCCGCCGTGCGCGGAGGACGTGACCTGCCGTGGCTCGCCTCGGGGGTGCGGCTCACCGGCCGCGCCCTCGAGGCGGCCGGGGTGGCGGCACCGGCGATGCAGCCGCAGCAGCTCCTGCTGCTGCGGGTGCGTCGCGTCTGAGCGGGCCCCTCGGGTGCCCGAACCCCTTGCGCGGCAGTCGTCCTGCTCGACGAGGGGATGTCCGAGAGTTCTACGCCGGGGTTTCCCGGATCTGCTTGACAGTCGATGAACCGCCAGCACACGCTTGCAGGGACTGACCACCGTGATGACGGTCGGCAGCACTGCGTGCCGCGTCCGGGGCCGAACCGGACGCCGACGAAGGAGTCGCGATGAACCGCCCCAGCACCGAATCCGAGTACCTCGCCGGCCTCGTGCCCGCGTCCGCCGGCCGGCACGGCTTCAGCCGCCGGTCGATGCTGCGCGGCTCGCTCCTGGCCGCCGGGCTCCCCGCTCTGCTCGCCGCGTGCGGCGACGGGGGCGGATCCGGCGGTGGGGGTGGAGGTGGGGGCGAGGTGACCCTGGGTTCCAACTTCTCCGACGAGGTGCCCCTGAAGACCATGAACGCCATGGTGGCGGCCGCGGAGGAGCAGCAGGACATCTCGGTCAAGCTCAACACGATCGACCACACGACCTTCCAGAACAACATCAACAACTACCTGCAGGGCAGCCCCGACGACGTCTTCTCGTGGTTCGCCGGCTACCGGATGCAGTTCTTCGCGGCCCAAGGGCTGGCGTCGGACATCTCCGACATCTGGGAGACGATCGGCTCGGACTACACCGAGGCGTTCAAGAAGGCCTCGACCGGTGAGGACGGCAAGCAGTACTTCGTCCCCACCACGTACGGGCCGTGGGCGGTCTTCTACCGCAAGTCCCTGTGGCAGGAGCGGGGCTACCAGGCCCCCGAGACCCTGGACGAGATGAAGACCCTCGCCACGCAGATGCAGCAGGACGGTCTGGTCCCCCTCGCGTTCGCCGACAAGGAGGGCTGGCCGGCGATGGGCACGTTCGACCAGCTCAACATGCGCCTCAACGGCTACCAGTTCCACGTCGACCTCATGGCCGGCGAGGAGTCCTGGACCGACCCGAAGGTCAAGAACGTGTTCGACACCTGGCGCGGGCTGTTGCCGCTCTCCCAGTCCGACTCCCTGGGGCGCACCTGGCAGGAGGCGGCGACCGGGATCGTCAACAAGACGTCCGGCATGATGGTCATCGGGTCCTTCATCAGCCAGCAGTTCGACGAGGCCGACCAGGACGACATCGACTTCTTCAACTTCCCGGAGATCGACCCCGCCATCGGCGCCGACGCCGTGGAGGCCCCCATCGACGGCTTCATGATGTCCGAGCGCCCCCGCAACGAGGACGGCGCCAGGGAGCTGCTCCTCTACCTGGGCTCCCCGGAGAACGGCGTGGTCCAGACGACGAACGACCCGTCGGGGATCGCGGCGAACACCGAGTCGGACAGGTCGCACTACACCGAGCTGCAGAAGAAGTGCGCCGACTTCGTCGCGAACGCGAAGTCCATCTCGCAGTTCATGGACCGCGACACCCGTCCGGACTTCGCCTCGACGGTCATGATCCCCTCGCTGCAGTCGTTCATCCAGAACCCGAACGACATCGACGGGCTCTGCACCCAGATCGAGAACCAGAAGAAGAGCATCTTCACCTCCTGAAGGAGCGCCCGTGTCGTCCCCCGACCTGCCGCTCGCGGCCCCGCAGACGGCGCACCCCGCGCCGTCCGCGGGGTCCCACGAGAGCTCCGGCAAGAACCAGCGCGTCCGGCGTCTGACCGGCCGCGACCGCCTCGTCGTCGTCCTCATGGTGGCCATCCCCACCGTCGTGGTCGTCGGTCTCATCTGGCTGCCGGCGATCGCCTCGGTGCTGCTGTCGTTCACCGACTGGAACGGTGTCGGTTCGCTCGCGGACGCGAAGGTGATCGGCCTGCAGAACTACACCGACGTCTTCACGATCTACCCGCCCTTCAAGCCGGCGGTCGAGCACAACCTGCTCTGGCTCGTCGTGATGTTCGTCGTGGCGACCCCGCTCGGGATCCTCTTCGCGGTCCTCATCGACAAGGAGCTCAAGGGCAGCCGGTTCTACCAGACCGCCCTCTACCTGCCCGTCGTGCTGTCGCTGGCCCTCATCGGTTTCATCTGGCAGCTCATGTACTCCCGCGACCAGGGCCTCATCAACGCGGTCCTGGGCACCCAGGTCGACTTCTACGGAGACCCGCGGTGGAACATCTGGGCGGCGCTGTTCGCGACGTGCTGGCGGCAGGTCGGGTACGTCATGCTGCTCTACTTGGCCGGGCTGAAGGGGGTGGACGCCTCCTTGAAGGAGGCGGCGCAGATGGACGGCGCCAACCAGGTCCAGACGTTCTTCCGGATCGTCTTCCCGGTGATGCGCCCCATCAACATCATCGTGCTGGTCATCACGGTCATCGAGTCGCTGCGCGCCTTCGACCTGGTCTGGATCATCAACCAGGGCCGCAACGGCCTCGAGCTGCTCGCGACCCTGGTCACCGCGAACATCGTGGGCGAGGCGAGCCGCATCGGCTTCGGGTCCGCCCTGGCGACGATCATGCTGCTGATCTCGCTGGTGTTCATCAGCATCTACCTGACGGTCGTCATGCGGGAGGACGAACGATGAGTTCGAGCACGATCGGGGGTGTCGGCCGCCGGCAGGCCGGCGCCGTCCCGTCCGCGCCGCGCAGGACGCCGCCGGCGCGCGTCGTCCTGTACGTGTTCTTGATCGTCTCATCGGTCCTGTGGTTGTTCCCGCTGCTGTGGGCGGTCTTCAACTCGTTCCGCGACTACCAGTACACGCAGGCCAACGGGTACGCCTCCTTCGGCGGGTTCACCTTCGACAACTACGTCAACGCCTGGGAACAGGGCGACTTCGGCCGCCACTTCCTGAACTCGGTCGTCATCACGGTGCCCGCGGTGGTGCTGGCGCTCCTGCTCGCCTCGATGGTCGCCTTCGTGGTCGCCCGGTTCAGCTTCAAGTTCAACCTGGCCCTGCTGGGCCTGTTCACGGCGGCCAACCTCCTGCCGCCGCAGGCGCTGCTGATCCCGCTGTACCGGCTCTTCCGCGCGGTGCAGGTGCCGTACTGGTTCAGCTACTCCGGATCGCTGCTGGACAGCTACTGGGCGCTGATCATCGTCAACACCGCCTTCCAGACGGGCTTCTGCGCCTTCGTCCTCAGCAACTACATGAAGACGCTGCCCTACGAGCTGTACGAGGCCGCTCAGGTCGACGGGTTGAGCGTGCTCAGGCAGTGGTGGCAGATCACCCTGCCGTTGTGCCGGCCCGCCCTGGCCGCGCTCGCGGTGCTCGAGATCACGTGGATCTACAACGAGTTCTTCTGGGCGACCGTCCTGCTGCAGACGGGTGACAAGTTCCCGATCACGAGCTCGCTGAACAACCTCAAGGGCCAGTTCTTCACCGACTACAACCTCTTGTCCGCCGGTTCGGTGCTCGTCGCCCTGCCGGTGCTCGTCGTGTTCTTCGCGCTGCAGAAGCAGTTCGTGTCCGGTCTGACGCTGGGAGCCACCAAGGGATGAACCACTGGTTCGAGGACTTCACGCCCGCGCAGGGGGCCCTCCCAGCGCGGGCGTGGGTGCGTTCCGACGCACCGTCGTCGTCGCTGAACGGCGGGTGGCGCTTCCGCTACGCCGAGCACGCCGACACCCCCGCCGACCTCGCGGACCCCGATCTGCAGGACGGGGCCTGGGACCGCATCGAGGTCCCGGGGCACTGGCAGCTGCAGGGCTGGGGCGCCCCCGCCTACACCAACATCACCTACCCCTTCCCGGTGGAACCGCCGTTCGTCCCGGACGAGAACCCGACGGGCGACCACCGCCGCACCTTCGTGCTCCCGGCCGGGTTCCGCACCGACGGGGCCCGCGTGGTCCTGCGCTTCGAGGGGGTCGACTCGGCCTTCACGGCCTGGGTCGACGGAACCGAGGTCGGGCGGTCGGTCGGGTCCCGCCTGCCCGTCGAGTTCGACGTCACCGACGCCTTGCAGGCGGGCCGGGACGAGCACCTGCTCGCCGTCCGCGTGCACCAGTGGTCGGCCGCCAGTTACCTGGAGGACCAGGACATGTGGTGGCTGTCGGGGATCTTCCGCGACGTCACGCTGCTGTCCCGGCCCGCGCACGCCGTGGAGGACGTCTTCGTCCACGCCGGGTACGACCACGCCACGGGGACGGGCTCGCTGCGGGTCGACACCCCGTCCCCGGCGCGGCTGCTGGTCCCCGAGCTGGGGATCGACGTGCCGTGCGGGCAGGACGTCCAGGTCTCCGAGGTGGAGCCGTGGTCGGCGGAGGTGCCGCGTCTGTACGACGCGGAGGTCGTCAGCGGTCACGACGCGGAGGTCGTCAGCGGTCACGAGGCGGAGGTCGTCGGCGGCGGTGAGCGCGTCCGCCTGCGCGTCGGGTTCCGGACCGTCGCGATCGTCGACGGGGTCTTCACCGTCAACGGCGTGCCGGTGAAGCTGCGCGGTGTGAACCGGCACGAGGTGTCGGCCGACCGCGGGCGCGCCGTCACCGAGGCCGAGATGCTGGCCGACGTGCTGCTGATGAAGCGGCACAACGTCAACGCCGTCCGCACCAGCCACTACCCGCCGCACCCGCGGTTCCTCGACCTGTGCGACGAGCACGGGTTGTGGGTCGTCGACGAGTGCGACCTCGAGACGCACGGGTTCTGGCTGCTGGACTGGCGCGGCAACCCCTCCGACGACCCGCGCTGGCGCGAGGCCTACCTCGACCGCGTGCGACGCACGGTCGAACGGGACAAGAACCACCCGAGCATCGTGCTGTGGTCGCTCGGCAACGAGAGCGGCACCGGGCAGAACCTCGCCGCCATGTCCGCGTGGGTCAAGGAGCGGGACTCCTCCCGTCCCGTCCACTACGAGCACGACTGGGCCGTCCCGTACGCGGACGTCTACTCGCGGATGTACGCCAGCCACGCCGAGGTCGAGGCCATCGCGGGCCGTGCCGAGGAACCCCTCGACGACGCGGCCGCCGACGCGCGCCGTCGGGCCATGCCCTTCGTGCAGTGCGAGTACGCCCACGCGATGGGCAACGGCCCCGGTGGGCTGGTGGAGTACCAGGACCTGTTCGAGTCCTCCGAGCGGTGCATGGGCGGGTTCGTGTGGGAGTGGATCGACCACGGCCTGCGCCAGACCGGTCCCGACGGTGTTGAGCGCTTCGCGTACGGCGGCGACTTCGGCGAACCCGTGCACGACGGTGCCTTCGTCGCCGACGGGCTCGTGTTCCCCGACCGCACGCCCTCACCCGGTCTGCTCGACTACGCGGCCGTCATCGCCCAGGTGCGCCTGCGCGCCGAGGCGACGCCGTCCGGTGACCTGCTGCGGCTGACCAACCACTTCGACGTCGTCGACCTCGGCCACGTCGCGCTGCGCTGGTCCGTCGAGGACGACGGGGTGCCCGTGGCCTCGGGGACGCTGCCGACACCGGACCTGGCGCCTCGCGCGTCGACGCTGCTGGAGCTGCCCGACGAGGTCGCCGGCCTCGGCCCCGCGAGCGGGGAGCGGTGGTTCACCGTCACCGCGCACCTCGCGGCGGCCACGTCGTGGGCGCAGGTGGGTCACGAGCTGGGTCGGGGGCAGGTGCAGCTCGACCCGGGCGCCGGGCAGGAACCCACCGTCGAGGGGACCCCGGTGCTGCGCGGACCGGACCTGGTCGTCGGTCCGGCCGAGCTGGACGCGCGGACCGGTCGGTTGCGGCAGATCGGGACCGTGCCGGTGGCGGTGGCGGAACTCGCGCTCTGGCGCGCCCCGACCGACAACGACCGCGGTGACTTCGGCGACCCGCTGGAACCGACGTGGCGTTCGCTGGGGCTGCAGCGCCTGCGGCACCGGACCGGTGGCGTCGAGCGCACCGGGACCGCCGTGGTCGTGGCCGGGCGCAGCGCTCCCGCCGGGACGGACACGGGGTTCGCCACCACGTGGCGCTGGACGCCGCTGGCGGGTGGGGCCGTGCACCTGCAGGTCGACGTCGTCCCCGAGACGCCCGGCGGGCTCGCCGTCCCGCTGCCCCGCGTCGGGATCCGGCTCGCGCTGCCGCGGGAGCTGCGGCACCTGACCTGGTTCGGGCAGGGACCGGGGGAGGCCTACCCCGACACGGGGGCGGCGACGTGGACGAGCCGGTTCCGCGCGACGGTCGAGGAGCTGCAGACGCCGTACGTCCACCCGCAGGAGAACGGCCAGCGGGCCGGGGTCCGCTGGGCCGACCTCACCGACGGTGCGGGCCGGGGTCTGCGCGTCCGCAGCACCACCCCGTTCGGCGTGACCGTCCGGCCGTGGAGCACCGAGGCGCTCGACGCCGCGACCCACACGTCCGCGCTGCACGACGAGGGACGGGTCTGGCTGCACCTGGACCACGCCCAGCAGGGGATCGGGACGGGGTCCTGCGGGCCCGGCGCCCTGCCCCGGTACCGGCTCGACGCCGGGCCCGTGAGCTTCGGGTTCGTGCTCGAACCCCTGGGCTGACCGGTCCGGGGTCGACCGGCGGTCCGGGCGGACGTCAACGGCGCGAGCCGAGGACGAACGTCCGGATCGCCGTCACCGCCGCGCCCCGGGCCCACTCGGCGAACCCCGTGAGCTGCACGTCCACGGGGAGCCCGTCGGCGAGCGGGTTCCGCCCCGCGCGCAGTCCCGCGTCGAGGGCGACCCGCCCCACCTCGGCCAGCCGCGCGTTCTCGCCCGAGACGACGATGCGCTCGGGCATCGTGAAGTTCCCGACCGCCGCGAGCAGGGTCCCCAGCGACCGCGCGGCGTCGTCGACCACCCTGCGGGCCAGCGGTTCCCCCCGCTCGGCGAGGTCCAGCACCTCGGGCACGGTGACGGGCCTGCGCAGCGCGAGACCGGCGCGTGCGGTGAGCGCCCCGGTGGTCAGGACCGCCTCGGCGCACCCCACGTGCCCGGCCGGGCACAGCGGTCCGTGCGAGTCCAGCGGGTGGTGGCCGAGCAACCCGACACCGGAGTCGGGGCGGTCGACCACCTGGTCGTGCACGACGAGGCCGTAGCCGATCCCCATGCCCACGACCACGACGGCGAAGTGCCCGCAGCGGCGGGCCGACCCGAACCACTGCTCGGCCCGGGTGAGGGACAGCACGTCGTTGTCGACCACGACCGGGACGCCGAGGAGGTCCTCGAGCGGACCGCCGAACGGCACGTCCTCCCAGCCGAGGTAGCGCGCGCTGTCGACGACGCCGTCCGCCCCGACCTTGCCCCCCAGGCCGACCCCCACGGCGCGCACCGGCCGGGGGTCGAGGGCGTTGAGCTCGCCGACGAGCGCGGCGACCGTCCGGGCCACGTGCGCGGGGGAGCGGTCCGTCAGGGACACCTCCCGCGAGGCGACCACCTCGGCCCGCAGCGTCGTCAGGACCGCGTGGACGGTGTCGGCCGTGAGCTTGACCCCGACGAAACCGTCGCGGGCGTCGTCGACGTCGAGCGGCCGGGTCAGGCGGCCGGACGCCGGGTCGAAGACACCACGGGTCTCGACCAGGAGCCCGGAGTCCAGCAGGGGTCTGGACAGGCGAGTGAGGCTGCCCGCGGACAGGTCGAGCCGGCGCGCGAGCTCGCTGCGGGGCAGGGGCCCGTCGAGCAGCACCTCGAGGGCGATGCTGTGCGCCGCGCCCGCCAGCGGTGTCCACGTCGACCTCCGGGCCTGCGCGTCCAGGCTCATGCGCACCTCCTCCCGCGCTGTCGGCGCCGACCGCCGACCCCGGCTCGATCCAGCGCGGATCGTGCGGTCCGCACGCTAGCCGACTTCCGCCGCAGAAGTCGCAGCCCGTCGCGATTCCGCACCTCGGGAGCATCACGATCCGGTGTTGCTTCCCAGGAGACTGTTGACGGCTCGTTGTGTATTGCCGTAGAACTCACAGCACACGAGAAGCCCGGTCCACGACGACGTGTCCACGGAGATCAAGTGCACCCCACCCTCCCCTCGTCCCCCGCCCACCCCGAGAAGGCCTGAGCCCATGGCGCTCACGAGCAGGAACGCGCGGACGGGGGGCGTGTCCGTCTCCGGGCAGGCGCTGCGTCCCGACGTGAACGGCACCCGGCGCGAGCGGCTGACCGCCCTCGCCTTCGTCGCCCCGGCGCTGCTGGGGTTCACCGTCTTCTACTTCTGGCCCACGCTGCGGGGCCTGTACTACAGCCTCACCGAGTTCGACTTCTTCAGCCCGCCGCGGTTCGTCGGCCTGGACAACTACGCCGCGCTGTTCTCGGACGCCATCTTCTGGAACGCCATGAAGGTGACGGTGCAGTACGTCGTCATCAACATCGGCACCCAGACGGTCCTCGCGCTGCTGCTGGCCGTGCTGCTGCACCGCCTCACCCGTTCGATCGTCGTCCGCAGCATCGTCCTGCTGCCGTACCTCATCTCGAACGTCGTCGTGGCGCTCGTCTTCTACTGGATGCTCGACGCGCAGATCGGCATCACGAACCAGGCGCTGACCTTCCTGGGGCTGGACGCCGTGCCGTTCTTCGGCTCCCAGGACTGGGCCATCCCGACGATCGCCTTCATCAACACCTGGCGCCACCTGGGCTACACCGCGCTGCTCCTGTTCGCGGGGATGCTGATGATCCCCGGCGACGTCTACGAGGCCGGCCGCGTCGACGGCGCGTCGGAGTGGAAGATGTTCTGGCGCATCACGTTGCCGCTGCTGCGTCCCATCCTCGCGCTCGTCCTGGTCATCACGGTCATCGGCTCGTTCCAGGCCTTCGACACCGTCGCGGTGACGACGGCCGGGGGCCCGGGGGACGCGACCCGGGTCATCCAGTACTACATCTTCGACCTCGCCTTCCAGCGGTACCAGTACGGGTACGCCTCGGCGGTCTCGGTCGTCCTCTTCCTCATCCTCGCCGTCGTCGCCTTCGTCCAGCTCCGGCTGATGCGGGCCGACGAGTCCGACGTCGCCTGAGCGACCGAGACCACCGGAGACGTCATGGCCACCACCGCCACCACGTTCGACGAGGCCGTCGCGGTCTCGAAGCCCACCGGAGGAGCCCGTCGCGGCCGTCCGAACCCGGGTCGGGTCCTCGCCTGGACCGCGCTCGGCCTCATCATGGCCGCGACCCTGTTCCCCTTCTACTGGATGCTGCGCACGGCCTTCTCCAACGGGGCCTACCTGGCGACCGAGCCGGCCAACCTCCTCCCGGTCGAGACGACCTGGGGTGCCTTCGAGCGCGTCCTGGGACTGGCGACCACGGAGGAGGCGCAGGCCCAGGCCGGGTCCGGTGCCTCGGTGAGCATCTTCAGGGCCCTGCTGAACTCGGTCCTCGTCGCCTCGCTCATCACCGCCGGCCAGGTCTTCTTCGGCGCGATGGCCGCGTACGCGTTCTCGCGGTTGCGCTGGCCGGGCCGCAACACGGTGTTCTTCATCTTCCTCACCGCGCTCATGGTGCCCCCGATCTTCACCCAGCTGCCGAACTTCCTGCTCATGCGCGATCTGGGTCTGCTGAGCTCGTACACCGCCATCGTCCTGCCGTTCTTCTTCATGACGCCGTTCGCCATCTTCTTCCTGCGGCAGTTCTTCCTCGGCATCCCGAGGGAGGTCGAGGAAGCAGCTCGTCTGGACGGCGCCGGGGCCGTCGGCCGGTTCTTCCGCGTCATCCTCCCGATGGCCTCCGGTCCGCTCGTGACGCTGACGATCCTGCAGTACATCCAGGCCTGGGGTGAGTACCTGTGGCCCCTGCTGGTCGCCTCCGACCGGGACCACCGCGTCCTCACCGTCGCCCTGGCCGTCTTCCGCTCGCAGACGCCGCAGGGGGCTCCGGACTGGGCCGGGCTCATGGCCGCGACGCTGCTGGCGGCGCTGCCGGTCGTCATCCTGTTCGCGGTCTTCAGCCGCAAGATCGTGAACTCCATCGGTTTCTCCGGGATCAAGTGAGGTCTGCCGTGCCGTTCTCCACCCGAATCTCTGCCCGGCTGCGCACCGCCGTCGCCTCGGTCGGCGCCGTCGCGGTGCTGTCCGCCTGCGGCACCTACGGCGTCGACCCCGGCGCGGACGGCGAGACGGGCACCGTCACCTACTGGCTCTGGGAGTCCGCGCAGCTGCCGGCCTACCAGCAGTGCGCGAACGACTTCCAGGTGCAGAACCCGGACATCGACATCCAGATCGAGCAGTTCGGCTGGGAGGACTACTGGAACAAGCTGTTCACGGGCTTCGTCGCCAACTCCGCCCCGGACGTCTTCGCCGACCACACCCAGCGTTACGGCGAGTTCGCCGAGCGCGGGCTCATCGTGCCCATCGACGAGCAGGTCGAAGCGGCCGGCATCGACCTCGGCAAGTACGTCGAGGGCACGACGGACCTGTGGATCGGCCCGGACGGCAAGCGCTACGGCCTGCCGAAGGACTTCGACACCATCGGCCTGTTCTACAACGAGGCGATGACGCAGGAGGCCGGCATCTCGCGGCAGGACATGGAGACCCTGACGTGGAACCCGCAGGACGGGGGCACCTACGAGCAGGTCATCGCGCACCTGACCGTCGACCAGAACGGCGTCCGCGGGGACGAACCCGGCTTCGACAAGTCCAGGATCCGGACGTACGGACTCGGCCTGGGCTCGGCCGGCGCCCCGTTCGGCCAGGTCGAGTGGAGCTACCTGGCGATGACCAACGGGTGGTCCTACGCCGACAAGGCGATGTGGGGCACCGACTTCCACTACGACGACCCGAAGTTCAAGGAGACCTACGGGTGGTGGCGCGGGCTCATCGACAAGGGGTACATGCCGCCGCTGGCCTTCACCGAGGGCGGTGCCCCCGACCAGCAGATGCAGGCGGGCCGGTACGCGATCGTCAGCGAGGGGTCCTGGCAGACGGCCAACTACGGGAACCTGCAGGGGGTCGACCTGGCTCTCGCCCCGACCCCGATCGGTCCGTCGGGCCAGCGATCGGCCATGCAGAACTCCCTCGCCGACTCCATCTCGACCTCCTCGCAGGTCAAGGGGGCGGCGTGGAAGTGGGTCGAGTACCTCTCCTCGGTGGAGTGCCAGTCGGTCGTGGCGCAGGCGGGGGTCGTGATGCCCGCGATCGCCAGCACCGTCGAGACGTCCAAGGAGTCCCTGGGGCGGACGGGCTTCGACATCAGCGCCTTCACCGACCAGGTCGAGCAGGGAACCACCTTCCCCTACCCGGCCGTCCTCAACGGGGCCGAGTTCCAGAGCATCATGGGCTCGACCATGGACAACGTCATGGCGTTCAACACCGACCTCGACGCCTTCGACGCGGCCAACGAGCGGGTCAACGCCCTCTTCACGGCCCCGCAGGAGTGACGGCGCGGGTGGCGCGGTAGGCGCCGGGGGAGCAGCCGCAGGCCTTCGAGAAGTGGGCGTACAGGCTGCTCCCCGACCCGAACCCGGCCGCGTGGGCGACGGCTGCCGTCGTCATCGTGGTCGTCAGCAGCAGGCGTTGCGCCTCGGCGATCCGGTGCCGCAGCAGCTGCTCGCCCAGCGTCACCCCGACGGTCGAGCGGAAGAGGGTCGTCGCGTAGTTGGGGTTGAGGTTCGCGGCCCGGGCGATGTCCGCCGCGGAGATGCCGGACCGGAAGTTCTCGGCCGTGAAGCGGGCCATCCGCGCCACGGGGCGCAGGTCGGCCCGCGACCCCGGAGCGGTGTCCGCGGGAGCGGGTCCGGCCGACCCCTCGGCTGCCAGGATCCTCAGCAGCAGAGCCTGACCCTCCAGCAGCACGGCCCCGGTGTCCGCGCCCGCGGCCAGGTCCCGCTGCCAGGTCCCGAACTGGGCGACGACGTGGTCGCCGACGGCGGCCGTGGGCACGACAACCACCCCGTGCGAGACGATGCGCGCCGCGGCGCCCTCGGGCAGCGACCAGCGCAGCACGGTGCTGAGCGGCAGGTGGACCCAGCAGATGTCGCTGTCGCGCGGTTCGTCCTGCCGGGCCAGGCGGTGCGGGACGGCCGCCCAGAAGAGCGCGGTGTGTCCTTCCGGGACGGTCGTCCGGCGCCCGCCGATGAGGTACTCCAGCGACCCGCGGACCGCCACGTTCACCTCCACGTCGTCGTGGCGGTGGAACTCCCGCATGGGCGGGGCGGAACCCCGGTGCACCCACAGGGCCGGTTCGGCGGTTTCCACGCAGCCCACGGTACCTGAGGATCCTGGAAGGTTTGGTGCGGTTCCCGGACGCGTCCCGACGGGTTCGGAGCCTAGCCTGGAGCCATGACGCAGAGCCCCAAGATCACCATCATCGGCGCCGGTGGTTTCGTCTTCCCGTTCCGCCTCATCGGCGACATCCTCAGCTTCCCGGCCCTGCGCTCGGCCCGGCTGTGCCTCATGGACGTCCGTGAGGACAAGCTCGGGCCCGTGGCCGACGCGGCGCGCAAGCTCGTCGCCCACCACGGGTTCGACGCCGAGGTCGAGGAGACGACCGACCGGCGGGCAGCCCTCGACGGGGCCGACTTCGTCATCATCACCTTCCAGGTGGGCGGCGTCGAGGCGTACAAGGACGACGTCCTCATCCCGCGCCGGTACGGGATCGACCAGACCGTCGGCGACACCGTCGGCCCCGGCGGCGTGTTCCGCTTCCTGCGGTCCGTCCCCGCCTACGAGGCCATCGCGGCCGACGCGCTCGAGGTCTGCCCCGGTGCGGTCTTCATCAACTACGCCAACCCGATGGCGATGGCCACGGCGTTCCTCAACGCCAAGGGCCTGAAGACCGTCGGGCTGTGCCACAGCGTGCAGGGGACGACCCGCATGCTCGCGCGCACGCTCGACGTCCCCTACGACGAGGTGAACTACCTCTCCGCCGGCATCAACCACCAGGCGTGGGTCCTGAGGTTCCGCCGCGGGCAGGAGGACCTCTACCCCCGCCTGCGCGAGGTCATGAACGAGAAGCACGTGGCGGGTCGCGGTGCGCACGAGCTCGCCGGCGACGACGGGGACCACAGCGAGGCCGCCCAGGCCGCCAGCACCTACGAGGGTGGCAACGAGCAGGTCCGCACCACGCTGATGAACGCCTTCGGCTACTTCGAGACCGAGTCCAGCCACCACGCCTCGGAGTACCTGCCGTACTTCCGCAAGAACCCCGAGATGGTCGAGCACTACATCCCCGAACGGTGGGACTACTACGAGATCTGCGTCGGCCACGACGACCAGGGCGACATCGACACCCAGCTCGCCAAGCTGAAGGAGGAGCTGGCCCCGAGCGTCGAGTACGGCGCCTCGATCGTGAACTCGGTGGTGACGGGCGTCCCGAGCGTCGTCTACGGCAACGTCCCGAACGCGCCCGGGGTCATCTCCAACCTCCCGGCCGACGCGTGCGTCGAGGTGCCGTGCCTCGTCGACGAGAACGGCGTGCAGCCCACCTCCATCGGCGAGCTGCCGCTGCAGCTGGCCGCCCTGAACCGGACCAACGTCAACGTGCAGACGCTCGCCGTGCAGGCGGCCCTCACCGGGAACCGCGAGAACGTCTTCCACGCGGTGGCCGTCGACCCGCTGACGGCGGCGCTGCTCACCCTGGAGCAGGCGCGGGACATGACCGAGGAACTGCTCACCGCGCACGCCGAGCGGCTGCCGGAGAACCTGCGCGCATGAGGGCGCGCTCGACCGCGGGCCCGACCCGGCCGCCGATGGGCTGGAACAGCTGGGACTGCTACGGCACGACGGTGACCGAGGAGGAGGTGCTCGCCAACGCCCGGTTCCTGGCCGAGCACCTCCTGCCCTTCGGCTGGGACACCGTCGTCGTGGACATCGACTGGTCCGACCCGACGGCGAAGGCCCACGGTTACAACCCGGAGGCACCCCTGTGCCTGGACGCCGCCGGGCGGCTCGTCCCCGACCCCGGACGCTTCCCCAGCGCCGCCGGGGGAGCGGGGTTCGGGCCGCTGGCGGCGCAGGTCCACGCTCTCGGGCTGAAGTTCGGCATCCACGTGATGCGCGGGATCCCGCGCCTCGCGGTCGAGGAGGACACGCCCTTCGTCGACCGCACGAACGTCTGCGAGTGGAACCCCGACATGCTCGGGCTGGACCACACCCAGCCCGGGGCCCAGGCGTACTACGACTCCGTGCTGGAGCTCTACGCCTCCTGGGGCGTCGACTTCGTCAAGGTCGACGACATGCTGTGGCCCTACCAGGCCGCCGACCTCGAGGCCTTCGCCCGCGCCGTGGACCGGTGCGGCCGGGAGATCGCCGTGAGCCTGTCCCCGGGGCGGGACCTGTCGCTGTCCCGGCTGCCGCACCTGCGCGAGCACGCGACGATGTGGCGCATCTGCGACGACCTGTGGGACCGGTGGGAGGACGTGGAGGCGAACTTCGCGCGGTTCGCCCGCTGGGCCCCGCACGCGGGACCCGAGGGCTGGCCCGACGGGGACATGCTGCCGCTGGGCCGCATCGGCCTGCGGGCCGAGCGTGGCGACCCCCGCCACGACCGCCTGACCCCCGCCGAGCGCCGCACCCTCCTCACCCTGTGGGTCGTGGCGCGGTCCCCGCTCATGATCGGCGGTGACCTGCCGTCGTCCGACCCCGCCACCGTCGCGCTGTTCACCAACGCTGACGTGCTCGCCGTGCTCGACGCCACCGGCAACCGGGAGGTGTTCCGCGAGGGTCCGCTCGTCCTGTGGACCGCGCAGGGGGAGGGCGGCACCGGCTACGTCGCGGCGTTCAACCTCGGCGACGGCCCCCTCGAGGTGGCGCTCGACAGCCGGAACGTCGACCTGCCCGCCCGCCTCGGGACGGTGCACGACGTGTGGACGGCGGACGTCGTCGAGACGGTTGCCGTCACCGCGCAGGAGGACGCCACCCGCGGGGTCGCCCCCGGGAGCACGGCGGTCCCCGTCCGCCTCGACCCCCACGGGTGCGTGCTGCTGCGGCACATCCCTGACTGACCCCGCCACCCCCGTGCGCAGAGCACTCTCTCCGCCCTCGACGATCTCCTCGAAGGTCGGAGAGAGTGGGACCGGTGACGGCGGGTCAGTCGCGCAGCTCGGCCGGGAGCAGGCCGGCGGGGACGTCCTGGTAGGCGACCGGGCGCAGGAAACGCTCGATGGCCAGCGTGCCGACGGAGGTCGAGCGGGCGTCGCTCGTGGCGGGGAACGGGCCCCCGTGCACGATCGCCGCGCCCACGTCGACGCCCGTGGGCCAGCCGTTCACGACGATGCGGCCCACCGTCTCCTCCAGCACCGGCACCAGCGCGGCCGCGGTCGCGGTGTCACCCTCGCCGACGTGCACGGTGGCGGTCAGCTGGCCCTCCAGGGCCTCCAGCAGCGGGTGCAGATCGGCGACGGCGGGGACGCGCACGACGAGCGACGTCGCACCGAACACCTCCGCGTGCAGGGCTTCGTCGGTCGCGTACGCCTCGGCGGTCGTGGTGAACAGGTGCGCCGTGCCCGGGACCGCGAGGGACGTGTCCTCCTGGCCCGTCGCGACCTCGATGACCGCCGGGTGGGTGCGCAGGGCCTCGACCCCCTCACGGTAGGCCCGGCCCACGGCCTGCGACAGCATCGGGGCTGCCGGGGTCGCGCGCACCGCCGCGGCGGCGCTCTCCAGGAACTCCCCACTGCCCTCACCCTCGACGAGGAGGACCAGGCCGGGGTTGGTGCACAACTGGCCCGCGCTGGTCGTCAGCGAGGCCACGAGACCCTCGCCGATGACAGCGCCCCGCTCGCGCAGCGCGCCGGGCAGCAGGACGACGGGGTTGGTGCTCGACATCTCCGCGTACACCGGGATCGGGACCGGACGGGCCTGGGCGACCGCCACGAGGGCGGTCCCGCCGGAGCGGGAACCCGTGAACCCGACCGCGGCGATGGCGGGGTGCGCGGCGAGGGCGGCCCCGACCTCCCGGCCGTCGCCGAACACGAGGGAGAACACCCCGGCGGGCAGGCCGTGCTCGGTCGCGGCCTCGGCGATCACCGCACCCACCAGTTCGGAGGTTCCCGGGTGGGAGGTGTGCGCCTTGACGACGACGGGGCAGCCGGCGGCCAGCGCGGCGGCCGTGTCGCCCCCGGCGACCGAGAACGCCAGCGGGAAGTTCGAGGCGCCGAACACCGCGACCGGCCCGATCGGCACCCGGCGCTGGCGCAGGTCCGGGCGCGGCAGCGGTTTCCTCTGCGGCAGCGCGGGTTCGATGCGCACCCCCGTCGCGGACCCGTCGCGCAGCACCCCGGCGAACAGGCGCAGCTGGTTGGCCGTGCGGGTGAGTTCTCCGCGCACCCGCACCTCCGGGATGCCCGTCTCCTGCTGCACACGCGCCACGACCGCCTCGCCGCGGTCCTGCAGGGTGGCGGCGATCGTGTCCAGGAACGCGGCCCGAGCTTCGGGGGTGGTGCGACGGAAGGTGCGGAAGGCCGCCGCGGCGGCGGTGGCGGCCCGGTCGACGTCCTCGGCCCCGCCGAGGGCGTACCCGGGTTCGAGGGTCTTACCGGTGCGCGGGTCGAGCGCGTGCACGGTTCGGCCGCGGCCGCGCACCCGCTCACCGGCCAGGAACATCTCGCCCGTCAGCGTGTCCTGCGGGGTGGTGGTCGTCGCGGTCACGTCAGGCCACCTTCTGCACGAGCGCGGTCAGTTCGGTCAGTTCGGCGGCCGTGAGGTCCGTCAGCGGCGGCCGGACCGGGCCGGCGCTGCGGCCCACGGCCGTCATGCCGGCCTTGACGATCGAGACGGGGTACCCGGGGGAGCGGTCCCGGATGGACAGGTAGGGCAGGACGAACGTGCGCAGCCCGTCCAGGACGGTGTCCCGGTCGCGGGCGCGGACGGCGTGGTAGAACTCCGTCGCCCAGCGGGGGGCGAAGTTGAAGATGGCCGAGGAGTACGTCGTCACACCCAGTTCGAGGTAGGGCAGGGCGTACGTCTCGGCGGTCGGCAGCCCGCCCACGGTCAGAACTCGTTCGCCGTGGGTGGCGTTCAGCCGCGCCAGGAGCTCGACGTCGCCGATGCCGTCCTTGAACCCGACGAAGTTGTCGAACTCGGCGACGAGCCGGTCCACGGTGGCCGCGGTGAACCGGGCGTTGGCCCGGTGGTAGACGACCACGCCGAGGGGCGTCGCCCGGCAGACGGCCGCGACGTGCTGGTACAGCCCCTCCTGGGTCAGCTCGTTGAGGTAGGGCGGGAGGACGAAGACGCCGTCCGCGCCCGCGGCCCCGGCGTCGCGGGCCATCGCGACCGCCGTCGAGGTGCCGTAGCCGGCCGGCGCGACGACGGGGGCGGTGCCCCCGCCGGCCTCGACGGTGGCGCGGACGATCCGCTGGACCTCCTCCTGCGTGAGCGCGGGGAACTCCCCGGTGCCGCCGGCGGCAAACAGTCCGGAAGCCCCGAACTGCGCCAGGTGGGCGACGTGTTCGCGGTACCCGTCCTCGGCGAAGGAGAGGTCGTCGCGGGTGTGGGTCACCGGGAAGGACAGCAGGCCCGCGCCGAGGGTGCGGCGCAGGTCGTCGGGGGAGCAGGTGCTCTCGGTCACGGGGTTCTCCTGTGTCACGGGTCGGTGGGGACGTTCCCAGCCTACTTCGTGTCCACGCAGAAGGACAGTATCCAAGGATGTAGACACTAGCGGTGGGCGGCGCGGGCCCAGTCGAGGCCGAGCTCGGTGAAGGTGCGCCGCCGGGTCACCGCCTCGTGGACCGCCTCCTCCACCCCGGGCAGCTGCCGGTGAACGTCGCCGCCGGGCAGGTCGTGCCGGACCCAGAACTCCCCGGGCACCGCGCGCGGCTCGGGGCCGGAGACGACGGCGTCCTGGACGCGGGCGAAACCCCCGGCGTCCTGCAGCGGGGACCGGGGCCGGCGGTCCGTGCGCACGGCGTCGAGCAGGTCGTCGAGCAGGTCCACGCGCTCGTGCCGGGTGACCCGCGGCGGCCGTCCCGGGACCTCCTCCACGACCGTGTCGAGCGTGTAGAACAACGTGATCGACCCGCCCGTGCCCGTCACGGTGACGGACGGTTCACCGGGCTCGGCCGCGGCGAGCGTGACGGCGACGAGGACGTCGAGCCCGTCGGCGAGCGCGATCCGGGCCGTGGAGGTGTCGTCGGCCTCGATGTCGTTGACGTGGAACAGGTCCGTCTCGACCGCCCGCACGTCCTCGAGGCGTTGCGACCCGGCGACGGCCAGGACGGTGGCGACGGCGTGCGCCAGCGGGTTCGTCAGCGCGCCGTCGGCGACGACCCGCCCGTCCAGCCGGCGCCGGCCCGCCCAGGGTGCCCGCGCGTAGTAGGAGTGCGTGCGCACCCAGCACCCGGCCGCGGCGTACCCCGTCACCGTGCCGATCCGGCCGCCCGCCACCCGGTCGCGGACGTGCTGGACCGCAGCCGACCCCAGGCTCTGGAACCCGACCTGGCACCAGCGACCGGTCTCCCCGGCCAGGGCGAGCAGCGCCTCGAAGGAGGGCAGGTCCGCGGTGGCGGGTTTCTCCACGAGCACGTGCGCGCCGGCCCGCAGGGCGGTCCCGGCGAGGTCGGCGTGCGTGTGCAGCGGGGTGCTCACGACGACGACGTCGGGCTCGTGCGCCGCCAGCAGGTCCGTCAGGTCGCTGAACCGCTGCACGCCCTCCAGCGCCCCGTCCGGCGGGACGGGGTCGGCGACGGCGACGAGGTCGATCTCGCCGCCCTCGCGCCGGGCGAGCAACCGGTCCACGTGCCGCCGGCCGTACCCGTGCACGCCGACGAGGGCGACCGCCGGTCGCGCCGGGCCGCTCACGAGCGGACCCCCGTCACGCCCGCGCCGCCCGCCACCGTTCCCGTCACCGTTCCCGTCACCGTTCCCATCTCCTGGTCCTCCTCGTGGTCGCGCACCGGTTCCCCCGTTCGTCCCTGCCCAGGGTCCCCGAGGAGCCCCGCCGCCAGTCCCGCGGCCGCGGCGGCCTCGAGCCGCTCGTCGAGGACCAGCACGTCGACCTCCTCCACGAGCGGGTCCGCCGGGGTGAGGACGAGGCGCTCGGCCACGGCCAGGGCCGGGCCGAACCCGACGTACCCCTGCGTGCGCACGAACCAGGGCCGGGGCCGGCCCCGCTGCACGGCCAGCAGCGACACCGCCTCCGGGCCGTCGGAGGTGACCAGCAGCCAGGGCGAGCGGACGCCGTGGGCGTGCTCGACACCGGTGCCCGCCGTCGTCGCCACGACCGCGCCGGGGAAGGGGGTGCGCCAGAACCAGCCGCCGTAGAAGGCGCCGGGGCGCCCGTTCGTCGCCGACGACCCCACCGACAGCGGGCGGTCGGGCACGAACGCGGTGCGCCAGGACAGGACCCAGCCCGCGGGGTGCGGGCACGTCCGCAGGCGCCGCGCCTCCACGCCCTGCCGGCGCCCCCGCTCGTCGGTCCACACGATCTCCAGGTCGACTCCGTCGGGGTGGTCGCGCCGGGCCGTCACCCGCTGCCGGCCGTGGTCGTCTCGCAGGACGGACCCGCGGCCGCGGACGAACGTGCGTCCGCCCCAGTGGTTCGTCCCGCCGAGGTCGGCCACGGCCACCCCCACCCCGTGGTGGTGGGGGTGGTCGGTCGGTGCGCTGTCGCTGAGGACCACGCCCGCCAGGGAGCGCACGGGGTGCAGGTGCGGGCGGGGGGACTCGGCCGGGGGCAGGTCGTCGCCGAGGCGGACCTCGACCACGTCCGCCGCCAGGACGGGGCCGGTCACGGGCGCTCCTCCTCGACGGTGCGCTCGACGGGCCCGAACCGGCCGGTGCCGGGGGACCCGCCCAGGGGGGCGGCGGCGAAGAGGGCCGTCTCCGCACCGATCCAGTGCCCGGCCACCGCGGGCTCGTCCCGGACCAGGACCTCCAGGTCGTGCCCGGGGCGGCGCACCGCGGTGCTCGTCGTGGCGCCCTCGTGCACGACGAGCTCGACCTCCAGCGCCGAGCCGGCGGGGACCGCGCCGTGCACCTCGACCCTCTCGTCCAGGTCGTCGGGGCCGCGTCGTCCCACGACCACCTCGTCGTGGCCGTCCGGGTGCCGTCGCACCCCCGTCCAGCTGTAGGACCGCCCCAGGACCGCCACGCCGGCGCGGGCGCCGGGTGGGCCGTCGAGGCTGACCGTCGTCGTGAACCGGGTTGAGACCAGGGGTAGGGGCTGGCCCATGACCTGCGGCAGCGTCCGCACGTTCCCGGTGTCGTTGGCGTCCCCCCGCAGCACGAGACCCCCGCCGTCCTCTCCTCCGGACGCCTGCCCGGCGGGCACGTCGGCCTGCCAGCGCCACTGCGGGCCGGGACCGTTCGCGAAGTCGTCCCCGCCCCCGGGCAGCCGTGAGCCCTGGGCGGTGCCGTGCGGCGAGGGGTGCTGCGCGACCGGTTCCCCCCACTGCCCCCCGTCCCCGCCGGACCCGGGGGTGGCGCCGATGACGGGCCACCCGTCCTCGGCCCAGCGCAGCGGTTGCAGGTGCACGACCCGGCCGGCGGCCCCGGTGTCCTGGAAGTGCAGGAACCAGTCGTCCCCGGCGGGGGTGTCCACCCACGCCCCCTGGTGGGGGCCGTTGACGTCGGTGCCGCCCTGGCGCAGGACGACGCGGTGCTCCCAGGGGCCCTGCAGGGAGCCCGACCGGAACACCGACTGCCACCCGGTCGCGACACCGCCGGCGGGGGCGAAGACGTAGTAGGACGATCCCCGGCGGTACAGCTTGGGCCCCTCCAACGTCGTGCAGCCGGGCACGTCGCGGCCGTCGACCAGCACCCGGCCCGGGCCCAGGGCCCGTGTCAGCCCGGCGTCGACCGGGACGAGCGACAGCCGGTTCCCAGTGCCGCTGCGGCTGCGGGCCCAGCCGTGGACCAGCCAGGCCGAGCCGTCCTCGTCCCAGAACGGGCAGGGGTCGATGAGCCCCAGCCCCGTCAGCAGCGGGCGGGGCGGGCTCCAGGGGCCGGCGGGGTCGGTGGCGCTCACCACGAACACGCCGCGGTCGGGGTCGGGGTACACGACGTGGAACACCCCGTCGTGGAACCGGATGGCCGGTGCCCAGACGCCGCCGCCGTGCCGCGGCAGCGCGAACGCGCCCGACGCGTCGACCCGGGGCAGGGCGTGGGTGAGGAGTTCCCAGTTCACGAGGTCGCGGGAGTGCAGCACGGGCAGGCCGGGGGAGCGGTTGAAGCTCGAGGCGACCAGGTAGTAGTCCGGCCCGACGCGCACCGCGTCCGGGTCGGGCCAGTCGGCGGCGAGCACCGGGTTCCGGTACGTGGCCGCAGGGGTTTCACGGGTCTGCGGGTTCTCGAGGGTTCCCGGGGCCGCCGGTCCTGCGGGGTCCCCGGGCGCGCCGGCGTCGGTGACGGACATGCCGAAACCCTACCGGAAAGCGTTTACTCGGGTGCCCGCGAGAAACTACGATCGCCCGATGGACCGACTCGTGGACCGCCCCCGGAACCAGACCGCGCACCGGACGGTCGTGGTCGGGGACGACGCCGAGCTCCTGCCCTCCGTCGGTCGCGCCCTCGCCGAACCCACCGTCACCGAGATCGTCGTGCAGCCCGGCCGCTACGTCGAGCACCTGCGGATCGAACCCCGTGCGGCGCCGCTGACGATCCGCTCCGCCACCGGGCGCGCCGAGGACGTCGTCCTGACCTTCGACCTGTGCCAGGGCGACCGGGACCGGACGGGACTGCCCTACGGGCAGGACTGCGCGACCCTGACCGTCGTCGCCGACGACGTGACCCTGGCCGACCTCACCGTCGAGAACACCTTCGACCGGTTCGCCGAACCCTGCCAGGTCGAGGCGCAGGCGATCGCGCTGCGGACGCTGGGGGACCGGATCACTGTGCAGCGCTGCCGGTTGCTCGCGCGGCAGGACACGCTCCTGCTCGACGCCCCCGGGTGGTCCGACGTCCGGCACGTCCACCTCCGGGACTGCCTCGTGGAGGGCGACGTCGACTTCGTCTACGGCCGCGCCACCGCCGTCCTGGAGGGCGGGGAGGTCCGCAGCAACGGCCGGGGCTGGGTGTCGGCCCCGTCCACGGCGCGGGAGAACCCCCGCGGCCTGCTGTTCTCCGGGGTGCGGTTCACCGGCCCCGGGCTGCCCTCGGGCAGCGTCCACCTGGGGCGCCCGTGGCACCCCGGGGGCAAACCCGACGCGGTGGGCCAGGCCCTGTTCGTCGACTGCGCGTTCGGGTCGCACCTGAGCCCCGCGGGTTTCACCGAGATGAGCGGTTTCGACTGGCGCGACGCCCGCTTCGGCGTGCTCGGCGGAACCGGCGCGCACCCCGGCTGGCCGTCCGTCCCGCCCGGTTCCCCGACCCGTCCCGAGGAGTTCCTGGCGGGCTGGGACGGCCCGCCGGTCCTCAGCGGCCGCGTCGTCGTCGTCTCGGACTCCACGGCCTCGGACTACCCGGCCGACCGTGCTCCGCGCACCGGCTGGGGTCAGGTCCTCGCCCGGTGCACGGGCGGCGAGGTCGTCAACCGGGCGATCTCGGGGGCCAGCACCACGAGTTTCCTCGCCTCCGGCGCGGCCGACGAGGCCCTCGCGGAACTCCGCCCCGGGGACCTGCTCCTCGTGGCCTTCGGGCACAACGACGCCAAGACGGACGAGCGGCACGCCGACGTCCACCGGACCTACCCGGCGAACCTGCGCCGCTTCGTGGTCGGCGCCCGCGCGCGGGGAGCCCACCCCGTGCTGCTGACGCCGGTCGAACGCCGGTCCTTCGACGCGCAGGGCCGTGCCCGGTCCACCCACGAGGGGTACCCCGATGCCGTGCGCCGGTTGGCCGAGCGCGACGGCGTGCCCTGGTTCGACCTCACCGTTGCGAGCCGACGGCTGTGGCAGGAGCAGGGGGAGGAGGGCAGCAGGGCGTCGTTCCTGTGGTTCGGCCCCGGCGCCCACGACGGCTACCCCGACGGCGAACGCGACGACACCCACCTCTCGGAGGCGGGGGCCGTCGCGATCGCCGAACTGGTCAGTGCCGGGCTGCGGGACCTGGGCCTGCTGCGGTGAGCTCCACCGCGGTGAAGGCGGCGAACAGGTTCGCCGCCAGCAGTCGCTGAGCGGCCGCGGTGAGGTGGGTCGTCCCGTCGTTGACGTGGCCGGCCGGGGACGGTGCGAACGCCGTCCCCGGCACCCGGCCCGGGGTGGCTGCGTGCGCTGCGGCCACCCCGGCGTGGTTCGGGTACGCGGCGATGCGCTCCGGCGCCATGCCGCCGAGCAGGAACGGGACGTCCTGCGCCGTCGGGACCTGCGCGCGGAAGGCGGCGACGAGCTCGTCGAGGTCCGCGGCGTACTCGGCCTCGCTGCGACCGTGGCCGCCGTCGGTCTCGCCCTGGTGCCACAGCACCACCCGCACGCGGGAGTCCGGGCCTGCCGCGGCCAGGGCCGCCCGCACGTGCGCGACGGCGCGCGCGAACAGGTTCGGGGTGTCCGCCCGCTCCAGGCCCACCTTCCAGACGCCGGGGTAGGACGTGTGGGCGTGGAAGCCCGTCCCGCCCACGGCGGCCGGGACGACGAGGACGCGCCGGTCGGCCGGCAGGGTCGGCAGCAGCAGCGCGGCGAAGGGGCCGCCGGGTCCGACGCCGCCCGGCGGGTGCCCCAGCAGCGGCCAGAACGGCTCGCGGGCCGGCACTATCCGCCCCCCGTCCGGTCCGGTCGCGGCGAACACCTCCACCCGCGGGTCGAACGCGTCGGCCCCCTCGGGGTCGAAGTCCGTGTTGGACCCGGCGGCGTTGGACTGCCCGAGGACGACGACGAGGTCGCGACCCGCCCGTTCCCCGTTCACGTCCCCGTTCGCGCCATGACCGCCCCGGCGTCCAGGGGCAGCCCGAAGTCGGCCAGCCGGACTGCCTGTCCGCTCGCCAGGGAGGCGTTGCCGCTCACTCCGACCAGGACGCTGCGGACCCCGTCGAGGTACCCGGCCTGCCGGCCCAGCGGGTCCGGGGCCGCACCGCGCAGGACGTCGTCGAGGAGCATCGCGTCCCCGCCGCCGTGCGCGCCGGCCCCCTCGGGGATGGGCAGGAGCTGCGGCGGCTGCCAGTGCTCCTGCAGCAGGAGGCGGGACCCCCACGGCCGCAGGGACTGCGCGGCCACCTCGGGGTCGTCGGGCTGGGCGCTCGGGTCGACGGCCGGCGCCGACTTGCCGGGCGTCGCGCCGGCGGCGACGGCCGCGGCCGCGACGTGGGAGCGTTCCACGACCTCCAGCTCGACGCGGCCCCGGGTCCCGTTGACGGCGACCCGGTACCCCTCCCACGGGGAGTGGGCGTTGAGCGTGTACGCCATGGACGCGCCGCGGGAGTAGCCGACCGCCAGGGTCAGGTTGTCCTCGATGGTGATGCCCCCGGTGAACACGTCGCGGTCGCGGTGGTACCCGTCGACGGCTTCGCCCTCCAGGAACAGCCGGCGCATCTTCTCATCGGCGGCGAGGTCCAGGACGAACGGGTCGCCGTGGCCCACGGCGTCCCGGCCGAGCAGCGGGCGCGGCCCCAGCCCGCGGCGCGCGGCGTTGGCCTCGCCGTAGAACCGCAGCCCGCCGAGGGCGAAGACGGTCTCGGGGGCGTCGTCCAGCCACCAGTTCACGAGGTCGAAGTGGTGGGTGGACTTGTGCACCAGCAGCCCGCCGGAGTTGGCCTTGTCCCGGTGCCAGCGGCGGAAGTAGTCGGCGCCGTGGACGGTGTCCAGGCACCACTCGAAGTGCACCGACGTGACGTCCCCGACCCGCCCGTCGGCGATGACCTGCCGCAGGAGGGTGTTGCGGGGGGAGTACCGGTAGTTGAACGTCACGACGAGCCGGCCCGTCGAGGTGCGCGCCGCCTCCACGATGTGGAGCAGCGACTGCGCGTCGATCGTCAGGGGTTTCTCGCACACGACGTCGACCCCGGCGCGCAGCGCGGCGACGACGTACCGGGCGTGGGTGTGGTCCGGGCTGGTGACGAGGACGACATCCGGGCGCTCGGTGCGCAGCAGGTCGTCGAACGCCTCGGGCCGGTACCGGTGCGGGGCGCGCCGCCCCCGCTCGAGGAGGAACTGCTCGTAGTAGTCCATCCGGACGTCGTTGCCGTCGACGAGGGCGACGACCTCCCCGACGTCGGTGTGGGTGGAGGACAGGGCCTCCAGGTACATCTGGGACCGTCCCCCGGTGCCGACGACGGCGTAGCGCCGCCGTCCCGTCGAGGGGGTCGTCACTCGTGCCTCGTCCATCGTTCCTCGTTCCAGGTGGTCGGTTCGGCGGTCCTGCGGGTGGTCACGTCAGGGGGTGCTCACTTCATCCCCGTGGTGGCGATGCCGTTGAGGAGATAGCGCTGCCCGATGAAGAAGAACGCCACGACGGGCAGGAGCGAGACGACCGACATCGCGAACATCGGGCCCCAGTCGCTGGCGCCCTCGGCCGACATGAACTGCCGCAGCGCCAGGGGCACGGTGAACAGGTCCGAGTCGGTGAGGTAGAGCAGCGGCCCGAAGAAGTCGTTCCAGCTGGAGATGAAGGTGAAGATCGCCACGGTCGCCATCGCGGGGACGGTGAGCGGCATGATCACCTTCCAGTAGGTCCGGTAGGGCCCGCAGCCGTCGATCTTGGCGGCGTCCTGCAGCTCCATGGGCAGTGCGCGCATGAACTGCACGAGCAGGAAGACGAAGAACGCGTTGGTGGCCAGGAACGCCGGGACCGTCAGCGGCAAGTAGGTGTTGACCCAGCCCAGCTTGGCGAAGATGACGTACTGCGGGATGAGGACGACGTGGGCCGGCAGCAGCATCGTGCCGAGCATGGCCGCGAACAGCGTCTTGCGGCCGCGGAAGCGGAGCCGGGAGAACGCGTAGGCCGCCATCGAGCACGACAGCAGGTTCCCGACGATGTTCAGCACGGCCAGGATGAGCGAGTTCACCAGGTAGAGCTGGAACGGGTGCTCCAGCGCCGACCAGCCGGCCGCGTAGTTGCCGAGCTCGACCTGCGAGGGGACGAGGTTGCTGTCGGCGAACACCTTGGCGCTCGGCTTGAACGACGCCGACAGCATCCACAGGAGCGGGTAGAGCATGACCAGCCCCACCCCGACGAGGACGACGTGGCGCAGGAAGCGCGTGCGGGGCGTCCCGCTCAGCTCCTCCTGGTAGGCCTCGACACCACGCAGGCGGTCCTTGGCCGAGCGGAGTCCGCGGGTCAGGGTCGTGTCAGTCATCGTAGAACACCCACCACTTGGAGACGAGGAAGTTGAGCGCGGTGAAGAAGGCGATGACGATGAACATCACCCACGCGAGCGCGGAGGCGTAGCCCATGTCGAACCGCTGGAACCCCTGCTGGTACAGGTAGAGGTTGAAGAACAGGGTGGACTCCGCCGGGCCGCCGGTGCCGCCGGAGAAGACGAACCCCTGGGTGAACGTCTGCAGGGATCCGATGAGCCCGAGCACGAGGTTGAAGAAGATCACCGGGCTCAGCAGGGGGACGGTGATGGAGCGGAATTGCCGCCACCAGCCGGCGCCGTCGACGGAGGCGGCCTCGTAGAACATGACGGGGATCTGCCGCAGCCCGGCGAGGAAGATCACCATCGAGGCGCCGAAGCTCCAGACGCCGAGGGTGACGAGGGTGACGAGGGCCCAGTCGGGGTCGGTCACCCAGCCCGGGCCCTCGATGCCGAAGAAGCCCAGGAAGGAGTTGACGATCCCGCCGTAGCCGAAGATCGAGCGCCACAGCATGACGATGGCGACGCTGGCCCCGATGAGGGAGGGCAGGTAGAAGATCGATCGGTAGAACTTGAGCCCGCGCACGCCCTTGTTGAGGAGCATGGCCACCGCCAACGCCGACACCATCGAGATGGGCACGGACAGGAAGGTGTAGGTGAGCGTGACGCGGGCCGACGTCTCCGCCTTCGGGTCCTCGAAGACGCGGGTGAAGTTCTCCAGCCCGACGAGCGCGGGGGACTGCAGGAGGTTGTAGTTCGTGAAGGCCAGGTACAGCGAGACCCCGAACGGGATGACCGTGAACAGCATCCCGATGAACCAGGGCGCGAGGAACACGTAAGCGGCCCGTTCCTCCGACGCCTCGGCCGAGCTGCGCCGCCGCAGGCGTGGCGGCCTGTCCACCCCGGGGGCGGCCACCGGGGACGTGGTGCTGGTGCTCATGGTTCCTCCTGCTGCTTCCTCGGTCGGGGGGCCGGCGGCACCGGCATCAGGACGACGCGCGGGCGAGGCTGGCCTGGGCTTCGGTGACGAACCGCTCACCGGCCTGCTGCGGGGTCATGCGGCCGAACTCGACCTCCGTGGCGAGGCTCACGAGGTTGTCGGAGATCTCCCCGGCCCCGGCGGGCTCGAGGTAGTAGGGGGGCAGCTCCTCGTCCTGCAGGCCGAGGAGGAAGTCGACGAAGGTCTTGCCGTCGGCCGGCAGCGTCGCCGCCACCTCGGTGGCGATGTCGGGGTTGACCGGGACGCCGAGCAGCGCCGCCCGCGACTCGAAGGACGTCGGGTCGTTGGTCAGGTAGTCGATGAGGGCGGCGGCCTCCTGCGGGTGCTTCGACCCGCTGGCCTGCGACCACAGCAGCGTGGGCGTGATCTGGTACCCGTGGGTGGGAACCTCGCCGGGGAAGCGGACGAGGGTCAGGTTCCCGTCCAGCGCGGTGTTGTAGTCGCCGAAGAGGTTGGCGGGGATCGTCTGGGACGCGACGAACCCCTTGCCCAGGGCGGAGTCCTCCACGGTGGTGGCCTGGTCGTCCAGGCTGCCCGCGGGGGCGTACCCGCCGGCGTCGCGGAGGTCGACGGTCATCTGGAAGTAGTCCGCCAGCGTCTGCGCGGACATCCCGAGAGTTCCGTCCTCGGTGTACAGGCTCTCCCCGTGCTGACCGGCCCACAGGGACACGGTCGGGGCCCAGGGGATGTTGTAGCCCGTGCCGTACGTCGCCCGGCCGGTGGCCTCGGTGATGGCCACGTTGAAGTCGTGGAACTGCTGCCACGTCCAGGTGCTCGTGTCCGGCAGGGTCAGTCCCACGTCCTGCAGGACCTTCGTGTTGTAGACCAGGCCCTGGCAGGTGGTGCCGGTGGGCACGCCGTAGAGCTTGCCGTCGAGGCGGCTGGAGGCCAGGACGCTGTCGTCCAGCGCGGTGAGGTCGAGGGCGTCGGGGAAGGTCGCGAGGTCGGCCAGGGCGCCGCGGGAGGCGTACTCCCCGAGCCAGCGCCCCACGAGGAACATGACGTCCGGCGGGTTGCCCGCGGCGAAGCGGGTGTTGAGCTTGTCCTGGTAGCTCCCGACGTCCATCCACTCCAGCTTCACGGTGACGCCCGGGTTGGCCTCGTGGTAGGCGGCGAAGGCCTTCTCGTAGACCGCCGCCTGCTTGGAGTCGGCCCATGCCATGACGGTCAGCTCCACGCCGTCCGCGTCCGTCCCGCCGCCGGAGGCGCCGAAGCGGCTGCAGCCGGTGAGGGCGACGGCGGAGGCGGTCGCCACGCCGGTGGCCAGGGTGGTGCGACGACTGAGGGGGCGAGCGGACACGGGGGTCTCCTCGGGTGTGGGCGCCTGCGGCGCGGGTCCTGTCCGGACGATCTGTGAGCGGTGCGGGAGCGGGTGGTGCGAGGACGGGTGGTCCTCCTCGACCCCCCGTGGCGCGGTGGTCGGCGACCCTCCTCGGTCGCCGTGAGCAGGTACGGTAATCGCTTTCTCGCTCCCGGTCCAGGGGTGGGGTCGCGAGCCGGTCGCGGCGCCTCCCTCGTCCACCCGGATCAAAAAAACTCTTGCAGCCCAACAAGATGTGGATGCAGACCGTGCTGCCCTTCCCCGGCGGGCGTTGTGTGGGTACCGTCTGGGGAACCGGTTTCTTGGTGGAGCGGGCGACGCGGCCGTCGCCCCCGCCGGGGAGGATGGCCGGGAGACCTCGGAGGTGGTTCGGGCGATGACGACCGGTGCGGCGCGGCTGGCCCGGCACGACGGGAGCATCCGCTGGGTGTCGGTCCCGGGGGCGGGCCATCCGGTCGCCTACCTGCACGGCCTGGGGTGCAGCTCGCTCGCCAGCTGGGCCGGCACCGCCGCGCGGCTGGGCCGCCCGGGCGTCCTCGTCGACCTCGTCGGGCACGGCCGCTCGGACCGGCCGGCCTCCTTCGACCACTCCCTCCCCGAGCACGCCGACGCGGTGGCGGTGGCCCTGACCGCGAGCGGCCGGGCCCCCGTGGACCTGATCGCCCACAGCCTCGGCGGGTCGGTGGCGGTCGTGCTGGCCGACCGCCACCCCCACCTCCTGCGCTCGCTGGTGCTCGTCGAGCCCGGTCTGGACCCGGTGGCGGTCGGCCCGGACCACGTCGCCGCGACGGACGAGGCCGAGCTGGCGCACGGCGGGTGGGAGCGGCTGCTGGCCCGGGAGGACCCCGAGCGGCGCGCCGAGGTCCGCACCACCGACCCGCTGGCCTTCGTGCGCGGGGCCCGGACGGTCTGCGACGCGCTCGGGGGTTCTCTCAACGACCTCCTGTCCCGGACCCGGACCCCGACCCTGCTGATCGCCGGCCACCGGACCTACGCGCAGTGGGACGTGCTGCAGGAAAACGGGATCCGCTGCGAACGGATCGCGGGCGGAGGTCACTTCGTGATGCTCGAGCAGCCAGCGCGGTTCCACCGGCTCGTCGAGGACTTCACCGCTCGCGCGCACCCCGCCCCGCCGTCGCCGCCCAGCACCTCCGGTCGCCTCGGCGCCTTCGACGGGCTGCACGACGTCGTGGCCCGGTCCTGGCCCCTGTTCGGCGCCGACGCCCCGGACCCGGAGACCGTCCGGGGCCGACTGCGCGCCGCGCTCGGGGTCCCGCTGCGCCCCACCGTCGCCGAGGCCGGTCTCGTCGTCCACGAGCGGTGGACCCGCGACGGCCTGGACGGCGCCGAGGTCAGCTGGGAAGCGGGCTTCGGCCCGCGGGTGCGCGGGCGGGTCCTGCGCCCGGCGGGGCAGGCCGGCCCGCTGCCGGGGGCGCTGTTCCTGCACTGCCACGGCGGGGTGAAGTCCGTCGGGCTGGACAAGCTCGCCGACGGGGCGGACGGTCGACCCGCGCACCCCCGTGTCGCCGGGATCCGCGACGGCCTCTACGGCGGTGTCGCGTCGGCGGAGGACCTGGCCCGCCGCGGCGTCCACGTCCTCGTCCACGACGGGTTCGGCTGGGGCAGCCGGCGGACCCCGCTGTCCGCTCTGCCCGCGCGCAGCGAGGCCCAGGCCGGCCACGAGCTGGCCGTGCGCACCGCCCGGGGCGAACGGCTCGACGAGGCCGCCGTCTACGACCTGCACGCCGGCCCCGCCGAGGACGCGGTGGCCAAGGCGCTGGGGGTCCTCGGCACCTCCTGGGCCGGGATGCTCGCCCGCGAGGACCTGCTGGCCCTGGACCTGCTGACCGCCGACCCCGGCGTCGCCCCCGGCGGGGTGGGCGTGCTCGGGTTGTCCGGCGGGGGGGCCCGCGCGGCGATCACCGCGGCGCTCGCACAGGACGAGCCGCACCTGGCCGGTGCCGTCGGTGCGGTCGTCGTGGCCGCCATGGTCTCCACCCTCCGCGAGGCGCTGCCTGAGCACCTGCACTGCCACACCTGGGCCCTCATGACGCCCGGGCTGGGGCGCGTCGCCGACTGGCCGCAGGTCGTCGCCGCGAGCGCCCCGACCCCCCTGCTGGTGCAGTTCGCCGCGCAGGACGCGCTGTTCCCCGCGGCGGGCATGAACCGGGCCCGCGGCGTCCTCGCCGACGCCTACGCGGACGCCGGTGCCCCCGACCGCTTCCTCGGCACCGTGCACGACGTGCCGCACAGCTTCGGCCGAACCCAGCAGGGCGAGGCCTTCGACTGGCTCGCCCGGCACCTGCCGGCGGGCCGCCCCACCGACCAGCCCGACGCCCCACCCCTTGGAGGACACCCGTGAAGGTTCTCGTCACCGGCGGCGCCGGCCGGCTCGGCCGCAGCGTCGCCACGGTGCTGCACCGGGCCGGTCACCACGCCGTCAGCGTCGACCGGTTCGACCACCCCGACCCCGCCGTGGAGGACGTGCGCCTCGACCTGCTCGACGAGGACGCCGTCGTCGACGCGTTCGCGCGGCTGCAGCCCGACGCGGCCGTCCACCTCGCCGCGATCGCCGTCCCCTTCAGCGCCCCGGAACTGCAGATCCTCACGACCAACACCCGGCTCGCGCAGGTCGTCGTCGACGCCGCCCTGCGCGCCGGGGCCCGCAAGGTGCTGGCCGCCGGCAGCCCGACCGTCCTCGGCTACGGCGCCCCCGGCGGCTGGACGCCGCAGTACCTGCCGCTGGACGAGGAGCACCCCACGGCCCCCTGGAACGCGTACGCCCTGTCCAAGAGCGTCGTCGAGGGCGTCGTGGCGATGCACGCGCGGACCGCGACCGACGCGGTGCTCGGCAGCTTCCGCCCGTGCTTCGTCGTCAGCCCCGAGGAGTGGGCGGGAGCCCCCACCCAGCAGGGCCACACGATCGCCGAGCGGCTGCGGGACCCGGCGCTGGCCGCGGTGTCGCTGTTCAACTACGTCGACGCCCGCGACGCGGGGGAGTTCGTCCTGCGCTGGCTGGACGTGGCCGACGCCTCGGTGTCCGGGGAGTGCTTCTTCGTGGGCGCCGCGGACGCGCTCGCCGTCCTGCCGACCGCGCAGGCCGTCGCGCAGGCGCTGCCGTCCGCCGCGGGCGCCGCCGAGAACCTCCCCGGGACCGCAGCCGCGTTCTCCTGCGCCAAGGCCGAGCGGCTGCTCGGCTGGCGACCGCGGCGCGGCTGGCGCACCGAGCTGCAGGACGCCCCCGACCTCGTCCCAGCGCCCGCCCCGACCCTGGCCGGGGGTGAGCGCTCGTGACCACCGTCGTCGAGCGGCCCGGCGCGGCCGGCGGCGCCACCGCGCCCGTCGTCACCGACCTGCGCGTGGAGCACCTCACGGTCCCCCTGCGCCGCCCCTGGGGCCCGGACGTCACCGTCGTGCACGTCCTGGCCACCCACGTCGAGACCTCCGACGGGGCCACCGGCGCGGGGTTCACCTGGACGCCCACGATCGGGGCGCACGCCGTGGAGGCGCTGCTCGCCCACGACGTCCGCGCCTTCGCGCTGGGCCGCCCCGCCACCACCGGCTGGTGGGAGCAGGCCTGGGAGCACCTGCACGAGGCCGGTGGCGGCGGGGTCACCACGATCGCCCTGGCCGGTCTCGACCTGGCGCTGTGGGACCTCGCGGCCCGGCGGGCCGACGCCTCGCTCACCGACCTGCTGGGCCGGCGGCACCAGCACCAGCCCACCTACGGCAGCGGCGTCAACCTGCACTACACCGACGCCGAGCTCGCCGACCAGGTGCGTCGCTGGGTCGACGTCGGCCACGCCGGGGTCAAGGTCAAGGTCGGGCGCCCCGACCTCGCCGACGACCTGCGCCGCGTGGCGATCGTGCGCGACCTCATCGGCCCCGACCGAGCCCTCATGGTGGACGCCAACCAGCGGTGGGACCTGCCGCGGGCGACCACCGCCGTGCAGGCCCTGGCCGAGTTCGGACCGGCCTGGGTGGAGGAACCCCTGCGCGCCGACGACACCTCCGGCCTGGTGGAGCTGCGCCGCCGCACCGGAGCCCGGCTGGCCATGGGGGAGAACGTCCACACCTGGTACCGGTTCCGCGACCTCATCGAGGCCGGCGCCGCGGACGTGCTGCAGCCCAACGTCGTCCGGGTCGGCGGCATCACCCCGTTCCTGAGGATCGCCGCGCTCGTGCGCGACGCCGGCCTGGAACTGGCGCCCCACCTGCTGCCGGAGCTGTCCGGGCAGCTGGCCCTCGCCCTGCCCGGGCGCACGTGGGTGGAGGACGTCGAGGACGCGGGGTTCGCCGACCTCGGCGTCCTGCGGGTCCCCACCGGCGGGACGTGCTCGGGCGGGTCCTTCCGCGGCGGTCTGCGCCCCGGCCTGGGGTTCGACTTCCGGACCGCGACGTGAGCCCCGCCCCGGTCCCTCCGCACGGCGCCGACCGTCCCGAGAAGCGCCGCCGGCTGCGCGAGCTGCTCGACCGCGCCGGGCACGAGCGCGTCCTGCTGACCACCGGCCCCACCCTGGCGTGGTACCTCGACGGCGCCCGCGTGGACGTCGGGGCCGGCGCGGCACCGGTCCTGGCCGTCGTTGCCGACGGTCGCGGCGACGTCGTGCACTGCGCCGTCAACGAGGTCGACCGGCTCCTCGCCGAGGAGCTGCCCGACGACGTGGACGTCCGCCCGGTGCCCTGGGCCGTCCCCCCGGCGCTCGCGGCGGCGCGGGACCTGCCCCGCGAGGACGACCTCGCGCTCGAGCTGCGCGCCGCCCGCGCTGGGCTGCTGCCGGGCGAGCGCGTCCGGTACGCCGACCTCGGCCGCGCCTGCGCGGAGGTCCTCACCCGGGCGCTGCACGAGGCCGAGCCCGCGCAGAGCGAACGCGCCCTCGCCGGGCGGGTCGGCGGTCTGCTGCTCGCCGAGGGGATCGACCCGCTCGTCGTGCTCGTCGCCGGGCAGGACCGCGTCCTGCTGCGCCACCCCGTGCCGGGGCCCGGCCCTCTGGGGCGGCGCGCGATGGTCGTGGTCTGCGGACGCCGGCACGGCCTGGTCGCCAACCTCACCCGGTGGGTGGCCTTCGACGACCCCGACCCGGCCACCGCCGAGGCCACCCGAGCCGTCCTCGAGGTCGAGGCCGACGCCCTCGCCGCCTGCCGGCCGAGCCGAACCTTGGCCGAGGTGCTCGAGGACGTCGCCCGTGCCTACCCCCGGCACGGCTTCGACGCGCAGGAGTGGACCCGGCACCACCAGGGGGGTCCGACCGGGTACGCCGGGCGCGACCCCCGCGCCACCCCGGACGCCGTCGACACCGTGGTCCCCGGTCAGGCCTTCGCCTGGAACCCCACGGCGCCGGGCGTCAAGGTGGAGGACACCCTCGTCCTGGCCCCCGGCGCCGACCCGCAGGTGCTGACCTGCGACCCGGCGTGGCCGACCGTCACCGTGCGGGGCCTGGCGCGCCCGGCGGAGCTGCGGCGGTGACCCGGGACCGCCGCGGGCCCGGCGCCCGGACGGTCCGCCCGACGGCACTTACCATCTTGTCGTGCCACGGGTGACACGGCGGTCCGCGGCGGCCGGGGCGACCATCAGCGAGGTGGCGGCCGCCGCCGGCGTCTCGCAGGCCACCGTCTCGCGCGTCATGAACGGGCGCGTCACCGTCGCCCCGGACATCGCCGACCGGGTGCGCGCGGCCGCGCTGGCCCTGCGCTACCGGCCCAGCACCTCGGCCCGCAGCCTGTCGCTGGGGCGCACCGGGACCGTCGCCCTCGTCGTCCCCGACCTGGCCAACCCCGTCTTCCAGCGCGTCATGCGCGGGGCCGTCGACGCCGCCGAGGCGGCCGACCACCGGGTCCTGGTCGCCGAGACGGCGGGCCGCACGAGGCGCGAGCTCGACATCGTCCGCGAGGCCCGGTCCCGGTGCGACGCCCTCGTCCTGGTGTCCCCGACCGTGTCGGACGCCCAGCTGCACCAGGTGTTGGGGGAGATGGCACCCGCCGTCCTCGTCAACCGGGTGCTGCCCGGATCACCGGCCCCTTCCGTCGTCGTCGACCACGGCCACGGTTTGAACGCGCTCGTCGAGCACCTCGCCGGCCTGGGGCACCGGCACCTCGTGCACCTCGCGGGACCGGAGACTGCGGCCGCGACCCCCGAACGCGCCCGGACGCTGCAGGAAGCCGCCCGACGCTGGGACGGCCTGCGGGTGACGACGCTGCCGGCGGGTACCGGGCTCGACGACGGGTACGCGGTCGCCGACCAGGTGCTGGAGACGGGGGCGACGGCCGTCGTGGCGTTCAACGACCTCGTGGCTTTCGGCGTCCTGGCCCGGCTCAACGAGACCGGGGTCGCGGTGCCCGTCGACCTGTCCGTGGCGGGGTTCGACGGCATCGAGCTGGCGCGCTTCGCGACGCCGCCGCTGACCACCGCCAGCGTCGACCAGGCCGACCTCGGCCGGCGGGCGATGCGGCGGCTGCTGGACCTGGTGGCCGGTCGCGAGGACGTCGTCTACAGCGTCGACGTCCTCGTCCCGAGCCTGCTGGTGCGCGCCAGCACCGGCCCGGTGCCCCCGGCCCGCCGCGAGATGCGGGCGGTCCCGTCCGGGGCTGCCGCGTCGGCCCCGGACGACCCGGCGCGCTGGGTCCTGGAGGGGTCCGGCGCGCACCTGCGGGCCGCGGGCACGGTGCTGGCCCGGCTCGCCGACGGCTCGACGACGCCCAAGGTCCACAGCCCTCGGCCGTTCGTGCACCCCGTGCACTCCCTGGCCGGGGTCCCGGTGAGCGCGGCCGGCTCGGTCGTCCACCGCCACCAGAACGGTCTCTCGCTCGCCCTGCCCGACGTGGACGGCACCAACCACTGGGGCGGTCGGACGTACGTCGCCGACCGGGGGCCGGTGCTGCTCATGGACCACGGCCGGCAGGAGATCGCCGATCTGCGGCTCGGGGAGGACGCGACCCACCCCGGCGCGCGCCTGGAGACGGACGTCCGGTGGATCGACCGGGACGGAGAGCTGCAGCTGCGCGAGGACCGGTCGCTGACCGCGCGGGTCCTGCCCGAGGAGCAGGCATGGCTGCTGGACTGGCGCAGCCGGCTGGTGCCGCGGCGGGACCTGACGCTCACGAGCCCTGTGGCGCGGGGACGGGTCGGCGCCGGGTTCGGCGGGATCCACTGGCGGCTGGCCCACGCCGACGAGACCCTGCTGTTCACGGCGCAGGCCGAGGGGGAGGCGGCCGTCATGGGGTCCCGGACCCCGTGGCTGGCCTTCGCCCGTCGCCACGGCCGGTCGTGGTCCAGCGTGCTGCTCGCCCAGGACCCCGGCGGCCCGCTCGTCCCGTGGTTCGCCCGGGTGGTCGACTACGTCGGTGCCGGCCCCGCCCTCGCGTGGGACGCGCCGGTCGTCCTGCCTGCCGACGCGCCCTTCGACGTGACCCTGCTGACGGTCGTGGTGGACCGGTGCCTCACGCCCTCCTCCGCCGAGGACCTCCTCCGGCTGGCCCGCGGCTCGGCGTAGCGGGTCTCAGGTGTACAGCGTGAACCCCGGGTGGGTGCCGGTGAGGAAGTGGTTCCCCACCTCGCGCGCCTTGTACTGCACCGGGTCGTGCAGGGTGTGGGTGCGGACGTTGCGCCAGAACCGGTCGAACCCGTACTTGTTCGACGACGCGCGGGCTCCTGTCACCTCGTAGATCGTCGACGTCGCCTCGACGGCCAGGTCGGAGGACACGACCTTGAGCGCCGCGATCTCCTCGGCCACCTCCCCGCGCTCGGACCACGTCAGGTCGGCACCGCGCTCGTGGGCCTGGGACAGGGACTCCCCGACGCTGCGGCCCAGCGCCTCCGCCGCGCGCAGGCGCGCGACGAGCCGGCCGTACGTCGCCAGGACGTACGGGTCCTCGACGGCGTCCTGCACGTCCGACAGCAGCCACGGCCGCGAGGTGGTGCGGGTGTACTCGGCGGCGGTCTCCAGCGCCCCGCGGGTGACCCCGAGGTAGAAGTGCCCGAACGCGGCCTGGATGGCCGGGGTCACGAGGGACCCGAACGCGCCGCTCGTGGACGCCGAGCCCAGGACGGCGTCCGGGGCGATCCGCACGTCTTCGAACCGGACGGACCCCGACGCCGACAGGCGCTGGCCGAGGTTGTCCCAGTCACCGCCCTTGACGAAACCGGGGGTCTCGCGGGGGACGACCACGAGCAGGTCGCGCCCGTCGTCGGTCAGGCCGCCGACCACGGTGACGTCACCGACGCTCGCCCCGGTGGAGAAGTTCTTCGTGCCCGACAGGATCCAGCCGCCGGTCACGTCCGGGTCCGGACGCAACTGCAGGTCCGGGTCGACGGGGTTCACGGAGTCGCCCCACAGCCACTGCTGCCCGGCCGTCGGGACCCCCCACCGCTGCCGGCCCGCGTCGTCGGCCACCCACACGAGGTTGTGGGCGTTGACGTAGTGGTAGGCCAGCAGCTGCGCGATGGACCCGTCGGTGCGGGCGACCTCCTTCACGACGTCCAGCGCGACCGACCACGGCAGCCCCGCGCCGCCGATCGACGTCGGCAGGAGGACGGCCGGCAGCCCGGCCTTGCGCAGCAGTTCGGCCTCGGTGAACGGTTCGGCGTTGGCGCGGTCGCGCTCGAGGGCGTCGAGGCCGAGGTGGTTCGCGACGTCGCGGGCGGCGTCGAGGACCTGGTCGCGGGTGGTCATGCGGGGTCTCCTGGGGTGTTCGGGCGGTTCTCGGGGTGGGTCAGCGGGCGTCGGCGGACGCGCGGAAGGCGGCCGCCGGGTGGTCGTCGCGGACGCGGACCTGCCCCTTGCCGTAGATCGTCTCGCGCAGGGTCTCGCCCTGGTACTCCGTCGGGTAGACGCCGCGGCGCTGCAGTTCGGGGACGACGAGCTCGACGATGTCCTCGAAGGTGCCGGGGGTGATGGCGTAGGCGCAGTTGAACCCGTCGACGTCGCCGACGTCCATCCAGCGCTGCAGCTCGTCGGCCACGGTGGACGGCGACCCGACGACGACCGCCCCCATCCCGCCGATGCCGACCCAGTTCGCGATGTCGCGCGGGGTCCACTTCCGGTCGGGGTCGGCGGTGGAGAACGCCTCCACGGCGCTGCGGACGGCCTGCGTCTCGGCGTACTCCAGCGGCTCGTCCGGCGGGTAGCTCGAGAGGTCCAGCCCGCTCCAGCCGCCGTAGAGGTTCAGGGCGCCGTCGTAGCTGACGTACTGCGCGTACTCCTCGTACTTGGCCCGCGCCTCCTCGTCGGTGGGGGCGGTGATGATCGTGACGAGGGTGAACACCTTGACGCTGCGCGGGTCGCGGCCGGCCTGCTCGGCCTGCGCGCGCAACCGGTCGACCCAGGGGCGCATCACCTCCGGACGGGTGGCGGTGTTGAAGACCGCCTCGCCGTGGCGGGCGGCGAAGGCGATCCCGCGCGGGGAGGCCCCGGCCTGGAAGATCACCGGCGTGCGCTGGGGCGAGGGGGCCGTCAGGCCGATGCCTGGGACGTCGAAGAACCGCCCGTGGTGCTCGATCGGGTGCACCTTGGCGGGGTCGGTGAACACCCCGGCCTCGGCGTCGCGGACGACGGCGTCGTCCTCCCAGGACCCCTCCCACAGCTTGTAGACGACCTCCAGGAACTCCTCGCCGAGCTCGTAGCGCTCGTCGTGGGAGATCTGGGTCGACAGGCCCAGGTTCTTCGCCGCCGACTCCAGGTAGCTCGTCACCACGTTCCAGCCGACGCGGCCGTTCGTGTAGTGGTCCAGCGTCGCCATCGTGCGGGCGAAGGAGTAGGGCTGCTCGTACGTCAGCGACACCGTCACCCCGAACCCGAGGTGCTCGGTCACCGCGCCCATCGCCGACACGGCGAGCAGCGGGTCACCCACGGGGACCTGGGTCGACTCGCGCAGCGCCGTCTCCGGGCCACCCCGGTAGACGTCGTAGATCCCGAGGACGTCGGCGATGAACAGCGAGTCGAACTTGCCGCGTTCGAGCAGCTTCGCCAGCTCGGTCCAGTAGCGGAGGTCGTCGAAGCGGTGCGACTGGTCGTCGGGGTGGCGCCACAGGCCGGGGGACTGGTGCCCGACGCACGTCATGTCGAAGGCGTTGAGGTGCACCCTGCGGTCTTGCGTCACGGAACTCTCCGTCTCGGTGGGGATCACTTGACGGCCCCGGCGGACAACCCGCCGACGAGCCACTTCTGGGCGACGACGGCGAGCACGTACATCGGGACGATCCCGACGAGCGAGGCCGCCGCCTGCTGGCCGAACTGCACGGTGCGGTCGCCCTGGAACAACGACAGACCGACCGGGAGGGTCTGGCTGTCGGTGCTCTGCGAGAACGACACGGCGAACAGGAACTCGTTGTACGACAGGAACAGGCAGATGAGCAGCGCGGCCACCAGGCCCGGGGCCAGCAGCGGCAGCACGATGCGGACCAGCCCGCCGGTGGTGGACAGCCCGTCGACCCAGCCGGCCTCCTCGACCTCGACCGGGACGCGCCGCACGAAACCGTCGAGCAGCCAGACCGCGACCGGCACGTTGGCCAGGCCGTTGACCAGGATCAACCCGGTCGCGGTGTTCGTGAGGTCGGCCTGCTTGAGCAGGTAGTACAAGGGCAGCACGGCGACGATGGGCGGTGCGCAGTAGCTGGCGAGCAGCACCGCCTGCAGCCGTTCCCCGCGCGCCCCGGCGCGGGCCGTCACGTACGCGGCGGGCACCGCCACGAGGGACGTGAGCAGGGTCGCGCCGATCGCGACGACCCACGAGTTCGCGAGCATCGTCGACAGGGGGACCGTGGAGAACGCCGCGGGGAAGTTCGACCAGACGAGCCGGCTGGGCAACCAGCCGCCGTTGGCGATGTCGTCGACGCTGCGCAGCGACAGCGAGACGAGGAACAGCAGGGGCAGCAGCGCGACCAGCGCGACGACGGCCAGGACGACGCGGACCCCGCTGCGGCGCAGGGTCGCCGCCGGGCTCGCGGCGCTCACCGGTCGGCCCTCACGGCGCGCGCCCGCAGCAGCGTGACGACGGTGGTCAGGACACCCACGACGAGGCCGAAGACGAGGGTCTCGGCCGCGGCCGTGCCGATCTCGTAGCTGCCGCGCAGGCCCGTCCGGAAGATCTCGAAGCTGGAGACGATGGTGGCCACCCCCGGCCCGCCCTGCGTCACGACCGTCACCAGGTCGAACACCTTCAGGCCGATGACGAGTTCGAGCAGCAGGACCGAGAACACGTTCGGGGCGATGACCGGCCAGACGACGTTCGTGAACGACCGGAACGGGCCCGCGCCGTCGAGGGCGGCCGCCTCGCGCAGTTCTTCGGGGACCCCGAGCAGCGCCGCGAACACGAGCAGCGTCACCAGCGGGGTCCACTGCCAGACGTGCATGACGACGAGCGCGCCGAACGCGCCGACGCTGTCGCCGAGGGGGTTCGCGCCGGGGAACCCCAGAGCGGAGAACAACCCGCCGAAGGCGCCGCCGACGGGGGCCAGCATGAGTTTCCACGCCACCCCGACCATGACCGGCGGGGTGACGAGCGGCAGCAGCAGGATCGTCCCGACGACGCCGAACCGCGTCCCGCGCGCGTGCAGCAGCAGGGCCAACGCCGCTCCGAGCACCGTCGCCGCCAGCGCGGCGACGACGGCGAACACGACCGAACGCAGGAGGGAGCCGGCGAAGGCGAGGGACTCCCAGGCGTCGACGAAGTTGTCCGTCCCGGTGAAGCGCTGCAGCGGCCGGGCCAGCGACGACTTCGTCACCGCGAGCGCGACGACGAACAGCGTGGGGTAGACGAGCATGAGGGCGAGCCCGGCCAGGCTGGGCGCCGCCAGCCAGGCCGGGACGTGCCCGGGGCGGTGGCGGCCGGGGACCGCGCGGCGGGTGCCGTCGGCGCGCGACCCCCGCCGCGGCCGCGGCAGCCCCGCACGGGTCCGTTCGTCGAGCTGCGTCATCCGAGCGTCTTCTCCCAGCTCTGCGCGGCCTCGTCGAGCGCGGCCTGCGGCGGGGTCTTCCCCTGGATCGCCAGCGCCAGCTGGTCGACGAGGTCCTGCAGCGCCTTGGGCGCCCCCTGCTGGCTCGGCCACGCCAGCGGCGTGCCGTCCAGGCCCTCGCGGATGACGTCGGTCGCCTTGCCGGCGGCCTGCGCGTAGGAGTCCGCGTCCAGCACGGACGTGCGGGCCGGGTCGATGCCGGACCCGGCGGTCGAGGCGAGCAGGAGGTTGTTCTCCCTGCTCGTCGCCCACTGCACGAACGCCGCGGCCGCGTCCTGCTGCTTCGACGCGCTGGAGACGCCGAGGCCGAAGCCGGCGTCCAGAGCCGTCCGCGGCGTCGTGTTCCTCCCCCCGACCGGCAGCGTCACGACGCCCCACTTGTCGACGATCTTGGAGCTCGACGGGTCCTGCGCCTTCAGGCCGAGGTCGGTCCAGGTGTCGAGCATGGCGCCCTGGCCCGACAGGAAGGCCGAGTTGGCCTGGTCGAAGCCCGTCTGCAGCGGCGTCGGCAGCGCCGAGGGGGACACGTCGATGAGGTGCTGCAGCGCCGCGAGACCCTCCTCGCCCGCGAAGGCCGGCCTGCCGTCGCCGTCCACCAGCGTCCCGCCGTACCCGGCGAGGCGGTTGATGAAGGAGCAACCCAGGATCATCGGGACCTGCTGGCCCTCGACGATGGCGCCGTAGACCGTCCCGCCGGAGTCCTTGGTGATCTTCTCGGCGGCCGCGTCGTACTCGTCCCACGTCGTCGGCGGCTCGACGCCGTACGTCTGGAAGACCTCGGCGTTGTAGTAGAGGACGTGCGTGTCACCGTCGAAGGGCAGGCCGTAGCGCTTGCCGTCGATGAGCGTGTAGGGGTCGTAGATCGACGGCAGGAAGTCGTCGGTGGCGATCTCGCCGTTGGCGCCGATCCACTCGGTGAGGTCGACGAGGGCGTCGGCCTCCACGAGCTCGCCGAGGCCGAAGTAGAAGTAGTCGAAGACGTCGAACTCGCCGTCCCCGCCCTGCACGTCGAGGATCTGCTTGCTCGTCAGCTGGTCGTAGGGGATCGCGGTGACCTGGAGCTCGCCGCCGAACTCGTCGGCGAACTTCTTGCCCAGCAGCTCGGTGAAGGCCAGCACGTGCGGCTGGTTGACCATCAGCTTGAGCGTCGTACCCGTGAGGTCGACGGCCTTCTGCGCGGCCAGGCCCGACGCCGCGGAGCCCTCGCCGCAGGCGGCGAGGCCACCGGTGGCGGCCAGGGCGCCGACGCCGAGGGCGCCCGACAGGACGCGACGGCGGCTGGCGAGGAGGCGGGCGGTGCTGGGCTGGGGCAGGTGGGTGCGACGGGGCGCGGACATGGCTGTGCTCCGGGAGTAGGCGGACGGGACGTCCGTCGGGGGGTGCGCGCGGACGGCGCGCTCGTGCGGGACGGGGTGTGACGTGGGGTGAGGACCCCGGGGGAGGTGGCGGCGGCCGGTCAGGCCGCGGGCGACGTCCTCCGGCACGTCGAGGAGCCCGGGCGACAGGCCATGGAGGCTGTGCGCGCGAGGTCGACGTGGTAGCGCCGGGTGAGCTGGGTGCAGCTGTCCACTACGAGTCCTCCATCGCCCCTGGCGGGAGCACCTGCCGCTCGCGCGGTGGTTGCTGTGGCGTCGTCGAGCCAGGTCTCTCGGCCACTCTGGATGGTGTTGCAGCGAGCGTAGCGGACGGCGGCGGCCGGTGGGGACGAGTCCGGCGGACGCGAGTGCGCAGGGTCCCCTCGGACGGGCTGTGCCACACTGAGGACGGCCGTGCGGTCCCTCACACCGGGCGCGCGGTCCGCCGTCGAGACCGTCGCCTGGTGCGTGGGTCCCGGGCAGCGCCGCGGTCTCGTGGAAGGACCTCGCAGGCGCCCCGGCCCGAGCCCCGGACGACGACCGTCGGTGGCTCCGGGGGGAGCACGCGCCGCGCGACCCCTCCGGTGCACCAGGACTTCCGTCGGGCGCGGGTCGACCCGCCCGGCGATTCCGACGAGGACGCCCGGGCGTCCGCGGGGACCAACCGGTGGAGCGGGCGCTGCGGGCCGTGCGGAGCACCCGTGACGAGCACACCTGACGACAACGCCACCACGACGCCGGAGGTGGCGCCGACGAGGCCCCGCCGCCGGCGAGCGGCCAGCCGGCCCGCGGGCCCCCCGGCCTCCGTGGAGGCGGCCGACCCGACCACTTCCGCCGACGCTCCGGGCGTTCCCGCGACCACCGGCGCCGGCGGGGCGGGTGACGTCCCGGCTCCCGCCGCCGCAGCCGTCGCCGAGCCCCCCTCCGAGCCCCCCGCCGAGCAGGCGCCGCCGGTCACCTCCGAGGACGCCCCGGCCCCGCGGCGACGTGCCCGCCGCGCCACCCGCAAGGTCACCACCCCCGAGGTCCCGGCCGCCGAGGTCACCACCCCCGAGGTCCCGGCTGCCGAGGCACCCGCGGCGGGCTCCGGCGCCGTCGCCGAACCGGTCGCCGAACCGGTCGCCGAACCGGCTCCGGCCCCCGCCCGCCGTCGCCGGGCCCGCAAGACCGCCGGCGCACCGGCTGCCGTCGAGACGCCCGCCGAGGCACCTCTCGAGGCGCCCACCGAGGCCGTCCAGGCCGGCGCCGGGACCGTGGCGGCCCCCGCCGTCGCGGCCGCCGAGGACGCCCCGGTCGAGGAGGCGCCGGTCCAGACCCCCGTCGAGCAGGAGGCGCCCGCCGCCCAGGACGCACCGTCCGAGGCCGACGACCTCATGGACGACCCGGTCCTGCTGCGCGCGGCCGGCTTCGCCCGCGGCACCCGCCGTGGCGGCACCGACGACCGGGAGGAGACCGCCGAGCGCGCCGCCGACGCCGCGGCCCGGGCGACCGCGCTGTTCTTCCAGGCCCCCGACGCCGAGACCCCGCCGCGTCGGCGCCGCGCCTCGGCCCCCGCGGGCCCGCCGCCGGGAGCCCGCCCCCTCGACGAGCACCGCGCGGGCGAGGCCGGTGACCGGGACGAGGGCGACGCCGAGGACGGCGCCGAGGACGGGTCCCCGCGCGACGGCGAGGTGCTGGACAGCCTGCGGGACCTGCGCCGTTCCCGCGGCACCCGGCGCCGGGACGCCGAGGACACCGACGAGGACACCGACGAGGACACCGACGAGGACACCGACGAGGACCGGTCCGAGGAGGCCGACGAGGAGGGCGACGAGGACGGGGACACCCGTGACGAGGACGGCGGCGCCCCCCGCCGCCGTCGCCGCCGCGGGGGTCGCGGCCGCCGCAGCCGTGGCCGGGACGCCGAGGACGACGCCGCCGACGACGGCGCCGACGGTGCGGACGACTCCGCCCCGGAGGGTGCGGACAACTCCGACGAGGACGAGGACACCGACGCCTCCGACGCCCCCGACGACGAGCAGTCGGGCTCCTCGCGGCGCCGCCGGCGTCGCCGGCGCCGCGGGGGGTCCGGCGACGGGGACGACGTCTCCGGCGACGACCCGCCGAACACCGTCACCCGGGTGCGCGAACCGCGGCGCTCGCGCGGCACCGGCGAGGACGAGATCACGGCGCTGCGCGGCTCGACCCGCCTCGAGGCCAAGAAGCAGCGCCGCCGCGAGGGTCGCGAGGCCGGGCGCAAGCGCGCCATCCTCACCGAGGCCGAGTTCCTGGCGCGCCGCGAGGCCGTCGAACGCGTCATGGTGGTGCGTCAGCAGGACGACCGCACGCAGATCGGCGTGCTCGAGGACGAGGTGCTCGTCGAGCACTACGGCGCCCGGCAGGCGCAGACGACGATGGTCGGCAACGTGTACCTCGGCCGCGTCCAGAACGTGCTGCCGAGCATGGAGGCGGCCTTCGTCGACGTCGGCAAGGGACGCAACGCGGTCCTGTACGCCGGTGAGGTCAACTGGGACGCCGCCGGGCTCGAGGGCCAGCCGCGCCGGATCGAGGCCGCGCTGAAGTCCGGCGACCCCGTCCTCGTCCAGGTCACCAAGGACCCGGTCGGGCACAAGGGCGCCCGCCTGACCAGCCAGGTCTCGCTGCCCGGCCGCTACCTCGTGTACGTGCCTCGTGGGTCCATGACCGGCATCTCGCGCAAGCTGCCCGACACCGAGCGGGCGCGCTTGAAGAAGGTGCTCAAGGAGGTCGTGCCGCCGGGGGCGGGCGTCATCGTCCGCACCGCGGCCGAGGGTGTCCACGAGGACGAGCTGCGCGCCGACGTCCAGCGCCTGCAGGCGACGTGGGAGGCCATCCAGGCCAAGTCCCGGAGCAAGAACGCGCCGCAGCTGCTGCACGGCGAACCCGACCTGACGGTCCGCGTCGTGCGCGACGTCTTCAACGAGGACTTCACCAAGGTCGTCGTGTCCGGGGAGCAGGCCTGGGAGGCCGTCCACGGGTACGTCGCCGACGTCGCCCCGGACCTCGCCGACCGGCTGGAGCGCTGGGAGGGGTCCCGGGACGTCTTCGAGCACCACCGGATCGACGAGCAGCTGCAGAAGGCGCTGGGCCGCAAGGTCTGGCTGCCCTCGGGCGGCTCCCTCGTCATCGACCCGACCGAGGCCATGCACGTCATCGACGTGAACACCGGGAAGTTCACCGGGGCCGGCGGGACGCTGGAGGAGACCGTCACGCGGAACAACCTCGAGGCCGCCGAGGAGATCGTCCGGCAGCTGCGGCTGCGCGACGTCGGCGGGATCATCGTCATCGACTTCATCGACATGGTCCTGGAGTCCAACCGCGACCTCGTCCTGCGCCGGCTCGTGGAGTGCCTGGGCCGGGACCGCACCAAGCACCAGGTCGCCGAGGTGACCTCGCTGGGGCTGGTCCAGATGACCCGCAAGCGCACCGGCCAGGGCCTGGCCGCGGTCCTGGAGGAGCTCGACGCGGCGGCCGACGCGAACCCCGCGCCGCAGCCGCCGCCGTCCTCCGGTGGCGAGGGCGGTGGCAACGGCGGCGGGAACGGTGGCGGGAGCGGTGGCGGCAAGTCCCGTCGCCGCCGCGGCCGGGACCGGTCGGCCGAGGAGGCCCGCCCCGAGGCGGCCGGCTCCGACGGCGCCACCGCGAAGGACCCCGGGCAGGAACCCGCCAAGGAGTCGGTGAAGGACCCGGCCGTGCTCGCCGCCATCGCCGCGGTCGCGGCGGCCGGGCGGCGCGAGCGGGACACCTCCGCGCCCGTCCCTGAACCGGCCGCGACGCCGGCGGGGGAGTGAGCGCGTCGTTTTGACCCCGGGGGGAAGCGTTCCGTACTCTTACCCCTTGGTGCGCCGTCGTGCGCGAGCCCCGGACCGCGTCTGCGGACCGGCGGCGATCCAGTTCGTGACGAGAGAAACGGGTTCGTTGTGGTGTACGCCATCGTCCGCGCCGGCGGCCGGCAGGAGAAGGTCTCGGTCGGCGACGTGCTGACCATCGACCGGGTCCCCGTGGCCAGCGGGGAGACGCTGCAGCTGCAGCCCCTGCTCCTCGTCGACGGTGAGACCGTCACTCACGACGCCTCGGCGCTCGCGGGTGTCAAGGTCGTCGCCGAGGTGGTCGAGGAGGCCAAGGGCCCCAAGATCACCATCCTCAAGTACAAGAACAAGACCGGGTACCGCAAGCGCCAGGGTCACCGCGCGAAGCTCACCCGCGTCAAGATCACCAGCATCGGGGCGTGACGTCAGATGGCACACAAGAAGGGCGCGAGCTCCTCGCGCAACGGTCGTGACTCCGCCGCGCAGCGCCTCGGTGTGAAGCGCTTCGGTGGCCAGGTCGTCAGCGCGGGCGAGATCCTCGTCCGTCAGCGCGGCACCCACTTCCACCCCGGTGCGGGTGTGGGCCGCGGCGGCGACGACACGCTGTTCGCGCTGATCCCGGGGGCCGTCGAGTTCGGTACCCGTCGTGGTCGCAAGGTCGTCAACATCGTCGCGGGCGAGTGACGACCCACCAGTCGTGAACACGAGGGGCGGACCGGAGCGATCCGGTCCGCCCCTCGTGCGTTCCACCAGCGGCTCCACCCCCAGTTCGAGGAGAAGACATGTCGACGCACTTCGTCGATCGCGTCGTGCTGCACGCGTCCGGCGGTGACGGCGGCAACGGGTGCGCCTCGGTGCACCGCGAGAAGTTCAAGCCCCTCGGCGGGCCCGACGGGGGCAACGGCGGTCGCGGCGGTGACGTCGTGCTCGAGGTCGACCCCCAGGTGACGACCCTGCTGGACCTGCACCGCCGCCCGCACCGCAGCGCGCCCGACGGCCGCTTCGGCATGGGCAGCCACCGCAACGGCGCCGAGGGCGACGACCTCGTCATCGGCGTCCCCGACGGCACGATCGTGCGGTCCTCCTCGGGCGACCTGCTCGCCGACATGGTCGGCCCGGGCACGCGCTACGTCGTGGCCCCCGGCGGTCGCGGTGGCCTGGGCAACGCGGCGCTGGCGACGACCAAGCGCAAGGCGCCCGGGTTCGCCCTGCTCGGCGAGCCCGGCGAGCAGCTCGACGTCGTGCTCGAGCTCAAGACGCTCGCCGACGTCGCGCTCGTGGGGTTCCCCAGCGCCGGCAAGTCGAGCCTGGTCGCGGCGCTGTCCGCGGCCCGGCCCAAGATCGCCGACTACCCCTTCACGACGCTCGTGCCGAACCTCGGCGTCGTCGAGGCCGGGTCGACGCGCTTCACCGTCGCCGACGTGCCCGGGCTCATCCCCGGCGCCAGCGAGGGCCGCGGCCTCGGGCTGGACTTCCTGCGGCACGTCGAACGCTGCGTGGCCCTCGTCCACGTCCTCGACGGCGCGACCCTGGAGACCGACCGGGACCCGGTGAGCGACCTCGAAGCCATCGAGAAGGAGCTCGCGGCCTACACCGTCGACGACGGCACCGTCCCGCTGCAGGACCGGCCGCGCATCGTCGTCGTCAACAAGGCCGACGTCCCCGACGCCCGCGACATGGCCGACATCGTCCGCGAGGACCTCGAGAAGCGCGGCGCGCCCGTCTTCGTCGTCTCGGCGGTGTCCCGCACCGGGTTGCGCGAGCTGTCCTTCGCGATGGCCGAGCTCGTCGCGGCCTCCCGGGCGGCCGCCCCCGAGGCCGTCCCCACGCGGGTCGTCCTCAACCCGCCGGCCGTGGACGCCGCCGGCTTCTCCGTCACGCGCGAGGAGTACGGCGACCCCGAGCGCCCGCAGGTCCGGTTCCGCGTGCGGGGCGGGAAGCCGCGACGCTGGGTCCGCCAGACCGACTTCACGAACGACGAGGCCGTCGGGTACCTCGCCGACCGCCTCGCGCGGCTGGGGGTCGAGGACGAGCTGTTCAAGAAGGGGGCGACGCCGGGCGCCGAGGTGGTCATCGGCGACGACGCGAACGCCGTCGTCTTCGACTGGGAGCCCACGATGGTCGCCGGCGCCGAGGTGCTCGGCCAGCGCGGGTCCGACCTGCGCCTGGAGGACCAGTCCCGCCCCACCCGCGCGGCCAAGCGCGAGGAGGAGCGCGAGCGCCGCGCCGCCAAGGCCGCCGCGCGCGGGGAGCTGGAGACCGAGCGCCTCTCCGGGCACTGGACCGCGGACGACGACGGCCGCGACGACGGCGACGGCCGCGACGAGGACTGAGGAGCGCCGGTGGGTCGTCAGGACCTGGCCTCGGCACGCCGGGTCGTCGTCAAGGTGGGCTCGTCCTCGCTGACGACCGCGGCCGGGGGCCTGGACGACTCCCGGCTGGACGCGCTGGTCGACGTCCTGGCCCGCCGCCGGCTGGGGGGCGGGGACGTCGTCCTCGTCTCCTCCGGGGCGATCGCGGCGGGTCTGGCCCCGCTGGGCCTGGCGAAGCGCCCGCGCGACCTGGCGAGCCAGCAGGCCGCCGCGAGCGTCGGGCAGGGGCTGCTGCTCGCCGAGTACGCGAGGGCCTTCGGGCACGCCGGGCTGACGGTCGGGCAGGTGCTGCTGACGGCCGAGGACGTCGTGCGGCGCACCCACTACGGCAACGCGCAGCGGACGCTGGAGCGGCTGCTGACCCTCGGCGTCGTGCCCGTCGTCAACGAGAACGACACCGTCGCCACCCACGAGATCCGCTTCGGCGACAACGACCGGCTGGCGGCGCTGGTGGCCCACCTCGTCCGTGCCGACGCCCTCGTCCTGCTGTCCGACGTCGACGCGCTGTACGACGCGCCCCCCTCGCGCCCCGGCGCGCGGCGCATCGCGCACGTGCGCGGGCCCGAGGACCTGGCCGGGGTGACGGTCGGGTCGGCGGGGTCGGCGGGCGTCGGCACGGGCGGCATGACGACCAAGGTGGAGGCCGCGGGCATCGCCACGTCCGCGGGCGTCCCCGCGCTCGTGACGTCGGCCGCGCTGGCCGCCCCGGCCCTGGCGGGCGAGGACGTGGGGACGTGGTTCTCGGTGCCGCCCACGCGCGCGGCCCGGCGCAGCACCCGCCAGCTCTGGCTCGCCCACGCCGCCGCGCCCGCCGGGCGTCTCGTGCTCGACGAGGGGGCCGTGCGCGCGGTGCGCTCGAACCGGTCCTCGCTGCTGCCGGCGGGCGTCGTGGGGCTGTCCGGGCGGTTCCGGGCGGGTGACCCGGTCGACCTGGTCGACGGAAACGGCCACGCGGTCGCCCGGGGGCTGGTGAACTACTCCTCGGAGGAACTGCCGGACCTGCTCGGCCGCACGACGCGCGAGCTGGCTCGGCAGTGGGGTCCGGCCTACGAGCGCGAGGTCGTGCACCGCGACCACCTGGTCCTCCTGGGACGCTGAAGCAACCGGCGACCGGCGCGAACGGAAGGGACCGTGGTGGGCGAGCCGTTGCCCTTGTGGTCGGTGACGTTGACGGTGGCGGGGCACGCCACGGACGTCACGGAGGTGCGGTCGGCCCTGGACCGGCTGCTGGCCGAGCACCCGTTCCTGTCCAGCGTGCGCTACAGCGCCACGCGCGCCGAGCTGCGCTACTGGGACGAGGCCCGCGACGTCGACGACGCCGCGGCCATGGCGTTGCGGCTCTGGCCCGAGCACCGGGTCAGCGCCGGCCTGCCGGACTGGTCGGTCGTGGGCGTCGAGGTCGTCGACCGCGCCACGGTGGAGCACCGCGCCGAGGCGCAGGCCGCGGCCCGGCCCCGGCGCGGTGCGCCCGGCCGCCGGGCCCGGACGCTGGACCTCATCGGGGACATCGCCCCCTGGTGACCGTTCCGGCGGTGTCGCCGAAACATTGTTGAACAATCGGGGGTCGCGGCTAGGCTGATCGCCATGACCCTCGCCGCGACCCCCGACACCTCGCTCGAGGACGCCGTCCTCGACGTCTGCCGACGGGCCAAGGTCGCCTCCCGACCGCTGCGGGTCGCGACGCGGGCCACCAAGGACGCTGCGCTGCAGGCGGTCGCGGACGCCCTGGAGGCCGCGACGGACCGCATCGTGGCCGCCAACGAGATCGACCTGGCCCGGGGTCGCTCCGAGGGAACCTCCGAGCACCTCCTGGACCGGCTGGCCCTCGACCCCGCCCGGATCGCGGCCGTCGCCGCCGCCGTGCGCGAGGTCGCGGCCCTGCCCGACCCGGTGGGGGAGGTCGTGCGCGGGTCCACGCTGCCCAACGGGTTGCGGCTGCGGCAGCTGCGCGTGCCGATGGGTGTCCTCGGCGTCGTCTACGAGGCCCGGCCCAACGTCACCGTGGACGTGGCGGTCCTGGCCCTCAAGAGCGGCAACGCCGTCGTGCTGCGGGGCGGGTCCGCGGCCCTGGAGTCCAACACCGTCCTCGTCGAGGTCGTGCGCGGGGCGCTGGAGTCCGCCGGGCTGCCCGCCGACGCCGTGACGAGCATCGACGAGCACGGCCGCGACGGCGTCGGCGTCCTGCTCACCGCCCGCGGCCTGGTCGACCTGCTCGTCCCGCGCGGTGGGGCCGACCTCATCCAGCGCGTCGTGCGCGAGGCGACCGTCCCCGTCATCGAGACCGGCGTCGGCAACTGCCACGTCTACGTCGACGCCTCCGCCGACCTGCGCCAGGCCGTCGACGTCGTCCTGAACGCCAAGACCTCCCGGCCCAGCGTCTGCAACGCCGCCGAGACCGTCCTCGTCCACTCGGCGCTCGCGGCCGACTTCCTGCCGTCGCTGCTGACCGCCCTGCACGGGGCCGGGGTGGTCCTGCACGCCGACGAGCGCGCGGTCGAGGCGGCGCGGGTGGCGGGCGTGCCCGCGCAGGCCGTGACGGACGACGACTGGGCCGCGGAGTTCCACGGCCTCGAGATCGCCGTGGGGGTCGTCGACTCCGTGCAGGACGCGGTGGAGCACATCGGGCGGTGGAGCTCGGCGCACACCGAGGCGGTCCTGGCGACCGACGTCCGCGTCACCGACTTCTTCTGCGCCGCCGTCGATTCCGCCGTCGTGGCCGTCAACGCCTCCACCCGCTTCACCGACGGCGGCGAGTTCGGCCTCGGGGCCGAGGTCGGGATCTCGACGCAGAAGCTGCACGCCCGCGGCCCGATGGGGCTGGGCGAGCTGACGACGACGACGTGGCAGGTCCTGGGCGACGGGCACGTGCGCGGCTGACGGTCACGCGTCCTCGTCGAGGGAGTCATTCGCGACGAGGTACGTGGGTCGCTGCTGCAGCTGGACGTAGAGCCGGCCCACGTACTCGCCGAGCACGCCCAGGCACAGCAGCTGCAGCGTGCCGACGCCCGCGACGACGGCCAGGGTGGACGTCCAGCCCGGCACCGTCCGGCCGAGCGCGAACGAGGCGAGCACGTACAGCAGCAGCAGCGACGTCGCCAGCGCGCCGCCGAGGCCGAACAGGGACGCCAGCCGCAGCGGGGCCGTGGAGGACCCCGTGATGGCGTCCATCGACAGCCGCACCATCCGGGCCAGGGGGTACTTCGTCCGGCCGGCGCTGCGGGCCTGGCGCGCGTACCCGACGCTCGTGGAGGAGAACCCCAGCTCCGGGATGACCAGGCGCAGGACGCGGTGGGCCTCGGGCAGCCGCAGCACGGTGTCGACGACGCTGCGGTGGGTGAAGCGGAAGTCCCCGGCCTGCTCGGGGGCGCGGCCGCCGAGGGTGCGGACGAGGCGGTAGAACGCCGAAGCCGTCAGCCGCTTGAGGCGGGAGTCCACCGACCTGTCCTCGCGGACGGCGTAGACGACGTCGTGCCCGCGCCCGGCCGCCGCCAGCAGCCGGGGGAGCACCTCGGGCGGGTCCTGCAGGTCGGCGTCCATGGTCACCACGCCCGCCCGGGCCCGGGCGCGGGCCAGGCCGGCCGACAGGGCCGCCTGGTGCCCGGAGTTGGCCCGCAGGCGCACGACCCGCAGCTGCGGCCAGTCGCGCCGCAACCGGGCCAGGACGACGGGGGTGGCGTCGGTGCTGCCGTCGTCGACGACGAGGACCTCGTACCCGCCGAGCCCCTCGGCCAGCAGCCCGTCGAGCACCGGTCGCAGCCGGGCCGCGAAGGCGGGGAGCACCTCGGCCTCGTCGAAGGCGGGCACGACGACGGACAGGGCCGGTGCGTCGCGGGACGGGGCGGAGGACACGGGCCGATCCTGCCGCAGCGCCCGGGTGGGGGACGTGCGAGACTGGCGCGCACCGCCCCACCGCTCGTCGCACCCCGCAGGAGGACCCGACCATGCTGCACGCGCTCGTCGCCGAAGCCGCTCAGCAGACCGAGGAGACCCACGGCGCCGGCTTGCCCTCGCCCTACGTCTTCGGCATCGTCGCCCTCTGCGTCCTGGCCTCGATGCTCATCGTGACCGTGGCCTTCCGCAGCGTCGGGACCCGTCACTGACCTCCGTCCCGCAGGACGTGCCCGGACCCCCGCCGTCGCGGCGGCCCCGGCTGGGGGTGATGGGCGGCACGTTCGACCCGGTCCACCACGGTCACCTGGTCGCGGCCAGCGAGGTCGCGGCCCGGTTCGCCCTGGACGAGGTCGTCTTCGTGCCGACGGGCCGGCCCTGGCAGAAGTCGCGCGGGGACATCGCCCCCGCCGAGCACCGCTACCTCATGACCGTCATCGCGACGGCGTCCAACCCCCGCTTCACGGTCTCGCGCGTCGACATCGACCGCGGCGGGTTCACCTACACGATCGACACGTTGCGCGAACTGCGCGACCTGCGGCCCGAGGCCGACCTGTTCTTCATCACCGGGGCCGACGCGCTGGCGCAGATCCTGCAGTGGAAGGACGTCGCCGAGCTCTGGTCGCTGGCGCACTTCGTCGGCGTGAGCCGGCCCGGGCACGCCCTGAGCGACGACGGCCTGCCGATGGACGGGGTGAGCCTGCTGGAGGTCCCGGCGCTGTCGATCTCCTCCACGGACTGCCGCCGGCGCGTCGCCGACGGTCTGCCCGTCTGGTACCTCGTGCCGGACGGCGTCGTGCAGCACATCTCCAAGCACCGCCTGTACGCCCCCGCGGCGGTGGACGGTCCCGCGGTCCCCGCCGTGGGAGGATCGAGGGGCTGAACCGCCCGACCCCGCCTGACCGCGTGCCTTTCCCGAGGAGTCCCGTGCCCGCATCCGACCGTTCTCTCGAGCTCGTCCACGCCGCCGCGGCGGCGGCCGCCGACAAGCTCGCGACCGACGTGATGGCGCTGGACGTCTCCGACCAGCTGTTCATCACCGACGCCTTCCTGCTGGCCTCCGCGCCCAACGAGCGCCAGGTGCGCGCCATCGCCGAGGCCGTCGAGGAGAAGCTGCTGCCGCTGGGCGCCAAGCCGGTGCGGCGCGAGGGTGAGCGCGAGGGCCGCTGGATCCTGCTCGACTTCGTCGACGTCGTCGTCCACGTCCAGCACGTCGAGGAGCGCGAGTACTACGCCCTCGAACGGCTGTGGAAGGACTGCCCGCTGCTGGAGCTGCCGCAGCCGGCGACGAGCGACCAGCAGGCGTGAGCGCCCGCCGCGTCGTCCTCTGGCGGCACGGCCGCACCGCCTCCAACGCCCAGAACCGCTTCCAGGGCCAGCTCGACGTCCCGCTCGACGACGTCGGGCGCGCCCAGGCCGCCGACGCCGCGGCGCACCTGGCGGCGACGGCGCAGGACGTCGCCGCCGTCGTGTCCTCCGACCTGTCCCGGGCCGTCGACACCGCGCGCGCCTTCACCGCGCTCACCGGTCACGAGCTCGTCCAGGACTCCGCGCTGCGCGAGGTCGACGCCGGCGCGTGGCAGGGCCTGCTGGGGGAGGAGATCGCCGCGCGCTGGCCGGACGAGCACGCCGCCTGGCGCCGCGGTGAGGACGTCCGGATGGGGGGTGGGGAGTCCCGCACCGAGCTCGGCCTGCGGGTCGCCGACGCCGTCGAGCGCCACGCCGCGGGCGTCGAGGGCACCCTCCTCGTCGCCTCCCACGGGGCCGCGCTCAAGGCCGCCGTCGTGCGCCTGGTCGGCCTGCCCGTGACGGCGGGCGGCTCGCTCACGGGGTTGCGCAACTGCCACTGGGCGGTCCTCGGCCGGCGCGGTGACGGGTGGGTGCTGGAGGAGTACGACGCGGGGCCGGCGGGGGCCGGGGTCGGCGCCGAGGGCTGACCGGGACCGGCCCGGCCGGGCGACGCGGGTGGTCACGACCACCGCCGCCGGTGCGGTAGTGTTGTCCTCGTTGCCGGGGGAAACCCACGGTGACGAGAGCGAGGGGCTGTGGCGCAGCTGGTAGCGCACCTCCATGGCATGGAGGGGGTCAGGGGTTCGAGTCCCCTCAGCTCCACCCCGACGAGGGCCCGGACGGTTGTCCGGGCCCTCTCTCGTTCCCGGGGCGTCTCCCCGGGGCGGTGCAGCCCCGGGGAGGGTCCCCGTCAGCGTGCGGGCTGCCAGCCCAGGGCCGGGGCCACGTGCTCGACGATCGAGCGCATGAGGTGGGCGTTGTAGTCCACGCCCAGGGCGTTCGGGATCGTCACCAGGAGCGTGTCGGCCTCGCGCACGGCCGCGTCCTTGGCCAGGTCCTCGGCCACCTGGTCGGGGTCGCCGGCGTAGGTCTTGCCGAAGCGCGCCAGCCCGGGTTCCCCGAGCGAGCCGACCTGGTCGGTCGAGCCGCGGTCGCGGCCGAAGTACGCCTCGTCGAGGTCGTCGACGATCGGCATCACGCTGCGGCTGACCGAGACCCGCGGTTCGCGCGCCCAGCCCGTCTCGCGCCACACCTGCCGGTAGAGCGCGATCTGCTCGGCCTGCAGCTCGTCGAACGGGACCCCGGTGTCCTCGGTCAGCAGGGTCGAGCTCATGAGGTTCATGCCCTGCTCGGCCGCCCAGCGCGCGGTGGCCCGGGTTCCCGACCCCCACCAGATCCGCTCGGACAGCCCGGGGGACTGGGGCAGGACCGGCAGCCGCACGCTGCGCCCCGTCATCCGCGGGTTCGACTCGGCGACCCCGGCCCCGGCGATCGCGCGCCGGAAGACGTCGGTGTGCCGGCGGGCCATGTCCGCCTCGGTCTCGCCCTCGGCGGGGACGTACCCGAAGGTCGCAGGGCCGTGCAGGGCGGGCTCGGGTGAGCCCCGGCTCACGCCGAGCTGCAGGCGGCCGTCGGAGATCAGGTCCGTCTGCGCGGCCTCCTCGGCCATGTAGAGGGGGTTCTCGTACCGCATGTCGATGACGCCGGTGCCCAGCTCGATGCGGTTGGTGCGGGCGGCCATGGCGGCGAGGACGGGGAACGGGGCGGCCTGCTGGCGGGCGAAGTGGTGCACCCGCACGTAGGCGCCGTCGAAGCCGAGCTCCTCGGCGGCCACCGCCAGTTCGACGGTCTGGACGAGGGCCTCGCGCGCGGTCCGCGCGGCCGAGCCGGGGACCGGTTGGTAGTGCCCGAAGGACAGGAAACCGATGCGCTTCACGCCATCATTGAACCATCAACAACGGCGTCGTGTTCCATGATGGCGGGGTGAACTCGCCGGAGACCTCCCGAGACCTGCCCGACCGCATCACGAAGGACACCCGGCTGTGCCTGTCGCTGTCGGGACGGCCCAGCAACCTCGGCACCCGCTTCCACAACTTCCTCTACGCCGAGCTGGACCTCGACTTCGTCTACAAGGCGTTCACCACCGACGACCTGCCCGCCGCGGTCGCGGGCATCCGCGCCCTCGGGATCCGCGGCGCAGGCGTCTCGATGCCGTTCAAGGAGGCCGTGATCCCGCTCGTCGACGAGCTCGAGGCGTCCGCCGCGGCCATCGACTCCGTCAACACCGTCGTCAACACGCCCCGCGAGGGCCGCTCGCACCTCGTCGCGCACAACACCGACTACCTCGCCGTCGCCGGGCTGCTGGCCCAGCACGGCATCACCCCGCAGGGCACCCCCGGCACCGCCGCGGTCCTCGGCAGCGGCGGGATGGCCAAGGCCTGCCTCGCGGCGCTGCGCGACGCCGGGTTCCCCGACCTGCTCGTCGTCGCCCGCAACGAGGCCACCGGCGCCCCGCTCGCCGCGCGGTACGGCGCCCGCTGGCTGCCCGCGCTCGAGGGCGCCGGACCCGACCTGCTGGTCAACGCCACGCCCGTCGGGATGGCCGGTGGGCCCGCGGCGGGCGACCTGCCCGCCCCCCGTGAGGCCGTCGTCGCGGCGAAGGCCGTCGTCGAGGTCGTCGCCGTCCCCGAGGAGACGCCGCTGGTGCGGCTCGCGCGCGAGCTCGGCACCCCCCTCGTCACCGGGACCGAGGTCGCCGCCTGGCAGGCCGCCGAGCAGTTCGCGCTCTACACCGGCGTCCGCCCGAGCGCCGACCAGGTCCGCCGAGCGGGTGAGTTCTCGCGGCGCACCGTGTGAACCTCGCCCGGTCGGGCCCCGCGGGTCGGACGAGGACCGCATGATCGAGGCATGTCCTCACCCGCTCGCCGTCTCCAGCCCGGCCCCGGTGGTGCCGAGGGGGAGGGGGTGACCACTGCGCCCGGACCCCGCGACGACGGCGCCGGCGACCCCGCCGCCCCCCGGCCCGCGTCCGCCGACCCGTCCGCGGCCCCCGCTGCTGTCGCCGCCCGCCGCGGCACGGGGGGCCTCGACAGTCGCGGCCGCACCGCGGCGCTCGTCCTCGTCCCGGTGGCCGGGGCCGTGGCCGTGGCCGTCGCGGCGGTCCTCGCCTCGACACCCGTCGTGCTCGTCGTGGCCCTCCTCGCGCTGGGGGCCGTCACCGCGGCGCTCGCCGTCGCCCTCGCGGTGACCGTCCGCGCCCACCGCGAGGCCGAGCGCTCGGTCGGCTCGCTGCTGGCGGCCCTGGAGGCCGCCCGGGACGAGACGGTGCAGGACGCCGTCACGGGGCTGCTGAACCGTCGCGGCCTGGTCCTCGTCGGGCACCAGGTGATGGAGTCCGCGCGCCGCTCCGGGGGCGCGGTGCACGCGTGCGTCGTGGAGGTCACCCCGGGGGTCCAGCTCGGCGGCAGCCGGTCGGTCGAGGAGGTCCGTGCCCAGCGCGAGACCGAGTGGGCCGCGGCCGCGGCCGCCCTGCGCGGGGCGACCCGCACGTCCGACGTCGTCGCGCGCGAGGGTGAGGGCCGCTTCGTCGTGCTCGGTCCCGGCGCCGGGTTGCACGCGCAGGAGCTCGAGCGCCGCATCCGCGTGGGGCTGGCCCAGGGCCGGCTCGCCGGTGGTGGCGAGCGCGCGCCGCGGCTGGCCGTCGAGGCGGGGGCCGCCGTGCTGGCCCCGTGGGACGAGGGCGGTGTCAGCGACCTCCTCGTGCGGGCCGAGCAGGCCCTGGCCCAGCGCCGCGCCCTGCGCCGCAGCGTGCCGCAGCACGGGTGGGGCCGTCGCCGCGGCGACCGCAGCGCCCGCCCGGAACGCCCCGGGGCCTGACCCCCTCCTCGTCCGCGTCCCCGCAGCGCCCCGTCGGCGCCCGGCCGCCACGGAGTAGGCTGTGCGGGTGTCCTCCCGCCGACTTCCCAGCCGGTGCTGAGCTGCTGCGACCTCGCAGGTGCTCGCACCGAGACCCCTCCTGCGCGAGGGGTCTTCCGCTGTCAGGGGCAGGTCGCAGGTGCGGGACGCACGCGAGCACCGGGAGGACGGGATGACTGACGTGTCGGTTGAGCAGACCGAGGAGCACGACGAGCAGCGCTACGACGCCTTCGCGCTGCAGGAGAAGTGGTTGCCGGTCTGGGACGACCTCAAACCCTTCCGCAGCGGGCAGGCGGGCGACGAGCGCCCGAAGAAGTACGTGCTCGACATGTTCCCGTACCCCTCCGGCGACCTGCACATGGGGCACGCCGAGGCGTACGCGCTGGGCGACGTCATCGCGCGGTACTGGGTGCAGCGCGGGTTCGACGTCATGCACCCCATCGGCTGGGACGCGTTTGGCCTGCCCGCGGAGAACGCGGCCATCAAGCGCGGCCTGGACCCGCGGCGGTGGACGTACGACAACATCGCCCAGCAGCGCGCCTCGATGCGCCGCTACGCCTGCTCCTTCGACTGGGACCGCGTGCTGCACACGTCGGACCCGGAGTACTACAAGTGGAACCAGTGGCTGTTCCTCAAGCTGTACGAGAAGGGCCTGGCCTACCGCAAGGACTCCCTCGTCAACTGGGACCCGGTCGACCAGACCGTGCTGGCCAACGAGCAGGTCCTGCCCGACGGCACGTCGGAGCGCTCCGGCGCCAAGGTGGTCAAGAAGAAGCTGACCCAGTGGTACTTCCGGATCACCGAGTACGCCGACCGGCTGCTGGACGACCTGGACCGCCTCGAGGGTCAGTGGCCCGCCAAGGTCATCTCGATGCAGCGCAACTGGATCGGGCGTTCGATCGGCGCCGAGGTCGAGTTCGCGATCGAGGGCCGCGCCGAACCCGTCACGGTCTACACGACCCGGCCCGACACCCTGCACGGCGCGACGTTCATGGTCGTCGCGGCCGACTCCGACCTGGCCGAGGAACTGGCCGCCGGCGCCACCCCCGAGGTCCGCGAGGCGTTCGAGGCGTACCGCACGCAGGTGCAGGAGACCTCCGAGATCGACCGCCTCTCCTCCGAGCGCGAGAAGACCGGCGTCGACCTGGGCCGCGTCGCGGTGAACCCCGTCAACGGCGAACGCCTGCCGATCTGGGCCGCCGACTACGTGCTGGCCGACTACGGCACCGGCGCCGTCATGGCCGTGCCCGCCCACGACCAGCGCGACCTCGACTTCGCCCGTGCGTTCGCCCTGCCCGTGCGGGTCGTCGTCGACGTCCGCGACGCCGAGGGGAACCCGCTGCCCGACCCGGCGGAGTCCGGCGAGGCCACGGCCGGCGACGGCGTGCTGGTGAACTCCGGCCCGCTGGACGGCCTGGACAAGGGGGCCGGCATCGCGAGGGCGATCGAGCTGCTGCAGGCCGAGGGCAGGGGCCGGCCGGCGAAGAACTACCGGCTGCGCGACTGGCTCATCTCCCGCCAGCGGTACTGGGGTACCCCGATCCCGGTCGTGCACACCGAGCACGGCGAGGTCCCCGTCCCCGAGGACCAGCTGCCCGTGCTGCTGCCGCCGTCGGAGGGGCTGAACCTCACGCCGAAGGGCACGAGCCCGCTGGGGGCGGCGCAGGACTGGGTCAACGTGCCCAGCCCGGTCGACGGGTCCCCGGCGCGCCGCGACCCGGACACGATGGACACGTTCGTCGACTCGTCCTGGTACTACCTGCGGTTCGTGTCCCCGGACGACGACACGAAACCCTTCGACACCGACCTCATCGCCCAGTGGGGTCCGATCGACCAGTACGTCGGCGGGGTGACCCACGCGATCCTGCACCTGCTGTACGCGCGGTTCATCACCAAGGTCCTGCACGACCTGGGGTACCTGCCGTTCGACGAGCCGTTCACCCGCCTGCTGAACCAGGGCATGGTGCAGATGGACGGCTCGGCCATGAGCAAGTCCAAGGGCAACCTGGTCCGGTTGTCCGACCAGCTCGAGGAGCACGGCGTCGACGCCGTCCGGCTGACGATGGCGTTCGCGGGCCCGCCCGAGGACGACATCGACTGGGCCGACGTCTCCCCGTCGGGCTCGGCGAAGTTCCTGGGCCGCGCGTGGCGGCTGGCGCGCGACGTCACCTCGCCGGTCGGGGCCGACGCGGCGAGCGGTGACGTCGGCCTGCGACGGGTGACCCACCGGACGCTGCACGACGTCGCCGGGCACGTGGAGGCGTTCCGCTTCAACGTGGCCGTGGCGCGCGTCATGGAACTGGTCAACGCGACCCGCAAGGCCATCGACTCCGGTCCGGGCGCGGACGACCCCGCCGTGCGCGAGGCCACCGAGGCCGTGGCGGTCGTGCTGTCCCTGTTCGCGCCGTACGTGGCCGAGGACATGTGGTCGCTGCTCGGCCACGAACCCGCCGTCGCGCGGGCCGGGTGGCCGGCGGTGGAGGAGTCGCTGCTGGTCGAGGACACCGTGACGTGCGTCGTCCAGGTCAAGGGCAAGGTCCGCGACCGCCTCGAGGTCGCTCCCGACATCACGAGTGAGGCGTTGCAGGAGCTGGCGATGGCCTCGGAGAAGGTGCAGGCGGCCCTGGCCGGTGCGGGGATCCGGACGGTCGTCGTCCGGGCCCCGAAGCTGGTCAACATCGTCCCGGCCTGATGGCCGCAGCACCTGCGGCCCTGCCGCCGTCCACCCCGCGGCTGCTGCTGCGGCGGTGGACGGCGGGCGACCGCGAACCGTTCGCGGCGATGAACGCCGACCCCGAGGTCGTGCGGTACGTCCCGGCGATCCCGGACCGCGCGAGCTCGGACCGGCTCGCCGACTACGCCGACGGGTGCTTCGACCGGCTCGGGTTCGGCCTGTCCGCGCTCGAGCGCCGGGACACCGGGGAGTTCGTCGGGTTCACCGGGCTGCACCGGATGCGCTGGTACCCCGAGGACGTCGAGATCGGCTGGCGCCTGGCCCGGTCGGCCTGGGGGCGGGGGTTCGCGACCGAGGCCGCCCGCGCGTGGGTCGAGCACGCCCGGGGGCTGGACCTGCCCCGGCTCATCTCGGTCGTGGACCCGGGCAACGCCGCCAGCCTGGCCGTCACCGGCAGGCTGGGGATGACCGAGGGGTGGCGCGCCGAGCGCGAGGGACGGCCGCACGTCGTCATGGTCCTGGACCTGTGACGCGCGGCCGCCCGCCCCGGCTCAGCCGGGGATGAGACCCGGCAGGTCGTGCTCCGCGATCGGGAACCCGGGGAAGCGGGTGAGCCGCACCAGCGGGATGGCCCGCATCATCGCGCCGTGCTGCGGGTCGAACACCATGCCCGCCCACGGGGTGTCCTCGAGGCGTTCGCGGACGAGGGGACCGGCGCTCGGGTGCGCCAGCCACACGTCGAGCTCGGAGTCGACCTGCAGCGGGACGCTCACCCCGTCCCCGGCCAGGGTCACGGTGCTGGCCAGCCGCACGTCCCGCGAGGACGCCCCCACGCGGACGCCGAACTCGCCGCCCTCGACGACCCAGCGGCCGGTCGCGCTGTGCCAGAACGAGAACGCCCGCTCGTCCAGCGCGATCGAGACCTCCTGCGCCTGACCCGGCTCCAGGTGGACGCGGGCGAAGCCCTTGAGCTCGGCGTCCGGTCGGAACACCGTCGCGTCCAGGTCGGCGACGTACACCTGGACGACCTCTGCGCCGGCGACCTCCCCGGTGTTCGTCACGGTCACGTGCACGTCGACGCCGCCTGCCGCGCCGGGTTCCACCCGCAGGTCGGAGTACCCGAACGTCGTGTAGGACAACCCGTGCCCGAACGCGGCGGCGACGGGCAGGGAGTGCGCGTCGTACCAGCGGTACCCGATGAGCAGGCCCTCGCCGTAGCGGACGTGGCCGTGCTCACCGGGGAAGTTCCCGACCGTGGGGTTGTCCCGGTAGTGGACGGGGATCGTCTCGGCGAGCTTGCCCGAGGGGTTCGCGACGCCGGACAGCAGGTCCGCGACGGCGCCGCCGCCGGCCTGCCCGCCGAGCCAGCCCTCGAGGACGGCCGGCACCGAGTGCTGCCACGGTTCGAGGTTGACGACGGACCCGTTGGCCAGCACGACGACGGTGCGCGGGTTCGCCGCCACGACGGCCTGCAGCAGGTCGAGCTGCTCCGGCGGCAGGTTCGTGTGCTCGCGGTCGTAGCCCTCGGACTCGTAGGAGGCGGGCAGGCCGAGGAACAGCACGACGACGTCGGCGGCCGCGGCCTGCTCGACGGCCTCGGCCACGAGTGCCCGCGCGCCCTCGCCCGCCGCGTCGTCCGGGTCGGCCTCGGGGACGTAGCCGGCCGCGAACGTCACCTCCCGGGAGCCGTCGAACTGCGCGCGCAGCGCGGTGAGGGCGTCGTCCAGGCGGGTGGGGTTCACCTGGGAACTGCCCGCGCCCTGGTAGCGCGGGGTGCGGGCGAACTCGCCGACGACGGCGATCGTCCCGCCGGTCGCGGTCAGCGGCAGGACCCGGTCCTCGTTCTTCAGCAGGACGGCGCTGGCCCGGGCGGCCTCGCGGGCCAGGGCGTGGTGGGCGTCGACGTCGACCGTGCCGGGGTCGGCGAGCGCCGGCCGGGCCTTTTCGACGAGTTCCAGGACGCGCAGGACGGCTCGGTCGAGGTCCTCGGTGGTGAGGCTGCCGGTGCTGACGGCCTCCAGGATGCGCTGGGTGCCGGCGCCGGAGGAGGACGGCATCTCCAGGTCCAGACCGGCGCGGACCCCGTCCTCGCGGACGTTGACGGCCCCCCAGTCGGAGACGACGAGGCCGGAGAAACCCCATTCGCCGCGCAGGACGTCGGTGAGCAGCCACGGGTCCTCGGAGGCGTAGACGCCGTTGATGCGGTTGTAGGAGCACATGACCGTCCACGGCTGGGCGGTGCGGACGACCCGTTCGAACGCGGTGAGGTAGACCTCGCGCAGCGTGCGCTCGTCGACGTCGGCGGAGACCGTCATGCGCTGGGTCTCCTGGTTGTTCGCCGCGAAGTGCTTCAGCGAGGTCCCGACGCCCTGGCTCTGCACGCCCTGCACGAGGGCGGCGGCGAGGTCGCCGGCCAGCACCGGGTCCTCGGAGAAGTACTCGAAGTTCCGCCCGCACAGCGGCGACCGCTTCATGTTGACGCCGGGGCCGAGCAGGACGGCCACGCCCTCGGCGCGCGTCTCGCGGCCCAGCGCCTGCCCGACGCGGTGCAGCAGGTCGACGTCCCAGGAGGAGGCGAGCCCGGCCGCGGGCGGGAAGCAGGTGGCCGGGACGGAGTTCGTCAGCCCCAGGTGGTCGTCCCCCTCGGCCTGCTTGCGCAGCCCGTGCGGGCCGTCGGTGACCATGAGCGCCGGGACGCCGAGGCGTTCGACGGGCTCGGTGTGCCAGAAGTCGGAGCCGTCGAGGAGGGCGGCCTTCTCCTCCAGCGTCAGTTCGGCGAGCAGTCGCGCCGGGGAGCGGGTGACGTCGGTGTCGGTCATGGCGGGAGGGTACGCCCGAACACCTACCGGTTGGAAGGTATTGGTGGTAGGGATGTGCCGTGGCCGCGCGCGGGGAGTACGCCAAGGGCAGGGCGCGGCGCGAGCAGATCCTCGCCGAGGCCGTCGGGCTGTTCGGCGAGTCGGGCTACCGGGCCGCGTCGCTGCGCGACCTCGCCGGGCGCTGCGGGCTGACGCTCGCCGGGCTGCTGCACCACGTCGGCAGCAAGGAGGCGCTGCTGCTGGCCGTGCTGGAGCAGCGCGACGCCGAGGACGCCGAGCTCGTGGGACCGGACGTGCCGCCACCGGGGGAGCAGCAGCTCGAGGCGTTGCTGGACGTCGTGCGCCGCAACACCGCCCGCCGGGGGGTCGTCGAGCTGTTCTGCGTGCTGTCGGCCGAGGCGACCTCCCCCGACCACCCCGCGCACGCGTTCTTCGACGAGCGGTACCGGCGGGTCGTCGCCACCTTGAGCGCGGCGTTCACCGCCTGCGGGCACCCCTCGCCCGCGTCCGCGGCGCGCCGGCTCGTCGCCGTCATGGACGGGGTGCAGGTGCAGTGGCTCCTGCACCCCGACGACGTCGACATGGTCGCGGAGGTGCGGGCGCAGGTGCAGCGGGAACTGGGGACCACGGCCCGCCGGTGACGTCCCGGTCCCCACAGCGCGTCGCGGGGGCTCCCCCGTCCACAGGTCCTGCCGCGCCCGGCCCCCGGGACCGCCTGCCCGCCTAGGTTTCCCGGGTGCCCACACCCCCTCCTCGCCGCGTCGCGGCGGCCCGCGCCCGCGAACTGGCGGTGCGGCAGTTCCGGGCGGCCGGAGGGGACCCCGACGACGAGTTCGGCGACGAGTTCGGGGACGGGTTCGGCGACGAGTCCGGGGACCCGGTGGGTGAGCGGACCCGACCCGGCCTGGTCGGCGAGTGGTCGCGGCGCCTGGCCGACCGCACCCCGCCGGGCTGGCGCGCGGTGCGGCTGCGCGTCGGGTCGCGCGCGGTCGCGGGCGCGGTCCTGGCCTGCCTCCTCGCGGCGGCCGGTCTCGGGTTCGCCGCGTGGCGGTCCTGGCCGGATCCCGGCGCGCAGCAGGGGGAGGCGGTGCCCGCGCGGACGGCCCCGGTCGCCTCCGGCTCCGCGCCGAGCACACCCACCCCGTCGGTGCCGGCCGGTGCCGCGCCGACCTCCGGATCGGTCGTCGTGCACGTCGCCGGGCGGGTGCTGCACCCCGGCGTCGTCACGGTGTCCGCGGGCAGCCGCGTGGCCGACGCCCTCACGGCCGCGGGCGGTCCGGCCGCCGACGCCGACCTGGACGCGCTGAACCTCGCCCGGGTGCTGCAGGACGGCGAGCAGGTCCTCGTCCCGGCGCCCGGTCAGCCGGCGGCGGCCCCGGCACCGGTGGCGGGGACCGCCGGGGCGCCGGCCGGGCGGGTGGACCTGAACGCCGCCACGGCCGCCGACCTCGACGCGCTGCCGGGGGTGGGTGAGGTCCTCGCCGGCCGGATCGTGGCGTGGCGCGAGGAGAACGGCCGGTTCACCTCCGTCGAGGACCTCGGCGAGGTGCAGGGCATCGGCCCCAAGGTGCTCGACGGGCTGCGGGACCTGGTGAGCGTGTGAGCGCGGCGGGACCGCTCGACGTGGGCCCGGACCGCGCGGTGGGACCACCACCGGTCCCCCTCGACCTGCGGCTCGCGGCGGCGGCGTCCGCCGCCTGGGGCGCCGCGTTCGCCGCCACCGGTCACCCGGACGTCGCGGGGTGGGTGCTGCTGGGCTCTGCCACCCTGCTCGTCACCGTCCTCGCCGTGCTGCTGCGCCGCGGCCGTGGCGCCCGCGCCGGTCTGGTCCTCACCGCGACCACCCTCGTCCTGTTCTCGGTCTGCGTGCAGTACAGCCGGTCCACGGCGGGCCAGGTCGAGGACCTGGCGCAGCGGCGGGTGTCGGGGGAGTTCTCCGCCGTCGTCACCGCCGACCCGCACGCGCTGCCCGCCCGCCGCGACGGCGAACCGCCGCGGGTCGTCCTCGACGTGCGGCTCACGGGGGTGGACGCGCGGGGCGCGGCGCGCGAGCTCGCCGCCCCGGCGACGGTGTTCGCGCGCGCCGACCGGTGGCAGGACGTGCGCTGGGGTGACCGGCTCGCCTTCCGCGGCCGGCTCGGCCCCGCCGACCCCGGCGGGCGGTCCGTGGTCCTCGTCTCGGCGGGGGACCTCCTCGGCACCGACCGCCCGGCGGGGGTGCTGGAGGTGTCCGAGACCCTGCGGGCGGGGTTGCGGCAGGCCGTGTCCGGGCGCTCGGCCGACGTGCGCGGGTTGCTGCCCGGGCTGGTCGTGGGGGACACCTCGGCGCTGCCGCCGGACCTGGAGGCGGCGATGCGATCGGTCGGCCTCACCCACCTCACCGCCGTCAGCGGTTCCAACACCACGCTCGTGGTGGGGTTCCTCGTCCTGGCCGCCTCGTGGGCCGGGTTCGGGCGTCGGGCCCGGCTCGTCGTGGCCGGGTGCGGGCTGGTCGGGTTCGTCGTGCTGGCCCGTCCCGAGCCCAGCGTGCTCCGCGCCGCCGTGATGGGTGGCGTGGGCATGGCCGGGCTCGCGACGGGCCGGCCGGTGCGGGGGACCCCCGTCGTCGCGGCCGCGGTGCTCGTCCTGCTGGTGGCCGACCCGTGGCTGGCGCGGGAGTTCGGGTTCGTGCTGTCGGTGCTGGCCACCACGGCCCTCGTGCTGCTCGCCCGGCCGTGGGCGGACCGGCTGACGCGGGCGGGGGTTCCGCGGGTCCTCGCGTACGCGGTCGCCGTTCCCGTGGCGGCGCAGGCGGTCTGCGGCCCCGTCGTGGCGTTGCTGCAACCGGCGGTGAACGTCGTGTCCGTCCCGGCGAACGTCGTCGTGGCACCCGCCGTCGGCCCGGCGACCGTCCTCGGTCTGGCCGCGACGCTCCTGTCCCCGGTGTGGCCGGCGGGGGCTGGCGTCGTGGCCCGGCCGGCGGGCTGGTGCGCAGCGTGGATCGCCGCGGTCGCGCGGGTCGCCGCGCGGGCGCCGACCTCGCTCGCCGTCCCACCGGGCGTCGCGGGGGCGCTCGTGGTGGGTCTGCTGACGCTGCTCGTCCTGGGCGCCGTGGCGGCCGTGCTGCGGTGGCGGCACGGTCCGGCCCGCCGCTGGCCGGCCCTCGCCCTCGCGCTGGTCCTGTCCGCCGCGCTGCTCGTGCGCTGCGCCCCGCGCTGGGGCGGACCGGCGGGTCCGTGGCCGCCGCCGGACTGGCTCGTCGTCGGCTGCGACGTCGGCCAGGGCGACGCGGTCGTCCTGCGGTCCGGGCCGGCCTCGGCGGTGCTGGTGGACGCCGGACCCGACGACGTCCTCGTCGACGGGTGCCTGGACCGGCTCGGGGTGGACCGGCTCGACGCGGTCGTGCTGACCCACTTCCACGCCGACCACGTCGGCGGCCTCGCCGGGGCCCTGGCCGGTCGCGACGCCGGGGTCGTCCACGTCTCCCCGCTCGCGGTGGAACCGGCCGCCGGGCGGGTGCGCGAACTGTCCGGGTCCACCCCGGTGGTCCCGCTCGGCGCGGGGGACACCGGCGGCGCCGGGCAGGTCACCTGGACGGTGCTCGGGCCCGAGCCGGACGTGGCGCGCGTGCGGGCCCCGGACTCCGCGCAGGTCAACGACTCCAGCGTCGTCCTGCTGGCCGACGTGCAGGGGGTGCGGGTGCTGCTGACCGGTGACGCCGAACGCGACGAGCAGCGGGAGGTGCTGGCGCGCTGGCCCGCCGGGGTCGTCGCCGACGTCGTCAAGGTCGCCCACCACGGCTCACCGACCCAGGTCCCGGCGCTGTACGCGGCGGCCCGGCCGCGGGTGGCGCTGGTCGAGGTGGGGGCGGTCAACGACTACGGCCACCCCGCCGCCTCGACGCTGGACGTGCTGGCCGCGACGGGCGCGCGGGTGCTGCGGACCGACACCGGCGGGGACCTCGCCGTGGCGGGGACGGCGGCGGCGCTGCGGACGCTGGAACGCGGACCGGACCCGCGCGAGGCCGGACGGCGGGCCCGGTACGGCAGCGGGTGAGACCCGGGCCGTCCGTGCCCGGTGCGGGGCGGCACGATGTCCGGACGGAACCACCGACAGGAGGCCCCTGTGCTCGTCCTGCACGACGTCCGCCACCCCCTCGGCGGGCCGGGGCCCCTCGACGTGGCGCTCGCGGACGGCCGCGTCGTCGCGATGGGCGCGGGCCTGGCGAGCACCGCGCCGTGGTCGGCGGCCGAACGCCTCGACGCCCGCGGTGCGGTGCTGCTGCCCGGCTTCGTCGACCACCACGTCCACCTCACGCAGTGGGCCGCCGCCCGGCGGCGCGTCGACGTCCTGAGCGCCCGGTCCGCCGCGGAGGCCGCCGAGCTCGTGCGCGTGGGCGCCGGCCCGGGGGACGACCTCGTCGTCGGGCACGGGTACCGCGACGCGCTGTGGAACTCCCCGCCGCACCGCGACGTCCTCGACGCCCGGTTCGGCGAGCGCCCCGCGGTCGTCGTGAGCGCGGACCTGCACGCCGTCTGGGTGAACTCCGCCGCCGCCCGCCGGTTCGGGGTCCAGGAGCCGACCGGGGTGCTGACGGAGGGCCCGGCGATGGAACTGCTGGCCCGCGCGAGCACCGTGGGGGACGCCGTGCAGGACCGGTGGATCGCCGAGGCCGCGGCGGCCGCGGCCGCCCGCGGCGTCACGGGCGTCGTCGACCTCGAGTACGCACCGGTCGAGGAGTGGACGCGGCGGGCCGAACCGGCCGTCCGCGTCGCCGCCGGCGTGTGGCCGGACTGGCTGGAGGAGACGATCGCCGCCGGACGCCGCAGCGGGGACGTCCTGGCGGGCGAGCGCGTCCGCGTCGGGCCCGTGAAGCTCGTCGTCGACGGGTCCCTCGGGACCCGGACGGCGTTCTGCCACGAGGAGTACCCGACCGGTGGCCACGGCGTCCTGCGCATCCCGCCCGCCGAGCTGGAGGCCTCGCTGCGGCGGGCCACGTCGCGCGGGCTGGGGGTCGCCGTCCACGCGATCGGCGACGACGCGGTCCGGGTCAGCCTCGACGCCTTCGCCGCCGTCGGGTGCCGCGGCAGCCTGGAGCACGCCCAGCAGGTCCACCCCGACGACGTGCCGCGGTTCGCGCGGCTGGGCGTCGTCGCGAGCGTCCAGCCCCGGCACGTCGTCGACGACCGCGACGCCGTCCACGTGCACTGGCCCGAGGGCGCCGGGCGCGCCTACCGGTACGCCGACCTGCACGCCGCGGGCGCCGAGCTGCGGCTGGGCTCGGACGCCCCGGTCGCGCCGCTGGACCCGTGGGATGCCCTCGCCAGCGCCGTGCACCGCACGGTCGACGACCGGGAGCCCTGGCACCCCGAGCAGCACCTGCCGTTCGACGTCGCCCTCGCCGCCGCGTGCGGGGGGCGGCGCTCGGTGTTCGTCGGGGACGTGGCCGACCTCGTCCTCGTCGCCGACGACCCGGCGGGCGCGTTCGCCGCCGGGGGAGCGGAGGCCTTGCGGCGCAGCGAGGTCGTCGCCACCCTCGTCGGTGGCGCGTTCACGCACCGGCCGGGGTGACCACGACCCGTGACGTGTCCGACGTCCGTGCGACAGTGACGCCGTGCCCACCGCCAGGAAGACCGCCGCGAAGAAGACCGCCGGTGCCGCACCCGGGATCGCCCCGCACGACCTCGCCCCGGCCCCCGTCGTGCTCCTCGCGGGCTCGGAGGAGGCGCTCGCCGACCGGGCCCTCACCGCGCTGCTGACGCGCATGCGCGAGCTCGACCCCTCCTTCGAGCGCACCGACGTCGCGGCCGCCGGGTACCAGCGGGGGCAGCTGGCGACGTGGACGTCCCCCTCGCTGTTCGACGAGCGCTCCCTCGTCCTCGTCGACGGGGTCGACGCCGCCAGCGACGCCTTCGTCGAGGACGTCCTGGAGTACCTGCGGGCCCCCGTCGACACGGTCGTCCTCGTCCTGCGCCACCGCGGGGGCAACCGGGCCAAGAAGGTCCTCGACGAGGCCCGCGCGGTGCCGGGTGCGGCGGAGGTGGCCTGCCAGCCGCTCAAGCGCGACCAGGACAAGGTCGACCTCGTCCTGTCCGACGTCCGGCGGGCCCGCCGCTCGATCGACGTCGAGGCCGCCCGCGCTCTCGTGGCGGCCCTCGGCAGCGACCTCGGCGAGCTCGCCGCCGCCGTCGACCAGCTGCTCACCGACACCGAGGGCACGGTCGGGGAGGAGGCCGTGCACCGCTACCACGGGGGCCGCCGGGAGGCGAGCGGCTTCGAGGTCGCCGACGCCGCCGTCGAGGGGCGGGAGGGGCAGGCCCTCGTCCTGCTGCGCCACGCCGAGGCGACCGGGGTGCCCGCCGTCGTCGTCGTGGCGGCGCTCGCGTCCCGGTTGCGGCAGCTGGCCAAGGTCGCCGGCGCCGGCCGGGGGCGCCCGGCCGACCTCGCGCGCGAGCTGGGGATGGCGCCGTGGCTGGTGGAGAAGGCCCAGCGGGAGGTGCGCGGCCTGTCCCCGGACGGCATGGCCGAGGCGATCCTGGCCGTCGCGGCCGCCGACCACGCGGTCAAGGGTGGCGGTGCGCACGCCGAGCACGCGCTCGAGAAGGCCGTCCGGGTGGTCGCCGCCGCCCGGCGCTGAGCGCTCGGGCGGGCCGGACGCACGGAGGGCCGGCCCCCGACGGGGACCGGCCCTCCGTGGAGGATCCGAGGATCAGGCCTTGGCCGCGGCCTTGGCGATGGCCGACTTGCGGTTGGCGGCCTGGTTCTTGTGGATGACGCCCTTGCTGACGGCCTTGTCGAGCTTGCGGCTCGCGACCTTCAGCGTCGCCTGCGCCTTCTCGGCGTCGCCGGCGGCCAGGGCCTCGCGGAACGCGCGCACGGCGGTGCGCAGCTCCGACTTGACGGCCTTGTTGCGCAGGCGCGCCTTCTCGTTCGTGAGGATGCGCTTCTTCTGCGACTTGATGTTCGCCACGTGCTCCGTCTTCCTGTTGGTCTGATCGGTGTCAGAGGGCGGTCGCTCCACCGGGGACTCCGGCGTGGGGACACCGGGAGGGACGGCGGGTGACCGTGACCTCCGCACGGAGCGAAGGCGTCCTCAAGGTTACCAGCGGTGGCGCGGGGCCGGGGACAGCCGGCCTCGACCCCGCACCGGACCCGCGCCGGACCCGCACCGGACCCGTCCCGGGCAGCCCGCCCGCCACGACACACGGGGGAAACCGGCAGGCAACTCGCGGGAAACGTGGACTTCCCTAGGGTGCGCCCCATGGGTGACGTCTTCGAGGGCTACCAGGACTCCCCGACGGGTGCCGCCGGGGGCAGGGCGGCCGACGAGATGTTCGACGGCGAGGGTCGTCCGCGGCCGGAGTGGCAGGCCCTGGCCGCCACCCTGGCCGACCTGCCGGCCGCCGAGCTGCACGCCCGCGCCGACCAGCTCGCCAGCACCTTCCTCGACCGCGGGGTCACCTTCGACTACGCCGGTGAGGAGCGGCCCTTCCCCCTGGACGTCGTCCCGCGGATCATCGACGCGGCCCAGTGGGCGCGGGTGGAGAAGGGCGTGGCCCAGCGCGTGCGGGTCCTGGAGGCCTTCCTCGCCGACGTCTACGGGCCGATGCAGGTCGTCGAGGACGGCGTCGTCCCGCGTCGCGTCATCACCTCCTCCAGCCACTTCCACCGCGCCGCCGTCGGCGTCGAGGTGGCCGGCGGCGTCCGCATCCACGTCGCCGGCATCGACCTCGTCCGCGACGAGCACGGCGACTTCCGCGTCCTGGAGGACAACGTCCGCGTCCCGAGCGGGGTGAGCTACGTCCTGGAGAACCGGCAGGCGCTCACCCAGGTGCTGCCCGAGGCGCTGCAGGCCCACCGCGTGCAGCCCGTGGCCGACTACCCGCAGAACCTCCTCACCGCCCTGCGCGCGGCGGCACCCAGCGGGATCGACGACCCGGTCGTCGTCGTCCTCACCCCCGGGGTCTACAACTCGGCCTACTTCGAGCACTCGCTGCTGGCCCGCGCGATGGGCGTCGAGCTCGTCGAGGGCCGCGACCTCGTCTGCCGCGGCAACCGCGTCTACATGCGCACCACCTCGGGGGACCGGCGGGTCGACGTCGTCTACCGGCGCGTCGACGACGACTTCCTCGACCCCCTCCACTTCCGCCGCGACTCCGTCCTGGGCTGCGCGGGCATCCTCAACGCCGCCCGCGCCGGCGGGGTGAGCATCGCCAACGCCGTCGGCAACGGCGTGGCCGACGACAAGCTCGTCTACACCTACGTCCCGGAGCTCACGAAGTACTACCTCGGGGAGGAGCTCGTGCTCGACAACGTGCCGACCTACCGCTTCGAGATCCCCGACGAGCGCGCCGAGGCGATGGACCGGTTGGGCGAGCTGGTCGTCAAACCCGTCGACGGTTCCGGCGGCAAGGGTCTCGTGGTGTGCCCGGACGCCTCGCCCGAGCAGGTCGAGGACCTGCGCCGGCGGGTGCTCGCCGACCCGCGCGGGTGGATCGCCCAGCCCGTCGTGGCGCTGTCGACGGTGCCGACGCTGGCGGGTACGCAGATGCGGCCGCGGCACGTGGACCTGCGGCCCTTCGCGGTCAACGACGGCCGGTCGGTGCGGGTCCTGCGCGGTGGGCTGACCCGGGTCGCGCTGCGCGAGGGATCCCTCGTCGTGAACTCCAGCCAGGGCGGGGGGTCGAAGGACACGTGGGTCCTGGCGGGTCCGGACACCGTCGCCGACCCCGTTCCCGACCCCGTGCCGGTCCCCGCCCCGGCCGCGCCGTCGCCGGCGGAGCAGCACCCCGTGACCGACCCGGGCCCGGGTGCCGGCTCGGACCAGGCCCAGCAGCAGCAGCAGTCCTGCGAGCGCACCACCGACCACGCGACCCGGGAGGGGTGACGCCGTGCTCAGCCGCATCGCCGAGTCGTTGTTCTGGATCGGCCGCTACGTCGAGCGGGCCGACTCCACGGCCCGCATCCTCGACGTCCACGTCGAGCGCACCCTCGCCGACCCGTGGATCGACGAGAGCGCCGTCTCGACCTCGCTGCTGTCGGTGATGGGTTCGCCCGCCGACCCCGACCGCCGCGTCGGGCGCAGGGAACTGCTGGAGACGCTCGCCCACGACCCGGTGAGCCCCAGCTCCATCACCGGGGCGCTGGGCGCGGCGCGCGAGAACGCCCGCCGGGCCCGCGAGACCGTCTCCAGCGACATGTGGGAATCCCTCAACACCACGTGGAACGCGCTGGCCTCGGGACGGTGGCGCGCCGCCAGCCCGCACCGGTTCTTCTCCTGGGTCCGCGAGCGCACCGCCGTCGTCTCCGGTCTGGTGGACGCCACGATGAGCCGGGACGACTCCTGGCAGTTCTTCGTCCTGGGCCGGTCCCTGGAACGGGCGGACATGACGGCCCGCCTCGTCGACACCCGCGCGGTGTCCGGTTCCGGCAGCCAGTGGCCGCTGCTGCTGCGCTCCACGGGTGCCTACGAGGCGTTCCTGCGCGCCTACCACGGTTCGAGCACCGGGGCGGCGGGAGAACTGCACGCCGCGGAGTTCCTGCTGCTGGACCGGTTGTTCCCGCGTTCGGTCGTCAACGCGCTGGAGACGGCCGAGGCGTGCCTGGACGCGATCGACCCGCCGCAGCGTCGCGCGGGGTACACCGAGGACGCCCGCCGCATCGTCGGGATGGCCCGCACGCGGCTGGAGTTCCAGAGCCCCGAGGACCTCCTGGGGGACCTGCACCACCAGATGAGACTGGTCACCGAGGCCTGCTCGGCGGCCTCGGAGGCGGTCGCGATGCGGTTCTTCCCCATGGCGGGGGCGGTTTCCTGGACGGCGGGGAGGTCCTGATGCGGCTGCGCATCGTGCACACGAGCACGCACACCTACCAGGGCGAGGTCATCGCCAGCTTCAACGAGGCGCGCATGACGCCGTTGACGCTGCCGGACCAGACGGCGCTGGACACCCGCGTCGAGGTGAGCCCGCCGGCGTCGGTCTCGCGCTACTGGGACTACTGGGGCACGCACGTCACGGCCTTCGACCTGCACACCCGCCACGACCGCCTCGTGACGACCGCGACGTCGCTGCTGGAGACCGAGCGGCGCACCGGCCACAGCCCGCGGCGGTCGGCGACGTGGGAGGACCTGGCGGGACCGGACGTCGTCGACTCCCTCGCGGAGTTCCTGGCCCCGACGCCGCGGACGACGGCGCCGGCGGAGGGTTTCGCCGACGCCGTGCGCGACCTCGTCGCCGGGGCCGACCCCCGCGAGGCGGCGCACCGGGTCTGCAGCTGGATCCACGACGAGGTGAAGTACGTCCCGGGCGCGACGGGGGTGCACGCCACGGCGGAGGAGTCGTGGGCCCAGCGCAGCGGCGTCTGCCAGGACCTGGCCCACCTCGTCCTCGCCGGTCTGCGCACGGTCGGGATCCCCGCCCGCTACGTCTCGGGCTACCTGCACCCCCGTCGGGAACCCGAGGTGGGGGTCGAGGTCGCGGGCGAGAGCCACGCCTGGATCGACTTCTTCGACGGGGCGTGGACGGCGTGGGACCCCACGAACGACATCCCCGTCGGGGACCGGCACGTCGTGGTCGCCCGCGCCCGCGACTACTCCGACGTCTCCCCGTTGCGGGGCGTCTACTCCGGGCCGAGGTCGACGGTCGCGGCGCAGGTGCTCGTCACGCGGGTGGCCTGAGCGGGCGATCGGGACGTCCCGGACGAGCGGGGCGGGGTGCTGCGGTCACGAGGTCGCGCGGGCCGGGTCCTGCGGGGACCGGGTGCGGCGCCGACGCAGCACCCACCACAGGGGCGCCCCCACGAGGGCCAGCGGCAGGACGAAGGGGAGCACCGCGCCGATGACGAGCGCCGCGACGCGCCCCGCCGCGCCGAGCGCGTGCCACCCGGCCGTCAGCCCGCCGACGAAGCCGGGGTCGGGGGCGGTGACGGCGGTCAGCGGGGCCCCGCGCGTGAGGTCGACGTCCACGGTGGCCAGGGCGGTCTGGTCGGCCAGGACCCGCTGCCGGGCCTGCAGCGCCTCGAGGTCGGCCTGGCGACGGGCGATCTCGCCCTCGATCGCCAGGACGTCCGGGATCGTCCTCGCCTCCGGCAGCCGGGCCCGGAAGGTCGCCAGGACCGCCTGGGCGGAGGTGACGCGGCTGTCGACGTCGGCCACCTCGGCGGTCACGTCGGTGCTGGTCGTGGTGCGGTCGGTCTCCTGGCCCAGCCCGGCGAGGTCGTCGAGGACGCCGGGGTAGGCCGGTGCGGGCACCCGCAGCGTGAGGTGCGCGGTCTCGGCACCGTCCACCCCGCCGGACCGGCTGGCCGCGACGATCCCGCCGGCCCGGACCGTGCGGGTCGTGGCGGCCTCGACCGCGGTGGGCAGGTCGCCGACGCGGACGGCGAGGGTGGCGGTGGAGACCACGGCGCGGCCCTGGGCGGCGACGTCGGTGCCGGCGAGCCCCTGCACCTCGCCCGTGGACCCGCCGCCGGACGCCGCGACGGCGTCACCGCCGGCGGCGTCCGCGTCCTGCGCGGAGGAACCCGACGAGCCCGACGAACCCGAGGAACCCGCGCCGCCACCGCTGCAGGCGGCCGCCCCCAGCAGCAGGCTCAGGGCGAGGACGGGCGCCGCCCAGCGACGGGCCGCGTGCGGTGCCGGTGCGGGGGAGGGGGTGGTGGGACGCATCGGGCACCTCCGTCGGGTGCGGTCGCCGTGACCGCAGCCCTCGGACGCCGTGGCCGCCCCCGCGGTTCCGGTGGCGCGGCCCCGTGGCGGGGGCCCACCCGTGCGACCATGGGGGCTGCCCGCCGTCCCGACCGAGAGGTGCTCCCCGCCCGTGTCCCCGAGAGCCGCCGACGCACCGGCACCCGCCGCGACCGCGCCGCCGCTGCTGCGCAACTTCTGCATCATCGCCCACATCGACCACGGCAAGTCGACGCTGGCCGACCGGATGCTGCAGCTGACCGGCGTCGTCGACGAGCGGGCCATGCGGGCGCAGTACCTCGACCGGATGGACATCGAGCGCGAGCGCGGCATCACGATCAAGTCGCAGGCCGTGCGCATGCCGTGGGACGTCGACGGCACGGCGTACGCGCTGAACATGATCGACACCCCGGGCCACGTCGACTTCACGTACGAGGTGTCCCGTTCGCTCGCCGCGTGCGAGGGCGCCGTGCTGCTCGTCGACGCCGCGCAGGGCATCGAGGCGCAGACCCTGGCGAACCTCTACCTCGCCATGGAGAACGACCTCACGATCATCCCGGTCCTGAACAAGATCGACCTGCCCGCGGCCCAGCCGGAGAAGTTCGCCGAGGAGCTGGCCAAGCTCATCGGCTGCGAACCCGACGACTGCCTGCGCGTCTCGGGCAAGACCGGGGTCGGCGTCGACGTCCTGCTCGACCAGATCGTCCAGCAGGTTCCGGCCCCGGTGGGCGACCCGGACGCCCCGGCGCGGGCGATGATCTTCGACTCGGTGTACGACACCTACCGGGGCGTCGTGACGTACGTCCGCGTCGTCGACGGCAAGCTCGCCCCGCGCGAGCGCATCGCGATGATGTCGACGCGGGCCACCCACGAACTGCTGGAGATCGGGGTCAGCTCCCCCGAGCCGACCCCGTCGCAGGGCCTGGGCGTCGGTGAGGTCGGGTACCTCATCACCGGGGTGAAGGACGTCCGGCAGTCCAAGGTCGGCGACACCGTCACGAACGCGCAGAAACCCTCCGCGCAGGCCCTCGGCGGGTACCGCGACCCCAAGCCGATGGTGTTCTCCGGCCTGTACCCCATCGACGGGTCGGACTACCCGCTGCTGCGCGACGCGCTCGACAAGCTCAAGCTCAACGACGCCGCGCTGACGTACGAACCCGAGACGTCCGTGGCGCTGGGTTTCGGGTTCCGCATCGGGTTCCTCGGCCTGCTGCACCTGGAGATCGTGCGCGAACGCCTCGAGCGCGAGTTCAACCTCGACCTCATCTCGACCGCGCCGAGCGTGCCGTACGAGGTGACGCTGGAGGACAAGCGGGTCGTGGAGGTGACGAACCCCTCGGAGTTCCCCGAGGGGAAGATCGCCGAGGTCCGCGAACCCGTGGTGCGCGCGACGATCCTCGCCCCGTCGGACTTCATCGGCGCCATCATGGAGCTGTGCCAGCAGCGCCGCGGTGACCTGCAGGGCATGGACTACCTGTCCGAGGACCGCGTCGAGATGCGCTACCGGCTGCCGCTGGCCGAGATCGTCTTCGACTTCTTCGATCAGCTGAAGTCCCGCACCCGCGGGTACGCCTCCCTCGACTACGACGTGGACGGTGAGCAGGTCGCGGACCTGGTGAAGGTCGACGTGCTGCTGCAGGGCGAGCAGGTCGACGCGTTCAGCCAGATCGTGCACCGCGAGAAGGCGTACGGCTACGGCGTCATGATGGCCGGCAAGCTCAAGGACCTCATCCCGCGCCAGCAGTTCGAGGTGCCCATCCAGGCCGCCATCGGGGCCCGGGTCATCGCCCGCGAGAACGTCCGCGCGATCCGCAAGGACGTCCTGGCCAAGTGCTACGGCGGTGACATCACCCGCAAGCGCAAGCTGCTGGAGAAGCAGAAGGAGGGCAAGAAGCGGATGAAGATGGTCGGGCGGGTCGAGGTGCCCCAGGAGGCCTTCATCGCCGCGCTGTCCTCCGACGCCGCGGGCGACAAGGCGAAGGACAAGAACGCCAAGAAGTGAGGCGCGGGGTGCCGCCACCCCGGCCCGCGCGGTCTGACCACCCCGGTGGTGGTCGACCGCGCGGTGGTCAGCGGCCCGCCGGGGACGGGGGGCCGTCGGGGACGCGGGCTCCGCTGCTCGCCGTGATGCGGGCCTCCAGGGGAGCCGGCAGCCCGTCGAGGTCGACGGGCTCGCCGGCCAACCACGTCTCCAGCAGGCCGACCTCGACGGCGCTCAGGTCGCCGAACCACGCCACGAACCCGACCTGCGGTGAACTCCACCGGTACTCGAAGCCGATGCCGACGGACGTCCCGGGCGGGTTCGCGCCCGGGTGGGTGCGCAGGAGGACCTGACGTTCCGCGCGCCGGACGACGCGACGCGCGCGGTGCTCCAGGCCCGGCTGGTCGGCCGGGACCAGGATCCAGGTGTGGACGACGGGGGAGGGGTCCACGGGGTCTCCAGGGGGTCTCGGGGGCTGGGGTACTGTCATCCTAGCGATAATGGTTCTCATTGGAGGTGTCTGTGCCCCGGCTCCAGGTCACGATCGTGACGTCCGTCCACCCGTTGCCCCGAGACCTGACGACGGCCGCCGTCGTCTGCGACGTCCCCGACGCGGTCGTGCTCCGGTACGACCTGGGGGCGGAGGGTCTGCGCCGGGTCGTCAGCGACTTCGGGGGCCTGGTCGAGGACGTCCGGGTCCCGCTGGAGCACGCCTGCCTCGGGTGTGCCCAGCGCGAGGAGATCGTCCCGACGGTGGCGGCGATCGCCGCGAACGAGCGCTGGTCCACCCTCGTGCTCGCCCTGCCGGTCGGTGGCGACCCCACCCCGGTCGTGGCCGCGCTGACGGCGGCCCCCGAGCTGCAGGACGTCGCCGTCCTCCGCGGCGTGGTCGCCGCGGTCGACGCGGGGCAGCTGGTCGACGACCTCCTGGGTGAGGACCTGCTGTCCGAGCGCGGCCTGGGGCTGGGCGAGGACGACGAGCGCGCCGTGGGGGAGGCGCTGGCCGAGCAGCTCGCCGAGGCCGACGTCGTGCTGACCGACGGCGTCGCCGACCGGCGCGGCCGCGACCTGATGGCGCACGTGTGCGGTCCGCGGGTCCCCGTCCTGGGTCTGGAGGGGGTCGACCCCCGCGTGCTGACGATGCCCTGCGGAGGTGAGGTGCGCTCGGCCGCGCGCGCCGATCCGCTGACCGCCCGCCGTCACCCCGTGACGGACACGGCGCAGGTGTGGACCCTGGAACTCGTGTCGCCGCGCCCGTTCCACTCCGCCCGCCTGCTGGAACGCATCGAGGACCTCGGTGCCGGCCGGTTGCGGGCCCGCGGGACGTTCCGCATCACGACCCGCCCCCACGTGGTGTGCGCGTGGGAGGGCGCCGGGGGTCAGCTCAGCGTCGGGGAGGTCGGACCGTGGAGCCCCGGCGACCGCGGGACGCACCTGGTCGTCACCGGCACCGACTGGGGTGAGCGCCGGCGGATCCAGCAGGCCTTCGCCGAGGTCCTGGCCACCCGGGAGGAGGAGCAGGCGGTCGCCGCCACCGTCGGTGTCGAGGACGGTTTCGAACCCTGGCTCGGCGACCGCGACGCCCACCTCCTGCACGACCCGCTCGAGGTCGAGTGAGCGCCCCGGGCGTCCTCCCCGCAGGTCCTGCGTCCCCTCAGCGCCGGTGCCCCGAGCACGGCGTCGACGGGCCCGACCCCCTCGGGAGGGCGACGCACGTGATCACGTGATCGCCGCTGTCGAGCGTCACCTCCTGCCACCTCCGTGGGCGAGGGGCGCCGGTGACCGGTGCGCGGCCGACCCACGCCAGCGTGCCGTCGTCGCGGACGTCGACGCCGCGGGGATCGAGGGTCAGGCCCGTCCCGAGGGCCTTGAACAGCGCCTCCTTGCGGGTCCACTGCCGGGTGCGCCACCAGGAGCGCTCCTGCACGTCCACGCCCGCCAGCCGGCGCCGCTCGGCCGGGTGCAGCGCGATGTCGTCGAACCCCGGGAACTCCGTCCGCCCCAGGGGTTCGGCGTCCACCCCGACTCGGGCGCCGACGGCGCCGAGGGCGGCGACGACCTGCCCGGAGTGCGTGCTCGACAGGTGGACGGTGCGGTCGCCGAGGACGGTGGGGCGACCGTGGTCGCCCGGCCCGCAGGCCGGGCACACGCGCACGAGGCGCACGTCGCCGGGGTGGAGCCCGCACAGCCGGCCCGCGACCTCGTGCAGCAGCACGGCCGCCGTCAGGCGTCGGGACCGGTCGACGTCGCGGTGCGACCGGTCGGCGCGGTGGACCTCGCCGACCGGCAGCCAGTCCGGGACGTCGGGCACGGGTGGTCGGACCAGGACGTGGACGCCCATCACCTCGGGCTCACCCCGAGCCGACGTCGGCCAGCACCGCTGCCCGGTCGATCTTGCCGATCGCGGTGAGGGGGAGCCGTTCGCGACGGACCACGGCGTCGGGGACCTTGTAGGCGGCTACGCCGCGCTCGGCGAAGAACACGGCGATCGTCCGGCGGTCGGGGACGCCGGCGCCGCCGACGAGCACGGCCACGGTGCGCTCGCCGCGCTCGGGGTCCGGCACGGCCACGACGGCGGCCGCCGTGATCCCCGGGTGGGCGAGCAGGTGACCCTCGACCTCCGCGGGGGAGATCTTCTCCCCGCTGCGGTTGACCAGTTCCTTGGCCCGGCCGACGACGACGAGGTGGCCGCTGGGCAGCCGGCGCACGAGGTCACCGGTCCGGTAGAACCCGTCGGCGGTGAAGCCGTCCGTGCCCGCCGGGGCGGCCAGGTAGTCCCGGATCGTCGCCGGACCGCGGGTGAGCAGGTGCCCGGGCGCCCCGTCGGGAACGCCGTGGCCGGCGTCGTCGACGACGCGGATCTCGTCCCACTCCGACAGCGGACGGCCCTGGGTGGTGGTGACGAGGTCGTCGGGGTCGTCCAGCGCGGTGTAGCAGTTCAAGCCCTCGGCCATGCCGAACACCTGCTGCAACCGGGCGCCCAGCAGGCCCTGGACGCCGGCCGCCGTCGTGTCGTCCAGCCGCGCCCCGCCCACCTGGACGACGCGCAGCGACGACAGGTCCTCGACCGGGCCCGTCGGTGCGAGCCGCTCGTCGAGCCACGTCGCCAGCAACGAGGGCACCGCCGCCGTGTGCGTCACCCCGTGGCGGGCGACGAGGCCGAACACCGTCGCCGGGTCGGGGGAGGGGGCCACGACGACCGTCGCCCCGACCGCGACCGCGCCCACCGTCCCGGGGGAGACGAGGGTGAAGTTGTGCGCCACCGGCAGCGCCGCGAGGTAGGTCGAGGTCGCGTCCAGGCCGGCGGCGTCCGCGCTGGCGACGGCGTTCCAGGCGTAGTCGTCGTGGGTGCGGGCGATGAGCTTGGGGGTTCCCGTGGTCCCACCGGACAGCAGGACGAGCGCGGTGTCCGACGGTTCCGGGCCCGGCCCACCGGGGCCGGTGACGTGAGCCGCGGGACGACCACCGATCTCGAGGTCGGACAGGGTGCACCAGCCGTCCCGGCCGTCGTCCTCGGGGCCGGCCAGGTCACCGGCGACGACGACGGTCCGCACCGACGGCACGTCCTGCTGCACCGCCCGCGCCAGGGGGCGGTGGTCGAAGCGGGCGTGCACACCGGGGACGACGAGCGCCACGGCCTGCGCGGCGCGCGCGACGGCCGTGAGCTCGGTGCGCCGGTGCGCGGGCAGCGCCAGGACGGGGACGACCCCGGCGCGGGCCAGCCCGAACAGGACGGGCAGGAACTCACCGCCGCTGGGCAGCTGGACGACGACCCGCTCACCCCGGTCCAGACCGCGGGACCGCGTTCCGGCGGCGATCGCGTCGACCCGGCGGTCCAGCTCGGCGTAGGTCCAGCGCCGCCCGCCGGCCACCACGGCGGTGCGGTTCGGGTGTTGTGACGCGCTGTCCCGCAGCAGGTTCCCGAGAGTCCGTCCCGTCCACAGGCCGGCGGCCCGGTAGGTCGCGGCGGCCACGCGGGGGTCCTCGAAACCCGAGACGTCGACGGTTCCGGGGCGGCCGGCGGGGGGAGGGGGGCTGGTGGTCCGGATCGAGGGTGTGGTTGCATGGCCTTTTCGCATACGAGAATCATTATCAGAAACGAGCTCATGACGACAGCGCCCGTGGACCGATCTGCGTCGCTCACCACAGAGCTGACGACCCAGGTGCGCGAAACCCTCGGCGTCGACGACCTCGACCCCGACGAGGACCTCTTCGCCGCCGGCCTGGACTCCCTCACCCTGATCCGCCTCGTCCAGCGGCTGCGGCGGACGGGGTACGACACGTCGTTCGAGGAACTCGCCGGGAACCCGACGCTCACCGCCTGGAGCCGGCTGCTGGGTGAGGCCGCACCACGACCGCGGCCGAGCGTGCCCGCCACCGCCGCGGAGCTTGCGGAGGAGTTCGAGCTCGCCACGCTGCAGCACGCCTACTGGGTCGGCCGGGACCCCGAACAACCCCTGGGCGGAGTGGCGGCCCACTTCTTCACCGAGTTCGACCGACCCGCCGGGGAGGGTCTGGACCCCGGACGCCTGGAGTCCGCGGTGCGGGACGTCGTCGCCCGCCACCCCATGCTGCGCACCGTCGTCCTCGACGGGTCCCGCCAGCGCACCGGGGCCCCCGACGTGTGGCCGGGACTCGTCGTGCACGACCTGCGCGAGCACGCGCCGGCGGAGGTCGAGACCGAACTGGAGGTGCTGCGCCGGCGGCTCACCCACCAGCGGCTCGACGTGGCGGCCGGCCACGTCCTGGACGTCCACCTCAGCCTGCTCCCCGGCGGGGCCTCCCGGGTCCACGTCGACCTCGACATGATCGCCGCCGACGCGCTGAGCCTGCGCGTCGTGCTGGACGACCTCCGCCGCCGCTACGCCGGGCAGGTGCTGCCGGACCTGCGGTACGACGTCCGCCGGTACCGGGCCGACGCGGAGCGGACGCTCGCGCCGGACGTGGCCCGCGACCGCGAGCACTGGCGGTCCGTGCTGGCCGACCTGCCCGACCCGCCGGAACTCCCGCTCAGCCCCGCTGCCGCCGGTGTCGACCCGACCCGCTCCCGCCGGCTGCACCACCACCTCACCGCGGCGGAGGTCTCGGCGCTGCAGCACCACGCCCGCCGCCACGGGGTCACCGTCGCCGCCGCCCTGGCGACCGCCTTCGCGGAGGCCCTGGCCACCACCACGTCGTCCCAGCGGTTCCTGCTGAACCTCCCGCTGTTCCACCGCGCCCCCGTCGACGCAGAGGTCGACGCGCTCGTGGGTGACTTCACCAGTTCCGTGCTCCTGGACACCGACGTCAGCCGGCACCGGGAGTTCGGCGAACAGGCCCGCGGCGTGCAGGAACGGTTGCGCACCGCCGTCAGCCACGGCGCGTACTCCGGGGTCGAGGTCCTGCGCGACCTGGCCCGGCACCGGGGAATCCCGCAGGTCATCGCCCCGGTGGTCTACACCAGCGCCATCGGCCTCGGAGAACTGTTCACCGGGCCGGTCCGCGCCGCCCTGGGAGAACCCTCGTTCATCATCTCGCAGGGGCCGCAGGTCGTCCTCGACGCGCAGGTCACCGAACTCGACGGCGGGCTGCTGCTGAACTGGGACGCCCGGGCCGAGGTGCTGCCCACGGGCCTGCTCGAGACGGCGTTCGCCGGGTACGTCGACCTGGTGCGCGGTCTCATCGACGGCACGGCCTGGAGCGTCCCGTTCGACCCGCGCAGCGACCACCCCGCCGGTCCCGGGAACCTCGACCGCCGCGACGAGACCCCCGGACCCCGGACGCTGCACGAACGTTTCTTCCAGCACGCCCGCCGCGCACCGGACGCGACCGCCCTGGTCGAGGAGACGGGGGAGCACGTCCCCTACGGCGAGCTCGCGGACGACGCCCTGCGCATCGCCGGGTACCTCACCGCCCGGGGTGTCACCCGGGGGACGACGGTGCTCCTCGACCTGCCCCGCGACCGCCGCCAAGTCGCCGCAGCCCTCGGGGTGCTGGCCGCCGGGGCGGCCTACGTCCCGCTGGGGGCCGCCTGGCCGCAGGCGCGACGGGACGCCGTCCGGGCCTCGGCCGCCGCGAGCGCCGCGCTGGACCCGACCACCCTCGCAGCGGCCCTCGCGCACGCACCGCTGACGGCGAGCGTGGACGTCGCACCCGAGGACCTCGCCTACGTCCTGTTCACCTCCGGCTCGACCGGGGAACCGAAGGGGGTCGAACTGCCGCACCGCGCCCCCGCCGCGACCCTCGACGCGCTGAGCGCCGACCTCGGTCTCGGGCCGGGGGACCGGACGCTGGCGCTGGCCGACCTCGAGTTCGACATGTCGGTGTTCGACCTCTTCGCCCCGCTGTCGGTCGGTGCGGCGGCCGTCCTGGTGTCCCCGGAGCGTCGGCGGGACGGAGCGGCGCTGGCCCGCACCGCTGTCGGCCACGGTGCGACGGTCGTCAACTGCGTCCCGGGACTGCTCGACGCGCTGCTCGCCGGGGCGTCCGGCACGCCCCTGCCCCGGCTGCGCGCCGTCCTGCTCGGCGGGGACCGGATCGCCCCCGCCCTCGTGGGCCGGCTCGCCGAGCTCGCGCCGGGGGCGCGCTTCCTGGCGCTCGGGGGGATGACCGAGGCCGCCGTGCACTCCACGATGCACGAGGTCCGCGGTCCCGACGCCGTCGACCCGGGCTGGACCTGCGTGCCGTGGGGGACCCCGCTGCCCGGCGTCGCCTGCCGCGTCGTCGACCCCCGCGGGCGTCGACGTCCACGGGGCGTCGCCGGTGAGCTCGAGGTCGCCGGCACCGGGCTCGCCCGCGGGTACCGCGGCCGCGCGGACCTCACGGCGGAGCGCTTCGTCCAGGACGAGCGGGACGGGGGTCCAGAGGCGGGCCGGTGGTACCGCAGCGGTGACGTCGTCGTCGAGACGGGGGACGGCCGCCTGGGCTACGTCGGCCGCACCGACGGCCAGGTCAAGGTCCGCGGGGTGCGGATCGAGCTCGGCGAGGTCGTCGCCGCGCTGGAGGCGCAGCCCGGCGTGGAAGCCGCCGCCGCGGTCCTGCTCACCGAACCCTCCCCGGCCGTCGGTGCCGTCGTCGTGGGGCGCGACCTGCCCTCCACGGCGGGACTCGCCGCCGCGGCGGGCCTGCGTCTACCCGCTGCGGCCGTTCCGCGCACGATCCTGCCGGTGCAGACGATCCCGTTGACCCGCAACGGGAAGGTCGACGCGGACGCCGTGCGGCAGCTGCTGACCCGACCGGCCGGGACGGACCTCGCGCGGCGGACCCCGGTCCGCACGCCCGCCGAACGGGCCGTCGCCGCCGTCTGGTCGGACCTGCTGGGCGCGGCCGACCCGGCCCGCGAGGACGACTTCTTCGTGCTCGGGGGTGACTCCCTCCTGGGGACCCGGTGCCTGGCCGCGCTGCGCGCCCGGGGTCTCGACGGCCGCCTGCGCGACCTGTTCCAGGCGCCGGACCTCGCGGGTTTCGCGGCGCGGCTGGTGCGCGGCGACGGGCCGGTCCCGGTGGTGGTGCCCGCCGACCCGCGGGGACGGTTCGCACCGTTCGAGCTCACCGACGTCCAGCGCGCCTACCTCACGGGCAGGGACCCCGAGCTGCCGCTGGGCGGTGTCGGGACCCACCACTACACCGAGTACGACGGCGTCGACGTCGACCTCGACCGCGTCGCCCGCGCCTGGGACGCGCTCGTGCAGCGGCACGACATGCTGCGCGCCGTCGTCGTCGCGGACCCCGACGGCACGCCGCGCCAGCGCGTCCTGCCGCACGTGCCGCCGACGCGGATCCCCGTCGTCGACGTCACCGACGCCGACGAGGCGACCGTCGAGGCCGCGCTGGCGGGGTTGCGGGCGGACCACTCGCACTGGGCCGGCGATCCGGCCCGGTTCCCCCTGCACGCCCTGCGGGCGGTGCGGTACTGGCGGGCGGGCCTGGTGCGCACCCGCACGGCCGTGAGCCTGGACTACCTCGTCCTGGACGCGACGAGCATCCTGCTGCTGCACGCCGAGCTCGACGCCCTGTGCGCGGGGCGCTCGCTGCCGGAACCGGCCGGGCTGACGTTCCGCGACTACCAGCGCCACGTCGGGGCCGAGCGCGGTTCCGCGGACGCCGAGGCGTACTGGGACCGGCGCAGCGCCGAACTGCCCCCCGCACCCGACCTGCCGACGGCGCTGGACCCGACGACGGTGCGGGCCCCCCGCACCGCGCGGCGCGAGTTCGTCCTCGACGCCGACCGGTGGGACCGGTTGCAGGAGAACGCGCGGCGGCACGGGCTGACCCCGTCGGCGGCTCTGCTGGACTGCTACGCGCAGGTGCTGGGTGCGTGGAGCGGGCAGGACGCCCTGAGCCTGACCCTCACGGTGTTCGACCGCCGCGCCGTCCACCCGGACGTCGACCGGGTCGTCGGTGACTTCACCTCCCTGGCCCTGACGTCCTGGCACGCGGACCCCCGCGCCGACGGCAGGACGGGACGCGTGGCGCGCATCGCGGCCCTGGCCCGCCGGCTCGCCGAGGACCTCGACCACCGCGGGGTCCCGGCCACCGAGGTGCTGCGACGCCTGGCCCGTCGCGAGGGCCGACCGCTGCCGGTCCCCGTCGTCTTCACCAGTTCCGTCGGACTGAGCGGCGGCGCCGCCGGACCCGGCGGGGCCCAGGGCGCACTGGGCCGCCGGGTCGCGGGTCTGTCGCAGACCCCGCAGGTGCTGCTGGACGACCAGGTGCTCGAGGTGGACGGGGGCGGGTTGCTCGTGGCCTGGGACGCCGTCGAGGAGGTGTTCCCGGCCGGGGTCCTGGACGGGATGTTCGAGGTCCACTGCCGCCTCGTGGAACACCTCGCCGAGACCGCCGACTGGGACCTCGACCTCGCACCGGACGGCCTGCTGCCCGCCGACCAGGTCCGCGTCCGGCGCGCGGTCGAGGCCGCCGCGGCGCAACCCCGCACCGGCGGGGCCGCCCGTGCCGCCTCCGCCCACGGGCCCCGCCTGCACGACGGGTTCTTCCACCGGGCCCGGCAGGACCCCGGACGACCCGCCGTGCTGGCCGCCGGCACCACCTGGACCTACGCCGAGCTGGCCGACCGGGCGCTGCGCGTGGGGGCGGCCGTCCGCGGCGTCCTCGGAGCGCGCGGTGCCGCGGAGGAGCTCGTCGCGGTCGTCCTGCCCAAGGGGCCCGAACAGGTCGCCGCCGTCCTCGGGGTCCTCGCCGCCGGCGCGACCTACGTCCCGATCGGCGTCGACGTCCCCGACCGGCGGCGCGAGGAGGTGCTGGCCCGGGCCGGGGTCCGCGCCGTCCTCCACCCCCCGGGCAGCGCACCGGGGCCGGTGCCGGGCCTGGACGTCCCCGCGGCCCTGACGCACGACCCCCTGCCCGGGCCGCTGCCCGGTGACCCGGGGTCGCTGGCCTACGTCATCCACACCTCCGGTTCCTCCGGGGTCCCCAAGGGCGTCGAGATCACCCACCGCGCCGCCGTCGCGACCGTCGCCGAGGTGGCCTCGCGCTGGGACCTCGGCGAGACCGACCGGGTGTTCGCGCTGTCCGCCCTCGACTTCGACCTGTCGGTGTTCGACGTGTTCGGCGCGCTCGCCACCGGCGGCGCCCTCGTCCTGCCCCACGAGGACGAGCGGCGCGAGCCGTCCCGGTGGGCCGAACTCGTGGACGAGCACGCCGTCACGGTGTGGAACTCCGTCCCCGCCCTCCTCGACGTCCTCCTGCGGACCCGGGACGGGGCGTTCGGCTCCCTGCGCCTGGCGCTGGTCTCCGGCGACTGGGTCGGCACCGACCTCGCCGGCCGCCTGGCGGCGGCCACCGCCGGTCGCGGGCGGCTCGTCGCCCTCGGCGGCGCCACGGAGGCCTCCGTCTGGTCCAACGCCCACGAACCCGACCCCGCGAGCGCCGCGGAGCTGACGTCGGTCCCCTACGGGCGGCCGTTGCGCGGTCAGCGGTTCCGCGTCGTCGGTCCCGGCGGGCGGGACTGCCCCGACCTCGTGGCGGGGGAGTTGTGGATCGGCGGTTCCGGGGTGGCCCGGGGCTACCGCGGCGATCCCGCACGCACCGCCGCCGCGTTCGTCACCGCCGCCGACGGCGAGCGCTGGTACCGCACCGGCGACCGCGGCCGGTACCTGCCCGGCGGGGTCCTGGAGTTCCTCGGCCGCCTCGACGGGCAGGTCAAGGTGTCCGGTCACCGGCTGGAGCTGGGCGAGGTGGAGGCCGCGTTGCTCGCCGACGAGCGGGTGCTCGCCGCCGTCGCGTACACCGTCGGTGGGCGGGGGGCGCGGACGTTGCGCGCCGCGGTCGTCCCGAGCGACCCGGGGGCGCTCCCGCCCCACGAGGTCGCCTCCGTGCTCGGGGCGCTCGCCGACCGCCTGCCCGGGTGGGCCGTCCCGGCCGCCCTGGACGTGCTCGGGACCCTGCCGCTGACCGCCAACGGCAAGGTGGACCGGGCGCGGCTGGCCGGGACGGCCCTCGCCGTCCCGGCAGTGGGGGACGAGCTGCCCGGCGGGGACGTCGACGACGCGACCCGGACCGTGGTCGCGGCGTGGACGGCCGAACTCGGCCGCGGCCCCGCGTCGGCGACCGAGAACTTCTTCGCCGCCGGTGGCGACAGCCTCACCGCGCTGCGCCTGGTCGCCACCCTGCGCGGCCGCACCGGCCGCGTCGTCGAGGCCCGGCAGTTCCTGTCGGCCCCGACCGTGGCCGGGCTGGCCGCGACCCTGCGCCGCGCCCCCGCGACCCCCGACGAACCCGGCACCGAGACCGGAACCCTCTGAACCACCCTCCCGGAAGGAGACGGCGCCTCGGCGCCACCCCGCGATGACCACCACCGACCAGAACCCCGCCACGACCGACCGCGCCGGGTCCGGCGACCTGGACCTGAACCCGGACCTGGACCTGGACCGCGCCCGCCGCCTCGTCGCCGAACTGCACGACGACGGGGTGCAGCTGTGGGTCGAGGACGGCGGCCTGAGGTTCCGCGCTCCCGCCGGGGTCCTCACCGACGACCGGCGCGCCGTGGTGCGCGCCCAGCGCGAGGCGGTCCTGGCCGTCCTGGCGGCCCCCGACGACGTCGAGATCACCCCGGCACCCGAGCACCGCCTGCGCCCCTTCGGTCTCACCGAGATGCAGTCGGCCTACCTGCTCGGCCGCGGCGACGCCTACGAGTTCGGCGGCACGGCCTGCCACGCCTACGCCGAGATCGAGGTCGACGACCTCGACCCCGACGCCCTGAGCGCCGCCTGGCACCGGCTGCTGGAACGCCACGACGCGTTGCGCACCGTCGTCTCGCCGGACGGCTACCAGCAGACCGTCCCGCTGCGGGCGGCACTGGCCGGGACCGACCTGCCCGTCGTCGCCGTGCAGGACCTGCGCGGCCGGGACGAGGCGAGCGTGCGGGCGGAGCTCGCCCGGACCCGCGCCGAGCTCGACCACCGGGTGGCCGCCACCGACCGCTGGCCGCTGGTGGTCCTGCGCGTCACGCGCACCGACCGCACCGCGGTGCTGCACCTGTCGGTGGACCTGCTCGTGGCCGACCAGGACAGCGTGCGGATCCTGCTCGGCGAGCTGCGCACCCTGCACGACGACCCGGCAGCCGAGCTCCCGGTGCTGCAGGTCGGGTTCCGCGACCTCGTGCTGGCCGGTCAGCGGGCCACGACCACGGCCCGGTACCGCGCCGACCGCGAGCACTGGCTCGCCCGCCTCGACGACCTGCCGGCCGCCCCGGAACTCCCGCTGGCCGCCCGCGGCGCACGCGGAAGAGGCCCGGTGCGGTTCTCGCGGTACGCCGGCCGGCTCGACCCGCAGCAGTGGCGGCGGTTCGGCGACCGGGCGGCCGCCGCGGGCATCACCCCCACGGCGGCGGTGATGGCCGCCTTCGCCGAGGTCGTCGGCCGGTTCAGCCGCACCCGCCGGTTCACCCTGGACGTGCCGGTCAGCCGGCGGCCGACCGGCCACCCGCAGGCGGCCGCCGTCGTCGGCGAGTTCACCGACGTCGACCTGCTCGCCGTGGACCTCGGCGAAGAGCTGCCCTTCGCCGACCGCTCCCGCCGGCTGGCCGGGCAGCTCCTCGACGACCTCGCCCACGCCGCCTTCGGGGGCACCGAGGTGCTCGCCGAACTGGCCCGCCGGCGCGGTCAGGGCGCTGCCCTGATGCCGGTCGTGTTCACCAGCGCCCTGGCCGGTCCCAGCACCGGGGCGGGCTGGGGTCGCGAGACGTGCTCGATCACCCAGACCCCGCAGGTCTGGCTCGACTGCCAGGTGCGGCCCGACGTGACGGCGGACGGGGACGGGGTGCTCCTCGCCTTCGACGTCCGCGACGGCGTGCTGGCCGAGGGGGTCGCGGCCGCCGCGCACGAGAGCTTCCTGGAACTCCTGCACGCCCTGGCCGCCGACGGGGAGGAGGCCGCCGCCCGGTGGTCCGAGCCCGCCGAGGTCCCGCTGCCGCGGGCGCAGGCCGCCGTGCGCGCGGCCGTCAACGCCACCGGTGAACCTCCTGCCGACCGCGGTCTGCTGCACGAGGACGTCGTCCGGCAGGCGCTGGCCGACCCGGGCGCCCCCGCCCTGGCCGGGGGCGGGGCGATGACCCGCGGAGAACTCCTCGCCCGGTCCGCACGCCTCGTGCAGGTGCTGCAGCAGAACGGGGTCGAACGTGGTGACCGGGTCGCCGTCGTCATGGACAAGGGCCCCGAGCAGGTGGTCGCGGTCCTGGCGACGTCGCTGGCGGGCGCGGTGTACCTGCCGGTGGACACCAACCAGCCGCAGGCCCGGCGCGAGGCCGTGCTCACCGACGCCCGGGTCGCGCTGGTCCTCACCCAGCCGTGGCTGGACCCGGCCGGCGGGCGGCCCCACCTCGCCGTGGACCTGACCACGCCCGCGCCGGACCTGCCGCAGCGGTTGCCGGACACCGGCGACGTGGCCCCCGAGCAGGCCGCGTACGTCATCTACACGTCAGGTTCCACGGGCACCCCGAAGGGGGTCGTCGTCTCGCACGCGGCCGCGACGGCCACCCTCAGCGACGTCGTCCAGCGGTTCGGCGTCGGTGCCGGCGACCGCGTCCTGGGGCTGGCCCAGCTCGGTTTCGACCTGTCCGTCTTCGACGTGTTCGGGGTCCTCGGCACCGGCGGGGTCCTCGTGCTGCCCGAGGCCGCCCGCCGCGGCGACCCCTCGCACTGGGCCGACCTCGTCGCCGAGCACCGCGTCACGCTGTGGAACTCCGTCCCGGCGCAGCTGCAGATGCTGCACGACTACCTCGGGGGGTCGGAACACGGGACGGGTCCCGACGAGGACCTCGCCTCGTTGCGGGTCGCCCTGCTGTCCGGGGACTGGCTGCCCGTCGGGCTGCCGGACGCCGTGCGGCGGCGGGTCCCGGGACTGCGGGTCGTCAGCCTCGGCGGGGCGACCGAGGCCGCCATCTGGTCGATCGTGCACGAGGTGGGCGCCGTCGACCCCACCTGGTCGAGCATCCCCTACGGCACGCCGCTGACCGGGCAGCGCTGGCACGTCCTGGACGAGGGGTTCCGGCCACGGCCCGACCTGGTCCCCGGCGAGCTGTTCATCGCCGGGGCGGGCCTGGCCAGCGGTTACCTCGGCGACCCCGAGCGCACCACGGCCCGGTTCGTCCACCACCCGCGCACCGGGGAACGCCTCTACCGGACCGGTGACCTGGGCCGGTACCTGCCCGACGGGACCCTGGAGTTCCTCGGCCGCGAGGACACCCAGGTGAAGGTCCGCGGTCACCGCATCGAACTCGCCGAGGTCGAGACCGCCGTGCAGAGCCACCCGGGCGTCGCGGCGGCCGCCGTCCTGGCCGTCGGCGACCCGCGCGGTGCGCGCCGCCTCGTCGGTTTCGCCGAACCCGCCCGCCGTGCCGGGGCGGACGCCGTGCAGCGCCGCGTCAGCGACGAAGCCGTGGCGGCGGCCGGGGCGGCCGCCGCCGACCTGACCCGCGACGTCGACGGGGCAGCGCTCACCGAGTTCCTCACCGCCCTGGACGACCTCGCGCTGGACGCGGCGCGCACCGCCCTGGCCGAGGTCCCCGCCGACGAGGTCGACCCCCGGCACCACCGGCTGGTCGGGCGCTGGCGGCGGGCGCTGGACCAGCACCCGGCACGACCGGCACCCGGCGCGGACGTGCTCGACGCGCTGGAGCGCCGGGTCGGCTGGAGCACCGACCTCGTCGAGTACGTGCGCACCTGCGTCCAGCGGCTGCCCGAGCTCCTGCGCGGCACCCTCGACGCCCGCTCTCTCCTGTTCCCGGGGGCGCAGACCGACGTCGCCGGTTCGGCCTACCGGGACAACCTCGCCGTGCGCCACCTCAACGCGGCCACGGCGGCCGCCGTCCGCCGGATCGCGCGGGCCCGGTCGGAGGCCGGGGAGGACCCGCTGCGGGTCCTGGAGATCGGCGGCGGCACCGGCGGCACGACGTCCGCCCTCGTCCCGGCCCTGGCCGACCTCGGCGTCGACTACTTGTTCACCGACGTCTCGCCGTTCTTCGTCGGTGAGGCGCGCGAGCAGTTCGCCGACTTCGACTTCCTGCGGTACGCGACCTACGACCTCGACGTCGACCCGGCGGCCCAGGGCGTCGCCGCGCACTCCGTCGACGTCGTCGTGGCCGCCAACGTCCTGCACGACGCGGCCGACGTCGCCCTGGCGCTGCAGCGGGTCCGGCAGGTCCTGGCCCCCGGTGGGTGGCTGGTCCTGCTGGAGACGACGCGGGACCTGCAGCCTGCGCTGCTGGTCTCGATGGAGTTCGTCGAGGGGCTGACGCAGGCCCACGACGACCTGCGGGCCGCCGAGGACCAGACGTTCGTCACCCTCGAGCAGTGGCGCGCCCTGCTCGCCGCCGAGGGGGCCGCCGAGCACCTCGTGCTGCCCCGGGCCGGTGAACCCCTCGACGCCGTCGGCCAGCACCTGCTGCTCGCGCAGTTCGGCCTGGACCGCGAACCGGTCAGCACCGGCTCGCTGGCCCGGCACACCGCCCAGCAGCTGCCGGACCACATGGTGCCCACGGCCTGGCACCTGCTGGACGCCCTGCCCCACACCGCCAACGGCAAGGTCGACCGGAGCGCCCTGGCCGGGCTGCTGCTCCCGGACCCCGCGTCGTCCGGTGCGACCTCCGGTGCGGCGGCGGGGACGTCCGCTCCGCCGGCCGACGACCTCGAACGCGACCTCGCCCGGTTGTGGGCGGACCTGCTGGAACAGGGCGGGGTCGGTCGCGACGACGACTTCTTCGCCCTCGGCGGGGACTCCCTGCTCGTGGCACGCATGGTCGGGCAGCTGCGCGACCGGGTCGGTGCCCACGTCCCCGGCGTCGCCGACCTGGAGTGGGAGGTGGTGCTGCGGCACATGCTGCGCACCCCGACGGTCGCCGGGCTCGCGGAGTACCTGCGGTCCACGGTCGAGGACGCCGGCACCTCGCCGGAGGGTCCCGCGTCCCCGTACGTGGTGCTGCACGGTGCCGGCACGGACCCGGTGACGGCGCTCGTGCACGCCGGCACGGGAACCCTCACGCCGTACCGCGCCCTCATGACCGAGGTCCGCCGCCGCAGCGGCGGGGGCTCGTCGCTGGTGGGGCTGGAACTGCCCGACGTGGCGGAGTTCCTGTCCGCCGACCCGGCGCGGATCATCACCGACTGGGCCGAGGGGTACGCCCGGTCGCTGCTGGACAGCGGTGCCCGGCGGTTCCACGTCGTGGGCTACTGCCTCGGCGGGCTCATCGCCACCGAGGTCGCCCGCTCGCTCACCGACGCGGGCGCCCAGGTCGAGTCCCTCACCGCGATCAGCACCCACCGGCCCCCGTTCCGCCTGGACGACGAACTCATCTCCGAGTACGCGTTCGCCGTCATGATGGGCATCGACCCCACCGAGGTGGGTTTCCCCGCCGACGAGGACCGGGTGTCGGCCGCCTCCGACGCCGTCCTGGCCGCGACCCCGGGGCTGCTCGGGGACGGGGCCGTGGCCGCTCTGGAGGGGGAGTTCGCCGACGTCGCGGAGAGCTTCCGCGCGCTGGGCGCCGTGCCCCGCGCCGAGCGCATCGCCCGGTACTGCGCGGCCGTCCCGGCGTCCGGGGGCAGCTACACGCCCGAACAGCTGGAGTCGATGTTCGCGGTGTTCCGGCAGAGCGTCTTCGCGATCTCGCGGTACGAACCCGAACCGTACGCGGGCGACATCACGTTCCTGCGGCACTCCGGGTCCTACCCCTTCCCGGGCAACAAGGAGAGCGTCACCGACTACTGGGAACGGCTCACCCTGGGCACGCTCGACGTCGTCGACGTCCCCGGCGACCACTTCAGCCTGCTGAGCGTGCCCTACGCCCCCGGCATCGCGCGGATGCTCGACGGGCTGACCGCGGGGGACCTGCTGCGGTGAGCGGGCCCGTGGACACCACCGGAGCCCGGAACGGCCCGCAGGTCGACCCGCAGGTCGACCCGCAGATCGACCCGCAGATCGACGTGGCGGTGCTGGGGGCGACCGGCGCGGTCGGCCGGGCCGCCGTGGAGGCGTTGCGCGGCAGCGGGTTGCACCTGCGGCTCGGAGCCCGCACCGTCCCACCCCTGCAGCAGCTGGCCGCGGCGGTCCCCGGCGCGCACGCGCAGGTGACCGACGTCGACGACCCGGCCTCGCTGACGCGGTTCTGCGAGGGGGCGCGGGTGGTCCTGACCTGCGCCGGGCCCTCGTACCGCATCGGCGCGGCCGTCGCCGTGGCCGCCGCGGCGGCCGGCGCCGACAGCGTCGACGTCACCGGTGACGACCCCGTCGTCGACGAGCTGCGCCGGCGCGGCCTGCCCGGGCCGGGGCGGACCGCCGTCGTGGCCGCCGGGCTGCTGCCCGGGCTCGGGGCGCTGCTGCCGCTCCTGGCCACCGACGGTCTGACCCGGGTCCACCGCGTCGGGGGGACCTCCGGCGGCCTGGAGCGGGCCACCCCCGCCGCCGCGGCCGACGTCGTCCTGTCGATCGACGTGCGCGACGGGTCCGGCGCGGCCCTGGGGGAACCGCTGGCCGCCGTGCGCGGGGGAGTGCGCAGGGCCCGGGTGCTGCGGGCGGCCACCGGCGTGCGGTCGCCGTTCCACCCCCGGCCCGTCGCGGTCCACCCGTTCCTCACCACCGAGGTCGAACGGCTCGCCCGCTCCCTGGGGGCCGAGGACGCGGACTGGAGGATCGTCTACCCCGGACCCCGGGTGCACGGCGTCCTGTCCCAGGCGCGGTTCGCGGGACCGGACGCGCTCGGCGAGCGGTTGCGCGCCGCCGCCGAGGCCGACCTCGCCGGGCGCGAGCCGTACTACCTGCTCGTCGTCGACGTCGAGGGGGAGGTCGAGGGGGAGGTCGAGGGGGAGGTCGAGGGGATCGACGCGGCGGGGGGACCGGTGCGGCGCACCGTCGTCCTGCGGACCCCGGACAGCTACCGGGTGACCGGCACGGTCGGGGCGCTCACCGCGCGCGCCGTCCTGGCCGGCGGTGTCCCGCCGGGCGTGCACCGGGCCTGCGACGTCCTGGACCCCGGGGCGACCCGCGACGCCGTCGTGGCCGCCGTCCCGGGCACCACGATCCGCGTCCTGACCTCCGCCCCCGAACTCTCCGGTGTCGAGGAGGGGGTCCTGTGACCGCGCGGATCGTCGTGTGCGGCAGCGGCTTCGGGTCCTACACCGCGCGCGGGGTGGCGGCTGCCGACGACCTCGAGCTCGTCGCGGTGCTGGGCCGGGGCAGCGCCGCGACGCAGCGCCTGGCCGCCGAGGTGGGGGTCCGTGCGGTCGACCGCGTGGACGACCTCACCGGCCCGGTGGACCTGGCCCACGTCGCCGTGCCCGGCGGGGTCCTCGGCGGGCACGGCACGGAGCTGGCCCGGGAGTTCCTGCGCCGCGGCACCAGCGTCCTGCAGGAGCAGCCCGTCCACCCCGACGAGGTCGCCGAGCTCCTCGCGCTGGCCCGCCGGCACGGCGGCCAGTACCGGGTGTCGACCTTCCACCGGCACACCCGCGCGCTGGACCGGTTCCTGCGGCTGGCCGGCGACCTGGCCACCGCCCACCGGGTCGTCGCCGTCGAGGCGTCCGCGGGCACTCAGCTGCTGCAACCCGTCCTCGACGTGGTCACCCGGGCCGTGGGCCGGACCCGCCCGTGGAGCACGACCGGCGTGCTGGGCGTCGGCGGTTTCCGGCTGCTCACCGCCGACCTCGGCGGGGTCGCCGTCTCGCTGCGCGTCCAGCACCAGCTCGACCCGGCCGACGGGGACAACGGGGCCGCCCCGTGGTTGCGGGCGGCGCTGACCCTCGACGCCGGTGTCCTGGGGCTCTCGGACGTCCACGGACCGGTGACGTGGTCCCCCCGCCTGCACGTGGCCCGCGACGGCGCCGGCCGCCTCGACGTCTCGGCGACGGTGCCCCCCGGCCCGGCCACCGGGGTGCTCGGGCCGGTGGTGGTCCCCTCCTGGGCGGAGGTCTTCGGACGGGACTGGCCGGCGGCCGGGGCCGCCGGTGTCCGGGAGGTCCTGCGGGACGCCGCGGCCGGGCTCGACCCGTTGCGCGCCGGGGCGGGCGACCTCGCCGTGGCCGGCACCTGGCGGGAGACCTCCGTCCTGCTGGGACGCCCGGACCTCGTCCGGGTGAGCACCCCGCCCTCCGTCGACCCCGCACGGCTGGAGGCCCTCGCGTGAACAACCCCTGGGTTCGTCGCTGGACGCGGGAGTCCGGACCGCCCGCGCTGCAACTGGTCTGCTTCGCCCACGCCGGCGGAGGCGCGGGCAGCTTCCGCGGCTGGGCGCCGCTCCTGCCTCCGTCGGTGGAGCTCCTGGCGGTGCAGTACCCCGGCCGGGAGGACCGCAGCGGCGAGGAGTTCGCGCGCACGGTCGAGGATCTGGTGGGCGACGTGACAGCCGCGCTGCTGCCCGTCCTGCGCACCCCGTACGTCGTGTTCGGGCACAGCATGGGCGCCCTGCTGGCCCACGACGTCACGCACGCCCTCGTCGCGGCGGGGGCACCGGTGCCCCACCACCTCGTCGTGTCCGGTCGCCGGCCCCCGCAGGACGACCTCGGCGGCCGGTTGCACCTGGGCGACGACGAGGACCTGGTGGCCGAGGTGGTGCGCCTGGGAGGGACCTCGCCGGAAGTCCTGGCCGACGAGGGCTTCCGCCGTCTGGTCCTGGGGTACGTCCGCGCCGACTACCGCCTCGTCGAGACGTACGTGCCGCGCCGGCGCGTCCCGCTCACCTGCCCGGTGACGGCCTACGTCGGCGACGCCGACCCCGAGGTGACGCCGCAGCAGGCGGCCCGCTGGGCCGACGTCACCGCGGCCGGGTGCGACGTCCGCACGTTCCCCGGCGACCACTTCTACCTCGTGCCGCAGCGCCGGGCGGTGGTCGCGGACCTGCTGCGCCGCACCGCGCCCGACCTGGTCCGGCCGGAGTGGCCGGAAACCCCCTGAACGTCGCAGCAGCTCCCGAGCAGACCCGGAGGTCCCACCTCGTGATCGACTACTACAGCCCCGCCGCCGAGTTCTTCGACCTCGTCGGGCCGAGGCACATGAGCACCAGCGGGCCGGCGGTGCGCGCAGCCCTCGCCGGGCTGGACACCTCCCGCGGTCCCGTCCTGGACGTCGGGGCCGGGACCGGCCTGGTCACCGCGCTGATGGCGGGGTTCCTGCCGGACGCCGAGTTCGTGTGCGCCGAACCCTCCCCGACGATGCGGGCCATCCTCACCAGCCGGGTCGCGACGGACCCGGAACTGCGCCGACGGGTCACGGTCGTCCCGGAGTCGGCCCAGGAGCTCGCGGCCGGGCAGGCGCTGCCCACCGCCCTGTCGGCCGCCGTCGTGTTCGGCGTGGCCGGGCACCTCACGCAGGACGAACGCCGGCAGTTGTGGAAGAGGCTCGCTGAGGCGCTGCCGTCGGGGGCCCCGATCGTCGTGGAACTCATGGGGGTGGACCGGCCGCGGTCCATCCCACCGGTGCGGATGGTGCGCGAGCTCGTGGGCGCTCAGACCTACGAGTGGTGGATGAGCGGAGAACCCTCCGGCCCCCGGACGATCCACTGGTCCACGCGGTGGAAGGTCTTCCGTGACGGCGACCTCGTCCGCGAGGTCGAGGACTCCTACGAGTGGGAGACCTTCGGCGTGGCCGACCTCGTCGCCGAGTCCGGGCTGCAGCACCGGCCGCTGGCCGTCTCGGGACGCGGTGCGACCCCCGAGATCGGCGTCCTGCTCGCCCCCTGACCACCTCAGACCTGGAGGCCACCGTGTCCACCACCGAAACCCCCGCGCACCCCCTCGAGGCGTCCGGTGCGTTCCCCGCAGCCCGGCGTTGTCCGTTCGCCCCGCCGCCGGAGTACGCGCGGTGGCGCGCGGAACCCCGGCTGCCGCAGGTCGTGCTGCCCAGCGGGAAGCGGGCCTGGGTCATCACCCGGTACGCCGACGCCCGGGCCGTGCTGGCCGACCCGCGGATCTCCTCCGACGCGCGGAACCCCGGGTTCCCGGGGCTGGGCGCGGGGGAGCAGGCCGTCGCGGCCGAACTGCGGCCGTTCATCCGGATGGACCCCCCGGAGCACACCGACGTCCGGCGGATGCTGCTCGGCGAGTTCACCGTCCGGCGCAGCGAGGCCCGCGAACCCGGGATCCGTGCCGTCGTCGACGAGGAACTGCGCCGGTTCAGCACCGGACCGCGACCGGCCGACCTGGTGGACGGGTTCGCCGCGCCGGTCGCCACCCGGCTCATCCTGCGGTTGCTCGGCGTCCCCGGCGACGACACCGCGTTCTTCCGCGGGGTCACCGCGGTGTCCGGCGGCCGGAACTCCAGCGCCGAGGAGGTCGGTGCGGCGCTGCGGGAGATGTTCGGCCTGCTCGACGCCCTCGTGGAGCGCAGGACCGCCGACCCCGGTGACGACCTCATCAGTCGCCTGGTCACCGGGCCGTTCGCCCGCGGTGAGATCAGCCGGCCGTCGCTGCTCAGCCAGATCGGCATCACCCTCAACGCCGGTCACGAGACGACCCGCAACATGATCGCGCTGTCGGTCCTCACCCTGCTGGAGCACCCCGACCAGCTCGCCCTGCTGCGCGCCGAACCCGAGCGGTGGCCGGACGCCGTCGAGGAACTCCTGCGCCACCTGTCCGTGGCCGACACCGTCCCCCTGCGGGTCGCCACCGCCGACCTGGAGGTGGGTGGGCGGACCGTCCGCGCCGGTGACGGGGTCGTCGTCCCGCTGGCCGCGGCGAACCACGACCCGGCCTCCTTCGACCGCGACGACGTGACGGCCGGGCAGTTCGACCTGCGCCGCAGCCCGAACCGGCACCTCGCCTTCGGGTTCGGGCCGCACCAGTGCCTGGGGCAGCACCTGGCCCGGGTGGAACTGCGGACCGCGCTGCGCCGGCTCGTCGAGGAACTGCCGGACCTGCGGCTGGCGCGGCCCGCGGCGGACCTGCCGCTGGCGTTGAACTCCTCCATCTTCGGCGTCGACGAGCTCCCGGTGACCTGGTGAGCGCCCCCCTCGCCGCCGACCGCTCGGTGTGCACGGGTGCGGGGCAGTGCGTCCGTGCCGCCGCCGACGTCTTCGACCAGGGGGACGACGGGCTCGTCGTCGTCCGTCGCCAGCCCGCGCCGGCCGAGCACCTCGACGTCCTGGCGGCCGTCGACGCCTGCCCGTCCCGAGCCCTGAGCTGGTCGGCGTGAGCGGCGCGGGGGCCGGTGCGGGAGTCGTGGTGGTGACGGGGGCCGCCGGGGGGATCGGTTCGGCCGTCGTGGCCGAGTTCACGGGGACCGGGTCCAGCGTCCTGGCCGTCGACCGGGACGCCGACGGCCTGGCGCGCCTGCCGGCGGAGGTGACGCCCCTGGCGCTCGACCTGACCGGAGCGGTTGCGGCGCAGCAGGTCGCGGACGTGGCGGGGGAACTGGGCGGGGTGGACGCCCTCGTCCACTGCGCCGGTGTCCTGCGCCCGGCGCCGGTGGCCGAGGCCACCGACGCCGACTGGGACGCCACGTTCGCCGTGAACACGACGGCGCTGTTCCGGTTGTGCCGGGCGATCGTCCCGGCGATGGCCGCCCGCGGCCACGGGTCGGTGGTGGCCGTGGCCTCCGACGCCGCCCGGACCGCCCGGCAGGGGATGGCCGCCTACTGCGCGTCGAAGGCCGCGGTCGTGGCCCTCGTGCGCAGCCTCGGCCTCGAGGTCGCCGCCTCGGGGGTCCGGTGCAACACCGTCAGCCCGGGCGCCACCGACACCGCGATGCAGCGCTCGCTGCCGGGCGGGGGTGACCCGGCCGTCCTGGACCGGGTGGTGACGGGTGACCCCGGGCGGTTCCGCTCGGGGATCCCGCTGGGCCGCCGGGCGGACCCGCGCGACGTCGCCGCCGTCGTCGCGTTCCTGGTCTCGGGCCGGGCGCGGCACGTCACGCTGCAGGACGTCGTCGTCGACGGAGGAGCTGGTCTCGGTGCGTGAACCCCGCACACCCCCGCCGCGGACGGTGACCTTCGCCGGTCCGCGGGCCCGGTGGTCGGTCACCGCGACCCCCGTCGACCCCGGCGCGCCTGCCCGCGTCCAGGCCGGTGCCGCGCGGAACGCGCTGCGGGACGGGGACCGGACGGTCCTGGCCGGGTTGTTGCCGTTCGACGTCGACGTGGCCGGGACGTTCCTCACCGGGCACCGCGAACGGGTTCCCGAACCCCGCGCCGACCTCCCCGCCGGCCGGCTCGTCGAGGACCCCGGCGCGCGGGATCGGTACACCTCCGCCGTCGCGGACGTCCTGCGCCGCATCGACTCCGGTGAGGTCGACAAGGTCGTGCTGAGCCGGTCGGTGCGGTTCGAGACCACGACCCCCGTCGATCCGCAGGCGTTGCTGGACCGCCTCGCCGCGGTGAACCCCGCGGCCCAGGGCTTCTGCGCCGACCTGCCCGTGGGGACCCTGGTGGGGGCCAGCCCGGAACTGCTGTGCCGTCGTTCGGGTCGGGAGGTGCTCTCGCACCCGCTCGCCGGGTCGGTCCCCCGGCAGGCCGACCCGGTGCTCGACGAGGAGGCCGGGGCCCGGCTGGCGGTCTCGGCCAAGGACCTGCGCGAGCACGCCGTCGTCGTGGCCGACATCGTCGAACGGCTCGGGCCGCTGGCCGTGGTCGCGCCCGTCGGACCGCCGCGGCTGGTGCGCACACCGGCGATGTGGCACCTGGGCACCGAGGTCCGCGCCCACCTGCGGGACGAGGCGACCGACAGCCTGGACCTCGCCCTCGCGCTGCACCCCACCCCGGCGGTGTGCGGGACCCCGCGTCGCGCCGCGGCGGAGGTCATCCGCCGGCTGGAGGAGGGTGAGCGCGGCGGGTACGCGGGCGCGGTGGGTTTCCAGGACCGCGCCGGCGACGGGGCCTGGTGGGTCGCCATCCGGTGCGCCCTGGTCGACGGGAGGACCGTCCGGGCCCACGCCGGTGGTGGGATCGTCGCCGGTTCCGATCCTGCGGCGGAGCACGCGGAGACCACGGCGAAGCTGCGGACCGTCCTGGCCGCCCTCGCGCGCGAACGGACCACGGAGGTGCTCGCGTGAGCGGACTGCCCCGGGTCGCGCAGTACCCGCTGCCCACGATCGAGGACCTCCCCGCCCCCCGGGTGCCGTGGCGGGTGGACGCCGAACGGGCCGTGCTGCTGGTCCACGACCTGCAGGAGCACTTCCTGCGTCCCTTCGACCGGGTCGGGACCCCCTGCGCGCCCATGCTGCGGGCCGTCGCGGACCTCGTGGCGGCGGCCCGCTCCCGGGAGGTCCCCGTCGTCTACTCCGCGCAGCCGGCCGTGCAGAGCGCCACCGACCGCGCGCTGCTGCAGGACTTCTGGGGCCCCGGCCTCGGGGCGGCCCCGGCGGCCGCGGCCCGGATCGTGGACGAGGTGGCCCCCGCCGCGGGTGACGTCGTCCTCACCAAGCACCGGTACAGCGCCCTGGTCCGCACCGAGCTGCTGGACCTCGTGCGGGCCGCGGGACGGGACCAGCTCGTCGTCACCGGCGTCTACACCTCGATCGGCTGCTGGGCCACGGCGCTGCACGCGTTCATGGAGGACGTGCAGCCGTTCGTCGTCGCCGACGCCACGGCCGACTTCGACGCCGCCGACCACGTCGCCGCCCTCGACCACGTCGCCCGGCGCTGCGGCCGGGTGGTGACGGCGGGGGACGTGCTGGCGGCGTTCGCCGCGGGGGGCCGTGGCCGGGCCGCCCGGGCCGGCGGGGAGGAGCGGTGACCAGCACCTACGGTCCAGCGACCCCGTTCGTCCACCTCTTCCTGCGCGCGGCGTGGCAGCGCACCGGACCCGGGCTGGTGCAGGTGCTGGCGGACTCGCCCCCGGGACGCGTCCTGGACCTGGGCAGCGGGACGGGCGCCGCCCTGCCGTGGATCGCGGCCGCCGCTCCCGGCCGGGACCTTCTCGCGGTCGAACCGGAAGAGGGGCTACGGGCCGTGCTCCTGGCCCTCGTCGCCGGCGACGACGGGCTGCGGCCCCGGGTCACGGTCCTGGACGGGACCTTCCCGCGAGACCCGCTGCCGACCGACCTGGCCGCGGTCGTCGTCGGCAACGCCCTCGGGCACTTCGACCCCGCCCAGCGCGATGAGTTCTGGCGCCAGTGCGCGCAGGTGCTGCCCGCCGGTGGCCGAGTCCTGGTCGACGTCGCAGCCCACGAGGACCCGTCCCCCTCGCCCGAAGCGCCCGGTGCGGTGCCGGTGCAGGTCGGGCGACGGCGCTACGAGGCGTGGGCGACGTGCGACGTCACGGGCCTGCAGACGGTCCGCTGGCGGATGAGGTACCAGGTCCTGGAGCCGACCACCGGAGCCGACGGCGGGGACCGGGTGATCGAGGAGCGGGTCGCGTCCTACGACTGGTGGGTCGTCGGTCCCCGGCGGGTGCGGACGGAGGCCGCCGCGCACGGTCTCGTCCCGGCCGCGCCGGCGGCGCCGGAGGGCTGCCTGCTGCTGGAGAAGGGCCGGCGGGCCCGGCGGTGAGCGGCGCGCCCGGGGTGGCGGGTCCGGGAGAGGCCGGGGAGAGGTCCGGCTGGTGGGTGGACCTGGCCCAACGCTTCGACGACCTGCAGCCGTCCTCCGGGCCCGAGCCCTCGTACTGCGTCCCTCGCGTGCAGGAGGCCCTGGACCGGGCCCGCCGACGGGCCGTCGGCCCACCCCGGCGCAGGGGTGGGTCCTCACGCGCGGGCTCAGGCGGTCCGGACGGCGCGGAACACCACGTCCTCGACGTGGTGGGAGCTGACCGCTCCGGCAGGTCGCGGGCGGGTCTCGTGCACCTCCACGCGCCACCGCCCGGACGCCGCCGCGGCCGCGGCGATCTCGTCGATCCCCACGTACGCCTGCGCGTCCCACAGGACCGTCCGCTCGGCGGGGTCGACCGGTTCGCCGGCCCGGTGCGGTGCGTGCCCGACGACGAGCAGGGTCCCCCCGACGGCGACCGCGTCGAGCAGGTTCCGCAGTGCACGCTGCTCCGGCGTCCGGAGGAACGAGCCGTACTGCAGGCTCACCAGGTCGTACGTCCGACCGTCGTAGCCGGCCGCGTCGTCGGCGTCGCGGTGCAGCGTCTCCACGCGGGTCCCGCGGCGGGCGGCCTCGTCCCGGAGGCGGGCCAGGGCCCGGTCGGAGACGTCGGAGGCGGTGACCTCCCAGCCGTTCTCGCTGAGCCACAACGCGTCCGCGCCCTCGCCGGCGCCGACGTCCAGCGCCCGGCCGGGGGCCGTCCCGGTGACCTCGGCGACCAGCGTGCCGTTGGGGTTGGCGCTCCAGACGCGGTCGGCGTCGCCGTACCGCTCGTCCCACTCGACCTGCGCGGCCGAGGGGCGGACGCCGGCGGCGACGTCCTCGCCCGCCAGGTCGAACGCGATCTGCGCGCCCACCCAGCTCCCGTTCGCCGCCGCCGGCAGGACCTGCAGGCCGGGGTCGGTGACGTTGCCGGCGGCGAAGACGCCGGCCACGCCGGTGCGGCCCGTCGGGTCGGCGACGAGCACGTCGCCCAGACCGCTGGGGTGCGGGGCGGTGTCCACCCCGAGACCGTCGAGCACCGCCGTGCGGGGGGAGAAGCGGGTCCCGACCAGCACGGCGTCGGCCGGCAACGACGTCCCGACGGCCAGCTCCACGACGAGGGCGCCGTCCGGGCCGTCGCCGACACGGGTCACGGCGGACTCGAGCACCGGGACCCCCGAGGCGGCCACCGCACCGACCGCGGCGCGGTCCAGACCCGCACCGTCGTGCAGGACGACGGTGAGGCGGTCGGTCAGGTGCCGCACCAGGGACGTGGGGTGCAACCCCACCGGTGAGGTGACGACCTGGACGACGCGTCGGTCCCGGACCTCGTAGCCGTGGCAGAAGGGGCAGTGGACGACCTGCCGGCCCCAGCGCTGCGCCAGGCCGGGGATGTCGGGCAGTTCGTCGACGATGCCGGTGGCGACCAGGACCCGGCGGGCGCGCAGCCCGCTCCCGCCCGTCAGGTCCAGGTGGAACCTGCCGTCGGCCTCCGCGCGGACCCCCAGCACGCGCCCGGTGAGGATCTCCCCGCCGTAGCTGCGCACCTCCTCCCGGCCCTTCGCCAGCAGTTCTCCCGGCGGCACGCCCTCGTGGCCGAGGAAACCGTGCACGTGCGTGGCCGGGGCGTTCCGGGGGGTGCCGTCGTCCACGACGAGGACCGATCGGCGCTGGCGGACCAGTTGCAGCGCAGCGGCCAGGCCCGCGGCCGAACCGCCGATGACGGCGACGTCGCACGCGCGGGTGAAGGCCGGGGGCGTGGTGGTCCCGCGTTCTGCGGGGTCGTTCGAGGTCATGACCGGAACGCTAGGCGGGTTCTGCGCACGACGGGTCCGGCGTTGCCGGTCCGGCAACGCCGGACCGGTGGTCGGGCCGTGCCGCCGGCGTTTCCCCGAGCGGGCACCGGTCGCACCGCCCGGTCAGCGACACCACCACCTGCGACACCGCGAACCCGTGCTCGGCCGCCACGTCGTGCGCCCACCGCTGGACCTCCGGCGCAGCCACCTCCACGGCCCGCCCGCACGCATCGCACCGGACGTGGTGGTGCCGGGAACTGCTGCAGGGCAGGTAGACCGCCTCGCGCCCAGGGGCGCGGACGACGTCCAGCAGCCCGTCCCGGGCCAGGGCCTGGACGACCCGGTACACCGTCGACTGCCCGATGCCCGACCCCTGCGCCCGCAACCTGCGGTGCACCGCGCGCGCGGACAGGAACGTGGTCGACCCCCGCAGCAGCTCGAGCACCTCGGTCCGCTGCGGGGACCCGTCCGCGGGAGCGCTCAGCACGGTGCGAACCGTCCCTCGTGCACGCGCAGCACCCGGTCGGCGCTGCGCCTCGCGACCTCGAGGTCGTGGGTGACGAGCACGACGGCCAGGCCGAGGTCGGCGCGCAGACCGGCCAGCAGGTCCAGGACGGCGCTCGCCGTCCGCTCGTCCAGCGCCGACGTCACCTCGTCGCACAGCAGGACCCGGGGGCCGGCGGCCAGGGCCCGGGCCAGGTTCACGCGCTGGCGCTGGCCACCGGACAACTGCGGGGACCGGCGGTCCAGGACGTCCGGCGACAACCGCACCCGCTCCAGCAGCCGGGCGACCTCCTGCTCGACGGCTCGCGGGTCCAGGCCCCGCAGCGGCCGCGACAGCGAGGTGCGCACGCTCTCGCGGGGGTTCAGCGCCGAGGCGGAGTCCTGGGCGACGAGGGCGACGGCCCGCCGGTCCGGCCCCCGCCGGCCGGCCGGCCAGGGGAGGGGGCGGCCGGCGAGGTGCAGGGTGCCGCGCGCGTCGGGGTGCAGCCCGGCCAGGGCGCGCAGGAAGGTGCTCTTGCCCGACCCCGAGGGCCCGGTGACCGCCACGCACTCCCCGGCCGCCACCGACAGCTCCGCTCCGTCCAGGACCGGCCCACGCCCGTGCCCCGCCGTCACGACCACCCTCAGGACCTGTTCGGACGACGCCGAGACCCGTTCTGCAGCGACGGGTCGAGGAACCGCCGGCGCGGGGACGACCCGGCCGCGCTCGAGGTGCACCACCCGGTCGGCGGTGCTCGCCAGGAACCGCGCGTCGTGGCTCACGACCAGCGCCGCGCGCCCGTCGCCACCGCGCACCCGGCCGGCGACGAGCCGCCCGACCCGGTCGACCAGCACGGGGTCCAGCCCGCTCGTGGGTTCGTCGAGCACCAGCAGGTCCGGGTCCCCCGCGAGGGCCGAGGCCAGCGCCACCCGTTGGGCCTGCCCGCCGGAGACCTCGTGCGGCCGGCGGCGCAGGAAACCCCGGTCGGTCGGCAGGCCCACGAGGTCGAACAGGGCGTGCACCCGGGTGTGCACCTCCCCGCGGGCCGCACCGGTGCGCAGGCGGACGAGTTCGCCCACCAGGTCACCGACCCGGCGCGCGGGGTTGAGCCCGGCGGCGGGGTCCTGCCCCAGGTACGTCACCCGCCGTCCGCGCAGGGCGTCCCGTCCGCGGGGACGGAACGGGTCGTGCCCGGCGACCACCACCGACCCCCCGGTGCGCTCCAGCCCCGGGCGCACATCGCCCAGCAGGGCCCTGGCCAGCGTCGTCTTGCCGGAACCGGACGTCCCCGCCAACCCCACGACCTCCCCGGGCGCCACCGCGAGGTCGACCGCGTCCAGGAGGTGGGCGCCCGCCGCGGAACGGATCGACAGGGAGCGCACCTGGACCACGTGGTCGCTCACCCCCGACCCACCCGGTCCGCGACGGTGTCGGCCAGGGTCCCCACCAGCAGCGACGACGCGACGAGCAGCGCCGCGGGGACCAGGACCGCGAACGGGTTCAGCTCGATGCCCGGGAGGTCGTCGGACACCATCCGCCCCCAGTTCGGTGCCGGCGCCCCGCGCCCCAGCCCGAGGAACCCCGCGGTCGCGCTCAGGTGCAGCGCGGCGACGAAGCGGATCGCGGTGTCGGTCAGCAGCGGACGGGCCACCGACGGCAGGAGGTCGTACCGGAACACCGCCCGGGCCGAGTCGCCGCGGGCCCGTGCCACCTCGACGAACCCCGTGCGCAGCACCGAGGTCACGGCGGCCCGGACGATGCGGGTCGAGTAGGGCACGCTCACTACCGCGATCCCCACCACCAGGGCCCACGGGCTGCCCGGCCACCCCGTGGCCAGGACGAGCAGCACCAGCAGCGCCGGGACGACCGTCACGACGTCCAGCACCCGGACGAGCAGTTCGCCGGACCGTCGGCCCGCCATCGCCGCCGCGGTCCCCAGCACCGGGGCCAGCAGCCCCGACACCGCCGTCGCCCCGAGGGCCACCAGGACGACGTCGCGCCCCCCGTGCAGCACCCGGGCCCAGACGTCGCGGCCGATGCCGTCGGTGCCCAGCGCCAACCCCTCCCCGGAGGTGTCGCCGGGGGGCAGGTACGGCAGGCCCCGAGGCGCAGTCGGCGACCCCGGGGACCACCACGGCCCGGTCAGCGCCCCGGCGACCAGGACGACGGTGCCCACGACGAGCAGGGCCGTCGCCGTGCGCCTCGCCCGGCTCACCGGGACGACCCCGCGCGCGGGTCCAGCACCCTGGCTACGACGTCTCCCACCAGGAGCACGACCAGACCGGCCGCGCTCAACGCCAGCACCGTCCCCTGGACCAGCGGCACGTCCCGGTTGAGCACGGCCTGCTGCAGTTCCCGCCCGATGCCGGGGTAGTCGAAGAGGGTCTCCACGACGACGGCCCCACCCAGGGACCCCACCGCGGTCACCGCGACCACCTGCACCAGCGGAGCGACGGCGCCCGGCAGGACGTGCCGGAGCCCCAGCCGCCACCCGCGCACACCGGCCAGCCGCGCGGCGTCCACGTACGGGGTCGTGACGACGTCCACGACGCTCGCCCGCACCATCCGCACACCGACCGCCGCCGCCGTCAGGGACAGGCTCAGCACCGGCAGCACCAGGACCCGCGGGTCCGCGACCGGCGAACTGCCCAGCGGTACCAGCGAAACCCGCGGGAACCACCCCGCCCACGTGGCCAGCACCAGCAGCAGGACGGTCGCGGCGAGGAACTCCGGAACCCCCACCACCACCCGGGCGACCGTCGAGACCAGCCGGTCGGTCGCGCTGCCCGGGCGCATCCCCGCGGACAGCCCCGCCGCCACGGCGACGGCCGTGGCCAGGACCAGGGACAGCGCGGCCAGCAGGGCGCTCGCGGGCAGGCGCGCCGCGAGGACCTCGGCGACGGGCCGACCTCCGACGAACGACGTCCCCAGGTCCCCCCGCAGGGTGTCCGTGGCCCAGTCCCGGTACCGGACCGCCACCGGGCGGTCCAGGCCGAGCTCGGTCCGGATCCCCGCGCGCTCGCCGGCCGTGGCCGTCGGGCCGGCCAGCCGGGCGACGACGTCACCCGGCAGCACGTCGGTGGCGGCGAACACGAGCACCGAGAGGGCGAGGAGGACGCCCGCCGCGCCGAGCACCCGGCCCAGGAGGAGGCGGACCCAGCTCACCGCACCGTGGCCGAGGAGAAGTCGGTGAAGTTCGCCACGCCGATGCCGGTGACCGAACTGCTCTGCGCGCTGACGGTCCGGGTGAACACCGGGATCACGGTGTTCCCGTTCTCCCACCGCAGCCGCTGGGCCTGTTCGAGCAGCGACGCGCGTTCCGCGGCGTCGGCCGTCGAACGGGCCTGCGCGAACAGGGCGTCGGCCTGCGGGTCGGCGTACCCGAACGCCGCGGGAGAACCGGCCGACCCCGACGCCGAGGCCAGGAACAGCGGCTGGGGCGGGGAGTAGCTCGTCGTCATCGGCAGCGTGAAGTAGTTCGGGTCGCTGAACAACTGCCCGGGGGCGCGCTCGTCGAGGGTGACGTCGACACCGATCCCGCGCAGGTTCTCGGCGTACAGCGTCGCGGTCTCCAGCATCCCGCTGATCTCCGGTCCGGTCGTGAACGTGACGGACATCCCGTCCGCGCCGGCCTGCGCGAGCAGTTCTCGGGCCTGCTCGGGGTCGTGCTCACGCTGCTCGAGGTCCCCGGCGTACCCCGGGAAACCGATGGCGGGCAGGTCGTTGCCGACGACACCGGCGCCGTAGAGGACGCTGTCGACCATCGCCTGGCGGTCGGCGGCGAGCTTGAACGCCCGGCGCACGCGGACGTCGCCGAACTCCGGGACGGTGGCGGCGTTCAGGGCGAACACGATCGGCGTCACGTACGGGACCTCCGACGTCGTCGTCGTGATGCCGTCCTGGTTCGACAGGGTGCGCGCCGACACGGGGGACAACCCGTCGGCGTACTCGACCTGTCCGCCGGTGAGGGCGTTCGAGCGTGCCGCGGAGTCGGCGATCGTGAGGATCTCCAGGCCGTCGAGCTTCGCGCCGCCGTCGACCGTCCACCCGTCGTGGCGTTCGTAGGCCGCGCCCTGCCCGGCCTCGAAGGAGGTGAGCCGGAAGGGGCCGCAGGTGGGGGTGTCCACGGTGAAGTCGGTCGTGCCGTCCTTGATGACCAACGTGCTCTGGCACAGCACTTCCCGGCCGTCGGCGATGGGGGCGGCGGTCGGCAGGACGAGGGTGTTCTCGTCGGTCACCTGCGCGGCGTCGAGGGTGAACAACCGGGTGGGGGGCAGCAGGAACGGCAGTGCGCCGAGGGTGGTCGCGGCCTGCAGGGAGTACAGGACGTCGGTGGCGGTGACCGGGCTGCCGTCGGTGAACGTCAGGCCGGGGCGGACCCGCAGGGTGTAGCTGGACAGGTCGGGGGCGGCGTCGATCCCCTCCAGCAGCAGGTAGCGCACCCCGTCCTCGGCCTCGGGGTCGAGGACCCCCAGAGCGCCGTGGGCGGCCCGGGCCCGGACGTAGTCGACGGAGGTCGGGCCCTTGAAGTAGTTCAGGGTCTCCGCGGCGCCGCCGCCGACGAACGCGGCCCGCAGCGTCCCGCCGGTGGTGGGGGAGGACGCGTCCGAGCCCGACGGGGAGTTCGCCGGTCCGGTCTCGCCGGAGCACCCCGTGAGCAGCGTCGTTCCGGTCAGGGCCGTGAGGCCGCCGCCGAGGAGCAGGTGCCGGCGGGTGGGGGACGTGCGCACGAGGGGAACCTCCAAGAGGATTGGCGGGGTCGGCCGGACCGTAGCAGACTGATAATCAGTATCATCAAGTGCCATGACGGCAACCACGGTGCAGACCGGACCACCGCCACCGACCCCCGGGCTGGCCGCCCACCTGCGTGCGGAACGACCGCGACTGGCGGGAGCCGTTGTCGCGCAGGCGGTCGGATCGGTCCTCGGGGTCGTGCCCTTCGTCGCCCTCGCCGACGTCGCCCGCACCGCCCTGGCGGCCGGCACCCCGGCCGAGCTCGGCACCGACCGACTGTGGGGGGCTCTGCTCGTGGCGGCGGGAGGAGCGCTGGGCGCCCTGCTGCTCGCCGAGCTGGCGACCGTCCTGACGCACCTGGCCGACAACGACCACCAGTTGCGCGTGCGCCGCGACCTGGCCCGCCACGTGGGCCGCCTGCCGCTGGGGTGGACCACCAGCCGCGGCGCCGGTGCGGTCGAGCGGGCGCTGCACGGCGACGTCGCCGCCGTCCACGTGCTCATCGCCCACACGCTGCTCGACGTCGTGAACCTCGCCGTGACCACCGTGGTCGCCGTCGTCCTGCTCGCCGTCGTCGACTGGCGCCTGGCGGTGCTGACGGTGGCTCTGCTGGTGCTGGGCAGCTGGTTGTTCGCCCGTGCGATGTCCGGCGGCCGGGCCCGGATGGCCGAGTTCGGAACGGCGGCGGCGGCCACGGGGTCGGCCGTCGCGGAGTTCGTGCAGGGCATCCGGACGGTCAAGTCGTTCGGACGGGGTCGTGCCGCGCACGCCGCCTACACCGCCGCTGCCGACGACTTCGCCACCTTCTTCTCCGGCTGGGTGCGCGCCACCACCGCCGTGACCGCGGCCTCGCAGATCGTCCTGTCACCGGTCGTCGTGCTGGCCGCGGTCGCCACCGCGGGGACGGTGCTGGTGAGCACCGGGTACGCCGACCCCCTCGACCTGGTGCTGCCGCTCCTGCTGGCCCCGGCCGTCACCGCCCCCGTGGCCGCCGTCGGGGGGCGGGTCCAGCAGATCACCGCCGCGCGCGATGCCGCCGTCCGCATCGACGAGCTGTTCGCCCAGGAGCCGCTGGCCGAACCCCCCGGCCCGGCCACCTCGCCGCGCGGGTCCGCCGTCCGCTTCGAGCAGGTCCGCTTCACCCACCCCGGGGCCGACCGGCCCGCCCTCGACGGCGTCGACCTCGACCTGGCCCCCGGCACCCTCACCGCGCTGGTCGGCGCCTCCGGCGCGGGCAAGTCGACCCTGGTCTCCCTGCTGGCCCGCTTCCACGACGTCGACGCCGGCGCGATCCGCGTCGGGGGCGTCGACGTGCGGGACACGACCTCGCGCGACCTGCTGCGCCGCGTCGGGCTCGTCCTGCAGGACGTCCAGCTCCTGCGGGCGAGCCTCGCCGACAACATCCGTCTCGGCCGCCCCGAGGCCACCCTGGACGAGGTCAGGGCCGCCGCCCGGGTGGCGCAGATCGACGAGCGCATCTCGCGCCTGCCCCAGGGCTACGACGCGGTCGTGGGTCAGGACGTCGTCCTGTCCGGGGGGGAGGCCCAGCGCGTCTCGATCGCCCGCGCCCTGCTGGGGGACAACGACCTCGTCGTCCTCGACGAGGCGACGTCCGCGGCCGACCCCGAGGCGGAGGCCGCGGTGCAGGACGCGCTGTCCGCGCTCGTCGGCGAGCGGATGGACGGGGGCGGCAGCGTGCTCGTGGTCGCGCACCGGCTGGCCACCACCACCGGCGCCGACCAGATCGTGGTCCTGGACGCCGGTCGCGTCGTCGAGCGCGGCCGCCACGAGGACCTGCTGGCCGCCGACGGCGCCTACGCGCGGTTGTGGCGCAGCCAGCAGGGACCGACCACCGGGGGGACGCCGTGATCACCCGACTCCTCGCCGTCCTGCCCCCGCAGCACCGACGGGACCTGCGGCGCGTCATCACCGGGTTCGCCGTCGCCGCGTTCGCCCAGGGACTGGCCGCCCTGGCCCTCCTGCCCCTGCTGCAGGCCCTGGTCGAGGGGGACACCGGTGCCGCGTGGTGGTGGCTCGCGGCCCTGCTGCTGGCGTCCGCCGTCTTCGCCGCCGTCCGGGCCCGCACCCAGGCCGCGGCCTTCTCCGTCGGTGCCCGGCTGTCGGCCGGCGTGCACCACGAGCTCGCCGACGCGTTGCTGCGGCTGCCGCTGGCCTTCTTCACCCCGGCGCGCACCGGTGCGCTCAGCCAGGTGGCGGGACGCAACGTCCCGGCCCTCATGAGCGTGCCCGCGCACCTCGTGCGCCCGCTCGTCGACGCCGTCGTGGTGCCCGCCACCGTCGTGCTGGGCCTGCTGGTCGTGCAGTGGCGGCTGGGCCTGGTCGCCCTGGCGTGCGGGCTGCTCGTCGTCCCCGTCCTGCGCTGGAGCACCCGGGCGGTCGAGCGCTTCGACGCCGCCCGCGACGGCGCCCGCGCCGAGGCGTCCAGCCGGGTCCTGGAGTTCGCCCGGCTGCAACCCGTCCTGCGCAGCACGGGCCGGGACGCCCACGGGCTGGGGCAGCTGGACGCGGCGCTGGTCGCCGAGCACGACGCGGACCGTCGCCTGCTGCTGCGGGGCACCCCCGCGCTGCTGGCCACCGCGGCCGCCGTGCGGACCGCCCTGCTCGTCCTGCTCGCCGTCGTGGTCCTGCTCGCCACGGGGGAGGTGGTGGACGCCGTGCTCGTCCCCGGGCTGCTCGTCCTCGTGGTGCGGGCGCTGGAACCGCTGGGCACCGTCGGTGAGACGGGGGCCTCGCTGCGGCTGGCGTCCAACGCCCTCGCCGGGGTGGAGGAGGTGCTGGCCGAACCCGCCCTCCCGGCGCCGACCGCACCGGCACGACCGTCCGGGCACCGGATCGCCTTCCGGGACGTGTCCGTGCAGGTCGCGGGGAACACCGTGCTGCACGAGGTCTCGGCGACGCTGCCGCACCCCGGGCTCACCGCCGTGGTGGGCCCGTCGGGGGCGGGCAAGTCGACGCTGGTCGGGCTGGTGCAGCGCGCGCTCGACGTCACCGCCGGCGGTGTCAGCATCGGTGACGTCGACGTGCGTCAGATCCCCGACGAGGACCTCGTCGACCTCGTCAGCTACGCCTCCCAGGACGTGCACCTGTTCGCCGGGACCCTGGCCGACAACGTCCGCGTCGGTGCACCGGACGCCGGCACCGCCGACCTGGACCGGGCCGCGGAGCTGACCGGGCTCACCGAACTGGTCGCCGGGCTGCCGCAGGGGTGGGACAGCCCGGTGGGACCGGGCGGTGCCCAGCTCTCCGGCGGGCAGCGCCAACGGGTGGCCCTGGCGCGGACCGTGCTCAAACCGGCCCCCGTCGTCGTGCTCGACGAACCGACCTCGGCGCTGGACGGGATCAGCGCAGCCGTCGTCCGGGCCACGGCCCGGGAACTGGCGCGCGAACGGTCGGTGCTCCTGGTCACCCACCGCGTCGGGCAGGTCGCCGAGGCCGACCACGTCCTCGTGCTGGACGGGGGCCGGCTCGCCGCGGCGGGAGCCCCGGGGGAACTCGCCGGGGTGCCCGGGCCCTACCGCAGGCTGCTGGACGCCGACCGCCGCTCCGGCGGCTGGCGCCTGGGCACCCGGACCAGGAGCGCTGCGCCGTGAGCCGCCCCACCGCGCCCGACCTCGCCGCTCCCCGAACGTCCCCGGAACGTCCCCGGCCGGCGACGAACGCTCGACCCCGCGCTCGCGGGTCGTGTCGTCGGGGTGCGCTGAGCGGCCGGTTCGGCGCGACCGGCACGGCCTCCTCGCGGTCCCGCGACGACCCGGACCTGACCGGGTGCCCGGCGCCCTACGCTCGGGACCGTGCCCCGCAAACCCCGTCCCCGTCGTCGCGTCGGGGTCCTGCCGGGGTTGCTCGTCGCGTTGTCGCCCGTCTCCCAGCTCGGGTTCACCCCGGTGTCGGTGGTGCTGGGGGAGCGGCTCGACCTGAGCGTCGGGCAGGTCGGGCTGACGGTCGGCGTCTACGCCGCGGCCGCCGCCGTCGCGACGGCCGTCCTGGGCCCGGTCGTCGACCTCGTCGCGCCCCGCCGGGTGCTGCCGGTGGCGGTCACCGCCAACGTGCTCCTGTCCGCCGCGCTGCTGCTGGAACCGGGGTACGCCGGGATCCTCCTGGCCCGCGTGCTGTCCGGCGTCGCCAACAGCGCGCTCGTCCTGTGCGCGGCCGTCGTCGTCGCCGACGCCCACCGCGACGACCCCGGCGGGCGGGACCGCGGGTTCTCGGTCCTGCAGACCTTCACGAGCCTGGGCGCCGTCGCCGGTCTCGGCCTCGGCGCCGCCGCCGCCGGGCTGGGCGCGCCCGAGGTGTGGTCGTGGACGGTGGTCGCCTACGGGCTCCTCGTCCTGGCGCTGACCCCCCTCACCGTGCGCCGGATGCCCCCGGTGCGGTCCCACGTCGGGGGTCCCGCGGCCCGGGCCGGGCTGCGGACCGTCGTGCGGGAGGCGTCGGTGGCGCTGCGGGTCCCGCGGACGGCGGCGCTGCTGCTGGCCGCGGCGGGCGTCGGCTGGGCGATCCAGGCCACCCACTACGCCGTGAGCCTGCTCGCCCAGGAGCTCGACCCGCCGCTGGCGCAGCGCGTCGCGCTGTCGGTGATGATCCCGGCCGGGGTGTTCCTGGGGGCGAGCGCGAACCAGGTCGTGCTCGGCCGCCGCAGCGCCGAGGACCTGTTCCGCCGCGCCTACCCCGTCCTGCCGGTCGCCTGCGCGCTGCTGGCCCTCGTCGTCGGGGGCCGCGGGAACGGGGCGGTGGCGCTCCTGCTCGCGCTCCTCGTCGGCCTCGGCACCGTGCTGGGGGTGCTCATGCCGTTGAGCCCGGCCGTCCTCGTCGGCCGGCACCCGGACCTGCGCGGCAGCGTCACGGCCGCCGACTCCGTCGCCAAGGGTCTCGGCTCGACCGTCAGCCCCGTCGTGCTCGGAGCCGTCGCCGCGGCCTCCTCCCTCGGTGGGGGGTTCCTCCTGCTGGCCGGTGTGGTGGCGCTCGCGGCCGTGTGCGCCCGGGCGCAGCGGGCCACCGTCTGACGCGCCGCCGGGAGTTCCCCGCCCCGCGCCGCGCCCGTCGTGGGCGCCGAACAGCTCCTCGTCCGGGCCGGGCCGGGCCGGGCCCCGGGTCCGCTTCCCCGCGGGTCGGGTCGAGGGTCTCGTCGACGGTGGCCTCGGCGGGTCCCGCGTCGAGGCCGGCGGGGAGAACCGCGCGAGGCGGCGTGCGAGCGAGCGCGAACCTGTTCGCGCACAGCGCGTCGCGCGCGTTCCCGTCGGGTGCGGGCGGGTCCGGCGCCGCGGCCCGGGAGGTGAGGTCTGCGGCGGCGGGGAGTGAGACGCAGGTCATGTCGCCTCGGCTTGACGGTGGTCAGTGAGGTAAGCCTAGCCTTCTACCTCGTGAGCGAGGGAGGGGGTGCGGTCGTGACGGGCGTCGTCGGAGCCGCCGGTTCCGCCGTGGCCGACGTGCTCGCCCGGCGGTGTCCCCCCTCGTCCCGGTCGACCGGGACGGCGACGCGCTGGACGGTGCCGCCAGGACCGTCCGCGCGGGGTTCCGCGGGCTTGTCGGGTGGGCGCCCCCCCGGGGTGCGCGGCCCGTCCCGTGGCCGGGGCCGTCGGGTCCCCGTCCGCCGACGCGGCCCGGCACACCGCCCTCACCGACCTGCTCGTCGACGACGGCGCCCCGCTGCGCGACCGACCGCCCTACTCCTGGAGCGTCATGCCCCTCACCGGACCAGCACCGACACCAGCCGGAACACCCGCGCCGGGACCGACCCGCGCCCCTCGGCCCGCGGGAGACGCCGGCCGACTCCTCGCCGACTACCGCGACGGCTCGGTGTGGTTCTCGGCCGACCGGCGCCACCACCTCGGGACGGGAACCCGCCGTGAACTCTCCAGCGCCGAGGGCATCGGTCCCGGCCTGAGCGCGTCGACGACGTCTGCCCTGCGTCACGACCGTGACCACGGTGGCCCCGGCATCGCCCTGGGCGCGCTGCCCTTCGGTCCCGGAACCCCCGCGGCGCTCCGCATCCCGGACACGGTGCACCGAGCTGCCGGAACCGTCGGGAACGTCACCGCCGGGCTGCCCGCCGATCTCGTCGACCTGGTCCCGCACCCGGGAGAGGCCGACTACGCGCACGCCGTCGCCACCGCCCTCCTGCGCCTGCGCGCCGAGGACGACGACCTGCGCAAGGTCGTGCTCAGCCGCACCCTGCGGGCCAGGACCCCCGCCCCCGTCGACGTCCGGGTGCTGCTGACCCGGTTGCTGTCCGCGGACCCCGACGCGTTCGTGTACGCCGTCGACCTGCCCCGCGACCCTGCCCGCGACGAGCCGGGCGGCGGTCCGCGCACTCTGGTGGGGGCCAGCCCCGAACTCCTGCTGGCCCGCCACGGCGACACCGTCACCGCGTGCCCGCTGGCCGGTTCGGCGCCGCGCTGCGAGGACCCCGCCGAGGACGCCCGCCGCGCTCGCGCCCTGCTGAGCTCGGCCAAGGACCTGACCGAGCACGCCGTCGTCGCCGACGCCGTCCGCGGCGCCCTGGCGCCCTGGTGCCGGGACCTCGACGTGCCCGCCGTCCCGGAACTGCGCAGCAGCGCCACGCTGTGGCACCTGGCCACCCCCGTGACCGGTGTGCTCGCCTCCTCCAGCACGACCTCGCTGGACCTGCTGGCTGCCCTGCACCCGACCCCGGCGGTGTGCGGGGTCCCCGTGGACGCCGCGCGCCGGCTCATCGGCGACCTCGAACCGTTCGACCGCAGGTACTTCACCGGTGCCGTCGGCTGGTGCGACGCCGACGGGGACGGGGAGTGGGCGGTCACCATCCGGTGCGCCGAGGTCCACGACCGCACGGTGACCCTGTTCGCCGGCGCCGGCATCGTCGCCGCGTCCGACCCCGACGCCGAGGTCGCCGAGACGGCCGCGAAGTTCCGGACCTCCCTCGCGGCGCTGGGGGTGGGCGCGTGAGGACCACCGCGACCGGGAGCACCGCGCCGGTGGACCCGGCGTCGTGGGAGCAGGCGTCGTGGGAGCAGGCGTCGTGGGAGCAGGCGTCGTGGGAGCAGACGCTGTGGGGCCAGTTCGACCGCAGCGCGCAGCAACGGCCCGGGGCGCTCGCGCTGGTCGCCTCCGACGCCCACGGCCACGACGTCCGCTGGTCCTACGCCGAGCTGCGCGATCGTGCGGTGCGGACCGCGGCCGGCCTGCTGCGGTCCGGCACGGCCCCCGGCGACCCCGTGCTCGTGCAGCTGCCCAACCGGGCCGAGTTCGCCGTCCTGGTCCTGGCGTCGTTCCGGCTCGGCGCCCGGCCCGTCTTCGCCCTGCCGGCGCACCGCTCCGGCGAACTGCGCCACGTGGCCCGGACGAGCGGCGCCGAGGTCTTCGTCACCGCCGACGTCACCGGCAGCGGGCGGGCGGCCTGCGACCACCGTGACCTGGCGCGCGACCTGACGACCGCCGACGACAGCGCCGTGCGGACCGTGCTGGTCGCCGGGGTGGCGCAGGAGTTCGCAGACCTCGCCGAGGTGGCGGTGGACGACGTGCAGGCCGCCGAGGCCGCGTTGCCCGCCCCGCCCGGACCCGCCGCGACGGCGTTCCTGCAGCTGTCCGGGGGCACCACCGGTCTGCCCAAGCTCATCCCGCGGACCGGGGGGACCTACGCGTACACCGTCTCGGAGAGCGCCCGGCTCTGCGGCTTGACGCCGGACAGCGTGATGCTCGTCGTGCTCCCGGTCGCGCACAACTACCCCATGAGTTCCCCCGGGATCCTGGGCACCTGGTGCGCCGGAGGCACGGTCGTCCTGGCCGCCGACCCGTCCCCGGCGGCCGCGTTCGAGCTCATCGCCCGCGAGGGCGTCACGCACACCTCCCTGGTCCCGCCGTTGGCCCTGCTGTGGACCGCGGCCGCGGAGGCCCGTGCCGACGAGCGCGGTACCGGTGCCGGCGCGCCCGACCTGTCGTCGCTGCGGGTGGTCGGTGTCGGCGGGGCCAAGTGCACCCCCGAACTGGCCCGCCGCGTGCAGGAACTCCTCGGGGCCCGGTTGCAGCAGGTGTTCGGGATGGCCGAGGGGCTGGTGAACTACACCCGCCTGGACGACCCCGACGACGTCGTCCTCACCACCCAGGGCCGCCCGCTCAGCCCGCGGGACGAGATCCGCGTCGTGGACGAGCAGGACCGTGACGTCCCCGACGGTGAACCCGGGTTCCTCCTCACCCGCGGCCCGTACACGATCCGCGGGTACGTCGCGGCCGACGGTTCGGCCGAGGCGCACAACCGCACCGCGTTCACGGCCGACGGGTTCTACCGGACCGGTGACCTCGTCCGCCGCCGTCCCGACGGGAACCTCGTCGTGGAGGGCCGGGACGCCGACCGCATCAACCGCGGCGGGGAGAAGCTGTCCGCCGAGGAGGTCGAGGACGTGCTGCTCACCCTGCCCGGGGTGCACGACGTGGCCGTCGTCGGCCTGCCCGACGAGTTCCTCGGCGAACGCACCTGCGCGTTCGTCGTCCCCCGGCCCGGTGCGAGCCCCACCGTCGGCGACGTCCGCCGGCACGTGCGGGCCGCGGGCCTGGCCGAGTACAAGGTCCCCGACCGCGTGGAACTCCTCGACTCCTTCCCGCCCACGGCCGTGGGCAAGACCAGCCGGCGCCGGTTGCGCGCCGCCCTCGCCGAGCTCGTCCGCGCCCGCGCGTGACCCGCAGCCCCGTCCACCCAGGAGCCACCGTGACCAGCACCACCCTGCCCGGGACCACGATCCCCACCCTCGTCGACCACCCCCTCCCGCGGCCGGCGGAGCTGCCCGCGCCCCGGGTGGACCGGGCCCCCGACCCCGCGCGTGCCGTCCTGCTCCTGCACGACCTGCAGGAGCACTCCCTCGACGCCCCCACCCCCACGTCGCGAGCGCAGCCGCCGGCCGCCGTCCGGCGGGTGCGGGGGAGCGGGCGCCGTCCCGAACGCGCCGGGACCGCGGCCGAGGTCGCCCCCCGCGGTGGGGACACCGTCCTGCCCGAGCGGCGCCACTCCGCCTCCCACCGCTCCACCCCCGGCGCGGACCCGGCCCGGTCCGGGCGCGACCAGCTCCTGGTCACCGGGGTCTGCGCGAGCACCGGCCGCCAGGTCAGCGCCTGCGAGGCGTTCACGGGCGACGTGCAGCCGTTCCTCGTCGGCGACGCCGTGGCCGACGTCGACCGCGCCCGCCACGACGGGGCGCTGGGCTGGGTGAGCGCCACCTGCGGGGTCGTGCTGTCGGCCGACCGGGTGGACGAGGTGTTCGCGTGAGCGGCACCCTGGACCTGCTCGGGGTCGGTCTCGGCCCCGCCAACCTCGCCCTCGCCCTCGCCGTGGACGAGGTGACCACCCCGTTCGAGGCGTTGTTCGTGGAGCGCCAGCCGACCTTCGGCTGGCACCGGGGGATGCTGCTGCCCGGGGCCACGCTGCAGGTGTCCTTCCTCAAGGACCTGGTGACCCAGCGGAACCCGACCAGCCCGGCGAGTTTCGTGTGCTACCTGCACGAGCGGGGCCGGCTGGCGGACTTCGTCAACGCCCGCACCTTCTACCCGACGCGGTTGGAGTACCACGACTACCTCGAGTGGGCCGCCGCCCGGGTGCGCACCCCCGTCCGCTACGGCACGTCGGTCACGGCGCTGCGCGGGGTGCGCGAGGACGGGCGGGTCGTCGCCGTCGAGGCCGAACTGTCCGACGGTTCGCTCGCCCGCGCCCGGTCGGTGACCCTCGGCACCGGGTTGCGTCCGCGGCTGGCGCAGGGTCTGACCCACAGCGACCGGCTGCGGCACACCGCGACGTTCCTGCCGGACGTCGAGGAGTTCGAGGCCACCGGCGCGCAGCGACCCGTGTTCGTCGTCCTGGGTTCGGGGCAGAGCGCCGCGGAGGTGGTGCACCACCTGCACCAGCGGTTCCCCACCGCCCACGTGCACTCGGTGTTCCGCTCCTACGGGTTCTCCCCGGCCGACGACAGCCCGTTCGCCAACCAGGTGTTCGACCCCGAGGCGGTCGAGGAGTTCCACGCCGCACCGGCGGCGGTGCGCGAGGAGCTGCTGCGCCGGCACGCGGGGACGAACTACTCCGTGGTGGACCTCGACCTCATCGAGGAGCTGTACCGCCTGGAGTACGCCGAACGCGTGGCCGGGACCCACCGCCTGCACCTGCACCGCGCCAGTGAGGTCGTGGACGTGTCCGAGACGACCGACGCGGTCGCGGTGACGGTCCGGGAACGCACGACCGGTGCCGTGCAGCACGTCCGGGCCGACCGGGTGTTCTGCGCCACCGGGTACGACCACCTCGACCCCGCGGAACTGCTGACGGACCTGGCCGGGTCCGTCCTGCGCGACGCCGCCGGGCGGGTCCGCGTGCGCCGCGACCACCGACTGGTCACCACCGACGACGTGACCGCGGCGATCCACCTCCTGGGCGGCACCGAGCACACCCACGGGTTGAGTTCGTCCCTGCTGTCCAACGTCGCCCCCCGGGCGGGGGAGGTGCTGGACGCCGTGCTGGCCGACGCTTCGGCGCCCGCGCGTCCCGGCCGCCCCGCCCTCGTCCCCTGACCGAACGGAGAGACCTGTGACCAACCCCTTCGACGACCCCGACGGCCGCTTCCTGGTCCTCGTCAACGCCGAGGACCAGCACTCCCTGTGGCCCGCGTTCGCCGCCGTCCCCGCCGGGTGGGACACGGTCTTCGGGCCGGGTTCCCGCGAGGACGCGCTGGCCCACGTGGAGGCGCACTGGACCGACCTGCGCCCGCGGAGCCTGCGCGAGGCGATGGCCGACCGGTCGTGAGGGCCGGTCTCGCCGCGTCGCCCGAGGTGCCCACCAAGGTCGGGTACCCCGTCGGCCTGCGGCGACTCGTCGTGCTGCGCCGGGAACAGCTGAACCGGTCGCTGCTGCGCGTGGTGCTGGGCGGTGCGGACCTCGCGGGTTTCTGCAGCCGGGTCCCCGAGGAGCACGTGCGCCTGCTGTTCCCCGATCCCGACGGGAGCCTGCGGCTGCCCGTCCCCGAGGGACCCGACCTGCGCTGGCCCCGGCCGCTGCCGACCTCGCGGGAGTACACCGTCCGCCACCACGACCCCGACGCCGGGGAACTGTGGATCGACCTGGCCGTGCACCCCGGGGGGTTGGCCTCGGACTGGGCCGTGGCCGCGGCCCCGGGGACCCGCGTCCACGTCGCGGGTCCTCCCGGCGGGATGGTGCTGCCCGGGGGCTTCGACCGGTTCCTGTTCGCCGGGGACCTCACCGCCCAGCCCCAGATCGCCCGTTACCTCGAACGCCTGCCGTCCACCGCGACCGGCTGGGCCGTGCTCGACGTGGTCGACGCGGGTGAGGAACTCCCGATGACCGCACCCGCCGGGGTGCAGGTGAGCTGGGTGCACCGCGGCGACGTCCCGGTGCACCCCGGCGGTGCCTTCGAGCGGGTCCTGCGTTCGCTCCCGCTCGACGGGGGCGCCCGGACCTTCCTCTGGATCGCCGGTGAGGCGGGGGTCCTGAAACCCCTGCGCCGCTGGGTCCGCCACGACCTGGGCCTGCCCCGCTCCGACCACCTCGTCACCGGTTACTGGAAACGCGGCGTCGCCGACTACGACGAGGACTGACCACCCCGGAACCCCCGGGAGACAGGAACACCGTGAACTCCGTGGACCCCACCCGCACCGGCCTGCCGCTGACCGCGGCCCAGCTCGGCATCTGGAACGCCCAACGCCTCGACCCGGCCTCCCGCGACTACCTCGTCGGGGAGGTGCTGGAGGTCCGCTCCGAGCGCCCGGTCGACGTGGACGCGTTCGCGGAGGCGGTGCGGCGCACCGTGGACGAGGCGGAGACCCTGCGGGTGCGGGTGCACGAGACCCCCGACGGCCCCCGGCAGGTGGTCGACCCCGCCCCCGCGACGGGGCCCGACGTGATCGACCTGCGCGGGGAGAGCGACCCGCGGCTGCTCGCCGAGACCCTGGTCGAGGCCGAACGCGCCCGCGCCTCGGAGGCCTGCCGGGCCGTGGTGGACCGTGAACTGCACACCCACGTCCTGCTGCGGTTGTCCGACACCGAGGTGTGGTGCGTGCAGCTCTACCACCACCTCGTCGTCGACGGGTACTCCGCCGCCGTCCTCACCCGCCGCGTCGCCGCGCACCACACCGCGCTGGTCACCGGCCGACCGGTCGCGCCCTGCACCTTCGGCACCCTGGAGCAGGTCGTGGCCGCCGACGCCGCCTACCGCGCCGGCGAGCGCGCCGGCGTCGACCGTGAGCACTGGCGGCGCGCCCTCAGCCCGCTGCCCACCGACCGCGCCGGTCTCGTCCCCCTCGCCGGTCCCGACGCCGCGCGCCGGACCCTGCGCAGTCGCGCGGTGCTCGGCGTCGAGCAGGTGCAGCGGCTGCACGCCGTCGCCGAGGGGCTGCGCAGCACCTGGGCGGACGTCCTCATCGCCGGGTACGCCGGGTTCCTGCACCGCTGGCACGGGTGGCGCGACGTCGTGCTCGCCCTGCCCGTGATGGCCCGCTCCGGGGTGCTGCTGCGCACCCCGGCGATGGCCGTGAACGTGCTGCCGCTGCGGGTCCGGGTCGAGGGGCAGGACACCGCCGCCGACCTCGTGGCCCGGGTCGGGGAGGACCTGACCACCCTGCGCCGCCACCAGCGCTACCGCGGCGAGGACCTGCCCGCCGACCTGGGCGACCCCCGCGCCGCGGACCTGCTGCACGGGGTGGGCATCAACGTGAAGGCGTTCGACCTGCACTTCGACTTCGCCGGCGCGCGGGGGGAGCTGCGCAACGTCGCCGGCGGGCCCCCGGAGGACCTCGGCCTGACCGTCACCCCGCTGCCCGGGGGGGAGCTGTTGCTGGGGTTCGAGGTCGCGGCCGCGGGCACCGACCAGATCAGCCTGGACCGGCGCACCGAGGCCCTCGTCCACGTCCTGGACCGGTTCCTCGGCCTGGGCGGCCCCGACGAGGCCGCCACGGGTGTCTCGCTGGCCGACGTCGAGCTGCTCACCCCGCAGCGGCGCACGCAGGTGCTGGCCGAACGCGCCGTCCCCGGCGCCGGTCCCCTGGTTCCCGGCGCGGTGCCTGAGCACCCCGTGGACGCCCTCGTGCGGCTGGCGCTGGCCGACCCCGACGCGCCCGCGCTGACCGCCGGCGCGGTCCGCTGGAGCCGCGGCGAGCTGGCGCAGCGGGTGCACCGGCTGGCCCGGGTGCTGCGCTTGCGCGGGCTCGGCCCCGACGACGTGGTCGCGCTGGCCCTGCCCCGGACCGGGGACCTCGTCGTGGCCCTGCTCGCCGTCCTGGAGGCCGGTGCCGCCTTCCTGCCCCTGGACCTGACCCACCCGCCGACCCGTCGCCGCGAGCTCGTCGTCGAGTCCGGTGCCGTCCTCGTCCTGGGCGCGGAGCAGGACTGCCCCGTCCCCGTGCTCGGGCTCGACGGGACCGGGGACGGGGACGCGACCCCGGTGCGCCCCGAGGAGCTGGCCGCCCCCCGGCACCCCGAGCACCTGGCCTACGTGACCTGCACGTCGGGTTCGACCGGGCGGCCCAAGGCGGTCGGCACCCGGGTCGGCGGGTTGACCGCCCTGCTGCAGCACCAGCGCGGCACCGTCCACGCCGACGCCGCGGCCCGGGCCGGGCACCGGTTGCGGACCGCGCACTCGGCCTCCTTCGCCTTCGACGCCGCGATCGACCAGCTGCTGTGGCTGCTCACCGGCCACGAGGTGCACCTCTACGACGAGGACGTCGTCCGCGACGCCGCCGCGCTGGTGCGGGCCCTGCGCGCCGACGCCGTCGACGTGCTGGACACCACCCCCGCGATGGCCGGGCAGCTGCTGGACCACGGGCTGTTCGCCGACGCGGCCCCGCTGAGCACCGTTCTCGTGGGGGGAGAAGCGGTCCCGGCCGCGCTGTGGCGACGGCTCGCGGACGCGGCCGGTGCCGCGGGGGCGGTGGTGTGGAACGTGTACGGCCCCACCGAGGCCACCGTCGACGCCCTGCTCGGCCGGGTCGAGGGGCCGGACGTCGTGGTCGGCGGACCGCTGGCCGGCACTCGCGCCCACCTGCTCGACGAGACCCTGCGCCCCGTCCCGGACGGGCAGCGCGGGGAGCTGTACCTGGCGGGTCCGCACCTGGCCCGCGGCTACCTCGACCGCCCCGGGGCCAGCGCGGAACGGTTCGTCGCCGACCCCTTCGGCGCTCCCGGCGAGCGGCTCTACCGCACCGGGGACCTGGCCCGCTGGGTGCCCGGGCGGGGTCTGCAGGTGCTGGGCCGCGGGGACGGGCAGGTCAAGGTCCGTGGACACCGGGTCGAGCTGGGCGAGGTCGAGACCGCCCTCGGCGCGCTGCCGGGGGTGGCCGCGGCGGCCGCCGTCGTCCGCACCGACGGCCCCGCCCCCCGGCTGGTCGGGTACGTCGTGCCGACCGGCGCCCGGGAACTCACCGGGACGGTGCTGCGGACCGAGCTGACCGGGGTCGTGCCCGACCACCTCGTGCCCGCCGCCGTCGTCGTGCTGGACGTCCTGCCGCTGACCGGGAACGGGAAGCTCGACCGTGCCGCACTACCTGCGCCGCAGCGTGTCCCGACGTCGGGCGGGGTGGTCCGCACCCCCGCGGAGGAGGCCGTCTGCCGCGTCGTGGGGCAGGTGCTCGGGGTGCCCGCGGTGGGTCCGGAGGACGACTTCTTCGCCCTCGGCGGGGACAGCATCTCCGCGATCAGCGTGAGCGCCCGGCTGCGGGCCGACGGTCTGGACCTGCGGCCCCGGGAGGTGCTGGCCCGCCGCGACCTCGCCCTCACCGCAGCGACCGCCCGGCCGCTGGTGGGGGCGCCGGACGGCGGCCCGGGGGCGGCCCCGGCCGCACCCGCGGCGCAGGACCACGGGGTCGGCCGTGTGGAGGCCCCGCCCGTCGTCCGCGACCTGCTGGCCGCCACCCCCGACGCCGCCGCCCTCGTCGGCTACGCGCAGTGGACCGTCCTGGAGGTCGAGGAGACCACGCAGGAGCAGGTCGGGGTGGCCGTCCAGGCCCTGCTCGACCACCACGACGCGCTGCGGCTGGTGCTGCGGGCCGGGACCCGTGAGCTGTTCGTCCGCGCGCCCGGGGCGGTGCGGGCGAGGGACCTGGTGTCGGTGACGGACGCGGGAGACCTGCCGGAGGCGGGGGCCCGGGCCGCCGCGACCCTCGACCCCCGCCGCGGCCACGTCCTGCACGTGGTGCTGGTCCCCGGCGCCGACCGGGCGCGGCTCGTCGTGGCCGTGCACCACCTCGCTGTCGACGGGGCGTCCTGGCGCACCCTGCTGCCCGACCTCGCCGCGGCCTGCGCCGACGCCCGCCGGGGTGCTGCACCGCGCCTCGCCCCGGTCGCCAGCTCGTGGCCGCAGCACACCGCCGCCCTCGCCGAGCAGGGCCGGACCGGCGCCCGCGGTGACGAGGTCGAGCACTGGCGGGGCGTCCTCGCCGGTGGTGACGACGTGCTCGGCGCACGGGTGCTGGACCCGGTGCGCGACACCGCCGCCACCCTGCGCACCGAGCGCACCACCACCCCCGCCCCCCTCGCCCGGCCCCTGCTGGACGACCTGCCGCGGGCCTACCGCTGCGGCCCCGACCACGTCCTGCTCGCGGCCCTCGTGCTGGCGCTCACCGCCTGGCGCGACGGGGCCGGGACGTCGGCGCTCGTCGGGCTGGAGGGGCACGGACGCGACGCCGAGGCGGGTCTGGACACCTCGCGCACGCTCGGGTGGTTCACCACCGAGTTCCCCGTGCGGGTCCCGACCACGGCGATCGGCACCCCGGCGACGCTCCTGGACGCCCTGGGCGGGGGACCGGCCGCCGGGCGGTTGCTGCGCGCGGCCAAGGAGGCCGTGGTCACCACCCCGGGCGCGGGAACGGGGTTCGGGGTGCTGCGCCGCCTCGACCCGCGCACCACGCCGGAGTTCTCCGCCCGGCCCACCCCGCAGGTCCTGCTGAACTACCTCGGGAACGCACCGTCGGACCTGTCCGTCGCCGAACCCGCGGCCAAGTCGCTCACCGAGTGCCTCGTCGTGAACGTGGTCGTGACCCCCGAGGGGGCGCTGGACGTCGAGTGGTCCGTTGCCGGGAACGTGCTCGACGCGGCGGAGACGGCTGCGCTGCAGGAGCACTGGCACGAGGCGGTCGCGGCGCTGGCCGTGCACGCCGGCCGCAGCGCGGGGGGCCTGAGCCCCTCGGACACCACCGCGGACCTCACCCAGGACGACCTGGACAGCCTCGAGGCGACCCACGGCCCCCTCGACGACGTCCTCCCGCTGACCCCGCTGCAGGAGGGGTTGCTGTTCCACGCCGTCCTCGCGGCGGAGGGGGGTGCCGCGGACGCCTACGGTCTCGCCGCCCGCCTCGACCTGGCCGGGGACCTGCACCCCGACGGGGTGCGCGCGGCCCTGGACACCGTCCTGGCCCGGCACCCCAACCTCGGGGGCGCCTTCGTCCCGGACCTGCTCGACGTCCCCGTCCAGGTGCTGCCCCGCGACCCGCGGGTGGGCTGGCGCAGCCTCGACCTGTCCGCGCTGCCCGCCCGCGCGGCGCAGCGGGCCGCACGGGCCGTCGAGGACGAGCTGGCCGCCGACACCCCGGCCGTCACCGCCGCGCCGCTGCTGCGCGCGGTCCTGGTGCGGCTGCCCGAGGAGTCGGGACGGGCGCGGCACCACCTGCTGCTCGGCACCCACCACCTGGTCACCGACGGCTGGTCCACCCCGGTGGTGGTCGCCGAGCTGCTGACCCTGCTGCGGGGCGGCACGTTGCCGGCCCCGGCCGACGTCCGCGTCCACCTGCGCGCCCTGGCCGGCCACGACCGCGCGGGCGACCGGGAGTTCTGGGCCGCGCAGCTGGCGGGGTTGGCGCGGCCCACGCTGCTGGCCCCCTCGCCCGCGGGTCCCGGGTCGGTCGAGACCGTCCCCGTCCCCGTCCCCGCCGGGGTCGAGAGCTTCGCCCGCGACCACGGCCTCACCCTCACCACCCTCGTGCAGGGCTGCTGGGCGGCGGTGCTGGCCGAGAGCACGGGCGATCCCGACGTCGTGTTCGGGGCCGTCGTCTCCGGACGCCCCGCCCACCTGACCGGGGTGGAACGCATGGTCGGGCTGTTCAGCAACACCGTGCCGGTCCGGGTCCGCCTGGACCCCGACCGTCCGCTGCTGGAGCAGTTCCCGGCACTGCAGGAGAACAGGTTCGCCGCCCAGGAGCACGAACTCACCAGCCTGGCCGAGATCGAACGCGACACCGGTCTCGGGCGGTTGTTCGACACGTTGCTGGTGGTCGAGAACTTCCCGGCCGCCGCGCCGCACGACGGGGCGGACCCGGAACTCCTGGGGATCGTCAACCGCGGGGGTACGCACTACCCGCTGACCCTGCTCGTCCTGCCCGGCGGCGACCTCGCGGTCCAGCTGCAGCACGACCCGGCCGCCGTGGACGTCGAGCGGGCCCGGGCCCTGGTGGACCGGTTCGCCGCGCTCCTCGCCGGGCTCCTCGAGGGCCCCGGCGCCGGTCCGGCGCTGGACCTGGGGCCGCGGCCGGGGGTGGTCGAGGCTCCCGCGGCGGGGGAGCGGACCGCGCTCGACCGGCCCGCGGCCCCCGGCCCGCACGGTCCCGGACCGGTCGAGGTGGTGCGCGCGGAGTTCGCCGCCGTCCTGCCGGTGGCGGCCCCGGCCCTCGTGGGCGCCGAGGACGACTTCTTCGCCCTCGGCGGGCACTCGCTGCTCGCCCTGCGGTTGGTGTCCCGGCTGCGCCGCCGGGGGGTGGTCGTGCGCGTCGCCGACGTGTTCGACGCGCGCACCCCGCTCGCGCTGGCGGCCGTGGCCGGGGTCGGGGGGGCACCGGCCGACGCACCGTCCCCGGCCCTCGCCCCCGCACCGGTCCCGCCGACCGCGACCGGTGACCCGCTGTCCCCGGCGCAGGAGCGGTTGTGGTTCCTGCACCGCCTGGAGGGGCCCTCGACCAGCTACGACGTCCCCCTGCTGCTGCGGCTGCGGGCCCCGGGGCCCGCCCTGGACGTCCCCGCGCTGAGGGCAGCCTGGGCCGACGTGCTGGAGCGTCACGCCGTCCTGCGCACCACCTACCCCGAGGTGTCGGGGGTGGCCACCCGCCGCGTGCTGGACCCCGGCGCGGTCCGGGAGCTGCAGGTCCACGACACCACCCCCGAGGAGGTGCCCGCCGTGACGCGCGCCGTCCTCGCCGACCCCGTCGACCTGACGACGACCGCCCCCGCCCGGGCGCACCTGCTGCGCACCGGCCCGCGGGAGGCGCTGCTGGTCCTCGTCGTGCACCACATCGCGGTCGACGAGTCGTCCTTCGCGCCCTTGCTGGCCGACCTCGACGTGGCCCTCACCGCCCGCAGGGCCGGCACCGCCCCGCGCTGGAGCACCGTCGCGCCGTCGGACCTGGAGCACGCCCGACGGCAGCGGGCCGCCGCGGGCGACCCCGCGGGGGAGGAGTTCTGGCGCTCGGAGCTGGCCGACCTGCCCGCGGAACTCGACCTCCCGGTGGACCGGCCGCGACCGGACTCGCCCGCCCACCGCGGGCGGGTGCTGCAGCAGGACCTGCCCGCGGCGGTGCGGCACGAGATCACCGCGCTGGCCACCGCGCACGGGGTCAGCCCGTTGATGGTGCTGCAGTCCGCGGTCGCGGCCACCTGGCAGGCCCTCGGCGCCGGGGACGACGTGCCCCTGGGCACGACGGTGACCCAGCGCGAGGACGAGGACGAACCGCGGGCCGTGGGGTACCGGGTGAACACCCTCGTGGTGCGCTGCGACCTCACCGACCACCCGACCTTCTCCGCGGTGCTGCACCGGGTCCGGCGCGCCGTCCTGGACGCGGTGCAGCACGCCGCCGTGCCCTTCGAGCGGGTCGTGGAACTCCTCGACCCGCCCCGGTCGCCGGCCCGGGCGCCGCTGTTCCAGACCCTCGTCTCGCACGAGGTGCTGCCCGCCGAGCCCCCGCGGCTGGGGGACCTGGAGACCGCGGTGGTGACCCCCGAGGTCGACACCTCCCGGTTCGACACCGCGTGGTGGCTGGTCGACGGTCCGGGGGGTTCCGCGATCCGGCTCGTCGTGGACGCGGACCTGTTCGAGGCGCCGACCGCCCGTTTCCTGCTGGACGCGGTGCTGCGCCTGCTGACGCAGGCCGTGGCCGAGCCCGAGCGCGGGGTGCACGAGCACGCCCTCGCCGGCACCGCGCAGCGCACCGACCCGCCGCGGCGACCGGAGCTGCCCGCCGGGGTGGCGGTGGACTTCGCCACCCAGGTCGCCCGCATCCCCGACGCCGAGGCGCTCGTCGCCGACGGGGTGTCGCTGAGCTACGCCGAGCTCGGTGCCCGGGTCGACGCGCTGGCCGCGCGGCTGGTGGCCGCGGGGGCCGGACCCGAACGACTGGTCGCCGTCGGGGTGCCCCGCGGCGCTGACCTCGTCGTCTCGCTGCTGGCCGTGCTCCGGGTGGGGGCGGCGTACCTGCCCTTGGACGTCGACCACCCGCGGGACCGGCTGGAGCAGGTCCTGACCGACGCCCGTCCGCTGTGCCTGCTCACCGGCCCGGGGACCCCGGCCGCGATCGGCGCGCTGGTGCCCGACGTGCCCGTCGTGGCCGTGGACGCCCCGGCCGCGGCCGGGACCGTCGGGGAGCGGCGGACCCCCGACGGGGTCGTGCTGCCCCCGCCCCCGCCGGCGGGGGAGCACCTGGCCTACGTCCTGCACACCTCCGGCTCGACCGGGCGGCCCAAGGGCGTCCTGGTGACCACCGCGAACCTGGCCTCCTTCGCCGCCACCGTGGTGGCCGACGGCTGGGTGGGCCCGGGGGACCGGCTCGTGGCCGTCACGACGGTGTCCTTCGACATCGCCGTGCTGGAACTGCTGCTGCCGCTGACCACCGGGGCGAGCGTCGTCCTGGCCGACCGGCGCACCGTGCGGGACCCGGACGCCCTGCACGACCTGCTGGCCGCGCAGCGGGCGACCGTCGTGCAGGCCACCCCCTCGTTGTGGCGGCCGCTGGTGGAGCACGAGCGAGCCGCGGAGCTGGGCGGGGTCCGCGCCCTCGTGGGCGGGGAGGCGCTGCCGGAGGACCTGGCCGCGCAGCTGCTCTCCGTCTGCGGCGGGGTCCGCAACGTCTACGGCCCCACCGAGGTGACCGTCTGGGCGACCGGTGCGCGACTGCGGGCGGGGGAACCGGTCACCATCGGGGAACCCTGGACCGACGTGCGGGTGCGGGTGCTGGACGCAGGGTTGCGCGAGGTCCCCGACGGGGTCGCCGGCGAACTCCACCTCGGTGGCGCGCAGGTCGCCCGCGGCTACCTCGACCGCCCGGGGCTGACCGCCACCCGGTTCGTGGCCGACCCCGGCGCGGCGGGGGAGCGGCTGTACCGGACCGGGGACCTGGTGCGCCGCCGCCACGGCCGCCTGGAGTTCCTGCGCCGCGTCGACGACCAGGTGAAGGTGCGGGGTTTCCGCATCGAACTCGGTGACGTCGAGACGGCGTTGTCCCGGGTCGAGGGGGTGGCCCGGGCCGCGGCCACGGTGCGAGCCGACGAGTCCGGTGCGGGGCGCCTGCTCGGCCACGTCGTGCTCGACCCGGGTGTGGCGCCGCAGGGGGAGCGCGTGCGGGCGGCGGTGGCCGAGGTGCTGCCGGAGTACATGGTCCCGCAGGTGGTCACCGTGCTGGACGACCTCCCGCTGACCCTGAACGGCAAGGTGGACCGGCGTCGGCTGCCCGTCCCGCAGGACGCCGCGGTCGTCGGTCGCCGACCGGGGACCGCGGTCGAGCAACTCGTGTGCACCCTCGTCGACGGGCTGCTCCACCGTTCCGGGGCCGGACCCGACGACACGTTCTTCGGTCTGGGCGGGGACAGCATCTCCTCGGTGCGCCTGGTCGCCGCGTTGCGGGACAACGGGTGGGCGGTGCGGGTGGCCGACGTGTTCGAACGGCCCACGCTCGGGGACCTCGCGGGTCTGGCCGAACCCGTGCGGGCCGACGCCCCGCGAGCCGAGGAGGTGGGGTCGGCCCGCCCCGGACCGACCCGCGAGCAGCGGGCCCGGCTGGACCGGCTCAGCCCCGGTTGGCGGGAGACCCTGCCCCTCGGGCCGTTGCAGGAGGGGATGTACTTCCAGTCCGTCACCGAACCCGGCGCCGACCGCTACCTGGTGCAGCACGCGCTGGACCTCGCACCCGGGTACGACGCGACCGCCTGGCGGCGCGCGGTCGGTGGCCTGCTCCTCCGCCACGACGCCCTGCGGGCCGGGTTCACCCACACCGGGTTCGACGGCCCGGTGCAGTTCGTCGCGGCCCCGGGTCCCGTCCCGTTCCGCGAGGTCGACGTGGACGGCCCGGCAGCGGCCTGCGACCTCGCGGCGGCGGAGTTCACCGCGGGTTTCGACCTGGCCGCACCCCCGCTGGTCCGGTTCGTCCTGGCCCGGTTCCCGGACGGGCGCGCGCGGCTGCTGTTCACCCAGCACCACCTGCTGACCGACGCCTGGTCCCAGGGGATCCTCCTGACCGAACTCCTGCGGTTGCACGACGCCGCCCGCGGCGGCCGTGACGTCGAGACCGAGCTCCCGCCCGCCCCGCAGGTCCGGGCGCACCTGGAGCGGGTGGCGGGGATCGACACCGTCGCAGCGCAACACCGCTGGTGCGAGCACCTGGACGGTCTGGAGGGACCCACGCTCGTCGGGGGTGCGTGGGGTCCCGGCCCGGAGCCGGACGCCGTCCCGTTGCCGCACCGGCGGCGTCGGCGGGTCGAGGACTCGACGGCCGGGGCCCTCACGCGCAAGGCCCGGGAGGTGGGCTGCACGCCGTCCACGGTCGTGGCCGCGGCGTGGGGCCTGACCTTGCGCGGGCTCACCGGTCGTGACGACGTCGTGTTCGGTTCCACCGTCTCCGGGCGCGACCCGGAGGTGCCCGGGGTCGAGGAGATCGTCGGGTTGCTGCTGAACACCGTCCCGGTGCGCATCGCCACGACGCCGGGGGAACCCGTGGCGGACCTGCTGCGGCGCACCGGCAGCGAGCAGGGCCTCCTCAGCGCCCACCACCAGCTGGGTCTGGGCCGGTTGCAGCGCGCGAGCGGGCACCCGGTCCTGTTCGACACGTTGTTCGTGTTCCGCAACCTGCACCGCGACCCCGCGGCCCGGGACGTGCTCCTGTCGGCGTCCGGGGTCGACGCGGTGGAGGCCGTGGACGGCACCCACTACGCCCTGACGCTGGACGTGGACCCGCAACTGGACGGGGGCGCGGGGCTGGGGGTGACCCTGGAGAACCGCCCGGACCTGGTCCCCGACGCAGTGGCCGAGGAGGTGCTGGACCGCTTCGTGACGGTGCTGACCCGGGTGCTCACCCCCGGCGCGCGGGTGGCCGACACGGCTGTCGCGGTGGCAGCGGACGAGCGGTTCACGCCCGAGCCGGTCGCCGTCCCCGGACCCGGTCAGGCGGGGGGCAGCGTGGACGCGCTGCTGCGGCAGCGGGCCGCCGACGACCCCGACGGACCCGCCCTGACCTGCGGGGACACCCGGCTGAGCGCGGCTCAGGTGGACACGCGGGTGGATCGGCTGGCCCGGCTGCTCGCCGCGCGCGGTGCGGGAGCGGGAACGGTCGTCGCCCTCGCCCTGCCCCGCACCGCCGACCACGTGGTCGCGATCTTCGCCGTGCTGCGGACGGGTGCGGCCTACCTCCCGCTGGAGGCGGGCGCCTCACCGGAACGCGCCCGGCGACTCGTCGCCGACGCCGGGGCGGACCTCGTCGTCGGCACCGCCGACCGCTGCGCGCCCCTGCGCGGCGCCGACGCGGAGCTCCTCCTGCTCGACGACCCGGTCCTGGCCGAGGTGCTGGACGGCACCCGGCCCGCACCCGCGGTCGCGGACGGCGCCGTCGCCGGACCCCTCTGCGCCGACCAGCCGGCCTACGTCATCTACACGTCCGGTTCCACGGGAACTCCCAAGGGGGTCGTCGTCGGGCACCGCGGGTTGACGACGATGTTCCACAACCACGCCGCGGAGATCTTCGACCCCACCACCCGCGCGGCCGGGAACCGCCGGTTGCGGATCGCGCACACCGTCTCGTTCTCCTTCGACATGTCGTGGGAGGAACTGTTCTGGATGCTCGCCGGGCACGAGGTGCACGTCGTCGACGAGCAGGCCCGCCTCGACCCGGCCCGTCTCGTCCAGCACTACCGGGAGGTGGGGATCGACGTCGTGAACGTCACCCCGTCCTACGCCCGGGAACTGCTGGCCGGCGGTCTGCTGGACGGCGACCGCACCCCGGTGCTGGTGCTGCTCGGCGGGGAGGCCGTCCCCCCGGGGCTGTGGGACCGGTTGCGGGAGCAGGAGGGGGTCGAGGGGTACGACCTGTACGGGCCGACCGAGTTCACCGTCAACGCCCTCGGGTCGTCGGTCCGCGACAGCGCGACCCCGTGCCTGGGGCGGCCGGTCCGCAACGCCCGGGCCCACGTCCTGGACTCCGGGTTGCGCCCCGTCCCGGTCGGGGCGGTCGGTGAACTGCACCTGTCCGGGGACGGGACCGCCCACGGCTACCTGGGACGGCCGGGTGCGACCGCCGCGGCGTTCGTGGCCGACCCCTTCGCGGCCGACGGGTCCCGGATGTACCGCACGGGAGACCTGGTCCGACGCCGCCCCGACGGGGAACTGCAGTACCTGGGCCGGTCCGACGGTCAGGTCAAGGTGCGCGGTTTCCGCATCGAACTCGGTGAGGTCGAGGCCGCGCTGGCCCGCTGCCCCGGGGTGGTGCAGGCCGCGGCCTCGGTGCGGACCGAAGGCCCCGCCCCGCGCCTGGTCGCCCACGTCGTGCTGGCCCCCGGGACGACCGCGCCGAGCGACCTGCGCACTGCGGTGCGGACGTGGTTGCCCGCGCACGCCGTCCCGTCGCAGGTCGTCGTGGTCGAGGAGATGCCGTTGACCCCGAACGGGAAGCTGGACCGGGCCGCCCTGCCCGCCCCCGCTGCCGACCGCCCGGCCCGTCCGCCCGCCGACGACGCCGAACGGCGGGTGTGCGAGGTCGTGGGGGAGGTGCTGGGGCTGACCGAGGTGGACCCCGACGCCGGTTTCTCCGACCTCGGCGGGGACTCGCTGACCGCCATGCGGTTGGTCGCCGCGTTGGAGGCCCGGACGGGGACGACCGTCCCGGTCACCGACCTCCTTGCCCAGCCCACCATCGCCGGGATCGCTCGCCGGGCCCGTGCGGCGGGAGGTCCCCCGGCCTCCGAGGCGCTCGTCGTGCTGCGGTCCGAGGGACGTGCGGAACCGGTGTTCTGCGTCCACCCGGCCGGGGGTTCGGCCTGGCCGTTCGCGGGGTTCGCCGCCTGGTCCTGCGCCGACCGCCCGGTGCTGGGGTTGCAGCTCACGGCCCCGGAACCGGAGACGTTCGACGACCTCGTGGACCGCTACGCCGCCCTGGTCCGCGGCCGCCAACCCGTCGGGCCCTACCACCTGCTCGGTTACTCCTTCGGGGGGAACGTCGCGCTCGCCCTGGCCGAGCGGCTGACGGCGACCGGGGCCGAGGTCGCGTTCGTGGGGGTCTTGGACGCCGCGCCGGTCGACGGGTCCCCGCGGGCGGTGACCACCCCGGTGGACCCCGCCTGGCCCGCCGCCGTGCAGCGCGCCCACCGCACCTGCGTCCGGTTGCTGGCCGAGGCTGGACCTCCCGAGTTCGGCGGTGAAGTGACCCTGGTCACCGCGGGGGTTCCCGCGCCACCCCACGACGGGGAGGGTCCGGCCGCTGTGACCGCGGCGTGGTCCCGGGCCCACCGCGGCCCCCTCGTCACCCACCACGTCCCGCACGACCACGACGGGTTGGTGAGCGACGCCGGCTGGGCCGACGTCGTCCCCCTGCTCGACGCGGCACTCGCGGTGCGACCCCAGGAAGACACGACGAACGGAGACGCACGATGAACTCGCCCACCACCCCCCGCCCGCTGCGGCGGCGGGGCGTTCTCGCCGGGGTCACCGGCTTGGCCCTGCTGCTGGCCGGTTGCGGGGGCTCCGGTGACACGGCAGGTGGTGAACCGTCGGCCGCGGCCACCTCCTCGACGGCCCCGGAGGAACGGACGATCAGCACCGAGCAGGGCGAGGTCACCGTCCCGGGCGACCCCCAGCGGATCGTGGTGCTCAGCGGGGGTCTGGCGGGTTACCTGTTCGCCCTCGACGCGCCCGTCGTCGCCACCGACACCCGGGTCCTGGGCGTCACCGACCTCGAGGGCGGGTTCCCGCCGTCGTGGTCGCAGGCGGCCCAGGAGCAGGGCACGACCGCGCTGCCGGCCGGTGAGGAACTGAACGTCGAGGCCGTCGCCGCCGCGTCTCCCGACCTCATCATCGGTGGGGGGCAGGGCATCACGGCTGTGCAGGCGCAGGAGTCCTACGACCAGCTGACCACCATCGCGCCCACCGTCCTGGTCCCGACGACCACCACGGCCTGGCAGGACCAGCTGGCCGCGGTGGCCGAGGCGGCGGGGCGGACCGACGGGGTCGAGGCTCTCACCGACGCCTACGACGACAAGGTCTCGCAGGTGAGGTCCGCCATCACCGTGCCGCAGGGGAACGCGGTGTTCATCCTGTCCCTGCCCAACGGCAAGCCCTACCTGATCCCGGCGACGGCGGCGCTGCCGCAACTGACCGCCGAACTCGGGTTCACCCCCGACGACGTCGTCACCAAGGCGGGGAACCCGCAGTTGTACGGCAGCGGTGACTCCTTCGAGGTGAGTGCGGAGCTGTTGTCCCAGGTGGCCGACGCCCCGAACGCGTTCGTCGTGAACCTGGGTGGTCGCAGCCTGGCCGAACTCCAGCAGGACCCGATCTACGCGGCGTTGCCCGCCTTCGCCTCCGGTCAGGTGCACGAACTCCCCGCGGTCAGCTACCGCCCCGACTACGACGGGGCCATGACCGCGCTGGACGCCCTCGCCGAGCGGTTCTCGTCCTGACCCGGCTGCTGCTGGACACCAGTCCGCTGCGCGACAGCGGCCCGTTCCGCGCGGCGTTCGCCGCGCGGGCGGTGTCGCTGGTCGGCATCGGGTTGCTGGTGGTGACCGTGCCCGCCCAGACCTACGCGCTGTCCGGGTCCAGCCTGCACGTCGCGGCGGTGTCGGTGGTGACGGCCGCCGGGGTGTTCCTCGGTGCCCTGGGGGGTGGGGTGCTCGCCGACCGCTGCGAGCGGCGGCGGACGATCTCGTGGGCGCGGGCGGTGGCCGGACTCTGCTTCGTGGCCCTCGGGGTCAACGCGCTGCTGCCGCAACCGTCGCTGCTGGTGGTCTACCTGGCCTCCGCGGTCGACGGGGCGGCCGGTGGGGTCAGCAGTGCGGCCTTGATGGCGGTGAGTTCCACGCTGGTGCGCCGCGACCAGCTGGCCGCGGCGGGGGCGCTCATCGTGCTCACCACCGACGTGGGCACGGTGGCCGGTCCCGCGCTGGCCGGGGTCCTGCTCGCCGCCGGCGGGACCGCGGCCACCTACTTCGCCGCGGCGGGGGCCACCGCGGCGACCGTGCTGCTGCTGCGCGGCCTCGGCCCGTGCCCGCCCCCGCCGCGGCGGGACACCTCCGGGGCGCTGCGCGCGGTGGCCGACGGGATCGGGTTCGCGGCCCGGCACCGCCTCGCGCGGGGGGTGCTCGTGGTGGGCACCCTGGCGGTCGTGCTCGCCGGACCGCTCGTGCTGCTGCCCGCCTACGTGGAGGAGGTCCTCGGCGCCGGACCGCGCACGCTCGGACTGCTCTACGCGGCCCCCGCCGTCGGCGCCGTCCTCGCCTCGCTCACCAGCGGGTGGACCGCCCGGGCGAGCGGCGGGGTCGCGGTCCTCGCGGTGGCGGTGATGGCGGCGGGTCCGCTCGGTGCGGGGGTCGCCGGGACGACGGTGGTCGCGGCGCTGGCCCTCGCGGTCCACGGTGCCGCCCGGGCGGTGGGGGACGTGGTGCGGTTCGCGCTGCTGCAGGCGGGGATCCCGGACGCGGTCCGCGGCCGGGTGTCGGGGTTGTGGCAGGTCCAGGTCCTGGCGGGCACGGCGATCGGCTCGGGACTGGCGGGTCTGCTGGGGCGCTGGTTCGACCCGGCGACCGCGCTCGTGGTGCACGGTGCGGTGGGGGTCGTGGCGGCCGCGGTGGTCGCGGTCTGCCTGCGCCGCACCTGGCGGCCGCCCGACGGGCGGGCCGTCCAGGCAGGAGAGATGACGACGACGACAGGAGGAGCACGATGACGGACGGGACGGGGACCCACGAGGTGGACGCGGCACGCCTGCGCACCGACGTGGCGGAGATCCTGGGACTGGACCCTGCGGAACTGACCGAGGACGAGGACCTGTTCGACCGCGGGATGGACTCCGTGCGGTTGATGGCCCTGTTGGGGCGCTGGCGCGCGGCAGGGGTGGGCGACCTGGAGTTCGCCGACCTCGCCGAGCAGCCCGAGCTGAGGCACTGGGCCAGACTGGTGACGTCGACGTGGACACGCTGACCGGCCCGGTCGTGGCCCCGGTGTCGGAGCGGATCCCGGGCGGCGGACACCGGTGCAGCACCTCGGGAACCGGTTCCTGATTTCACGGCGGGGCGGGGACGTCCGGGGCGCAGAGGTCGGGGAGGTCACGGTGCACCCGGTGCTCCGGTGTGCTGCAGGAAGGTGCTGACGGCGGCGGCGACGGTGGTCGGGGCGCCGGTGTTCCACGGGCCGTCGTGGCCGAGGCCCTCGAACTCGGTCCGTCGAGACTGCGGGATGAGGTCGTGCAGGGTCGCGACGGCTCGCCGCAGGAACAGCGGGCTCCTCGTGCCGCTCAGCAGCAGCACCGGCTGGGTCAGGGAGGCGTACTGCCCGATGCGGCCCTCGACACCGGCGACGTCGTGGAAGTCGAACCGGACCCCGGGCAGGAGGTCCCGGGAGGTCGATGCCGGACCGCGGCGGAGGGTGTCGGCGGCGAGCACCGCCTGCGCCACCGCGCGCGCGAGGGGCCGGGGTGCGCGCCGGAGGAGGGGCGGTGCGGTGCCTGCCGCGAGGAGGGAGTCGATGAGCGCGGCGGGGAGGTCCCCGCGTTCCAGGTCCGCGAACAGGCGCGCGATCGCGGCCCGGTCGATGCCGTCCGCCGGTGGGGGACCCAGGTAGAACGGGGGCTCGTACACCACCGCGCGTTCGACGACCCCGAGGACCCGGGCGGCTTCGAGGGTGATGACCGCCCCTAAGCTCAACCCGAACACGGCCCGTACGCCGGTGGCCGCCATGACCGCGTCGAGGTCCTCGACGTCGCGCCGGATGTCGTGCCCGGGGTCGTAGGGGTGCGGACTCGCACCGCGGCCCCGGCGTTCGGCGGAGACGACGGTGTGCGAGGTCGACAGTGCCGCCGCGAGGTCGCGGTAGGCGTGCACGTCCGCCATCGCCCCCTGCACCAGGACGACGCCCGGCCCCCTCCCGCGGCGCAGGAAACCGATCCGGGTGCCGTCTCGCGAGCGGACGTGTTCTGCCGTCGGTGGCGAGGTCGGGGACGCTGTCGCCACGACCACCTCCTGGTTCCCGAGGTACTTCCACGCTGGAATGGTCCAAGCCTAGTTAGTACCCTCTCCTGGTGCTGAGGGTGACGTGAGGTCAAGTCCGGATCAGCGCGCGGAGGTGATCGCCCTGCTGCGCGTTCAGCGCCGCGGATTCAGCCCTCGGCCGGCAGTTCGCCAGGCAGCAGCGCATGCACCCCACCGACGCCGCGGCCGTCGTGGCGATCCTGGACACCGAGCGCGGCGGCGGTTCGATCACACCCGCTCGGCTCGCGGAGCGGATCGGGCTCAGCGCCAACGCGACGTCCGCGGCGCTCAACCGTCTCGAGGGAGCAGGCCACGTCGTCCGGACCCGGGACCACCAGGACCGACGACTCGTCAGCCTGCACACCACCGCGAAGGTCCACGCCGACGCGGCAGCCTTCTTCGCGCCGACCGCGTCAGCTGTGGACACGGCCCTCACCGGGCGGCCGCCCCGGCAGCTCGAGTCGCTCACGCAACTGCTCACCGATCTCATCGACGCCCTGGGGGCCGGCCTTCGAGGAGCGGGAGGTGCGACCCGCACCCCCACCTGAACCGCGCCCGTTCGCACGTCCCCGGCCCGCGGGACGACCGCCCACCCGCGCACCGCGGGACGACAGGGCGTCCGCTCCTGATGCAGGTCAGCGTGGGTGAGGGCGGCGCAGGCGCCGGTGCAGCACGGTGGTCTGCTCCTCAGCCAGGGTGCTGCCGCTGCTGAGCGCGTACAGGAAGAACGGTCGTCGGCCGTCGACGTGGAGCAGTGGTGCAGCCGCGCCCCACCGGAGAGCCGGCTCGATGGCGCTCACCTCAGCGGCGTCGAGGACGCGAGTGCGCCAGAAACCGACGTGGCGCAGTTCCCGGGCAGTGACCTCGACACGCATCCGCAGCGCCAAGGCGGCGGCCGTCCAGGCAAGCACCGCGAAGACGTACAGGGAGGCATCGTCGTGGCCGAAGCAGAGGATCAGCACCGTGTACCAGACAGCCAGGCCGAGGACAGCCCAGCGGTTCCGGCCCCGCAACGTCGTGGTCACGCACTCAGCGTTCGGAGGCTTCCTGTCCACCACGCCAGTCTGATGCTCAGTGGGCGCCTCACGGGACCGTGCGCTCCTCGCAACCGCGTTCCCGGGATCACGCTGTGGAAGAGCGCCCGGCCTGCGGGATGGTCGAGCGTCCACCTCCAGACCGAGCGTGCCGCGAGCCCGGTGGACGGGTACTCGTGAGGCGTCGGCGAGCCGGGTGGCGCCACGTCCAGCACCCGCCACCACCGAGCAGCGCAGCGAGTCCGCCGAGCCCGGCCACCGTCACCGCTCCCGGTACCGCTTCGTCGAGGCAGTAGCTCGAATGTTCAGCAGACCTGGTCGTCGAGAGGCTGTGAAGGGTCACGTGAGACGTGGGAGCGATCGCGTCAGACGGGGAGAGATCAGAGAACAGCGGGCAACAGGCTGCGCGGGACGGTGGTGCGGGTGCGGTGCCTGGACAACACGGGAACTCCTGTTCGTCGGGGTCGTGCGCCCGGTCGGCGTCTCGTGGTGAGGACCGGGCGCCGTGCTGGTCCAGCGGCGTCGGCGGCGCTCTGGCCGACCGGGCTGCCGCGATCAGTGCCTCGGGCCCGGCACCGATCGCCACGGGGTGCGCGGTCGGCGTCGACCTCCCCGAGGGCGGTCGGACCGCGAGGGTTCGGCCGGATGCGGTGACCCCGCGCAAGGGGGAGGGCACGCGCCCGGGAACCGTGCACCGGGGACGTGGCAGTTCCCGTTCGGGGTGGGGCGGGTCGCGCGGTGACCGGCGGGGAGAACCTGTCGACCTCCGACACGGTCGTGTCCGTCTCCACCGCCGGGGTGCGCTCCCCGTTGTTCGCGCCCCGCCGCGGGAACCCGTCTGCGGTGCGTTCGCCGACCACCCGTGGGTGGGGGCGCCGTTCGTCGCGGGTCTGCACGCGCTCGTCGGACGTCGAACTGCTCCACCCGCACCGGCCGACGGCGCGAAACACCCTGGTGCCGAGTGCGGATCGGGGTTACCGTGTGGGCCGCAGAGGTGTTGAGCGTCGAGCTGTCGGCGTCCCGCTTCGCCCGATCGCGAGGAACCCCTCATGGAATTCGCCGTCTCCTGCGACCGTCGCCCCGGTTTCTCCGTCGTGCGGGTCAGCGGCGGACTCAGCGCGGAGACCGGCTGCCTGGTGCTCGCCTGTGCCGAGGTCGCGTTGCGGTGGAGCCCACACCTCGTCGTCGACCTGTGCGGTGCCACGTCGGCCGACGGCTGTGTGCCCGGCGTGCTCGCCGAACTGCGGGACCGCGCCCGGCGTTCGGGAGGTCGGGTGTCCACGACGAACGACTGGACGGTCCCACCCGTGACGCTGCACCTGGGCGGGGGTGGCGGTGGAGCTCCGGTGGGCGGCAGCCGACGGGTGGAGATCGGGTCCCGGAGGGTCGGGTAGCCGGGCCCGGGGTTCTGCACCGGTCGGAGGTGCAGCAGGAGGACCACGGGGAGGGGCGGCGGGAGAACCGCGAAACCGTGGGCCCGCGGTCGCACGTGCGGTGCGGAGGTGGAGATCCACCAGAGCCGAGAACGTCGACCGAGAACGGCTGCGCAGGAACCGCCTCGGGCACGGCGAGCCGGTGACGACCGGTGCCGACGACAGCATCGACGATCTGGTGGCCGCCACGAGCGAGAACCGCGTCGAACGCCTACCGGTCGCCGGCAGTCCGGCGAGGCGACCGGTAGGCGTTCGACGCGCTCACCGCGGGGGCTCGTCGAGGGCGCCGGTGGCGGCGACGTCCCACGCCACGTCGCGCAGTCTGCGGTTGGTGTCCTGGCTGAACCGGGCCAGCACGGCGAACGCCTGGTCGGCGGTGAGCCGGTGGTGGGCCATCAAGATGCCCTTGGCCTGCCCGATGAGGTCCCGGCTGTCCAGCGCGACGCGCACGTTGGCCAGGTCCTGGGCGTCGGCGACCGCGACGGCGGCGTGGGAGGCCAGGACGGCGCCGATGTCCTCGGACTCGTCGTCGAAGGCGAACCCCTGCGGGGAGAGCAGGTTCAGCGCGCCGAGGTTGTCGCCGTCGACGTACAGCTGGAAGCACAGCGCGCTGCGCACCTGCACCTCGCCGGCGTGGTGGGCCAGGTCGGGCCAGCGGGCGTCCTCGGTCAGGTCCTCCACGCGGATGGTGCGTGCCTCGAACAGGGCGTCCAGGCACGGGCCCTGCCCCACCTGCGTCTGCACGGTGTCGAAACCACCGGCTTGTTCGCTGGTCGCTGCGACCGAGGTGACCTGCTGACGGCGTCGGGCGCGGCTGATGGTGGCCTGGTGGGCGCCGGGGACCAGGCCCACGGCGGCTTCGACGATGCGGTCCAGCACCTGCTGCGGGGTGTCCTGGCGTCGCAGCTGACGGGCCAGTTCACCGAAGTGGCTGGCCAGCTCACTGGCCGGGGCCCCCTGCCGGTGGTGGCGGGAGCGGCGATCACCGGTCGTGTCCGGGCCGGGGGCCTCCCCGGTCGTGCCGGTGAGGACCTGGTCGGTGGGAGAGGTCACGACGTCCTCCTGCCCGTGGTGGGGCTCGTGTGCACCGTTCTGGACACCGGCCCCGAGGCGTGGCCCACGGTAGCGGTCCCGCACGGGGCCGGACCACCCCGACGAATCGACGTGGGCGATCGAGCCGGTGGAGCGGGTGCGAACTCCGGCTGCCGCTCACTCCCAGGAGGTCGTCAGCGCGAACGCCGGTTGCCGCGGTGGGACCTCACCGCTCACCCCACCGTCGGCGTCGGCGTCGGCGTCGGCAACGGGGCTGGTCTCGGCCCAGGCGGCGAGGGCGGCGGCCCGTTCCTGGGCGACGGTGCCCCGCCCACCCAGCAGAGGTGTCAGGTCCAGGGCGTCCAGCAGCAGCTGGACCACTGGACGGGCCTCGGCCAGGACGAGGCGGCCGCCTCGCCGGGAGGCGTCGCGGGCGGCGGACAGGAGCACGCTGACGGCGGCGCCGTCCACGAAGGGGACCCTGGACAGGTCCACGACCACCGTGCGGCCGTCGTGGACGGCGCCGGTGAGGCACAGGTGAGCGCTGTGCGCGGTGGTGAGGTCCAGGTCGCCGCGGACCTCGACCGTCACGACGCCGGCGCGGGGGCGGGAGCAGATGCTGAACGTCATGCGTCCTCCAGGGAGGTCCATCGCATGGGTGCCCTCGGTAGGACGCGATCAGCCTAGAGCACGCGCACCCGTTCGGACAGACCGTCACCGACACCGGTCGTCCCGAGGCGCGCACCGGCCGCGCCGGTCCCGGCGCTCAGGTCGTCGCGGGTGCCCAGCCGAGCCGGGGCCCGAGGTGGGCGGCCATGTCGGTGAGGATCTGCACGTAGTCGTCGTGCTCGAACCCGAAGGGCAGCGCGAAGACGACCTCCTGGACGAGCTGGAACCCCTCGTCGGCCCACAGCCGTTCGGCCAGTTCCCCGCTCGTCCCCAGCAGGTCCTGCGCGAAGAGCAACCGCCCCGGTCCCTGGGGCGTCCCGACGCGCGCGGACCGTTGCTCGACGTAGGCGCGGTACCGCTCGCGCTGCGCCGCGGTCGCGGAGTCGGTGGGGATGACGACGAGGCCCTGGGACGTGCGGCCGGCGGGGTGCAGCTCGCCGAACGCGCGCAGGTGCGACGCCTGGATCGAGGGGAAGTCCGTGGAGCCGCCCTCGGCGCGCACGACGCTGGAGGCCAGCAGGTGCAGGCCCTGCTTACCGGCCCACTGCGCCGAGCGCAGGCTCGCCCCGCCGTACCAGAGCCGGTCGGCCAGGCCGGGGGAGTGCGGTTCGACGCGGTCGGAGAACACCTCGATGCCCTGCGTCCCGGCGAAGTCGCTGGCCCGGTCCCCGCGCAGGAACCGGTGCAGCCGTAGGACCCGTTCGTAGCCGAAGTCCTCCACGTCGGCCGTGTCCGGGTACAGGGCCCCCCTCACGTGCTCGAACTGCATCGGCGGGCCGACGCTGACGCCCGGCTGCAACCGCCCGCCCGCCAGCACGTCGACGGTGGCGAGGTCCTCGGCCATCCGCAGCGGGTTCTCCCACCCGAGCGGGGTGACGGCGGTGCCGAGGTGGATCCGGCTCGTGCGCTGCGTCAGCGCCGCCAGGACGGCGACGGGGGAGGAGATCCCCGGCTGCAGGTGCCGGTGGCGCAGCCAGGCGCTGTCGAACCCCAGGCGCTCGCCGAGCTCCACGACGCGCAGGGTGCTCTCGTGCCCCGGTCGCGGGTCGGTCGGGTCGAACGACCCGATGGTGAGGAACCCCATGCGTCGCAACGGCGCTCCTTGCTGCGGCACGTCAGACCGTCCCTTCGAAACCTGCGCTCGCGGTGACCGTCCCCGGAGCGACCTCGGTGAAACCCCCGTCGCGCACGTCCACCCGGTCCGCGGGCGGGAGCACGACGGGGCCGGTGAGGACGCGGACGCCGAAACCGCCGCGCCGCCAGGCGTCGGTGCGCGGCAACCGCTCGTGCGCGAGCTGGGCGGCGTGACCGACCTGGGCCGCGGCCTTGCCCGTCGTCATCGCGACCCCGGGCGTCAGCCGGACCGTCAGCACGTCGTCCGGGCCGGGGACCGCGAGGCCGTCGGGGTCGTCGAGGTCGAGCCCGCCGACCTGCAGGGGGCGCAGCAGGTCCGGGACCTCCTCGCGCGGGTGGGGTGCGAACACCCGCACGACGGCGTCGCCGCTGGCGGCCTCGCTGTGCGGCAGCCCGGCCGTGCGCTCCCACGCCGCCCCGCGGGCGCGGCGGCAGATCTTGCGGATGCGCCGGTCCCGCCACGCCTGGACCGCGGCGTGCAGTTCCCCGTCGGGGTCGGTGACGCGCGGGTCGTCCAGGAGCAGCACGACGGCGCGGGCCGCGGCGACGAGGACGTCGGTGTGCGCGGGCCGCCGGCGGCCGGGGGCGTCGCGTTCGACGCGGGCGACGAGCGAGAGCGACCAGGGGTCCGGTTCGTCGTCCGGCGGCGGCAGGGGCCGGGTCGGGGGCCGGGTCACCGCAGGCCGCGCCGCTCGAGGAACCGCAGCTGCCGCTGGACCTGGAACCCGATGCCCCCGGCGTGGTCGGCGAACTCCCACACGTCGATCTCGCGGTCCTCGTGTCCCCAGCGGTTGTAGGCCGCGAACACCGTCGACGGCGGGCACACCGGGTCCATGAGGGCGACGCTGAACAGGGCCGGGACGCGGGCGCGGGAGGCGAGGTTCGCGCCGTCGACGTGGGCGAGGGTGGCGAACGCGCGCTCGACGTTCTCGGGGGAGTGCCGGCGCAGGTAGTCGACCACCTCGAGGTAGGGGCCGTCGCCGGCGACGTGCGTGCCGCGGCGGACGTGGCACAGGAACGGGACGTCGACGAGCGCGGCCGCCACGCGGTCCCCGGACAGCGCGGCGGCGGCGATGGAGAACGCCCCGCCCTGGCTGCCCCCGCGCACCACGACGCGGGAGGTGTCGACCTCGACGCCCAGGCCGGGCAGCGCGTGGGCGACGTCGACCGCGCGGGCGCAGTCGACGAGGGCGCGGCGGTAGTAGTACGTCGTCGGGTCCTCGATGCCCTTGGTCATGAACCCGCGCGCCCACTGCCCGCCGGTGACGTCGGGGTCGGGGTCGGGGGTGTCGTGGCCCTGGCCCCGGGTGTCGACGACGAGGTGGGCGAAACCGGCGGCCGCCCACGCGGTCCGGTCCACGGGCAGTCCACGGCCCCCGGAGTACCCGATGAACTCCACCACGACGGGCAGCGGCCCGGGCAGGTGCGCCGGGCGCAGGAGCCAGGCCGCGATGCGGTCGCCGTCCCACCCCGCGAACCGCACGTCGTCCACGTGCAGCGCGGGCAGCGCCGGACCGGTGTACGGGGTCAGCTCGACGGCGAGGTCGTGGCGGCGGGCCCGGGCCAGGCTCCCGGCCCAGAACGCGTCGAGGTCGGCGGGTTCGGCGAGGTCCCCCCGGTAGGTCCGGAGCGCGTCCAGCGGCAGGTCGGTGAGCGGCACGTGCTGACGCTACTGCCCGCCCCGCCCGCTCACGCGGGGGCGGGGACCGCGCTCGCGCGGAACTGCTCGATGGTGTCCCGCAGGGCGGCGAGGATGTAGTCCGGCACCCGCATCCCCTGGTCCCGGGCCCACAGCAGCTCGCGCTCGACGAGCCCGATCTGCGCGCCGAAGTCCTCGACCTTCTCGGCCAGGCCGAGCGTCGTCAGGACACCGCCGAACTGCGCGCGGTGCTGCGGGGTGTGCGCGCCGACGGGGCTGAAGGAGGCGCGGCGCAGCACCCTGGCCAGCCGCAGCTGCCAGGGGGACAGGACGTTCTGCTGGAACATCTCCGTCGCCGACAGCCGGTAGAAGGCGAAGTGCCCCGGCTCCTGCCGGCGGATGGGCTGCACGATCGTCCGGGAGACCGCCTCCTCGCCCATGTCGTCGAGCCCGTCGACGAGGAGGTTGTAGGCCACGACCGCGGCCTTCTCCGTCGCGGCCCCCGTCAGGTAGTAGAGGAGGCGCGCGACCTCCTGCACCGGCTTGAGGTGGGCGAGGGAGCCGAGGATGCGGATCTTGGGGCTCACGTGGTCGGTGTTCGGGTCGGCCGGGGACAGGTCGATGTCCTGCTGCAGCCGGTCGAGGATCAGGCCGTGCTGGATCTCCTGCGGCTGCCACACGTCGGCGTAGAAGAGGCGGTCGGTCTCGGAGACGTCCGGCAACAGCGTCAGCAGCTCCAGGACGTTGCGGTCGACCTCGAGCTCCACGCGCGCCAGGTAGTCGATGACGTGCCCGAAGCGCTCACGGACGCCGCGGGGGTCGTGGACCGTGCGGTCGACGGAGTCCAGCGCGATGGGCGGGTACTTCTCGCCCAGGCGGAGGACGTGGTCGCGGATGTCCCCGGGGGTGATGATCTTTCGCGACACGTGCACTCCTGCTTCGAGGTCGAACCGGACGAGAGCCCCCGCACAGTGTGCACCGAGACGCGCACCGGTGTGAGGGCACCCTCAGTTCGCAACCGATCGGTGACCGGATGGGTTCCCTGAGTCGTTGTGGCCTGGATCACCCCTCCAGGCCCGGGACGCGGCTCAGGCGCGGGTGCGGCGGTGGGCCGTCACCAGCTGGAACACCCCGAAGGCGATGACCCCCGCCGCCACGACGAGCAGCAGCACCACGCCGTACGGCTGCGCCGCGATCTCGTGGAAGGCGGCGTCGAGACCGCGCGACTTGCCCGTGTCCCCGGTGGCCGAGAGCGCGACCAGCACCCCCAGCACCGCGAAGGCGATGCCCCGGGCGAGCTTGCCCGCCATCCCCAGGCGGCGCAGCGCCGGCGACAGGGTCCCCTCGATCTTGTCCTCGAAGTCGCCCTTCAGGCCCTTGACGGCGGTGACGACCCCGACCACCACGACGGCCAGGCCGACCAGGACGACCAGGACCGCCCCGCCGGGGGCCTCTAGGACGCGCTGGGTGACGGTCTGCTGCTGGGACCCCGACGAGGACCCGCCCCCCGTGGCGAAGCGCACGCAGGAGAACCCCAGGGCGGCCGCGGCGACGCCCTTGACCACCGCCCGCGCCCGGTGCGGGAGCTCGTCCTCGGTGACGACCTCGACGACCTGCCACAGCAGGAGGGCGCCGAAACCGACCGCGAGGACCACCAGCAGGACCGTCCCGAACGGCTGCTGCGCGATCTGGGCCAGGGCGCCGCTGGAGTCGGCCGAGGTCGAGGCGCCGCCCAGCGCCACCTGGGCGGCCAGCCACCCGATGAGCAGGTACACCACCCCCTCGGCCGCCACCCCCACCCGCCCGAGCTTGCGCAGGCCCTGTTCGTGCCGCTGCGCGAACGCCTCACCGCGCCGGGCGTGCTGCTTGACCTGGGACTGCGCCGAACCTGCCATGGGAGCAGGGAATCGTCGCCGCGTCCGCTCCGCAACCGGGCGGGAGCACGGTGAACACGGTGAGGTGGCGGCCGGCCCACGTCGTAGCATCGGCCGACCCGTCCGGTGCCGGAGCAGAGCAGGAGGCCGGGGCATGGCCCGCCACCCGTCCCGTGGGGAGACCGCCGTCGAGGGCAGGACCCCGACCGTCTACGACGTGGCCGACCGCGCGAGCGTGTCGATCGCGACCGTCTCGCGCGTCCTGCGCACCCCGGAGGCCGTCCGCGAGGCCACCCGCGAACGCGTCCTCGCCGCCGTCCGCGACCTCGGCTACGTCCCCTCGGGCAACGCGCGGGCGCTCGCGGGCCGCAAGACCGGTGTCATCGGGCTGTGCTTCCCCGACCACGACGCCCTGGAGGAGGAGGACCGGCCCGCCGGTGCCGGGGCGGGCGGCGTCCGCGTCGTCGACGACCGTCGGCGCGGCGCCGCGCCGAGCAGTCCCAACCTGTACTTCGACGAGGTGCTGCGCGGGGCGGAGGCGGAGGCGTGGCGGCGGGGGTTCGCCCTCATGGTCGCCGCGGGCCGGGGTCCGGCGCGCGACGTCGTCGTCAACGACGTCGCGGGCCGCTGCGACGGGCTGGCGGTCCTGGCCCGCACCGTCTCCGACGAGCTGCTGACCCACGTCGCCCGGCGTCTGCCCGTCGTCCTGCTGGCCGACGCGGCCCGTGCCGGCGGGGACCTGCCGGACGGCCTCGACCACGTCAGCGTCGACAACGCCGCCGGCATGCAGGCGCTCGTGGCCCACGTCGTGAGCGGTCTGGGGGTGCGCGACGTCGTCTACGTGGCGGGGCCCGCGGACTCCCCCGACGACGCCGAGCGGCAGCGCGGGCTCCTCGCCGCCCTCGACGCGGCCGGTCTGGACCGCGCGGCCGTCGAGCACGTGCGGGGCGACTTCCGGCGGGACGCGGCCGACGTCGCGGTCACCGGGCTGCTGGGGCGGCGGGTGCCGCGGGCGCTCGTGTGCGCCAACGACCAGTCGGCGCTCGGTGCGATGGACGCGCTGCGGCGGCGGGGGCTGCGCGTGCCGGACGACGTCTACGTGACCGGCTTCGACGGCCTGGACGTGGGGCGGTTCACGCAGCCGCCGCTGACCACGGTGGCCCAGCCGATGGCCGAGCTGGGCCGGGCCGCCGTGCGGGCCGTCGTGGCGCGGTTGACGGACCCCGCCGCCGCGCCGCTGTCCGCCCGGCTGCCGGTCGAGGTGTTGCTGCGGGAGAGCTGCCCCCCGGTTGACACACCGATGTAAGCGCATACGCTGACTCCCACGACGAACGTGGAGGTCGAGCGATGACGCTTCGGCAGGGACCGGTGCTGGGACGCCGGGGGATCCTCGCAGGGCTCGGTGCAGGAGCCGCCCTCGTGGGGACCGGACTGAGCGGTTGCAGCGTGCAGGTGCGCAGCCGACCCGATCCGACGATCGGGCAGGACACGATGCTCATCAACGCGGACAAGGGGAACCCCCTGTTCAACCGCGTCTTCAACCCGTTCCTGGTGAACACCAGGACGGCGGCGAAGTGGATCTACGAACCGCTGATCCTCGTCAACCCCCTCGACGGCGAGCAGATCCCGTGGCTCGCGCAGTCGTGGGAGCTGCCCGACGCGCGCACGATCGTCCTGACGGTGCGCGAGGCGCAGTGGAGCGACGGGGAGCCGTTCACCGCCGACGACGTCGTGTTCACCCTCGAACTGCTGAAGCAGGTCCCGGCGCTGGACGGCAAGGGGGTCTGGCAGCACCTGGCCTCCGTCGAGGCCGACGGCGACCGCGTCGTGTGCCGGTTGCAGACCGACGACGTGCCCGCGCTGCCGATCATCGGCGTCACCTACGTGGTCCCGCGCCACCGCTGGGCCGAGGTCGCCGACCCCGGGACGTACCGCGACGAGAACCCCGTCGGCACCGGGCCGTTCGTGCTGGGCAACTACAACCCGCAGCAGTACTCCATGGACAGGAACCCCCGGTACTGGCAGGCCGACAGCGTCGAGATCGAACACCTCGTGCTGCCCGCCACGGACAACCAGCTCGACACCGTCACGCGCGGGTACGACTGGAGCTACTCGTTCATCTCCGACGTCCAGGGGACGTGGGGCGCGGCCAGCCCGCACAACCGCTGGTGGTTCCCGCCCGGTGGCATCGTCGCCCTGCTGCCCAACCACACCGTCGCCCCCTTCGACGACGTGGCCGTCCGCCGCGGGCTGTCGCTGGCGCTGGACCGGGGACGCATCGCCGACGTGGCCAGCGAGGGGTACATGCAGCCCGCCGGTCAGACCGGCCTCGTGCTGCCCAACCAGCAGGACTGGCTCGACCCCGCCATCCCCGACGCCGGGATGGTCGCGCAGGACACCGCGGCGGCCCTGGAGTCGTTCGCCGCGGCCGGGTACACCCAGCGCGACGGCAGGCTCGTCGGCCCCGACGGCCGGCAGTTCGCGTTCGCCCTGACCTCGGCGAACGGCTACACCGACTGGACCCGCGCGGCCCAGGAGGTCGCCGGGCAGCTCGGTGCCCTCGGCATCGAGGTCAGCCTCCAGCTCCCGCAACCGGCCGGGTACCAGTCGGCCGTCGCCAACGGCCAGTTCCAGGTGGCCCTCGGCGGCATGGGGGGCGGTGACGTGTTCCGCGCCTTCAACGACCTCATGTCCAGCGAGTTCCTGACCGACGTGGGCACCTCCACCCAGGCGAACTACGAGCGGTTCTCCGACCCCGAGGTCGACGCCCTGCTCGCCGAGTTCAGGTCCAGCACCGACCCGGCCCGCCAGCTCGCCGCGGCCCGGTCCCTGCAGCGGAAGGTCTACGAGGAGCTCCCGGCCATCGGCCTGTACTACGGCGGGCTCTGGGGCCTGTACAACGACGAGAAGTTCATCGGCTGGCCCACGGCGGAGGACCCCTACATGGCCCCGCAGAACTACGACTCCGCGCCGCTGGGGATCTTCACGCGGCTCAAGCTCGCCGGAGGTGCCGCGTGACCGTCCTGGATCCCACCACGGACCCCGGTACCGCCGCGGCCCCCGCCGCGCGGACCGGCCGGGGGTCCTTCCCCGGCCGGTACCTGCTCGGCCGGCTCGGGTTGTTCGTCCTGACCCTGTGGGCCGCCGTCACCGTGAACTTCGTCCTGCCGCGGCTCATGCCCGGCACGCCCGCCGACGCGGCCGTCGCCAAGCTCGCCCAGAACGGCCCGGTGAGCGAGGCCACCCGCGCGGCCATCGAGGCTCAGCTCGGGGTGCCCGACGGGAACCTGCTGGCGCAGTACGGGTCGTACCTGCGACAGGTCGCGACCCTGGACTTCGGGGTCTCGTACACGTTCTACCCGCAGACCGTCTCCTCGATGGTGTCCCAGGCCCTGCCGTACACGCTGCTGCTCGTGGGGCTGGTCACCGTCCTGGCCTTCGTCCTCGGCACCCTCGTGGGCGTGCTGTCGGCCTGGAAGCGCGGGACGTGGCTGGACGCGCTGCCGACCCTGTCGGGCAGCTTCCTGTCGACGTTCCCGTACTTCTGGACCGCGCTGCTGCTGCTGTTCTTCCTCGGGTTCGTGCTGCACTGGTTCCCCACGACGGGGGCCTACTCGGCCACGACGACCCCGGGGTTCACCCTCGCGTTCCTCGGCGACGCCCTGGCCCACGCCGCGCTGCCGGCCATCACGATCCTGCTGACGTCGCTGGGCGGGTGGATCCTCGGGATGCGCAACGCGATGATCAACACCCTCGGCGACGACTACGTGACCTTCGCCGAGGCGAACGGCCTGCGGGGGCGGACGGTCGCCCTGCGCTACGCGGCCCGCAACGCGATCCTGCCCAACCTCACCGGGTTCGGGCTCTCCCTCGGCGGCGTCGTCGGCGGGTCCGTCCTCGTCGAGCAGGTGTTCGGGTACCCCGGGATCGGGTACCTGCTCTTCAACGCCGTCATCGGCCAGGACTACCCGCTGATGCAGGCGCTCTTCCTCATGATCACGGTCAGCGTGCTCGTCGCGAACTTCCTCGTCGACGTGCTCTACGGCCTCCTCGACCCGCGGACCCGGAGGTGAGCGGCGTGGCGACCCCGCACACGGGCACGACCCCGTCGACGTCGGAACCCGACGTCCAGCACGCCCCCAGCGCGTGGCGCAGCGTCGGCCGCGTCCTCGCGACGCTGTGGGACAACCGCAAGGCGCGCGTCGGTCTCGTCCTGCTGGCGTTCTTCCTGCTCCTCGCCCTCGTCGGCCCCCTCCTGGCCCCGTACGGCGCGAAGGACAACACCTTCCCCCGCAGCCAGGACGCCGGCACGGCGCACTGGCTGGGCACCACGGCGGCCGGGGAGGACGTGCTGTCCCAGCTCGTCCACGGCGCCCGCACCAGCGTGCTCGTCGGGTTCACCGCCGGCCTGCTCGCCACGGCCGTCGCCGTGCTCATCGGCCTGTCCTGGGGGTACACGCGCGGCTGGGTCGCCGAGGTCATCGGGTTCGTCGTGAACCTGTTCCTCGTCGTCCCCGCCCTGCCGTTCATGATCGTCATCGCGGCGTACCTGCAGAACGGCGGCGTCGCCGTCATCGTCGCCGTCATCGTCATCACCGGCTGGGCCTGGGGGGCCCGCGTCCTGCGCTCGCAGACGCAGTCGCTGCGTTCGCGCGACTTCGTCGAGGCGGCCCGGTTCTCCGGCGACAGCGCCCCGCGCATCGTGTTCCGGGAGATCCTGCCGAACATGACCTCGCTGATCGCCGGCAGCTTCTTCGGGGCGGCCACGGCGGCGATCCTGGCCGAGGCGGGCCTGGAGTTCCTGGGCCTCGGCGACACGTCCGTCGTCAGCTGGGGCACGATGATCTACTGGGCGCAGAACTCCAGCGCCCTGCTCACGGGGCAGTGGGCGCTGCTGTTCGCGCCCGGTCTGTGCATCGCGCTGCTGGCCCTGTCCCTCACCCTCGTCAACTTCGGCGTCGACGCCGTGAGCAACCCGCGACTGCGCGAGGGGTCGCGGGCCCGGAAGGCGGACCGATGAGCACGCAGGCCACGAGCACCGGAAGCCCCACCACCGTGCAGGAGGACCTGCTGCAGGTCCGCGACCTGTCCGTCGTCTACGAGTCGCACGGGCAGCGCGCCGTGCAGGCCGTCGACCACGTCTCCTTCGGCCTGCGCCGCGGGGAGTTCGTCGGGCTGGTGGGGGAGTCGGGGTCGGGCAAGTCGACCCTGGGCTACGCGATCACCCGGCTGCAGAAACCGCCGGCCCGCACGAACGGGGGGCAGATCCTCTTCGGCGGCCACGACGTGCGCGACCTGGACGCGGAGGGGTTGCGCCGCCAGCGCCAGGGCGGGTTCGCCATGGTCCTGCAGTCCGGCATGAACGCGCTGAACCCGGTGCGCCGGGTCCGTGACCACTTCGCCGACATCTACCGCGCGCACGGCCACGTGCCCAAGCAGCGGTGGGAGGAGCGGTCGGCCGAGCTGCTGGCCAAGGTCGAGCTGGACCCGAAGGTCCTCGACCGCTACCCCGGGGAGCTGTCCGGCGGGATGCGCCAGCGCGTGTCCATCGCGCTGGCCCTGTCCCTGGACCCGCAGCTCGTCGTGTTCGACGAGCCCACCACGGCGCTCGACGTCCTCGTCCAGCACGCCGTCATGGACACCATCGTCGACCTGCAGCGCACCGAGGGGTTCACGGCCGTCCTCATCAGCCACGACCTCGGGATCGTGCTCGAGGCCACCGAGCGGGTCCTCGTCATGCACGAGGGGCGCATCGTGGAGGACGCGCCCTCGCACGACGTCCTGCGCTCCCCGCAGGACGAGTACACGCGGATGCTGCTCAGCCACTACGCCGACCCGCGCGCGCAGACCGTCTCCCTGCCCGGGTTCCCGGACCGGTCGCTGCGGCCGCGGCCGGCCCCGCCGGCGGGCGGCGAGGCCGTCGTCGTCGAGGGGGTCTCCCAGACGTACCCGCCGCCGCGGCGCGGGGAGGCGGAGGTGCACGCCGTCTCCGACGTCTCCTTCACCCTCGAACCCGGTGCCGCCCTGGCCCTCGTCGGGGCCAGCGGGTCGGGCAAGTCGACGATCGCCAAGATGGTGACCGGGGTCGAGGCGCCCACGTCGGGCTCGGTCCGGTTCGGCGACCTCGACGTCGGCCGGCTCAAGCGGCGAGAGGTGAAGACGCTGCACCGCAGCGTGCAGATGGTGTTCCAGGACCCGTACGCGGCCCTGAACCCGCTGCACACCGTCGAGTACGCGCTCACCCGACCGGTCCTGAACCACACCGGGCTCACGGGGGCGGACGCGCGCCGCCGCGTCCACGAACTGCTCGAGACGGTCGGTCTCACCCCGACGGGGCAGTTCGCCCAGAAGCTGCCGCACCAGTTGTCCGGGGGCCAGCGCCAGCGCGTCGTCATCGCCCGCGCCCTGGCGTGCGAACCGCAGGTCATCGTGGCCGACGAACCCGTCTCGATGCTCGACGTCACCCTGCGGGCGGGCGTCCTGGCGCTGCTGGAGGACCTGCGCGAACGCCTCGGGGTGTCGCTGCTGTACATCACCCACGACCTGCTGAGCGCCCGCCTCATCACCGACGACCTGCTCGTCCTGCACTCCGGGCGCGTCGTCGAGCGCGGACCGACGGCGCAGGTGCTGCAGCACCCCACCCACCCCTACACGGTGTCCCTGCTGGACGCCGTCCCGAACCCCGCCCGAATCCGCCAGGAGTCCTGAGATGCGCACCTTCCCCGACGGTTTCCTCTGGGGCGCGGCCACGGCCGCGCACCAGGTCGAGGGCGGCAACGTCGCCGGCAACTGGTGGGTCCACGAGCACGACCCGGCCCTGGCCGCGGCGTGGGGCATCGTGGAACCCTCCGGTGACGCCGCCGACAGCTACCACCGCTACCGCGAGGACGTCCGGATCCTGGCCGACCTCGGGCTGACCTCCTACCGGTTCAGCATCGAGTGGGCCCGGATCGAGCCCGAGCGGGGGTTCTTCTCGCGCGCCGCCGTCGACCACTACCGGCGGATGGTCGACACCTGCCGGGAGTTCGGCGTAGACCCCGTGGTCACGCTGATGCACTTCACGGTGCCGCGCTGGTTCGAGCGCGACGGGTTCTGGCGGGCCGACGACGCCCCCGACCTGTTCGGCCGGTACGTCGAGGCGGCGTTGCCCGTCGTCCGCGACGTGGAGTGGATCTGCACCGTCAACGAGCCGAACATCGCCGCGATGCTCGCCGGCGGTGAGGACGCGTCGAACCTCGTCGCGCACGGCCTGCCGAACCCGGACCTGCGCGTCGCCGACCAGCTGCTCGCCTCCCACGAGCGGGCGCGGGACGTGCTGTCGCAGCTGCCGGGGGCGAAGACTGGCTGGACGGTCGCGACCCAGGCGTTCAAGAGCACCGGCGAGCCCGGCGCCGACGACGCGACCGCGGAGTACGGCCACCCGCGCGACGACTGGTACCTCGAGGCCGCCAAGGGCAACGACTTCGTCGGCGTCCAGGCCTACACCCGCACCTTCGTCGGGCCCGACGGCCCGCTGCCCGTGCGCGAGGACGTCGAGACCACGCTCACGGGCTGGGAGTTCTACCCGCAGGCCGCCGCCGACGGGTTGCGCGCGGCGTGGGAGCTCACCGGGGGCGTCCCGTTGGTGGTGACCGAGAACGGCATCGCGACGGCCGACGACACCCGGCGGATCGCCTACACCCAGGCGTCGCTGGAGGGGATCCACGACTGCCTCGCCGAGGGGATCGACGTGCGCGGGTACCTGCACTGGAGCCTGCTCGACAACTACGAGTGGGCCTCGGGGTACCGGCCGACGTTCGGTCTCGTCGCGTGGGACCGGGAGACGTTCGAGCGCACGCCCAAGCCCAGCGCCCACTGGTACGGCGGGGTGGCGCGGGCCAACGCGCTGCCCTGACGCCCGGCCGGGGGTTCGCCTCGTTGGCCCCACGGGGTCGGTGATCGGCCGAGTGGGGCCAACGAGGCGTTCTCGCCCCGGGGCGGTGGAGGGTCAGCGGAACCGGCGCAGCCGCAGGGAGTTCGTGACGACGAACACCGAGGAGAACGCCATCGCCGCCGACGCGACGACGGGGTTCAGCAGTCCCGCCGCGGCGAGCGGGAGCGCGGCCACGTTGTAGGCGAACGCCCAGAACAGGTTGCCGCGGATCGTGGCCAGCGTCCGGCGCGACAACCGCACGGCGTCGACGGCGGCGAGCAGGTCGGCGCGAACGAGGGTCAGGTCGCCGGCCTCCACGGCCACGTCGGTCCCGCTGCCCAGGGCGATGCCGAGGTCGGCGACGGCCAGCGCGGCGGCGTCGTTGACGCCGTCCCCGACGACCGCGACGACCCTGCCCCGCGCCTGCAGCGACCGGACGTGGGCGAGCTTGTCCTCCGGACGGGCCCCGGCCACGACGTCGTCGATCCCGACCGCGCCCGCGACCGTGCGGGCCGTCCGCTCGTGGTCGCCGGTGAGGAGCACGGGGTGCAGACCGAGGGCCCGGAACCCGGTGACGGCGTCGCGGCTCGTCGGGCGCACGGCGTCGGCGACGGCGAGGACGCCCACCGGCCGCTCGTCCGCGACCACCACGAGCACCGTCCGGCCCGCGGACTCGTGCTCGGCCAGAGCGTCGCGCACCCCGGCCGGCAGGTCGGCTGCGGACCAGTCCGGCCGGCCCACGCGCAGGGCCACGCCCTCGACCGTGCCGGCGATCCCGGCGCCCGCGGTCACGACGACGTCGCCGGCCGGGGCGAGCGGGCCGGCCTCGCGGGCCGCGGCGGCCACGGCCCGGCCCACGGGGTGCTCGGAGGCGTCCTCGAGGGACCCGGTGCGCCGCAGCAGCTCCGCGGCGTCGACCCCGTCGACGGGGACGACGGCCGCGAGGGTCATCCGGCCCGTGGTGACGGTGCCGGTCTTGTCGAGCACGACGGTGTCGACGCGCCGGGTCGCCTCCAGCGCCTCGGGCCCCTTGACGAGGATGCCGAGCTGGGCGCCCCGGCCGGTGCCGACGAGCAGCGCCGTCGGGGTGGCGAGCCCGAGCGCGCAGGGGCAGGCGATGACGAGGACGGCGACGGCCGTCGTGAGCGCCCCGGCCGCGCTCGCCCCCGACAGCCACCAGGCGCCGAACGTGGCGAGGGCGCCGACGAGCACGACGGGGACGAACACGCCCGAGACGCGGTCGGCGAGGCGCTGGGCCGCGGCCTTGCCCGACTGGGCCTCCTCCACGGCCCGGCCGATGCGGGCCAGGGCCGTGTCGGCGCCGACCCGGGTGGCGCGCACGACGAGCCGGCCCCCGGCGTTGACCGTGCCGCCGACGACGTCGTCACCGGCGGCCACCTCGACGGGCACGGACTCGCCCGTGACGACGGACGCGTCGACCGCGGAACTGCCGTCGAGGACCGTCCCGTCGGTGGCGACCGTCTCGCCGGGGCGCACGACGAACTCGTCGCCGGGCTGCAGGTCGGCGACGGCGACCCGGTGCTCGGCCCTGCGCCCGTCGACGTCGCGCAGGACGCCGACGTCCTTGGCGCCCACGGCGAGCAGCGCCCGCAGCGCGGCGCCGGAGCGGCGCCGGGCCCGCGCCTCCAGGTACCGGCCGGTCAGGACGAACACCGTGACGACGGCGGCGACCTCGAGGTACAGCTCGTCGCCGGTCGAGCCCCAGAGCCGGAACTCCATGTGCATCCCGGGCATCCCGGCGTCGCCGAGGAACAGGGCCGCGCACGACGTCAACCACGCGGCGGCGACGCCGATGCTCACGAGGGTGTCCATCGTGGCCGCGCCGTGCCGCGCGTTCACGACGGCGGCGCGGTGGAACGGGAACGCGCCCCACACCGCGACGGGGGAGGCGAGGGCGAAGGCGAGCCACTGCCAGTTCGTGAACTGCAGGGCCGGGACCATCGACAGCAGCAGCACCGGCAGGGCCAGCGCCGCCGTCGCGGCGAGCCGGCGGCCGAGTTCGGTCGTCACCGGGTCGTCCTGCGGCGCAGCGGGTTCAGGGTCCGGCAGGGTGGCCGTGTACCCGGTCTTCTCCACGACGGCGATGGCCTCGGCCACGTCCGTGCCCGCCGGCAGCCGGACCGTGGCCTTCTCGGTCGCGTAGTTCACGCTCGCCTCGACACCCGGCATGCGGTTGAGCTTCTTCTCGACGCGGTTCGCGCAGGACGCGCAGGTCATCCCGCCGATCGTGAGCTCGACCGGGGCGAACCCGTCCACGGGCGCGGCCATCAGCGCACCAGTTCGTAGCCCGCCTCGTCGACGGCGGCCGCGACGGCGGACTCCTCGAGGGGGGTGGTGCTGGTGACGGTCAGGGTCGAGGTGCCGTCGGGGACGAGGTCGACCTGGACCGCCTCGACGCCCGGCAGCGCCGAGACCTCCTCGGTGACCGCGCCGACGCAGTGGGCGCACGTCATGCCGCTCACCTGGAACTGGTTCGTGCTCATCAGGACCTCACCAACCGCGCGATCGCCGCGCTCGCTTCCTTGATCTTCTCGTCCGCCACCGCACCGCCCTCGGCCGCCGCGTGCGCGACGCAGTGCCCGAGGTGGTCGTCGAGCAGGGACAGGGCCACGGCCTGCAGGGCCTTCGTCGCGGCGGAGACCTGGGTGAGGACGTCGATGCAGTAGGCGTCCTCCTCGACCATGCGCTGCAGCCCGCGCACCTGGCCCTCGACGCGGCGCAACCGCTTGAGGACCTCGTCCTTCTCCCCGGCGTACCCCGGTCCGTGCTCCATGCCTCCTTGGTACCCCTCGGGGGTACGTTTCGCAACCCCTACCCCCTACGGGTACCAGGGCACCCGAGGGCAGGGGTGACACTGGGGGCGTGCCGAGCACCCTGCCCGACGGCGAGACCGTCCCCACCGACGGCGCCCTGCCGGCCGAGGCCCTCGCCGGGGCCGGCGACCGCACGTTCGGCGTCTACCTGCACGTCCCGTTCTGCGCCGTCCGCTGCGGCTACTGCGACTTCAACACCTACACCGCCACCGAGCTCGGCGGCGGTGCGTCGCAGGCCGCCTACGCGCGCACGGCCACCGCCGAGGTCCGGCTGGCCGCGCGGGTGCTGGGGGAGGCGGTGCGCCCCGCCGAGACGGTGTTCTTCGGCGGCGGCACCCCCACGCTGCTGCCCGCCGACGACCTCGCGACGATGCTCTGCGCCGTCCGGGAGGAGTTCGGCCTCACCCCCGGCGCCGAGGTCACCACCGAGGCCAACCCCGACTCCGTGACCCCGCAGGGCCTGGCCCGGCTGCGCGAGGCCGGGTTCACCCGCGTCTCGTTCGGGGTGCAGTCGGCCGTGCCGCACGTCCTGGCCGTCCTGGAGCGCACCCACGACCCCGCCCGCGTCCCGCTCGCCGTCCGCTGGGCCCGCGAGGCGGGCCTCGACGTCAGCCTCGACCTCATCTACGGCACCCCCGGGGAGTCCGTCGACGACCTGCGCACCAGCCTGGACGCCGCCCTGGACTGCGCCCCCGACCACGTCTCGGCCTACGCGCTCATCCTCGAGCAGGGCACGAAGCTGGCCGCCCAGGTCCGCCGCGGGGAGGTCCCCGAACCCTCCGACGACGACGAGGCCGACAAGTACGAGGTCGTCGACGACGCCCTCACCGCCGCCGGGTACGGCTGGTACGAGGTGAGCAACTGGGCCCGCGAGCCGCAGTTCGCGTGCCGGCACAACCTCGCCTACTGGCGCGGCGGGGACTGGTGGGGGATCGGGCCCGGGGCGCACAGCCACGTCGGCGGGGTGCGGTGGTGGAACGTCAAGCACCCCAGCGCCTACGCGGGACGGCTGGACGCGGCGACGTCCCCCGCCCACGCCCGCGAACGCCTGTCGGCCGACGACCGGCGGGTCGAGGACGTGCTGCTGCGCTCCCGGCTGGCCGAGGGTTTCGACCCCGCCTGGTGGGGCGTGCGGCCGCAGACGGCGCAGCTCCTGCTCGACGGGTTGCTCGCCCCCGCCGCCGGGGGCCGGGTCGCCCTGACCCGCCGTGGGCGGTTGCTCGCCGACGCGGTGGTGCGGCGGCTGCTGGACTGACCGGCGCCGGTAGCGTGCGGGCCATGGACCTCGGGCTCAGCGTCGGCTACCTCACCGGCCCGGTCGGGCCCGCCGCCGCGCGAGCGCTGGCGCTGACCCGCGCGGCCGAGGACGCGGGGTTCTCCTCCGTCTGGGTCGCCGAGGCCTACGGCACCGACGCGGTCAGCGTCCTCGGCTGGTTGGCCGGGCAGACGAGCCGCATCGGCCTGGGGTCGGCCGTCCTGCAGGTCCCCGCACGGGCTGCGGCGTCGACCGCGATGACGGCCGCCACCCTCGACGGGTTGTCCGGCGGCCGGTTCCGCCTCGGCCTGGGGGTGTCCGGGCCGCAGGTCGCCGAGGGCTGGTACGGGCAGCCCTTCGCCAAACCCCTCGCCCGCACCCGCGAGTATGTCGCCCTCGTCCGGCAGCTGCTGGCCCGGCAGGACTCGACGTTCGCGGGAGAGCACCTCACGCTGCCGCTGCCGGGCGGGCCGGGGATCCCGCTGAAGCTCATGCAACCCCCGCCGCGGGCGGACCTGCCGATCCACCTCGCGGCCGTCGGACCGCGGAACGTGGAACTGGCGGGCGAGATCGCGGACGGCTGGCTGCCCTCGTTCCTCGTGCCCGAGAACGTCTCCGAGTCCACCGAGCGCCTGGCCGCGGGCTTCGCGCGCCGGGCGAGCCCCCCGGAGCGGTTCGAGGTCACGGCGTCGGTGCCGTTCGTCCTGACCGGCGCGACGGGGGAGGACCGCGAACGCGCGGAACTGCCGGTGCGCCGGCTCATCGCGCTCTACGTCGGCGGGATGGGCTCGAAGGAGGCGAACTTCTACGCCGACCTCGGCCGCCGCCTGGGGTTCGGCGAGGCCGTCGACGCCGTCCAGGACCTCTACCTCGCCGGCCGCAAGGACGAGGCGGTGCAGCGGGTCCCGGCCGGTCTGGTGGAGGCGACCAGCCTCGTGGGGTCCGTCGACGCCGTGCGCCGGCGGCTCGCGGACTACGAGCGGGCCGGCGTCACGACCGTCGCGCTGGTCCCGCTCGGCACGGACGCCGTGGCGGACCTGGGCGCCGTGGCGTGAGCCTCAGCGCACCAGCCGGAAGATCAGCGGGTAGCGGTAGACCTCACCGCGGTTCGCGGCGACGGCCGCCAGGATCGTGAACACGAGGAACACGACGGGCGGGATCCACGCCACCCACAAGAAGATGAAACCTGCGCCGAACGTCACGAGGGTGAAGAGCCCTAGCACGAGACCCAGCGCGAGCTCGTAGACGATCACCGAGATCGTCATGTTCAGCGCCTCGGCGCTGTGCCCGCGCACGAACCCGCTGCGGTCCTTGAAGACCAGGAAGATGATCAGCGGGCCGAGGAACGGCAGGCTGATGAAGCTCGCCGCGATCGCGGACAGGTGCCCGAACATCCCCCACATCCGCTCGTCGGACGGCGACATCGGCGCGGGGACGTGCGGCGGCTGCTGGGGGTACGGCGGTTGGCTCACGGTCTCGATCCTCCCGGTTCGCTCAGCGGTCCGCCAGGTCGGCGGTGACGAAGTCGACGAGTTCCTCCACCCGGCCCAGCAGCGCCGGCTCCAGGTCGGCGTAGGTGCGGACGGTGCCGAGGATGCGCTTCCACCCGTGCGCGACGTCGGCCTGCGTCGCGTGCGGCCAGCCCAGCTCGGTGAGGATCCCGTGCTTCCAGTCCTGTCCCTTCGGGATCGTCGGCCACCGCGTCCAGCCCAGCCGCTGCGGCCGGACGGACTGCCAGACGTCGATGAACGGGTGCCCCAGGACGAGGACGTGCGGGCTCGTGGCGACCTTCGCCACGAGGCGGGACTCCTTCGAGCCCGGCACGAGGTGGTCGACGAGGACGCCGATGCGGCGGCCGGGGCGGGGCCCGAACTCCCGGATCGCGGCGTCGAGGTCGTCGACGCCGTCGAGCATCTCCACGACGACCCCCTCGACGCGCAGGTCGTCGCCCCAGACCTTCTCGACGAGCTCGGCGTCGTGCCGGCCCTCGACGAGGATGCGGGAGGCGCGAGCGGTGCGGGCGGTGGCCCCGGTCACGGCGACGGAGCCGCTGGCGGTGCGGGTGGGCCGGGCCGGGCCGGCGGCGGTGGGCGCCACGAGGCGGACGGGCTGGCCGTCGACCCAGAACCCGGGGCCGAGGGGGAACGTGCGGGTGCGGCCCCTGGCGTCCTCGAGGACGACGACGTGGACCCCGCCGCTCTTCTCGACCCGCACCACGGCCCCGACCCAGCCGGTGTCGACGTCCTCGACGACGAGCCCGCGCACGGCCGGTTCGTCGCGGTGGACGGGCTTGGCGCGGGTGCGGGCGTGCGGGTCCGACGACAGCACGTCGGTGCCGTACCGGTCGTGGGCGCTGTCGCTGGCGCGGGGCGTGGGGCTCACCCGCGGCACGCTAACGAGCGACCCGCGCCGGAGGGTGGAGGCGCGGCCGGGGCGCACGTCCTAGACTTGGCACTCGCAGGTGATGAGTGCCAACAGCGAGACCGGGAGGGGTGGATGAGCGACGACCGCAGGCTCGCAGTGCTGCGGGCCATCGTGGAGGACTACGTCTCCACGCACGAACCGGTGGGGTCCAAGGCGCTGGTCGAGCGCCACCAGCTCGGGGTGTCCCCGGCGACCATCCGCAACGACATGGCCGTGCTGGAGGACGAGGGGTACATCACCCAGCCGCACACCAGCGCCGGGCGCATCCCCACCGACCGGGGCTACCGCCTGTTCGTCGACCGCCTCGCCAACGTCAAGCCCATGACGCCGGCCGAGAAGCGCGCCATCGAGACGTTCCTGCACGGCGCCGACGACCTCGACGACGTCGTGGACCGGACCGTGCGGCTGCTGGCCCAGATCACGCGGCAGGCCGCGGTCGTGCAGTACCCCTCGCTGTCGCGGGCCAGCGTGCGCCACGTCGAGCTCGTGGGTGTCGGCGGGCGCAGCGCGCTGCTCGTGCTCATCACCGACTCCGGCCGGGTCGAGCAGCGCGTCCTGGACGTCCGCTCGGCCGTCGACGTCGAGACGCTCGGGGTCTCGCTCGCGGCGCTGCGCACGCGCGTGAACGCCTCGGTCGCGGGCAAGCGGCTGCGCGAGGCCCGCGAGGCGCTCACCGACCTCGTGCAGCAGACGCCGCCGGCCGACATCGCCATCGCCGCGGAGGTGGCCGCCGCCCTCGGCGACTGCCTCGCCGCCTCCCTGGAGGAGCGCGTCGTCATCGCCGGCACGTCGAACCTCGTCAGGTCCGGGTCCGACCTGTCGCTGTCGCTGGGCAGCGTCCTGGAGGCGCTGGAGGAGCACGTCGTGCTGCTGCGGCTCGTGCAGGAGCTGGCCGAGGAGGACCTCACCGAGCGCGGTGCCCTGAGCGTGCGGATCGGCGCGGAGAACCTCCACCTCGGCCTCGACGGCACGTCCGTCGTCACCACCGGCTACGGCGGCGAGACGGTCCTGGCCCGCCTCGGCGTCCTGGGTCCGACCCGCATGGACTACCCGACGACGATGGCCGCGGTGCGGGCGGTGTCACGCTACGTCTCGCGGATCCTCGCCTCGTGAGCGGCGGTGACCCGGTGGTGACCCGGTAGTGACCCGCCCCCCGACCCGCACCCGGAAGAGAACCGACAGGAGAACCCCGACCTCGTGAGCGACTACTACGACGTCCTGGGCGTCTCCCGCGACGCCTCCACGGAGGACATCAAACGCGCGTACCGCAAGCTCGCGCGCAAGCTGCACCCCGACGTCAACCCCGACGCGGGGGAGCAGTTCAAGGAGGTCTCGCAGGCCTACGAGACGCTGTCCAGCCCCGACAAGCGCTCGGCCTACGACCGGGGCGGCGCCGCGCCCGGCGGCGCGGCGGGCGGCTTCGGGGCCGGGTTCGGCTTCTCCGACATCATGGACGCGTTCTTCGGCCAGGGCGGCGGGGGCGGCCGCGGTCCCGGCCCGGCCAGCCGCACCCAGCGCGGCCAGGACGCCCTCATCCGCGTCGACGTCGACCTCGCCGAGGCGGCCTTCGGCGGCGAGCGCGCCATCCAGGTCGACACCGCGGTCCTGTGCCCGACGTGCAAGGGGTCCTGCTGCCAGCCCGGGACCAGCCCGGCCACCTGCGACATCTGCCACGGGCAGGGCTCGGTCCAGCGCGTCGTCCGCTCCCTGCTGGGGCAGGTCATGACCCAGCAGCCGTGCCCGACGTGCCGCGGGTTCGGCACCGTGCTGCCCTCGCCGTGCCTGGAGTGCTCGGGGGAGGGCCGCGTGCGCGCGCGCCGCCCCCTGACCATCCGCGTCCCCGCGGGCGTCGACACTGGCACCCGCATCCAGCTGGCCTCCCAGGGCGAGGTCGGCACGGCCGGTGGCCCGCCCGGGGACCTCTACGTCGAGATCCACGAGCGCCCGCACCCGGTGTTCTCCCGCTCCGGGGACGACCTGCTCTGCACGCTGCAGGTGCCGATGACCGCGGCCGCGCTCGGCGCGAGCATCCCGCTGGAGACCCTCGACGGCGACGAGCAGGTCGACGTGCGCCCCGGCGCCCAGGCCGGTGAGGTCGTGACCCTGAAGCAGAAGGGGGCCGAGCACCTGCGCGCGCAGGGCCGCGGCGACCTGCTCATCACCCTCGAGGTCCTCACCCCCCGCGACCTCGACGAGGAGCAGGAGGAGCTGCTGCGCCGCCTCGCCGAGCTGCGCGGGGAGGTCCGGCCGGCCGGGAAGCTGTCCGAGACGCACCAGGGCGTCTTCTCCAAGCTGCGCGACCGCTTCTCCGGCCGCTGACCCCGGCTCCGGACGCGACCGGCGGGTCCCCCCGGGGGAACCCGCCGGACCCCGCTCAGGGGACGGTGACCGTCTTGGTGTCCCCGGTCACCGGGCCGGCCTCGCCACCGGACTCGTCCGGGGCGTAGACGGCGACCACGTAGGTGCCCGCGGGCACCTGCGCCGTGAAGCTGAACTCGCCGAACGTCCCGTTCGCCCCCGCCTGCACGGCGTCCCGGGCGACCTCGGTGCCGGCCGTGTTCGTGAGCGTGTACAGCAGCGTGCCCTCGAAGGCGGTGCCGACACCCTCGACCGTCACCGAACCGCGGGCCGGGGTGACCGACGTGATCCACGCCGGGGCCTGCACGTCGGCCTGCGGGGCGCGCGAGACCGTCTCGGCGACGCTGGTCCCGAACAGGTCCGGACGGACCCGCCCGTCGACGCGGACCTCGACCGGGTCGTTCGCACCCGCGGCCGCGGTGACGGTGTAGACGAGCTGCTGCACGGCGAGCTCGCCGCCGCCGGGCCCGGCGCCGCCGCCGACGGCCGCGGCCGACAGGTCCACGACGAGGCGGCCGTCGCCGGACGTCACGGTCGCGTCCGGGTCCGCCGACCACGGGCTGGAGTAGTCCGGGTCCGACGGCTCGCCGGCCAGCATGGCGCGCAGCGCGTTCGTCGGGTCGTTCCCGCCGGTCCCGGCCTCCACGTACTCGCGGAACAACCTCGCCGGCTGCCCGCCCACCCAGTAGACGGGGACGGTCGCGGCGCCGGAGGGCAGCGACCCGGCGGCCGCACCGGTCCCCGCGCTGGTCCCCGCGCCGGAGGAGGTGGCGGGGGCGTCCGTCGTCGTCGACGGGGCGGCGCCGGTGGCCGCGGACGTCGAGGGGGCCGCGGAGGACGACTCGGGCGCGGCGGACGTGCTCGCGGCGACCGTGCTGACGTCGTCGTCGGCGCGCAGGGTGACGGCGTAGGCGCCCCCGCCCACGACGACGACGGCGGCGACCCCGGCGACGGCGGCCCAGGCGCGGGAACGGCGACGGGTGGTTCGGCTGGTCATGCGGATCTCCTCGAGACGGTCGGTGGGGCGTGCCGCGGCCGCGCGGGCGGCCAGGGCGTCGCGCAGCTGCCGCGCGGTGGGGCTCAGGTCGTCGTCACCGTCGGGGTCGGGCAGGGGACCCGACGGGGTCACCTCGTTCACTGCTGGTCCTCCCCGCTCATCACCTCGCGCAGCGCGGACAGCCCGCGGTGCGCGTGCGTCTTCACGGCGCCCCGGCTGATGCCGAGGACGTCGGCGATGTCCTGCTCGGACATCTCGCCCTGGTACCGCAGCACCAGGACCTCCCGCTGCCGGACCGGCAGTCCGTCGAGGGCCGCCAGCACCGAGCGGTGCTCCCAGGCGCGCACGGCGTGCTCCTCCGGACCCTCCGGCGCGGGGTCGGGCAGGGGGCGGCGCCGGTCGGCCACGACGCGGTGCTTGAGCACGTCCCGGGCCCCGTTGACGACGCTCGTGCGCAGGTAGGCGACCGCGGACCCCTTGTCCGCCAGCCGGTCCCAGCGCCGGTGCAGGGTGACGAAGGCGTCGGCGACGACCTCCTCGGCGCTCGCGGACTCGCCCATGAGCGAGGTCGCGAGCGCCACGAAGCGCCGCCAGTGCGCCGCGTACAGCGCCCCGACGGCCTCGTCGGCCGACCACGAGCGCGGGTCGTCAGCGACCACCGCGCGCTCCCTCATCACCATCACACCGTGTAGACGAGTCACGCAGGGTCACGGTTGACATCCAACCGGAAGATCTTCGCCGCACCGCGCAGGCTCGGGGTCCGAACCGTCGGCCCCTCGCTCTCGATCGTCGGGAGCCAGGGGCCGACGACCCGGGCCCGGGGGCCGCGCGAGTAGCGTTCGGGGGCATGGCCGAGGTCTCCCGCGTGCAGCGCGCCCCCGACGACCTGTTCCTCAAGATCGTGGCCGGGGAGGTCCCCGCGACGATCGTGCACTCCGACGACCTCGTCGTCGCCTTCGAGGACGTGAACCCGCAGGCGCCGGTCCACGTCCTGGTCGTCCCGCGCGAGCGGTACGAGAACGTCGCCGAGCTCGCGGCGGCCTCGCCGCAGGCCCTCGCGCGGCTCGTCGAGGTGGCCCAGCGCATCGCCGACGAGCGCTGCGGCGGGGAGCACCGCCTCGTCTTCAACACGGGCACCGCGGTGGGCCAGTCGGTCTTCCACGTGCACGGCCACGTGCTCGGCGGCCGGGACTTCACCTGGCCGCCCGGCTGATCACAGGGTTGGATGGGGCGCCATGTGCGGTCTGTGCGGTGAGGTCAGGTTCGACGGGAAGGCGGCCGACGTCGCGGCGGTGCAGCGGATGTCGCAGACGCTGGCGCCCCGCGGACCGGACGGGGAGGGCGTGTGGTCCCAGGGCCGGGTGGCCTTCGGGCACCGCCGGCTGTCGATCATCGACCTGTCGGCGTGCGGCGCCCAGCCCATGCAGGACCCCGAGCTGGGGCTGACGGCCGTCTTCAACGGCTGCATCTACAACTACCCGCAGCTGCGCGAGGAGCTCACCGGGTACGGCTACCGGTTCGTGTCCACGTCCGACACCGAGGTCATCGTCAAGGGCTACCACCGCTGGGGCGCCGACGTCGTGGACCACCTCGTCGGCATGTTCGCCGTCGTCGTCCACGAGCGGGACACCGGCCGCGTGGTGCTGATGCGCGACCGCCTCGGCATCAAGCCGCTGTACCTGGCCGAGACGCCGGGCCGGCTGCGGTTCGCCTCGAGCCTGCCCGCGCTGCTGGCGGCCGGCGACGTGGACACCACCATCGACCCCGTCGCGCTGCACCACTACCTCACCTGGCACGCCGTCGTCCCGGCCCCGCACACCGTGCTGGCCGGCGTGCGCAAGCTGCCGCCGGCGACGGTCCGCGTCGTCGAACCCGACGGGACCTCCCGCGAGCACCGGTACTGGTCCCCCGAGCACGTGCGGCGCGAGCAGTTCGCGGGGTTCTCCGAGCGGGACTGGGAGGACGCCGTCCTGGAGTCGTTGCGGACCGCCGTGCGCCGGCGCACCGTCGCCGACGTCCCCGTCGGGGTGCTGCTCTCGGGCGGCCTGGACTCCAGCCTCATCACCGCGCTGCTCGCCGAGCAGGGCCAGCAGGACCTCGCGACGTACTCCATCGGGTTCGAGTCCGTCGGCGGCCGCGAGGGCGACGAGTTCGCCTACTCCGACGTCATCGCCGAGCGGTTCGGGACGAACCACCACCGCATCCGCGTCACCGGCGACGAACTCGTCGGGGCCCTCTCGCACGCGGTCGGGGCGATGGCCGAACCCATGGTCAGCCACGACGTCGTCGCCTTCGACCTGCTCTCCCAGCAGGTCTCGCAGACCATCAAGGTCGTGCAGTCGGGGCAGGGCGCCGACGAGGTGTTCGGCGGGTACCACTGGTACCCGCCGCTGACCGGGCTCAGCCCCGCCGAGGGCGTCGATGCCTACGCGCGGGCGTTCTTCGACCGCGACCACGCGCAGGTGGCGCAGGTGCTGAACCCGCAGTGGACGACGGCGGGCGACGTGTCCCGTGAGTTCGTCGAGCGCCACTTCACCCGGGCCGGGGCCGACACCGCCGTGGACGCGGCGCTGCGGCTGGACACCGAGGTGATGCTCGTCGACGACCCGGTCAAGCGCGTCGACAACACGACGATGGCGTGGGGGCTGGAGGCGCGCGTCCCGTTCCTGGACCACGAGCTCGTCGAGCTCGCCGCCGCGATCCCGCCGGAGCTGCAGCTCGCCAACGGCGGCAAGGGGATCCTCAAGCAGGTCGGGTACCGCGTCATCCCGCGCGAGGTCATCGACCGCCCCAAGGGGTACTTCCCCGTCCCGGCCATCACCCACCTCGAGGGCAAGGTGCTCGGCCTCGTCCGCGACGCGCTGTCCAGCCAGGCCGCGCGCGACCGCGCCCTGTTCCGCCCCGAGTACGTCCAGGGGTTGCTGGGCGACCCCAACGGTGAGCTCACCCCGTTGCGCGGGAACAAGCTGTGGCAACTGGGCCTGCTCGAGATGTGGTTGCAGCAGCACGGCATCGGCTGACGCGGGGAGGACGCACGTGTCGAACACCAAGCGCCGCACCACCGTCGCGGGCCTACGCCAACGCGGCCTGGACGTCCCGACCATCTCCGGGCGCACCTGGCAGCGGCCCCCGCAGTGGTTCACCGAGGACATGACGCGCGACGTCGTCCTCGACATGGGCTGGGGCCGGCTCGTCCTGGGGCAGACGTTCACCGACCAGCGGGCCGTCGTCGACGCCCTGCGGGCCGAGGAGACCGGCGAGCGCGACATCGCGATGTACGTGCGCGAGCCGCAGGTGCTCGTCGGCCTGGCCCCGCACGAGCTGTTCCTGGACCCCTCGATCACGTTCCGGCTGCCGTTGCCGCGCTACCGCGCACCGCGGGACCGCAACCCCGACGTGTTCGTCCGCATGGTCCGCCGGCGTGCCGAGCTCGACGAGGTGAACCGCATCTACGCCGCGTGCGGGATGGTCACCTCCGACGTCGACGTGATGTGGGCCAACCACCGGACGCGGACCTTCACCTACCTCGTCGCCGAGGACACCCGCACGGGGGAGGTCGTCGGCACGGTCACGGGGGTCGACCACGTCCTGGCCTTCGGGGACCCCGACCAGGGCGCCAGCCTGTGGTGCCTGGCGGCGGACCCGCAGACCGCTCCGCGCGGCACGGGGGAGGCGCTCGTCCGGGTGCTGGCCGAACGCTACGTCGCGCGGGGCCGGGCGATCCTGGACCTGTCGGTCATGCACGACAACACCGGGGCCATCACGCTGTACCGGCGGCTGGGTTTCCGGCCCGCGGCCCCCGTCGTCGTCAAGCGCAAGAACCCCATCAACCGGCCGCTGTTCTCCCCCCAGCCCGAAGGGCTCGGCGACCTCAACCCCTACGCCCGGATCATCGCCGACGAGGCCCTGCGCCGCGGGGTGCGGGTGGAGGTCACCGACGCGCCGTCCGGCGAGGTGCGGCTGACGTACGCGGGCCGGTCGCTGCTGACCCGCGAATCCCTCTCCGAACTCACGAGCGCCGTCGCGATGTCGCGCTGCGACGACAAGCGCGTCACGCGCCGGCTCCTCGCCGGCCACGGGGTCCGCGTCCCCCGGGCGGTCGAACTGGACCAGGACCCGTTGCAGGACGGCGAGGGACTGGCGGAGTGCGAACGCCTCGTGGCCGAGACCGGACCCGTCGTGGTGAAACCCGCCCGCGGGGAGCAGGGCAAGGGCATCACCGTCGGGGTGCGCGGGGGGACCGATCTGCGCGAGGCCGTCGCGGCGGCGGCGGCGCACTGCCCCGACGTCCTCGTGGAGGAACTCGTCACCGGCCAGGACCTGCGGGTCGTCGTCATCGACCACGAGGTCGTCGCCGCCGCCGTGCGCCGGCCCGCCGCCGTCATCGGCACCGGCCACGACGACATCCGCGCGCTGATCACCGCCCAGAGCCGGCGGCGGCAGGCCGCGACCGGTGGCGAGTCCAGCATCCCGCTCGACGCCACCACCGAGAACGTCGTGGCCGACGCCGGGTACGCGATGGACGACGTCCTGCCGCGCGGGCGGCGCCTGGAGGTGCGCCGGACGGCGAACCTGCACACCGGCGGCACCATCGACGACGTCACCGACGACCTGCACCCCGACCTCGTCGACGCGGCCGTCGCGGCGAGCCGGGCCATCGGCATCCCCGTCACGGGCCTGGACTTCCTCGTCCCCGACGTCTCCGGACCCGAGCACGTCGTCATCGAGGCCAACGAACGGCCGGGGCTGGCGAACCACTCGCCCCGGCCTACGGCGCAACGGTTCCTGGACCTGCTGTTCCCCGAGACGCGCCGGGCCGGGAACGGGTGACGGGGAGGGTCGGCCGTCCGGGCCGTCCGGGAACACGGGCTGGCGGTGCCGACCCCGCTGCGTCGACGTCGGACGTGCGCGCGACCGCCCACCCACGGGAGGTCAGCGCGCGGACCAGCCTGCGCCGGAGGCGGTGGTCTGCCCGGTGACCCACTCCACGCCGTCGCTGGGCAGCCACCCGACCGGTCGCGCGGTGACGCCGCGATGACGGCGGCGCGCAGTTGCTCGTCGGCGTCACCGGTGTCGTGGAGGTCGAGGCGGTCCACGGTGATCGAGCACGTGCGGCAGACGGGGCAGCCTCCTGCGCCAGGACCAGGGGACTGAAAACACCCCTACGTGTGGTCGACGACGAGACCGCGTCGTCAACGCCCACGACGCGGGGTGACCGTGCGTTGCGTGAACCGGGATCGGCGTCTGTCACCCGGCGTCCCACTCAGGACGCCAGAGGCGCCAGGAGTTCAGGTAGAAGACCGCTTGGACGGTGAAGATGACCCCGAGGACGTACGACCACCACCCGGCATCACTGGGTAGAGCCACCAGGAGCCACGTCACGATGGCCAGAACGGCCCACACGATTCCAAGACCGATGGACTGCTTCTTGGTCCGAGTCGCTTTCCACCGCGGTGCCTTGGCCATCTACCCACTCTGAACGAGCAGACCTCAGCCCGCTGTTCCGCCGGGGACAGGGGTCTGGTGACAGCGCGGCCGCCGGCGACAGCTCTCGCACCGAGAGATGAGCACCTGTTCCGGTGTCAGTCGCCGAGGCCCTCGAGGAGCCGTTCGACAGCTCGCCGCAGCTCGGGCAGGTCCTGGGTGACGGTGGCGGCGACGATGGCGTGGGTGGTGTCGAAGCAGCGGTGGGCGAGGTGATCCCGCATGCGGGCGATCTGCGACCACGGAAGGTCCGGCTCACCGGTCAGCACGTCGTCCGGGACGGCTTTGACTGCCTCGCCGATCTCGATCAAGCGCACTCGGACGGCGTCGAAGACGAGACCGTCGGACAGGTCACCGCGGCGGGTGTGAGCGTCGATGGCCTCCAGCGCCGCCTGCACGTCCAGCAGTCGCTGGCGGGCGTGCCGGCTCACGTGAACACCACGGCCCTGCCCGTCGTCGCTGTCGTCTCGCTCACAGTGACACCAGGTCCGCTTCCACGTTCGCCCGCACGTCGGGCTTGAGCCCGTCCTCAGGGACCAGGTCGACCGGTGCGTGGAGGAGGTGCTCCAGGTCCTGTCGTAGACGTCCCAGGGCGAACAGCCCTGTCCCGGCCGGTAGGTCCACGAGCAGGTCGACGTCGGAGCCGGGGCGTTCGGTCCCGCGGGCGGTGCTGCCGAAGACGCGGACGTGGTGCACGCCGTGAGTGGCCGCGATCGTCTTGACCTTGCGCCGGTGCCGGCGCAGGCGCTGTCCCAGAGGGCCGGAGAGCGGGGCGGTGGGTGGGGAGTCGGCGGTGATCAATGAGGCGTCGAGCAGGTGGCCGCTGGCGCGCAGCAGGTGCAACAACGTCGGCAGGGAGGGCTGACGCTGCCCGGACTCGTAGGCGCTGATCACGCTCTGGGTCACTCCTGCGCGCTGGCCCAGCTGGGCTTGTGTCAGTCCGGCGCGTCGACGCGCGTCCTTCAGCAACATCCCGGCGGACTCGATGACGGGCACGTCATCATCATAGCGAATCGTCGATGCCAGGTCGTCGACGAGAGCGCGTGGGAATCGCCGTGCGGGGTCGTCGCTGGCCCCCCGAGGCCGCCTACCACGCGGGATGACCGTGACCTCGCGTGGAGTGCCCGGTGGGGGCCTTCAGCGAGAAGGCCACGATCCTTCCGCCAGTCGTCGAACCTCGAGCAGCACGACGGCTGGGTCGACGTGACCACGGGCCAACGCGTCGACCGCGCCCATGACCGCCTGAGCCGCATCCTGTTCGCCGGCTTGGAGGACCGCGTCGATCGCGGTGGCCTCCGGTGCCAGCGGCTCGTGGACGTACTCCTCACCAGCGGCCAGGTAGCGGCCGGTGTAGACGATCTCGACCTCGCTCTGGCTTTCTGGAGCCGGGAACAGGCGGTTCCAGACCTGGTCGAAGTCGGCCCACTCCTGAGGTAGCGGTTCACCGCGCAAGGCGGAGTCCAGGGCCTGCTCGATCCAGTCCAGGGTGGTGATGCCGGCCACGTCGCAGGCTCGGCGGGCCGCCCACACCGCGACCGCACGTTGCTGCGCGCCGTTCAAGGCGGCCAGCGCGTCGACCACGTCACGGTCGAGGTGGGCCAGCTGGCCGGTGCGCCCGCCGACGGCGCGCAGCTGGGCGGTGGGAGCCCGCCCACCCCACTCCTCGACCTCTTGAGCCGCTTCCCGCTGCGTCTGGGCGGCCAGCTCCTGCTGTTCCTGCTCGGCGCGCTGCGCAGCCCGTTCCTGCGGTGTGGGTGGCGGCTGGGTCGTGGCGGCTTCGCGGTGCCAGTAGGCGGCGCTCTGACTGCCCAGGCGGATCACCGCATCCGGGGTCGAGGGCGCCGGCCACAGCTGCAGCAGGTACTGGTCCAGGGTCGGCTCGCCGTCCATGCGGGTGCGGTCGTGGGCCTGGTCCATGCCGTTGGCGCACCAACGGACGCGGTAGGTGTCGGGGAGGATGCCGATCTCGTGCCACCAGTCGAAGGCGCTGAGCCAGTACGAGCCGGTGGTGGCGGTGAAGGGGACCTCCACGACGTCCTCCCACTGCACAGGAACAGGCGGCTGAGCGGGGTGCAGTTCAAGGCGCAGGGCAACCGGACCGGTGTGCAGTCCGGTGACCATGTGCAGTTGGCCCGGGAAGGTCGCGCCGCACAGTCCGTTCGCCTGTCCACCGCGGGAACTGGTGTGGTCCAGTTCGACTTCGGCGTCGTCGGGTTGCAGGTTGATGAAGCCGTAGTGGACGGGGACCTGGTCGTCGAACAGCACCGTGACCACGGAAGAGCACCCTTTCGCCGGGCCCTGGCCGCTGCAGGGCGGCTCCACTGTGCCCGGCGGGAGCATCGGCGGCGGCCGTGTCCGGGTGGTTCACCCGGTTGCCGGCCCGAAGGTGACGTCGACGTCACGTCCTGGTGGCTGGCCTGCCCGCGCCCAGATCCGGTCGACCCACGCGTACGCAGCAGCCGGCCATCAACGTGTGCGCGACGTCGCCGACGTCCCGTTCAGCGGCGGCTTCAGCGCCGTGATCAGCGCAGGACCTCCACCGCGCAGGTGAGGCCCGGTGCACGGGACAGGCGAGCGTCGGCGGTCACCAGGACGACGCCCAGCGCCTCTGCCAGTGCGACGTAGGCGGCGTCGTAGCTGGTGGTGGTGTGGCGCAGCTGCCAGCAGCGGTAGAGCAACGGCCGGTGACCGGCGCGTCGCAGGGGCAGGTCGACGAGGTCGTTCAGCGCCAGGTCGGCGCGACGTTCCGGTAGACGACCTCCGTTCGCGGCGCGGCGAAGGACCGAGGCCACCTCGAGGTCGATGACCTCCGGGGCGGTGAGGACTTCTCCGCGGAGCCGGTCCCGGGCCTGGTCTCCGTCGGGTCCGTCGTCGGCCAGGGCTGGGGCGAGGACGCTGGCGTCAACGACGATCACGGTCCTCGTGCACCGCCTTCACCGCGTCGCGGAAGGACAGGCTGCCGCCGGTTCGGCCGCCGGCGCGGTCGAGCACCTCGTCGAGGGAAGGGCTGCTGGCGTCCTGGATGAGCTTGGCCAGGAGGTACTCCTGGAGGGACTGGTGGGCCAGGGCCGCGCGGCGGCGCAGGACGGTGTGCGTCTCGTCGGGGACGTCCTCGATCTGCACGCTGGGCATGGCGCCATTCTGGCGCTGCCGGCGCCACCGGACAATGACGTGGTCACCGACAAGGCCGTGACGTCGCCGGTCGCTGACGATCACGCGCCACGCGGGGTGACCTCGCGGTCGTCAGTTGTCGAAGCGGTCTCGAAGGTTGCCGTTGACGAGCTGATCGATGCGGTACCGCAGCTGACGGACCTCGCCAGCGTTGGCCAGGGGGTCCTGCAACAGCAGCGTCCAGGTGAGTCGACCCCCTCGAGGGTCGCTGGACAGCTCGAAGTGGATGCGCGCAGTGGGTAACCGGGGCCACAACGATGACCAGGTGAGTGAGGTGGGTTCCTCGGCTGCGATGACACGCGGTTGCTGCTCGTCAGGGTGCAGGAGCAGCCAGGAACGGTTCGGGTCCTGGTCGGGGCGGATCAGCGCCTCGAAGAGGACGTGGGGTGGTGGAGCGTGCAGCGCGCTTCGTCCGGCGGCTCTCATCACCAGCCTGAGATTACGAGGCCGTCAGTGGAAGCACCCCGATTTTTCGCCGCCATGTCGACGGGTCGTCTGAAGCGATGGCCAGCGGGATGACCGGATGGTTGGTGGCGTTGACCCGCCCCTGCCAGGGGCGGGTCGCGGACATCAACTGGGCAGCGTTCGGGCCTGCTGCGTGATCAGGTGACGACTGCGTCACGCGGGCGGAGCGACCGTCGGAGGTCATGACGGTCTCGAACTCGATCGGGGCCGACCGGCCCGAACCGCTCTGCCGGCGACGACGCCGCAGATCAGACCCCGCCAGAGAGGGGAGGTCGCGAGGACGACGAGGGCGGTGCAGTCGGGGACGACCCCACCGGGTGATCGCGGGGTGGGACGTGCCGCCCCGGCCGCGCCCCGTCGTCCCCTCGCCGCGCGGGCGGCCGAGCCGCAGCAGCTGCTCGACACCCTCCTCGCGCTCGCGGACGGTCGGGGTCGTCACCCCGGTGGGCGCCGGTGGCCCCTCGGCCCGTCCACGAGGTCCACCGGGACGTCCTCGCCGGAGTCCTGAGAGCATCACCCGTGATGAGCAGCCAGACCCGCACCAGCGCCCCCAGCCTCGCGACCGTCGACGCCCCGATCGACGTCGAGTACCTCACGAGCACCCTCATGGAGATGCTCCGGATCCCCAGCCCCTCCGGGCGCACCGACGCCGTCATGCAGGCCGTCGGCGACCACGTCGCCGCCCTCGGGATCCCGTTCGACCTGACCCGCCGGGGCATCCTGCGCGCGACCCTGCGCGGGCGCACGGACAAGGTGCGCCGGGCGGTCGTCGTGCACGCCGACACCATCGGGCTCATGGTCAAGCGGGTGAAGGCGTCCGGCCGGCTCGAGGTCGTGCCCGTCGGCAGCCACAGCGCCCGCTTCTCCGAGGGGGCGCACGTGACGATCTTCACCGACGACCACGACCGCGTGTACACGGGCACGGTGCTGCCGCTGAAGAGCAGCGGGCACACCTTCGGCGACGAGATCGACACCCAGGGCGTCGGGTGGCCGCAGGTCGAGATCCGCATCGACGAACCCGTCGACTCCGCCGAGGACGTGCGCGCGCTCGGCGTCGAGGTCGGCGACTACGTGGCCCTGGACGCGGCCCCGCAGCTGACCCGCCGCGGCTACGTCAAGTCCCGCCACCTCGACGACAAGGCCGGCCTCGCCGCGTGCCTGGCGGCGCTCAAGGCGCTGCGGGACGCGGACCTGCCGCTCGCCGTCAGCGCCCAGTTCCTCGTCACGATCGGGGAGGAGGTCGGGTTCGGCGCCACCCACGGCCTCGCCGGTGACGTGGCCGAACTCGTCGCCGTGGACAACGCGGTCGTGGCCGAGGGGCAGAACTCCCGCGAGGAGATGGTCAGCGTCGCCATGCTCGACATGACCGGACCCTTCGACTACCACCTGTCCCGCCGCCTGCAGGGCCTGGCCCGCGAGCACGACATCCCCGCCGTCCGGGACGTCTACCGGCACTACCGCTCCGACGCCGCCCCCGCCCTGGAGGCCGGGATCGAGGCCCGGCACGCCCTGCTCGGGTTCGGGCTGGACTCCAGCCACGGCCACGAGCGCGCCCACGTCGACGGGCTCGTCGCCCTCGCGCGACTGCTCGTCGTGTACCTCCAGAGCGGGCTGACCTTCGACGACTGGGACCAGTCCGACTCCGGTTCCCTGGCCGACTTCCCCAGCCTCAGCGTGCAGCCGGCCGACCCCGAACCCCTCGACCGGACCGTCGTCGCGGACTGACCGGGCGCCCGGTCCCGCCGCGGCGGGGAGTCCGGGCGCCGCCTGCCGGTGGTGGAGGTCACCGGCCCGCACCGCGTCACCGGGCCGGCCGGGGAGTGCGTCGCGGAACCGGCGGGACGTGTCGAGCACGCCCGGGGGCGGTTCCGGACGCCGGCGCGGAGGGATAGCTTGGGCGCCCCCGGGCGAAGGAGCTCCCATGCACGTCCCCACGAAGCTGCTCGACGACCCCGCCGACGCCGTCACCGACGCGCTGCGCGGGCTGGCCGCGGTCCACCCCGAGCTGACCGTCGACCTCGAGCACCACGTCGTCTCCCGCAACCACGACCACCACGGGGACCACCGGCCCGGCAAGGTCGGCCTCGTCTCCGGCGGCGGGTCCGGGCACGAACCCCTGCACGCCGGGTTCGTCGGTCTCGGCATGCTCGACGCGGCCGCCTGCGGGGCGGTGTTCACCTCACCCGTGCCCGACCAGGTGCTGGCCGCGACGACGGCCGCCTCCAGCGGCGGCGGGGTGGTGCACGTCGTGAAGAACTACACCGGCGACGTCCTGAACTTCCAGATGGCCGCCGAGCTCGCCGACGACGAGGACATCGCCGTCGAGACCGTCCTCGTCGACGACGACGTCGCCGTCACCGACAGCCTCTACACCGCCGGCCGCCGCGGCACCGGCGGGACGCTGTTCGTCGAGAAGGTCCTCGGCGCCGCCGCCGAGCAGGGCATGGCGCTGGCCGACGTCGCCGCTCTCGGCCGGGACGTCGTGGCCCGCAGCCGCAGCTTCGGGGTGGCGCTGAGCCCCTGCACGACACCGGGGTCGGACCGTCCCGGTTTCGACCTCGAACCCGGGGAGATGGAGCTGGGCATCGGCATCCACGGCGAACCCGGCCGCCGGCGCGTGCCCGTCCCGGCCACCGGGGTGGCCCGGGAGGTGGCGCGGGTCTCCGTCGCCGCCATCGCCGACGACGTGCCGCTGGACGGCGAGGAGCTGCTGCTGCTCGTCAACGGGATGGGCGGCACCCCGCTGCTGGAGCTGCAGGTGCTCGCCGGTGACGTCGTCACCGAGCTCACCGGGCGCGGGGCGCGCATCGCGCGGGCCCTGGTCGGCAACCACGTCACGAGTCTGGAGATGGCGGGCGCCATGGTGAGCGTGTGCCGCGCGACCCCGCAGCTGCTGCAGCTGTGGGACGCCCCCGTCCGCACCCCGGCGTTGCGGTGGGGCGCGTGAGCGCCGCGCTCACCGCCGCCGGGGTGCGGGACTGGCTGCAGCGCTTCGCGACCGCCGTCGACGAGCACGCCGGCGAGCTGACCGACCTCGACCGCCCCATCGGGGACTCCGACCACGGGGTGAACCTGCAGCGCGGGACGCACGCCGTCCTCGCCGCGCTCGACGCCGCCGACCCCGCCACCCCGGGGGCAGCGCTCGTCAAGGCGGGGTCCACCCTCGTCAGCACCGTGGGCGGCGCCAGCGGGCCCCTGTTCGGGACGCTGCTGCGCCGGACCGGCAAGGCCCTGGGGGACGCCGACCCCGTCGACGCGGCGGCGCTCGCGGCCGGGCTGCGGGCGGGTCTGGACGCCGTCACGGCCCTCGGCGGGGCGCAGGTGGGCGAGGCGACCCTCGTCGACGCGCTGGCCCCGGCCGTCGAGGCGCTGGAGGCCGGTGGTTCCGCGCAGGAGGCCGCCGGGGCCGCCGAGCGCGGGGCCGCCTCCACCGACGACCTCGTGGCCCGCAAGGGCCGCGCGAGCTACCTCGGCGAGCGGGGGATCGGGCACCGCGACCCCGGGGCCGTCTCGATCGCGCTGCTCTTCGCGGCGCTCGCCGGGTCGACCGCGGAGGACGGCTCGTGAGCGTGCGCGTCGTGCTCCTGTCGCACAGCGCCGACGTGGCCCGCGGCGTCGCCGACCTCGCCGGGCAGATGGCCCCCTCGGCGACCGTCGTCCCCGTGGGCGGGACGGCGGACGGCCGCCTCGGGACCGACGCCGACGCCCTCGAAGCGGCCGTGACGGCCGGGCTGGACGCGGGTGCGGAGGTCGCCGTGCTCGTCGACCTCGGCAGCGCCGTCCTCACGGCCCGGACCGTGCTCGCCGACCTGCCCGACCAGGCGCCCGTCGCGCTCGTCGACGCCCCGTTCGTCGAGGGGGCCGTCGCCGCCGTCGTGACGGCCTCGACGGGCGCCGCGCTCGCCGAGGTGGTCGCGCAGGCCGAGCTCGCGCGGGACCTGCGCAAGGGCTGAGCCTGGCAGGATCCCCCCGTGCGCTGGCTCGTCGTGGACAACCACGACTCCTACACCCACAACCTGGTGCAGCTGCTGGCCGTGGCCTCGGGCACCGAACCGGTCGTCGTCAGCGACGACGACGTGGCACCGGGGGAGCTGGACCTGGGGGGTTTCGCCGGGGTGGTGGTCTCCCCGGGACCGGGCCACCCGGCCGTCCCGCGGGACTTCGCGCTGTCCGCCGACGTCCTGGCCCGGGCGCAGGTGCCCGTCCTCGGGGTGTGCCTGGGGATGCAGGGGATCGCGCTGGCGGCCGGGGCCGTCGTCGACGCCGCACCGCAGCCGCGGCACGGGTTCGTCGAGCACGTCCGGCACACGGGCGGGTCCGTCCTGGCCGGGCTGCCGCAGGGTTTCGACGCCACCCGGTACCACTCGTTCCGCGTCGCCGAACCCCTGCCGGACGTCCTGGAACCCCTCGCCTGGGGCCAGGACGGCGTGCTCATGGCGCTGCGGCACCGGGAACGCCCGCAGGTCGGGGTGCAGTTCCACCCCGAGTCGGTCGCCAGCGCGTGCGGCCCGCGGATCGTGGAGAACTTCGTGCGCTGGTGCCGCCGGTGGGGCCACCCCCGCCGGTACCGGCTGCACGCCCGCCGGCGGCCGGGGCTCGTCGACGCCGAGGCTGTGCTGGCGCGGCTGCTGGCCGGGGACGACGCGTTCTGGCTGGACTCGGCGACCCGCGGCGCCGGCTCGGGCCGGTTCTCCTTCCTCGGGCCGCTCACCGGACCCGCGGAGACGTCCCTCGCGGCGCTGTCCGAGCGGCTGGGCGAGGTCGGTGTCGACGGTGCGCAGGATGTGCCGTTCGAGTTCGCGGGCGGGTACGTCGGGTGGGCCGGGTACGAGGCCAAGGACGAGTGCGGTCTCCCCGTCGCCCGTGACGGGTCCCGCGACGCCGGGACGCCCGCGGCCCGCTGGGTGTTCGTCGACCGGTTCCTGGCCCTGGACCACGACGAGGACGCCACCTGGGTGTGCGCGCTGGCCGAGGAGGGTTCCCCGACGCCCGGGTGGCTGGAGGGGACGGCCGACGCCCTCGACGCCCTCGAACCTCTGCCCGACCCCGCCCCGGCCCCCGACCTGCCCGTCGTCCTCGACACGGCGCCGGGGCGCTACCGGGACGACGTCGTGGCCGCGCAGGAGCAGCTGCGGGCCGGGGAGAGCTACGAGGTCTGCCTCACGACGCAGGCCCGGGTCCCCGTGGACCCGTCCCCGGACGCGGGGGTGGCGGCCTACCGGCGGTTGCGCCGGGCGAACCCCGCCCCCTACGCCGCGTACCTGCGCTCCGGTGGCGTGGAGGTCGTCGGCAGTTCCCCCGAACGCTTCCTGCGCGTCGGCGGGGACGGGCAGGTGGAGACGAGGCCCGTCAAGGGGACGGCGCCGGTGGACACCGACCCCGCGGCGCTGCGCGCGGACCCGAAGACCCGCGCCGAGAACCTCATGGTCGTCGACCTGCTGCGCAACGACCTCGGCCGGGTCTGCTCGCCCGGTTCGGTCACCGTCCCGCACCTCATGGCGACCGAGACCCTCGCCACCGTGCACCAGCTCGTGACGACCGTCCGCGGCCGGCTGCGCCCCGACGTCTCCGCCGTCGAGTGCCTGCGCGCCTGCTTCCCGCCGGGGTCGATGACGGGGGCGCCGAAGCTGCGGACCACCGAGATCGTCGACGCCCTCGAACAGCGCCCGCGGGGGATCTACTCCGGGACCCTCGGCTGGTTCTCCCTCACCGGCGCCGCCGACCTCGCCGTCGTCATCCGCACCGCGGTGCGCGTGGGGCGGGAGTGGCGGGTCGGGGCCGGCGGTGCCGTGGTGCTGGACTCCGACCCCGACGCCGAGGTCGCGGAGGTGCTGCTGAAGCTGCGGGCCCCCCTCGCGGCGCTCACGACGCGACGGGTCCCGGGCACACCTCCCGGCGTCCCGCGCCGGGACGTCAGTCCGCCACGTCGAGCGTGAACCCCCTGCGGCGCAGACGGTCCACGAGGGGGGTGCCGATGCCCGTGGCGGGCGTCAGGACCCCCGCCCGCGCGGGCAGGCGGTCGCCGTCCAGGGCGAGCGCCAGGGCGCTCTCGCCGAGCATGACCGCGGTCGCGGCGTACCCGGGATCGCCCTGGGCGGCCACGGTGACGGTGGCGCGCCGTCCGGACTCCGTGCGCGCGTCCAGGCGCAGCCGGAAGCGCCCCGTGCGGCGGGTGCGCTCGCTGGGACCTGCACCGGGGGAGGGCAGCACGCGGTCGAGCAGCGGGCGCAGGGGCTGGACGGCCAGCAGACCCGTGAGCCCGGCCAGCACCCCCGTGACCGCGCTCGCCCGCAGCGCCGCGGTGCGCCCGGAGAACGCCACGACCTCCGCGTACCGCAGCCGCGGCCCGTAGGCGTGGTCCAGCAGGGCGTTGCTGCGCCGCACCACCCGGGTGTTGTACGAGGCCATGACGAAAGGCGCCACCCAGTCGCCGGCCCCCTCGCGCCGGTGCGGGCGGAACGTGTCCGGCTGGGCGCCCAGGTCGGGTTCGCCGTCCCGGTCCGGGCTCAGGGCGTACGGGTCGGCCACCAGGGCCCGCGCCCGCCGGTCCCGGCGCGCGGTGTCCAGCTGCAGGCGCAGGGAGTCGACCGTGCCGCCGCTGAACCCGCCGCGCACGGACAGCACCTCCAGCGTGGCGCTCACCAGCGGGTCGTCGTCGCGCCGGCGAGCCCACTCGTGCGCGAGCAGCACGGCCAGGTCCGAGGGCACCGAGTCGAAGCCGCACGAGTGCACGATCCGCGCCCCGCCGGCCCGGGCCTCCTCCTCGACGGTGTCGATGCTGCGGCGCACGAACAGGACCTCACCGGTCAGGTCGGCGTAGTGGGTGCCGGCGCGGGCGCACGCCCGCACCAGCGGCAGGCCGTGGCGCAGGTAGGGGCCGACGGTCGAGACCACCACGCGCGCCGACTCCGCGAGCGCGCGCAGCGACCCGTCGTCGGAGGCGTCGGCGACCACGAGCGGCCACCCCGCGGCGGCGGGGCCCAGGTCGCGGGCCACGGCCGCCAGGCGCTCGCGGGAGCGGCCGGCCAGGGCGATCCGCGTCCCGGCCGGCGCGTGCGCGGCGAGGTGGGCCGCGGTGAGCCGGCCGACGAAGCCGGAGGCGCCGAACAGCACGATGTCCACGTCGCGAGCCACGACCGCACGCTAGCCCGTCGGTCCCGGCGACCGGTGCGGTCCCGGCGATCGGGTCCGGGGACCGCCGGGCTCAGAGCCCCACGGCGGTGCGCTGCAGCCTCCCGGTGAGGGTCGCGTCGACGGGCAGGGGCGCGCCGTCGAGCGAACGGACGGGGGCGGCTCCGCGCAGGCTCGACAGCAACCACGCCCCGTCGGCGCGCAGCAGGTCGGCGGGACGGCAGGACGCCTCGCGCGCGGCGAGCTCCACGGCGAGGGCCGCCAGGGTCGTGCCCGGCAGGACGGCGCGGCCCGCCTGCGGCGGGGTCCACCAGCGCCCCCGCGCGCACCACAGCAGGTTCGCCGTGGGGGCCTCCAGCACCTCACCGGCGCCGTCGAGGAACAGGGCGTCGTCGGCGCCGCGGCGACGCGCCTCGCGCAGCGCGGCGGAGTTCACGGCGTACGAGGACGTCTTGGCGGCCCTCAGCAGCCACGGCGCGTCCGGGACCGTGCTCGCGCCGCGCGCCAGCGTCACGACGTGGACGCCGTCCCGGCCGCGCCGGACGCCCGCCGGCAGCGGGCGCAGGGTCGCGGTGCACACCCCGGCCGACGCCGCCAGCCGCAGCACGGCCTCCGCGCCGGCGGGGACGTCGTCGGTGATCCCCACCACCAGGTCCGCCCACGCGGCGCGGTCCAGCCGGTGGCCGAGCACCGCGGCCGACCGCTCGAAGCGGTCCAGGTGCTCGGGCAGCCGGACGACGCGCGGCGGTGTCCCGCCGTGGACGAGGAGGGTCTCGAAGACCCCGTCCCCGCGCAGCCCCGGGTCGTCGGCGGGCACCACCGGGGCGTCCCAGGGGACCTCGCCGGTCCCGAGGACCGCCGTCCGGGGTCGTGGAGCGCTCACCCCGCGGTGCTGCGGGTCACTCGTCGTCGGTCCCACCGGCGGCGTCCAGGCGCTCGCGGGCGCCGTCGAGCCACACCTGGCAGCGGTCGGCCAGGGCCTCCCCGCGCTCCCACAGCGCCAGCGCCTCCTCCAGGCCGGTGCCGCCGGTCTCCAGGCGGCGCACGACGTCCACCAGCTCGTCGCGGGCCTGCTCGTAGCTCAGCTCGCCGGGGTCGGGCAGGGTCTGGGTGGTCTCCTCGGGCACCCCGGGAGGCTACCCAGCCGCCGGGCCCGGCCGGTCACCCCGCGGTGGCCGCGACCTCCCCGTCGGCCAGCCGCAGCCGCAGCGCGGTGCCGGCCGGGGCGTCCGCCGGCTCGCGCACGAGGGGCCCGTCCGCGCGCTGCACGACGGCGTACCCCCGCAGCAGCGTCGAGCGCGGGGACAGCGCGCGCACGCTCGTGCGCAGGTGCTCCACGTCGACGGCCGCCCGGTCCAGGCGGGCCGCCAGGGCCCGGCGCGCCCGCTCCCGCAGCCCGTCGACCTCCGCGGCGCGCGTGTCGACCAGGACGTGGGGAGCGGCGAGCACCGGCCGGCTGCGCAGGGCGGCCAGCGCGTGCTCCTCGCGCCCGACCCGGCCCGCGACCGCGCGCCGTGCCCGCGCCCGCAGCTGACGCACCCCGGCCAGCTCCTCGACCACGTCCGGGACCACGAGGCGGGCCGCGTCCGTCGGCGTCGAGGCGCGCACGTCGGCGACGAGGTCGACGAGCGGGTTGTCCACCTCGTGCCCGATGGCCGAGACCACGGGGGTGCGGGCGGCGGCCACAGCGCGCACGAGGGTCTCGTTGCTGAAGGGCAGCAGGTCCTCGACACCGCCGCCGCCGCGGGCCAGGACGACGACCTCCACGGCGGGGTCGGCGTCGAGCTCGGCGAGCGCGGCCACGACCTCGGGGACGGCGTTCGGGCCCTGGACGGCCACCTCGCGCACCTCGAAGCGGACGGCGGGCCAGCGCAGGCGGGCGTTCTCCACGACGTCGCGCTCGGCGGCCGAGGCCCGCCCGCAGACCAGGCCGACGGTGCGGGGCAGGAACGGCAGCGGCCGCTTGCGGTCGGCGTCGAACAGGCCCTCGCTGCGCAGCACGCGCTTGAGGTGCTCCAGGCGGGCCAGGAGCTCACCGACCCCGACGGGTCGCACGTCGTCGGCGGCCAGGCTCAGCGAACCGCGCTTGGCGAAGAACTCCGGCCGGGCGTGCACGACGACGCGGGTGCCGTGGGTCACGCCCTCCGGCAGGGCCTCGCGCAGCCGGCCCAGCGCGCGGCGCGCGATCGTCACCGGCAGGGACATGTCGGTGTCGGCGTCGCGCAGCGTCACGAAGACCACGGAGGAGCCGGGCCGGTCGGTGACCTGCACGACCTGCCCCTCGACCCACGTCCACGGCATCTTCGCGATGTAGGCGTCCATCTTGGCGGCGAGCAGCCGCACGGGCCACGGGTTCTCGGCGGTCGTCTCCCCGGCGGTGGTGGGACGGCGCGGGGGCGGGTCGGCGGGCGCGGCGGGCACGTGGGCATCCTCTCCCGGCCTGCTCCCGCGGTGGGGCCGGGGCGGGTGCGCCGACCTACCATGGGTGCTGTGAGCCAGACCGCCGAGACCGCAGCCGCCACGACCGCAGTCCTCGACGGGGCCGACGACTGCGGCGACACCTCGCTGCTGGCCCGCCCCGCCGAGCGCGGGTCCTGGGACGGCGGCAAGCGCGTCCTGCTCGCCGCCCCGCGCGGCTACTGCGCCGGGGTGGACCGCGCCGTCGTGGCCGTCGAGAAGGCCCTGGACCTCTACGGCGCCCCCGTCTACGTGCGCAAGGAGATCGTGCACAACAAGCACGTCGTCCGGACGCTGACCGAGCGCGGGGCCGTCTTCGTCGAGGAGACCGACGCCGTGCCCGAGGGGGCCCACCTCGTCTTCTCCGCGCACGGGGTCAGCCCCGCGGTGCGCGAGGCCGCCACGGCCCGCTCGCTGCAGACCATCGACGCCACCTGCCCGCTGGTGACCAAGGTCCACAAGGAGGCCGTCCGCTTCGCCTCCCAGGACGCCCGCATCCTGCTCATCGGCCACACCGGTCACGAGGAGGTCGAGGGCACGGCCGGGGAGGCCCCCGAGCACATCACCGTCGTGGACAGCCCCGAGGTCGCCGACACGATCGAGGTCGAGGACACCGGCAACCTCGTCTGGCTGTCCCAGACGACGCTCAGCGTCGACGAGACGATGGAGACCGTGCGCCGCCTGCGCGCCCGGTTCCCGCACCTGCAGGACCCGCCCAGCGACGACATCTGCTACGCCACGTCCAACCGGCAGGTCGCGGTGAAGAAGATCGCCCCCGAGGCCGACCTCGTCATCGTCGTGGGCAGCGCGAACTCCTCGAACTCCGTGCGGCTGGCCGAGGTCGCCCTCGACGCCGGGGCCCGCGCCGCGCACCGCGTCGACAACGCCGGCGAGGTCGACGACGCCTGGTTCGAGGGCGTCACGACCGTCGGGCTCACCTCCGGCGCGTCCGTGCCCGAGGTGCTCGTGCAGGAGGTGCTGGCCCTGCTCGCCGACCGCGGCTACGGCGCGGTCGAGGAGGTCACCACGGCCATGGAGGACCTGCAGTTCGCCTTGCCGACCGACCTGCGCCGCGACCTCAAGGCCGCCGCCGGTGGTCGCCGGTCGCTGCCCGTCACCCCCGTCTGACCCCCTCGCCGGTGCGCTGCCCGGCGTCGTCCCCGGGGACCGCGTCGAGCAGCTCCGGCGCGGTGAGGGGCCGCACGGCGTCCTCCAGCGGCACCGGCTGCGCCAGCTCCTCGTCGGCCAGGTCGAGGTCGCGGATGCGCCGGGCCGAGACGAGCACCCGCCGCTCCAGCGTGCCCACGAACCGGTTGTAGTCCTCCACCGCCCGGTGCAGCGTCCGCCCGAGCGAGGCCGTGTGCCCCCCGAGCGTGCCGAGCCGCTCGTACAGCTCCCGCCCCACCTCGAACAGCTCCCGCGCGTTGCCGGCGACCGCGTCCTGCTGCCAGGTGAGGGCCACCGTGCGCAGCAGGGCCAGCAACGTCGTGGGCGTGGCCAGGACCACGCGGCGCGACATCGCGTGCTCCAGCAGCGCCGGGTCCGCCTGGCACGCCGCGGCCAGGAACGCCTCACCCGGCACGAAGCAGACGACCACGTCGGGGGAGTCCTCCACCGCGCTCGGGTACTCCTTGGCGGCCAGGGCGTCCACGTGCCCGCGGACCGCGCGGGCGTGGGCCGCCAGCTCGCGGCGGCGCTCGCCGTCGTCGGTGGTCTCGCCGGCGCGCAGGAACGCCGCGAGCGGGGCCTTGGCGTCGACGACGACGTGCTTGCCGCCGGGGAGGTTGACGACGAGGTCCGGGCGTACCCGGCCGCCGCTGCGGGTCGTCAGCGTCGCCTGCTCGGTGAAGTCGACCCGGTCGAGCATCCCGGCGTGCTCGACGACGCGGCGCAGCTGCACCTCCCCCCACGACCCGCGCGAGCTGGAGGCGCGCAGCGCACCGGCCAGGGAGGCCGTCTGGTCGCGCAGCGCCTCGGTCCCGGCGGAGACCGCGCGCAGCTGCTCGCTCAGCCGGGCGTACTGCTGCACCCGGTCCCGCTCCAGCGCCGCGACCTGCGCCTCGACCCGTTCGAGCGTCGCCGCGACGGGCGTCACGGTGGCCGTGAGGGCGTGGCCCGTCGCGACGCGCTCCTCCAGCTCGGCGACGCGGGCGCTCAGCAGGTCGCGCTCTGTGCGCAGCGCGGCCTGCTCGGGGGCGGCCCGGGCGCGCAGCAGCCACCGCAGCAGCAGGGCCCCCGTGACGACGCCCACGAGCAGGCCGAGGAGCAGACCGAGCAGGAGAGCGGGGACGTCCATGCCGGGGACTGTGCCACCCGTCTCGGACAGGCCCCGGGCGAGGCCTCGGGCACGGGGACGGGGGCCCCGGGCGGGTAGGATGCCGTTCCCGTGGCTCTCACCATCGGCATCGTCGGACTGCCCAACGTCGGCAAGTCCACGCTCTTCAACGCACTGACCGAGAACGACGCGCTCGCGGCGAACTACCCCTTCGCCACGATCGAGCCGAACGTCGGGGTCGTGGCGCTGCCCGACCCCCGGCTGGACCGGCTCGCGCAGCTCTTCGGCAGCGAGAAGACCGTCCCGGCCACCGTGTCCTTCGTCGACATCGCCGGCATCGTCAAGGGCGCCAGCGAGGGGGAGGGGCTGGGCAACAAGTTCCTGGCCAACATCCGCGAGGCCGACGCGATCTGCCAGGTGACGCGCGCCTTCGCCGACCCCGACGTCGTGCACGTCGCGGGGGCCGTCGACCCCTCCGACGACATCGAGACGGTGCACACCGAGCTGGTGCTGGCCGACCTGCAGACCCTCGAGCGCGCGGTGCCGCGCCTGGAGAAGGAGGTCAAGGGCAAGAAGGCCGACCCGGCCGTGCTGCGGGCCGCCGTCGCCGCGCAGGCCGTCCTGGACTCGGGCCGGCCGCTGTCGGCCGCCACCGCCGCCGACGACGTCGACGTGGCCCTGCTCAAGGAGCTCGGGCTGCTGACGACCAAGCCGTTCCTCTACGTCTTCAACGTCGACGAGACCGTCCTGGGTGACGAGACCCGCAAGCAGGAGCTGCGCGCGCTCGTGGCCCCCGCCGAGGCCGTCTTCCTCGACGCCAAGCTGGAGTCGGAGCTGGCCGAGCTGTCGGCCGAGGAGGCCGCCGAGCTGCTGGAGTCGGTCGGGCAGACCGAGTCGGGGCTGGACCAGCTCGCGCGCGTCGGCTTCGACACGCTGGGCCTGCAGACGTACCTCACGGCCGGGCCCAAGGAGTCGCGCGCCTGGACGATCCACCGGGGCTGGACCGCCCCGCAGGCCGCCGGGGTCATCCACACCGACTTCCAGCGGGGGTTCATCAAGGCCGAGGTCGTCTCCTTCGAGGACCTCCTCACCGCGGGCTCGATGGCCGAGGCCAAGGCCGCGGGCCGGGTGCGCATCGAGGGCAAGGACTACGTCATGGCCGACGGGGACGTCGTGGAGTTCCGGTTCAACGTCTGAAACGGTCCGGGACTGCCCGTCCGTGTCCGATCTGAAACGTCACGGAAACACGACGGACGCGCGCCGGAAACGATTGTGTCTCGATGTGCCCGCAAACCCCGGGAATCGTTGGGGTGAACGGGTGGAGTGGGTCATGCTCGCGGTGCGGTGAGGTCGACGGGGATCTCACCGCTCTCACGTTCCCGGGGCGGTGCCGGCGGGTCGAGGGCCGGCCGCCGTCCACGGGTGGCCAGACCGACACCACATCGTTACCTGGGGGCTCGACGGGCGGGATCACGACGGTGACCTGCGACGACGTGTCATGCTGTGAAGACTCTGAGTCACTGGGAGTGTCTTCCGCGTCGCGGCGCGGGGGACACTGGACGATGGTGGGCGTCCTCGACGTCCGCCGCCGTTCACGGGCGTCCGGAAATGCGTTGACCGGGTGTTAACGTGCTGCCCGACCTGTAGAGGTGGACATCCTGCTCGTCAGGAGTCGCCGCAGATGGGCAACCTGCCCACCCCAGTTCCGCTTGCGAGGAGGAGTTCCACCTTGAGCAGCTTCGAGAAGGACGAGCGCGCGGCCGTCGAGCGCATCGGCATCGTCACCGGGGGCCTGCAGTCCCCGTTCAGCCGGCGCAACGGCCTCAAGGGCGTCCTGGGCATCGCCGCCCTGACGACGCTCGCGGCCTGCGGCGGCGGTGACGACGGTGGCAGCGGCTCGGGCGAGGGCGGCTCCGGCGACTCCGGTGGCGACGTCGTCGTCAACGGCACCGAACCGCAGAACCCGCTGGTCCCGACGAACACCAACGAGGTCGGCGGCGGCCGGTTGCTCGACTCCCTGTGGGCCGGTCTCGTCTACTACAAGGCCGACGGCAGCCCCGAGATGGACGTCGCGGAGTCCATCGAGTCGACCGACGCGCAGAACTACACCATCAAGATCAAGTCGGACCAGACGTTCTCCGACGGCACGCCGGTCACCGCGAAGTCCTTCGTCGACGCGTGGAACTACGGGGCCCTGGGCACCAACGCCCAGCTCTCCAGCTACTTCTTCGAGCCGATCGAGGGCTACGAGGCCGTCCAGGCCGAGCCGCCGACCGCCCAGACCATGTCCGGGCTGGCCGTCGTCGACGACACCACCTTCACGGTCAAGCTCGTGCAGCCGGAGTCCGACTTCCGCCTGCGCCTGGGGTACTCGGCCTTCTACCCGCTGCCCGAGTCCGCCTACTCCGACATCGCGGCCTACGGCGAGAACCCGATCGGCAACGGCCCCTACAAGCTCAGGGAGCAGGGCGCCTGGCAGCACAACGTCCGGATCGACTTCGTCCCCAACGAGACGTACGGCGGTCCGCGCGAGGCGCAGAACGACTCCCTGGCGTTCATCTTCTACGAGACCTACGACGCGGCGTACTCGGCCCTGCAGGGCGGCGACCTCGACGTGCTGGACAACATCCCCAGCTCGGCGCTGCTGACGTACCGCGACGACCTCGGTGACCGGGCCGTCAACCAGCCCGCCGCCATCTTCCAGTCCTTCTGCATCCCCGAGGGGCTGGCGGGCTTCGGTGGCGAGGAGGGCAAGCTGCGCCGGCAGGCCCTCAGCTACGCGTTCGACCGCGCCGCCGTCTGCAAGGCGATCTTCAACGACACCCGCACCCCGGCCAAGGACTTCACCTCCCCGGTCATCGCGGGCTACTCCGAGACCATCCCGGGCAACGAGGTCCTGAGCTACGACGAGGCCCAGGCCAAGCAGCTGTGGGACCAGGCCAACGCCATCGCGCCGTGGAACGGCAGCACGTTCACCATCGCCTACAACACCGACGGTGACCACCAGGCGTGGGTCGACGCCGTGACCGCGAGCATCCGCCAGGTGCTGGGCATCCAGGCCGAGGGCCGGCCGTACCCGACCTTCTCCCAGATCCGCACCGAGATCACGAACCGGACGATCGAGGGCGCGTTCCGCACCGGCTGGCAGGCCGACTACCCGGCGCTGTACAACTTCCTGGCCCCGCTGTACGCCACGGGCGCCGGGTCGAACGACGGGGACTACTCGAACCCGCAGTTCGATGCCCTCCTGCAGCAGGCGGCGGGCACCACCGACGAGGACCAGTCCAACGCGATCCTGCAGCAGGCGCAGACGATCCTCTTCTCCGACCTCCCCGTCCTCCCGCTGTGGTACGCCAACGCCAGCGGTGGCTTCGGCGAGCAGGCCAACGACGTCGAGTTCGGCTGGAACAGCGTTCCGCTGTACTACCAGATCACCAAGTCCTGACGTCGGGTCCGGGGGTGGGTCGTGCCAGGCGCGACCCACCCCCGTTCGCGCGTCGGGATCCCGGTGCGCGACCCTGCTCACCGTGTTCCGCCGTGTTCGTCCCTGTTGACCGGGGCGGCCAGGGAAGGCCGTTCCCCCGAGGAGGCTCGTGATGGGTTGGTACATCGGGCGCCGTCTGCTGCAGATGGTTCCCGTCTTCTTCGGAGCCACGCTCCTCATCTACGCCCTGGTGTTCCTGCTCCCCGGGGACCCGATCCTGGCGCTGTTCGGGGACAAGCCGGTCAGCGAGACGGCGCGCGCGACGCTCACGGCGCAGTACAACCTCGACAAGCCGTTCATCGTGCAGTACCTGCTCTTCCTCAAGGGCATCTTCACCCTCGACTTCGGGCAGTCCTTCTCGGGCCAGCCCGTCATCGACCAGATCACCCGCGCGTTCCCGGTCACCATCAAGCTCGCGGTCGTGGCCCTGGTCATCGAAGCCGTCTTCGGCATCGTCTTCGGGTTCATCGCCGGGCTGCGCCGCGGCGGGATCTTCGACTCGACGGTGCTGTTCCTCTCGCTCATCGTCATCGGCATCCCGGTCTTCGTCCTGGGTTTCCTCGGGCAGTACTTCATCGGCGTGAAGTGGGGCATCGTCCGCTCCACCGTCGGCGGTGACCCGGCCCTCGTGGACCTGCTCCTGCCGGGGGCGGTGCTGGGGGCCCTGTCGTTCGCCTACGTCCTGCGGCTGACGAGGAACTCCGTCGCCGAGGGCCTGTCGGCCGACCACGTCCGGACGGCGACGGCCAAGGGGCTGTCGCGGCCGCGGGTCATGACCGTGCACGTGCTGCGCAACTCCCTCATCCCCGTCGTCACGTTCCTGGGCACCGACCTCGGGGCCCTCATGGGCGGGGCCGTCGTCACCGAGGGCATCTTCAACGTGCCCGGGGTGGGGAACCTGCTGTACCAGTCCGTCATCCGGCAGGAGGGGCCGACCGTGGTGTCGGTGGTGACGATCCTGGTGCTCGTCTACCTCGTCGCCAACCTCGTCGTCGACCTCCTGTACGCCGTCCTGGACCCGAGGATCCGCTATGTCTGAGCCCACCACCTCCGGCCGCGCCCCCGGTGCCGCCGTGCGTCCCGGTCAGGAGCGCTTCGTCGCACCGCTGGAGGAGACCCCGCTGGCGGACGTCGACGCCGTCGACGAGTCCGCACCCGCCGGGGGGTTGTTCACCGACGCCTGGAAGCAGCTGCGCCGGCGGCCGATCTTCATCGTCGCCAGCCTCATCATCCTCCTGCTGGTCGTCGTCTCGCTGTTCCCGTCGTTGTTCACCTCGACGAACCCGCGGTTCGTGGACCTGTCCATCGCGCTGCAGGGCCCCTCGGCCGAGCACCCCCTCGGGGTCACCCGCGGCGGCACCGACGTGTACGCCCGGCTCATCTACGGCGCCCGCGCGTCGGTGAGCGTCGGCATCATCACGACGATCATGGTCGTCCTCGTCGGCGGGATCGTCGGCGCGCTGGCCGGCTTCTACGGGGGCTGGCTCGACGCGCTCCTGTCCCGCGTGGCCGACATCTTCTTCGCCCTGCCGCTCATCCTGGGTGCCATCGTCCTGCTGCAGACCATCAGGGGCCGCAACGTCTGGACCGTGGCCCTCACCCTGGCCCTGTTCGGCTGGCCGCAGATCGCCCGCATCATGCGCGGGGCCGTGCTGCAGGTCCGCAGCAACGAGTACGTGACCGCCGCCAAGGCCCTGGGTCTGTCGCGGATGGCCACCCTGGTCCGGCACGTCGTGCCGAACGCCCTAGGGCCCGTCATCGTCGTCGCGACCATCTCGCTGGGGACGTTCATCGCCGCCGAGGCGACCCTGTCCTTCCTGAGCCTGGGGCTGCCGCCGAGCATCGTGTCGTGGGGCGGGGACATCTCCAACGCGCGCGCCACCCTGCGCACCAACCCGATGGTGCTGCTCTGGCCCTCGATCGGCCTGTCGATCACGGTCCTGTCCTTCCTCATGCTCGGTGACGCCCTGCGCGACGCCCTCGACCCGAAGGGCCGCACCCGATGAGCCCGCAGAACAGCCCGTCCTCGCCGGTCGACCGCAGCAAGCCGGTCCTGGAGGTGCGCGACCTGCAGGTCGACTTCACCTCCGGCGGCCGGGCCGTCCACGCGGTGCGCGGGGCGAACTTCACCGTCTACCCCGGGCAGACCGTCGCCATCGTCGGGGAGTCCGGGTCGGGCAAGTCGACGTCGGCGATGGCCGTCATCGGGCTGCTGCCGGGATCCGGCAAGGTCGTCGGCGGGCAGATCGTGTTCGACGGCAAGGACATCGCCCACGCCTCGCGCAGCGAGTACGTCGCGCTGCGCGGCCAGCACATCGGGCTCGTCCCGCAGGACCCGATGTCGAACCTGAACCCGGTCTGGAACATCGGGTTCCAGGTCAAGGAGGCCATCGAGGCCAACGGGATCGCCAAGGGCGCCGCGGCGAAGAAGCGCGCGATCGAGGTCCTCGGCGAGGCCGGCCTCGGCGACGCGGCCCGCCGCTACCGGCAGTTCCCGCACGAGTTCTCCGGCGGCATGCGCCAGCGCGCGCTCATCGGCATCGGCCTGGCCTCCCGGCCGCGCCTGCTCATCGCCGACGAGCCGACCTCCGCGCTCGACGTCACCGTGCAGCGCGGGATCCTGGACCACCTCGACTCCCTCACCGCCGACCTGGGCACCGCGGTGCTCCTCATCACCCACGACCTCGGCCTGGCCGCGGAGCGGGCCGAGCACCTCGTCGTCATGTACAAGGGCCAGGTCGTCGAGTCCGGGCCGGCGCTGGAGATCCTCCAGGACCCCCAGCACCCCTACACCCGGCGGCTGGTGGCCGCGGCCCCCTCGCTGGCCTCCCGGCGCATGCAGTCCAGCCACCGCGCCCAGGTCACCGAGCAGGCGCAGGCCCACGCGCAGCAGGCCGGCGCCCCCGCCGACGCAGCCGCGCCCGAGGGCGCCGCCGGGCAGCCCGAGGACGTCATCGAGGTCCGGCACCTGACGAAGGAGTTCGTCCTGCGCGGGTCCGGCGTGCGCGGCGAGAAGCTGCTCGCCGTGGACGACGTCAGCTTCTCCGTCCGGCGCGGCACGACGCTCGCCGTCGTGGGGGAGTCCGGGTCCGGCAAGTCGACCGTGGCGCAGATGGTCCTGAACCTGCTGCCCGCCACGTCCGGCGAGGTCCTCTTCGACGGGGTCGACATCACCACCCTCGACGGGAGGGAGCAGTTCGCCTTCCGCCGCCGCGTGCAGCCCATCTTCCAGAACCCCTACGGGTCGCTGGACCCGAGCTGGAGCATCTTCCGCTCGATCGAGGAACCGCTGCGCGTGCACGACGTCGGGGACGCCAAGAGCCGCGAGGCGCGGGTGCGCGACCTCCTCGACAAGGTCGCCCTCCCGCAGAGCTCCCTGCGCCGGTACCCCAACGAGCTGTCCGGCGGTCAGCGCCAGCGCGTGGCCATCGCCCGCGCGCTCGCGCTGCAGCCGGAGGTCGTCGTCTGCGACGAGGCGGTCTCCGCCCTGGACGTGCTGGTGCAGGGGCAGATCCTGACGCTGCTCAACGACCTGCAGGCCGAGATGGGGTTGACCTACCTGTTCATCACGCACGACCTGGCCGTCGTGCGCGAGATCGCCGACGACGTCGTCGTCATGCAGAAGGGGCGGCTCGTCGAGCACGCCGACGTCGACCAGGTGTTCGCCTCCCCGGAGCAGGAGTACACCAGGGCTCTGCTGGACGCGATCCCCGGGGGCAGCCTCCAGCTGGGGGCCTGAGCGACCCGGACGACCTCCGCGGACGGCTCCCGGTGACCACCCCGGGACCCGTCCGCGGGTCTGGGCCGCAGCGCCTGCGGGGTCTACCGTGGGTGGATGCACTACATCGCCGTGGTCCTGGTCGCCGTCGTCGTCGGCATCGCCGTCGTCTACTGGCGCACGAGCCCGCGCCACCGGGTGGCGGCGGTCGCCCGCGGGGACCACGGGGACCGCGCCCGCCGCGCCCGGGAGGCGGCCCGTCGCCACGACGTGTGACCCTCCTCACCCTCGGTCAGCGGCCGCGGGGTGAACCAACCCGTCGTCCGCGCCGTTGGACACGACGACGCCAGCAGGCGCCACGACGGGAAGGACCAGCACGTTGAGCGAGACGCCCCCCACGGCCTCCACGGCGCCCGGGCACCCCGAGGGCCGCGGGACGGGCCGCGCCGACCGCGCGGCCCGCGTCGCGGCCATGCAGCGGGCCGAGAAGGCCCGGGCCCGCCGTCGGCGGGCCGTCCTCGTCGCGGTCCCCACGGTGGTCGTCCTCGCCGTGGCCGGCGTCGTGACGGCCGTCTTCGTCACCCGGCCCGCGCCCCCCTCGCTCGAGGCGGTCGCCACCTTCGACTACCAGGGCGGGCAGCACGTCTCCACCCCCGTCGACTACGCGGAGAACCCGCCCGTCGGTGGCGAGCACGCCCCCGTCTGGCTGAACTGCGGGGTCTACGACGCGCCGGTGCCGAACGAGAACGCCGTGCACAGCATGGAGCACGGGGCGGTCTGGATCACCTACCGGCCCGACCTGCCCGCCGAGCAGGTCGAGGAGCTGGAGGCCACCGTCGCCGGGGAGACGTACACGGTGCTGTCCCCGTACGAGGGGCTGCCCTCGCCGGTCGTGCTGTCGGCCTGGAACCACCAGCTGGCGGTGGACTCGGCCGACGACCCGCGCGTCGAGGCGTTCCTGGCCAGGTACGTGCAGGGTGCGCAGACCCCCGAACCGGGGGCCCTGTGCTCCAACGGGGTCGGGACCCCGACCGGCTGATGCCCGCCCGCACCCCCCGGGCCCGTGCTCCCCGACGGGTCCTGCTCCTGGCGGCGGGTCTCCTGGCGGCCGCCGTCGTCGGTCTCCTGGCCGGCCGGGCCCTGCCCACGACCCCGGGGGCCAACTCCGTCGACGTGGGCTTCGCCCGCGACATGACCACCCACCACGCGCAGGCCGTCTCGATGGCGTACACGGCCCTGCAGCGAGCCCCCTCCGACGAGGTCCGCCAGCTCGCCGTGGACATCGCCTCCACCCAGGGCAACCAGACGGGGCGCATGGAGCAGCTCCTGCTGTCCTGGGACCAGCCGCTGTCCTCGGCCGGGCGGCCCGTCATGGCGTGGATGGCCGGCACCGACCTGCACGAGCGGCACGAGAGCGCGCTGGCGCAGGGACGCACCATGCCGGGCATGGCGACCGCCGCCGAGATGGCGCGGCTGAACTCCGAGAGCGGCGAGCAGTTCGAGGTCGACTTCCTGCAGCTCATGCTGCGCCACCACGCCGGCGGTCTCGACATGGCCCGGTACGGCGCCGAGCACGCCACCACCGAGCAGGTGCGCGACCTGGCCGACGCCATCGCGCGCAGCCAGCAGGCCGAGGCGCAGCTCCTGACGTCCCACCTGTCCGAGCGCGGGGCCGCCCCGCTGCCCGCACCGTGAGGGAGCGCCCGTGACGCTCGTCGTGGGGGCCGCGCTCGTCGACGACCTCACCGCCCCCCGCCGGCTGCTGGCCGGGCGGCGCAGCGCACCACCGGCGCTGGCGGGCCGGTGGGAGCTGCCGGGGGGCAAGGTCGAGGCCGGCGAGACGCCGCACGAGGCGCTGCACCGGGAGCTGCGCGAGGAGCTGGGGGTCGCCGTGCGGCTGGGGGCGGAGGTCGCGCACCCCGGCGGGGCGTGGCCGCTCACGCCGACGCTGCGGATGCGGGTGTGGTGGGGGGTGGTCGTCGAGGGGGAGCCCGCCCCGTTGCAGGACCACGACGAGCTGCGCTGGCTGGTACGCGGCTCCTGGGGCGCCGTCGACTGGCTGCCGGGGGACGTGCCGCTCGTGGCGGAGCTGGAGCGGTCGGCCCGCACCACGACGTCGGCCCCCCGCTCGAGGTGAGCGGGGGGCCGAGCGGGGCGGGTCGGGTCAGTTCTGGTGCGCCCGGTCCGCCGGTGCCGGGGTGCGGCGGGTGCGCGCGGAGGCCGGGTCGGCGCGCAGGTCCTTCACCAGCGCCACGCACAGGGCGATCATCACGAACATGAACGGGAACGCGACGATGATCGCGACGTTCTTCAACGCCGCGATGCCGCCGCCGGTGGCTCCGCCGACCCACAGCAGGATGCCCGCCGTCGCGCCGGTCAGGATCGCCCAGGCGACCGTGACGCCCTTGTTGGGCTCGTCGGCCCCGCGGGAGCTGAGCGAGGCCATGACGATCGAGGCGGAGTCGGCGCTGGTGACGAAGTAGATGACGATGGCCACCATCACGAGCACCGAGCTGATCGAGGACAGCGGCAGCGTGTCCAGCAGCGTGAAGAACTGGCTCTCCTGGGCCAGCTGGCTCAGGTCGGTCCCGTTGCGCTCGGTGGTCAGCGCGGTGCCGCCCAGGACCGAGAACCACACCAGGGCGACGACGCTGGGGGCGGCCACCACGCCGAGGACGAACTCACGCACGGTGCGACCGCGCGAGATGCGGGCCAGGAAGGTGCCGACGAAGGGCGCCCAGGACATCCACCAGGCCCAGTAGAAGATCGTCCAGCCCGACAGCCACTCCTGGCCGCCGTACGCGCCGGTGCGGAAGGAGATGCGCGGCAGCGCGGACAGGTAGTTGCCGGCCGTGGCGGGGGCCAGGTCGAGGATGAAGACCGTCGGGCCCACGACGAACAGGAAGAACATCAGGGCCACGGTGAGCAGCAGGTTCGTGTTCGAGAGCCACTTGATGCCCTTCTCGATGCCCGAGAAGGCCGAGAGCACGAAGCAGACCGTGAGGACCGCGACGATCGCCACCTGGGCCTCGCGGCCGATGGCCACGCCGAAGACCTGGTCCAGCCCACCGTTGATCTGCGCGGCCCCCAGGCCGAGCGAGGTCGCCGTGCCGAAGAGGGTCGCGAAGATCGCGAGGACGTCGATGATCTTCGCCGGGCCCTGACGGCCCTTGAGCAGGGGGGCGAAGGGGGCCGAGAAGCCGCCGGTGCGGCCCTTGCGGTACCACGCGTAGGCCAGCGCCAGACCGACCACGGCGTAGATGGCCCACGGGTGCAGCGCCCAGTGGAACATCGAGTACGTCATGGCCGCGCGCTCGGCGTCGTCCGTGCCGGGGGCGATGCCCACCTCGGGAGGCGTGAGGAAGTGGGTGATGGGCTCGCTGACCCCGTAGAAGAGCAGGCCGATCCCCATGCCGGCGGAGAACATCATCGCGAACCACGAGACGGTGGAGAACTCCGGCGTCTCGTCGTCGCGGCCCAGGCGGATCTTGCCGTGCCGGGACAGCATGAGCCAGAAGGAGAAGCCCACGAAGGCCGTCGCCGACAGCACGAAGGCCCACCCGAAGTTGCCGGTCAGCCAGCCCAGCACGTTGCCGGAGACGTCCGAGAAGCCGTTCGGGAAGGCCAGGGCCAGCGCGAGGAAGACGATGACCGCGGCGGCGCTGACACCGAAGACGACCTTGTCGACGGGAAAGCGGGTGGGGCCGTCCGAGGGTTGCTCGGGGACTGTCGCTGACGTGTCGTTCCGGTGCTCAGGAGGTGCGGACATGAGGGGGAGGGTCGCACGAACATCCTGCCCGCGGCTAGCCGAGAAGGACCAACGTGCTGCGCCCGGAGAGCGTTCCCGCAGGTCAGAGGGTCGTTCGACGGTCAAGGACCGCTCGCCCGTCCAGCGGGTCGCGGGGCGCGGATAGACTGGGTCGTCAACCCTCCCGACCCGGCCGCGCACGTCCCCGCGCAGCGGGGTGGAGCACGTCGCGCACGCCGACGACCCGACCACGAGAAGCGGATCGAGAACCTGATGCCCCTGAGCACCCGCGAGGACCTGCGCAACGTCGCGATCGTCGCCCACGTCGACCACGGCAAGACCACCCTCGTCGACGCGATGCTCTGGCAGTCCGGCGCCTTCCGCGCCAACGCCGACGTCGCCGACCGGGTCATGGACTCCGGTGACCTCGAGCGCGAGAAGGGCATCACCATCCTCGCCAAGAACACCTCGGTCCGGTACTCCGGCCCCGGTGCTCCCGAGGGCGGCATGACCATCAACATCATCGACACCCCCGGGCACGCCGACTTCGGCGGTGAGGTCGAGCGCGGCCTGTCCATGGTCGACGGCGTCGTCCTGCTCGTCGACGCCTCCGAGGGCCCCCTCCCGCAGACGCGCTTCGTGCTGCGCAAGGCCCTCGCCGCGCACATGCCCGTCGTCATCGTCGTCAACAAGGTCGACCGTCCCGACGCGCGCATCGCCGCCGTCGTGGAGGAGAGCTACGACCTGCTGCTCGACCTCGCCGCCGACGCCGAGGGCATCGACGCCGACGCGCTGCTCGAGGTCCCCGTCGTCTACGCCTCCGCCAAGAACGGGCGCGCCTCGCTCAACCAGCCCGAGGACGGCGGTCTGCCGGACTCCGAGGACCTCGTCCCGCTGTTCCAGACCATCCTGGACACCATCCCGGCGCCCACGTACGACCCCGAGACGCCCCTGCAGGCGCACGTCACCAACCTCGACGCGTCCCCCTTCCTCGGCCGCCTCGCGCTGCTGCGCGTCTTCTCCGGCGAGCTCGTCAAGGGCCAGACCGTCGCGTGGTGCAAGCACGACGGCAGCGTCCAGCGCGTCCGCATCACCGAGCTGCTCGTCACCGAGGCCGTCACCCGCGTGCCCGGCGAGAAGGCCGGCCCGGGCGACATCGTCGCGGTCGCCGGCATCGAGGACATCACCATCGGCGAGACCCTCGCCGACCCCGAGGACCCGCGGCCGCTGCCGCTCATCACCGTCGACGAGCCCGCCATCTCCATGGTCATCGGGACCAACACCTCCCCGATGGCCGGCCGGGTCAAGGGCGCCAAGGTCACCGCGCGCCTGGTCAAGGACCGCCTGGAGTCCGAGCTCGTCGGCAACGTGTCCATCCGCGTCGTGCCCACCGCCCGCCCGGACGCGTGGGAGGTCCAGGGGCGCGGTGAGCTCGCGCTGGCCATCCTCGTCGAGCAGATGCGCCGCGAGGGCTACGAGCTGACCGTCGGCAAGCCGCAGGTCGTCACCCGCAAGGACGAGAACGGCAAGCTGCTCGAACCGTTCGAGAACCTCACGATCGACTCCCCCGAGGAGTACCTGGGGGCGATCACCCAGCTCCTGGCCGCGCGCAAGGGCCGCATGGAGACGATGACCAACCACGGCACCGGCTGGGTGCGCATGGAGTTCTACGTCCCCTCCCGCGGGCTCATCGGCTTCCGGACGGAGTTCCTCACCGAGACCCGCGGCACCGGCATCGCCCACGCCCTCTTCGCGCAGTACGACCACTGGGCCGGTGAGATCCGCACCCGCGCCTCCGGCTCCCTCGTGGCCGACCGCTCCGGCGCGGCGACCGGCTTCGCCATCGCCAACATCCAGGAGCGCGGTTCGCTGTTCATCGAGCCGACCACCGAGGTGTACGAGGGCATGATCGTCGGGGAGAACTCCCGCGCCGACGACATGGACGTCAACATCACCAAGGAGAAGAAGCTCACCAACATGCGCTCCTCCACCGGTGACGAGCTCGAGCGGCTCGTGCCGGCGCGCAAGCTGTCCCTGGAGCAGGCCCTGGAGTTCTGCCGCGAGGACGAGTGCGTCGAGGTGACGCCGGAGGCCGTGCGGATCCGCAAGGTCGAGCTGGACCAGACGCAGCGCGCCCGCGCGGCGTCGAAGGCGAAGAAGGGCTGAAGCTCCCCGCCGCCGCAGCGCTGCGCCCGGCCCGGGGGTGTCCCCGGGTCGGGTGCGGCGGGCGCCGGGGCGGTCACCTCTGCGTCACCCTCGGCGGGTGCGCGGGCACGGCCCGCCCGGGGAGGGGGAGGGCGCGGGTGTGATCGCGGGCGGGGGGCGCGCGGGCCAGGATGGGGCCATGACGACCAACCCTCCCGAACGGCCCGACGAGACCGGCGCGGCGGTGGCGGGGCGGGACCCCCTGGAGATCGCGGCCGACGTCGTCGAGGACGCGCTGGGCGAGCTCGACCCCGAGGCGCTCGCGGCGATGGACAACCTGGACCAACCGCGCAGGATCCTGTTCGTCCACGCCCACCCCGACGACGAGACCATCGGCACCGGCGCCACGATGGCCCGGTACGCCGAGGCGGGGGCGACCGTCACGCTGCTCACCGCCACCCGCGGGGAGCTGGGGGAGGTCATCCCCGCCGACCTCGCCGACCTCGACCCCGACGCCCTCGGCGAGCACCGCACGCTGGAGCTCGCGACGGCCATGGAGGCGCTCGGCGTCACCGACCACCGCTTCCTGACGCGTCCCGACGGGTCGGGCTACCGGGACTCGGGGATGGTGTGGCTCGCGCCGGGGCAGGCCGCCTCCACGACCACGGACGGCGGGGACGTCGACCCGCGCGCGCTCACGGCGGCCGACCCCGAGGAGGTCGCCGCGCAGATCGCCGCCGTCGTGCGCGAGGTGCGCCCGCAGGTCGTCGTCACTTACGAACCCGGCGGCGGGTACGGGCACCCCGACCACGTCCGGGTCCACGAGGCCACCGCGCGCGCCCTGGTGCTCGCCGCCGGTGACCAGCAGGACGAGGCGGTCCCGTGGCAGGTGGCCAAGGTCTACGAGATCGTCCAGCCGGAGTCGGCCGTCCGGGTGGCGCTGCGCTCCCTGGCCCGGACCGGTGCCGCGGGGGCCGGGGACCCCGAGGGGACGCTGCCGAGCGTCGTCGTGCCCGACGGGGAGGTCACCACGACGGTCGACGGGACGGGTCAGCTGCCCGCCAAGCTCGCCGCCCTGCGGGCCCACGCCACCCAGGTCGAGCTCGACCTCGACGCCGAGGTGCCCGTCATGCGCCTGTCCAACGGTGTGCCGCAACCGGTCTGGCCCGCCGAGCACTTCCGCCTGCGGCACGGGGTGGCCTCGGGCCCGTTCGACCCCGAGGGCCGGGAGACCGACCTCTTCGCCGGCGTGGCACCCGCCGGGTAGCGCACGCGCACGCCCGGGCCGGGTGATCGACCCGACACGCTCCGTTGCTCCGGGCGGGTGAACGCGATCGTCCGAACGCGTCACGGTGGGTGGTCGGGTGTGAGCGGGCGGGGTTGGCTGGGCCCACGTCCGGAACCCGCCGGGCGGGACCCGAGGAGGAGCGGCCCGTGGCCCACGTCTTGCGCGCCCCCCACGCCCCGCGCACGCCCGCGCCCGGGCGACCCGACCGTCCCGGCGCGCCCCGCGCCGGTCGCGACAGCGCCGACGTCGGGCGGCTGCGCGAGCGCAACCGCCGGCGCCGCACGCAGACGCTGCTGCTGGTCGTGCTCGCGGTGCTGCTCGTCCTCGACGTCCGCCTCGCCACCGGCGGGTCCCTCGTCCCGTCGCTGCCGGCGGTCGACCCGATCTACGTCATGGTGGGCCTCTTCTTCGCCGTGATGATCGCGCTGCTGCTCGGGCAGACCCTCGTCTCCGGCCGTTCCCCGCACGTCGTCTACCGGCCCGAGCAGATCGACGTCTCCCTCGACGACGTCAAGGGCCTGGACCCGGTGAAAGAGGACGTCGAGCGCAGCCTGGACCTGTTCCTCGGCTCGCGGACGTTCCGCAGCCGCATGGGCGGGCGCCCGCGCCGCGGGCTGCTCTTCGAGGGCTCGCCCGGCACGGGCAAGACGCACATGGCCAAGGCCATGGCGCGCGAGGCCGGCGTCCCGTTCCTGTTCGTCTCCGCGACCAGCTTCCAGTCCATGTGGTACGGCGCGACGGCCCGCAAGCTGCGCTCCTACTTCAAGGCCCTGCGCAAGGCCGCCCGCCGCGAGGGCGGGGCCATCGGGTTCATCGAGGAGATCGACGCGATCGCCGGAGCCCGCGGCGGCATGAGCGCGACGACCTCCGCCGCGACCTCCGCCCACTCGAGCGTCGTCGGCTGCGGCGGCCTGACGAACCTGCCGATGTCCGGGACCGGGACCGGGACGACGACCGGGCACGCTGCGCTGCGGACCGAGCGCCTCGCCTCCAGCGAGGGCGCCAGCGGTGTCGTCAACGAGCTGCTCGTGCAGATGCAGTCCTTCGACGAGCCCACCGCGACCGAACGGCTGCAGGGCTGGTTCGTCGACGCGGCCAACCGGTTCCTGCCGGCCCACCGCCGCCTCCGGCGCCCCGTCGGCGAGCCCGTCGAGGTCCTCCTCATCGCCGCGACCAACCGCGCCGACGCCCTGGACCCGGCGCTGCTGCGGCCCGGCCGCTTCGACCGCCGGATGAGCTTCGGCCTGCCCGACAAGACCGGCCGCCGCCAGCTCGTCGACCACTTCCTGGCCCGCAAGGCCCACGAGGCGCCCCTGGACGAGACCGAGCGGCGCGACGCGCTGGCCGGCATCACCAACGGCTACTCGCCGGTGATGATCGAGAACCTGCTCGACGAGGCCCTGGTCAACGCCGTCCGCCGCGGCGGCGACGGGATGAACTGGGCCGACCTCGAGCACGCCCGCCTCGTCACCGAGGTCGGTCTCGGCCAGCCGGTCGCCTACACCGACCACGAGGCGCGCCTCATCGCGACCCACGAGGCCGGGCACGCCGCCGTCGCGTGGCTCGTCGCCCCGCAGCGGCGCCTGGAGATCCTCACGATCGTCAAGCGCGCCGGCGCCCTGGGCCTGCTCGCCCACGGCGACGCCGAGGACGTCTACACCCGCTCGCGCACCGAGCTCGCCGGCATGATCGGGATCGCGTTCGGCGGCCAGGTGGCCGAGGAGCTGTTCTTCGGCGACGTCTCCACCGGCCCGGCCGGGGACCTGCAGTCGGCGACGTCGGTCGCCGCGCAGATGGTCGGGTCCGCCGGCATGGCGGGCACGCTCGTCTCCTTCGCCGCCGTCCAGCAGGGCGCCTTCGCCGACGGCAACCTCGTCGCCCGCGTCCTGGGCGACTCCGAGGGCCGCCGCCTCGTGGAGAACCTGCTGAGCGAGCAGAAGGAGGCCGTCCGCGAGCTCCTGGGCCGCCACCGCCACCTCGTCGAGGCGTTGCGGGACGCGCTGCTGGAGCGCCACGAGCTCATCGGCCACGAGATCACCGACGTGCTCGAGGCCGCGCAGGCCGAGCACGCGTCAGCTCCCCCGCAGCGGGTCGTCGACCTGCGCGACCCCGCCGACCGGCGGGTCTGAGGCTCGTCGCGACCGGGACGCAGGAGGGGAGTCCCGGTCGCGGCGCAGGACCTCGCGACGGCACCGGAGCCGGGGGCCGGCTCCGGGGGGCGGCCGTCGCGAGCGGGGCGCGGGAGCGGGGCACCCCGGGGGGCCGGGTGCACCGCTCCCGTTCGGCCGTGCGCTGGACGGGGCACCGCCTTGAACCCGAGCGCGCGGTCTGCTTTGCTGCTGCCAGGTCATGAGCGCCAGCGCGAAGCCCCGGCTCGCTGGCCGGCAACCCTCCTCGTCGTGGGGTGCCCCGGGTGACGACCTGACCCTGGTGCTCCGGCCCGGGTAAGGACGAACGGTCCTCGCACCGGCCGGTCCTCCCGCCCGGACGCCGCCGCGTCCGCGACCGAGGAGACCTCGCAGTGACCAGTGACACGCTGACCGCCCCCACCCCCTCCACCGCCCCGTCCGCCGCCGAGCGCTTCGCCCCGCTCTTCGCCCGCTGCGCCGAGGGTGTCGTCGCCCGCGAGCAGGACCACGAGCTGCCCCGCGCGCAGGTGCGCGAGCTGCTCGAGGCCGGGTTCGGCCGGCTGCGCCTGCCCGTGGCCGAGGGCGGGGAGGGCCTGGACCTCGTCGAGTTCGCCGACCTCCTGGTCGACCTCGCGGCCGCGGACTCGGCGCTGCCGCAGGTGTTCCGCGGGCACATCGCCTGGGTGGAGCAGGTGCTGACCCTGCCGCCGGGGGAGCACCGCTCCCGCTGGGTCGAGCGCATCGTCGCCGGTGAGCTCGTCGGCAACGCCTGGAGCGAGGTCGGGGACGGTGTCACCGGTGAGCAGCAGACCGTCGTCACCACGCGGGACGGACGCACCAGCGTCAGCGGCCGCAAGTACTACACGACCGGCACGATCTTCGCGGACTGGACCGACGCCACCGCCCGTCGTGCGCTCCCGGACGGGGGCTTCGAGGTCGTCACCGCGCTCGTCCCGGTCCACGGGGCCGGCGCCAGCGTGTCCGACGACTGGGACGGTTTTGGCCAGCGGCTGACGGGCACCGGCACGCTCGTCCTCGACGACGTGGAGGTCGACCCCGCCGACGTCGCCCCCTTCACCGACCGGTTCCGCTACCAGACGGCGCTGTACCAGCTCGTGCTGCTCGCCGTGCAGGCCGGCATCGCCGCGGCCGTCGAGCGCGACACGGGCGCGCAGGTGCGCGCCCGCACGCGCAGCTACACGCACGGCCTGACCCCGCTGGTGCGCGACGACGCGCAGGTGCTGTCGGTCGTCGGGGAGATCTCCTCCACCGCCTTCACCGCGCGCGCCCTCGTGCGGGCCGCGGCGCAGGCCGTCCAGGCCGCCGCGGACACCGCGCACCTGCCCGGCACGGACGCCGACCGCGAGGCCAACGTGCTGGCCGAGATCCGGACGGCCCAGGCCCAGGTCGTGCTCTCGGAGTCCGTGCCGCGGGCGGCGACCCTGCTGTTCAACACGCTCGGCGCCTCCGGCACCTCGCGGGGCCGGGACCTGGACCGGCACTGGCGCAACGCGCGCACGGTCGCCTCGCACAACCCGGTGATCTACAAGCAGCGGATCGTGGGGGACTTCTCGGTCAACGGGACCGAGCCGCCCTTCGTCTGGGACATCGGCACCCACGCCTCGGTCGACCCGGCCGCGGTGCGGGCCCAGGAGGCGCCCGGCCGGTAGCCCGCGGCGCTCAGCGCGGCGGCGCGACCCGGTAGTGGTACGCGTGGTGGACGGTGAACCCGACGCCCGCGTACAGCGCCCGCGCGGCCGCGTTGTCGCCCTGCACCTGCAGGTACGTCGACGCGGCGCCGCGCGAGCGGGCCCAGTCCGCGACCTCGGCCAGCACCCGCCGGGCGAGGCCGCGGCGCCGGTGCGAGGGCAGCGTCTCCACGGCCGTCACGCCGGCCCAGCCGGGGGACAGGGACCCGCGCGCGATCGCCACCGTCGTCCCGCCGTCCACCTGGTCGTCCACCACCCGGACGAACACCTGCTCGTCGGCCGAGACGAGGACCCGGCGACCGGCCGGCGGCACGGTGGGCAGCCCCTGGTAGTGGTACCGCGCCAGCCACGCGTCGTCCGGCTCGGCGGCCGTCTCGACGCGCAGGCCGCCGGGCAGCGGGACCTCCGCGGCGCCGGGCAGGTCGTCGGTCGCGGCGGTCAGCACGACCGTCGGCGTCCGGACGGTCCACCCGGTGGCGGCCAGCAGGTCGACGAGCGCGGTGCCCTCGCCCAGCCCGCCGTCGGGGTGGGCGACGGCGAGCAGCGGCTGCAGCCCGCGGGTGGTGTGGAAGTCCACCACGGCGGCGACCGCCTCGCGCAGCGGGACCCCCGGGTCGCCCAGGGCCAGGGCGGAGTTCGCCCGGCCGGTGAACCCCTCGCTCGCGCGCAGCCGCCAGCCGCCGAGGTCGACGCGCTCCAGCGGCCGCCAGTGCTCGGCCATGACGCGTTCGAGGTCGTCGGTGCCGATCGCGGTGTGCGGCGGGCCCTTGCGGGCCGGGGGCGGCGGGACGGGCTTGGCGGCCAGGACGTCCGCGCGGGCCACGACGACCTCCCCGCGGCGCGTGGCGATGCGCAGCGACCGCTCGTCGGCGGCCAGCAGGTCCCCGAGGGCGTCGGTGGCCGACCCGTCGGGCAGCCGGTGGCGCACGACGACGCGCCCGCCGACGGTCAGCGGGCGGACGAGCGCTTCGGGCGTGGGGTCGGTCACTGCTCTCCCGGGGGTGGTGCGTGTGCGGTGTGCCGCAGGCGTCGGCGATACTACGGAGGGCGTCCCGGCCGCCCGCCCGCCGGAGGAGGAGGACATCCCGTGACCTACGTCATCGCGCAACCCTGCGTCGACGTCAAGGACAAGGCCTGCATCGAAGAGTGCCCCGTGGACTGCATCTACGAGGGTGAGCGGTCGCTGTACATCCACCCGGACGAGTGCGTCGACTGCGGTGCCTGTGAGCCGGTCTGCCCCGTGGAGGCCATCTACTACGAGGACGACGTCCCGGAGCAGTGGTCGGCCTTCACGGCGGCCAACGTCGAGTTCTTCGACACCGTCGGCTCACCCGGCGGCGCGGCGAAGATGGGTGTCATCGCCGGCGACCACGCGGTCGTCACCGCGCTGCCCCCGCAGGCCGAGGGGCACTGACGTGAGCGCGCCGACCCACCACGAGCCGGCGTCCGGGGCCCGCGGCCGGGTCGGCGCGTCAGCCGGGGTGTCACTGCCGGACTTCCCCTGGGACTCCCTCGCGGCCGCCAAGGACCGCGCCCGGTCCCACCCCGGCGGGATCGTCGACCTCTCCGTCGGCACGCCCGTCGACCCGACACCGGCCGTCGTGGCCGACGCGCTGCGCTCGGCGGCCGACGCGCCGGGCTACCCCCAGACGCACGGCACGGCGCCGCTGCGCGAAGCCGTCGCCGCCTGGTTCGCCCGGCGCCGCGGCGTCCCCGGGCTGGACCCCGACGGGGTCCTGCCGACCGTCGGCTCCAAGGAGCTGGTGGCCTGGCTGCCGTTCCTGCTGGGGCTGGGCGGGGACGACGTCGTCGCCCACCCCGCGGTGGCCTACCCGACGTACGACGTCGGTGCCCGGCTCGCCCGGGCGACCCCGCTGGGCGCCGACACCGTCGAGGAGCTGCAGGCCGCCTGGGACGGCGGCGCGCGGATCCGGCTGCTGTGGCTGAACTCCCCGTCCAACCCGACCGGCGCCGTGCGCACCGTCGCCGAGCTCACGGCCCTCGTGGCGTGGGCGCGGGCGCACGACGTCGTCGTGGCCTCCGACGAGTGCTACGCCGAGCTGGGCTGGGCCCCGGCCCACGACACGACGGTCGGTGGCCTCGTCCCCTCCGTCCTGGACCCGCGCGTGTGCGGGGGCGACCACACCGGCCTGCTCGTGGCGTACTCCACGTCCAAGCAGTCCAACCTCGCCGGGTACCGGGCCGCGTTCCTGGCCGGGGACCCGGCGCTCGTGGCCGAGGTCCTGCAGGTGCGCAAGCACGCCGGGATGATCGTCCCCTGGCCCGTCCAGGTGGCGCTGCAGGCCGCCGTGAGCGACGACGCGCACGTCGCCGCGCAGCGCGAGGTCTACCGGGCCCGGCGCGAGGTGCTGCGGGAGGCGTTGCGGGGCGCGGGGTTCCGCGTCGACGCCAGCGAGGCCGGCCTGTACCTGTGGAGCACCCGGGGCGAGCCGGCGCGCACGACCGTGGACCTGCTGGCCGACCGCGGGGTCCTCGTGGCCCCCGGTGACTTCTACGGTCCGCCCGGGGAGCAGCACGTCCGCGTCGCGCTCACGGCGAGCGACGAGCGGGTGGCCCGCGCGGGGGAGCGGCTGGCCGACCTCGCGTGAGGGTCCACCCGTGCAGGACCTGTGTCGCGAGCGTTCGACGGGGGCGGGTACGGTCGCGACATGGCTGACTCCGTGACGCTGAAGCACGACGGTGGGGAACTGGACCTCCCCGTGTCCCCTGCCACCGAGGGCGCCGCCGGCTTCGGCATCGGCAGCCTGCTGAAGGAGACCGGGCTGGTCACCCTCGACGCCGGCTTCACGAACACCGCCTCGTGCGAGAGCGCGATCACCTACATCGACGGCGACGAGGGGATCCTGCGCTACCGCGGGTACCCCATCGAGCAGCTGGCCGAGGGCTCCACGTTCGTCGAGACGAGCTTCCTGCTCATCCACGGGCACCTGCCCTCGGAGTCGGAGCTCGCCGACTTCACGGCCCGCATCCAGCGGCACACGCTGCTGCACGAGGACCTCAAGCGGTTCTTCGACGGCTTCCCCCGCGACGCGCACCCGATGCCCGTCCTGTCCAGCGCCGTCAGCGCGCTGTCGACCTTCTACCCGAACTCGCTCAACCCGTTCGACGACGAGCAGGTGGAGCTGTCCACCGTCCGGCTGATGGCCAAGCTGCCGACCATCGCGGCCTACGCCCACCGCAAGTCCCTCGGCCAGCCCCTGCTGTACCCGGACAACCGGCTGGGGCTCGTCGAGAACTTCACCCGGCTCGCGTTCGGGAACCCGGCCGAGGACTACGAGCTCGACCCCGTCCTGGTCAAGGCGCTGGACCAGCTGCTCATCCTGCACGCCGACCACGAGCAGAACTGCTCGACCTCGACGGTGCGGCTCGTCGGGTCCGGCCAGGCGAACCTCTTCGCCTCGGTCTCGGCGGGCATCCACGCCCTGTCCGGTCCGCTGCACGGCGGGGCGAACTCGGCCGTCCTTGACATGCTCGAGACCATCCGCGACTCCGACGACGACGTCGACACGTTCATGACGAGGGTCAAGAACAAGGAGAAGGGCGTGCGCCTGATGGGCTTCGGCCACCGGGTGTACAAGAACTACGACCCGCGCGCGGCCATCGTGAAGAAGACGGCCGACGAGGTGCTGTCCAAGCTCGGCAAGCGCGACGAGATGCTCGACATCGCGCTGCGGCTCGAGGAGATCGCACTGAACGACGAGTACTTCATCGAGCGCAAGCTGTACCCGAACGTCGACTTCTACACGGGCATCATCTACAAGGCGATGGGTTTCCCGACGAAGATGTTCACGGTGCTGTTCGCGCTGGGGCGCCTGCCCGGCTGGATCGCGCAGTGGCGCGAGATGATCAACGACCCGGCCACGAAGATCGGCCGCCCCCGCCAGGTGTACGTCGGCGAGGGCGCGCGGGACTACGTCCCCCTCGAGTCCCGCTGACCCCCGCCCGGCGGCTGCGCCGGCTCAGACGCCCAGCCGGACCTGGACCCCGCCCCGGGGCAACCCGGTGGCGGTCGCCGTCCAGCCGCGGCCGGACTCGTCCCGGCTCCACCGCGAACCCTGCACGCTGACCTCCGTGACGTCGTAGACCGAGGCGCTGGCCACCGCCCACCCGGCGACGGCCCAGGCGAGGCGCTCGGCCTCGGCGTCGGTGCCGGTCAGGGTGAACTCCAGCGCCCGGCCGCGCGTCCCCGCGACGACCTGCGGCGTCGTGGTCGTCACCTGCGTCGCGGCGGCGTCGGCGAAGCGCTGCGCGACGGGGGACGGCTGCACGTCGTCGCCGGACTCCTGCGAGACCGGCGCGGGCCGCAGGTGGCACGTGAAACCCCCCGGGGTGTACCCCGTCAGGGTCGAGGCGACGAGCCGCGCCTCCGGTTCGTGGTCGCCGTAGGCCAGCGGGAACCCGCTGCGCTGCACGCGCTGCGCGGCGTCGGTGACCGGCAGGTCCCGGTACCCCTCGACGTCCACCAGCGCGTCGTAGAACGCGTTGGTCGCGTGCACCGGGTCCCGCACCTGCTCCGGGGACCCCCAGCCCTGCGAGGGCCGCTGCTGGAACAGGCCCAGGGAGTCGCGGTCGCCGTGGTCGAGGTTGCGCATCCCGGACTCCTGCACGATCGTCGCGATCCCGATCGTCGCCGCCCGCGCCGGCAGGCCGCGGCGGACGGCGATGCCGACGACGGTCGCGGCGTTGGCCGCCTGCTCGGGCGACATCGACGTCGACTCCCCGTCCACGCTCGCGCGGCAGCGCTCGACGACCACGGGTGCCCCCGGGTCGCGGGTGAGCCAGACGACCCCGCCGGCGACGACGACCCCCACCGCGACGAGCGCCGTCACCAGCCGCAGGCGGCGGGTCCGGCGGACGCCGGGCGGGGTGCGCCGGGACGGGGGTGCGGTCCGGGCCACCTCAGTTGGCGTGCAGCGCGGGGTTCAGCTCCACCCGGACGCCCTTGCGCGGCAGCGCCTCGACCTGGCCGGTCTGGGAGTTGCGGCGGAACAGCAACCCGTCCGAGCCCGAGAGCGTGCGGGCCGAGACCGTCTGCCGGACCGTGCCGTCCTCGCCCAGCAGGCTGACCTTCGTCCCGGCCGTGACGTACGTCCCGGCCTCCACGACGCAGTCGTCGCCCAGGCTGATGCCCGTGCCGGAGTTCGCGCCGAGCAGCGTCCGCTGCCCGATGCTCACGACCTGCTTGCCGCCCCCGGACAGCGTCCCCATGATCGAGGCGCCGCCGCCGACGTCGGAGCCGTCGCCGACGACGACGCCCGCGGAGACGCGGCCCTCGACCATCGAGGTGCCCAGGGTGCCGGCGTTGAAGTTCACGAAGCCCTCGTGCATGACGGTCGTCCCGGCCGCCAGGTGCGCACCCAGGCGGACGCGGTCGGCGTCGGCGATGCGGACCCCGGCGGGCGTCACGTAGTCGGTCATGCGCGGGAACTTGTCGACCCCGAAGACGGTGACCGGCCCGGCGTTCGCCCTCAGCGCCAACCGGACCCGTTCGAAGTCGGCCACGGCGCACGGGCCGTGGTTGGTCCACACGACGTTGGTCAGGACGCCGAAGATCCCGTCGAGGTTCGCGCCGTGCGGTGCGACGAGGCGGTGCGAGAGCAGGTGCAGGCGCAGGTAGGCGTCGGCGGTGTCCGCCGGCGCCGCGTCGAGGTCGACGTCGACCGTCAGCACCCGCTGGCGGGTGCGGCGGTGGATGTCGTCGGACTCCAGCGAGGCCAGCTCGGCCGGCACGCCGTAGGAGCTCGTCGTCGGTGCGGGGCCGAGGGCGGGGAAGGGGAACCAGACGTCGAGCACCGTGCCGTCCTCGGCGTACGTGGCCAGGCCGTGGCCCCACGCGCGCCGCTGCCCAGCGGCCTGCGCGGAGGTCGGGTCGGGGGACGGGGTGCTCTGCTCGCTCACGCGCCCGACCCTACAAGCGGGGCCCCTGGCTAGGGTGAGGCGCGTGAGCGTCCCCACCTCCACGCCCCCCTCGGCCGGACCCGGCACCGACCCGACCGACCTGACCGACCCGGGCCTCGACGTCGTCGAGCTGGTCCGGCGGATCTGCGACACCCCCTCGGTCAGCGGTGACGAACGCGCCCTGGCCGACGCCGTCGAGGCCGCGCTCACCGCCCTGGCCGGGTTCGAGGTCACGCGCGACGGTGACGCCGTCGTGGCCCGCACGACGCTGGGCCGCCCCGAGCGCGTCCTGCTGGCCGGCCACCTCGACACCGTTCCGCTCACCGACCCCCCGAACCTGCCGGTGCGCCGCGAGCAGCACCCCGTCGACGGGGACGTCCTCGTCGGGCGCGGCACGTGCGACATGAAGGGCGGGGTGGGGGTGCAGCTGGCCCTGGCCCGCCGCGCGGCCGCCGCGGGGGAGGACCTCGCCCGCGACGTGACGTTCGTCTTCTACGACCACGAGGAGGTCGAGGCCGCCCGCAACGGGCTGGGCCGGCTGGCCCGGAACCACCCCGGCCTGCTCGCCGCGGACTTCGCCGTCCTGCTGGAACCGTCCTCGGCCGTCGTCGAGGGCGGCTGCAACGGCACGCTGCGCGCCGAGGTCACGACGACCGGCACGGCGGCGCACTCGGCCCGACCCTGGCGCGGGCACAACGCGATCCACGACGCGGCGCCGGTCCTGGCGCGCCTGGCCGCCTACGCGCCGCGCGAGGTCGACGTCGAGGGCCTGGTGTTCCGCGAGGCCCTCAACGCCGTCCTCGTCAGCGGCGGCGTCGCGGGCAACGTCATCCCCGACCGCTGCACCGTCACCGTGAACTACCGGTTCGCGCCGTCGCTGGACGCCGCCGGCGCGCAGGCGCACGTGCGGGAGGTCTTCGACGGGTTCGCCGTCGAGGTCACCGACGTCGCCGAGGGGGCCCGGCCGGGCCTGCACCTGCCGGCCGCCGCCGACTTCGTCGCTCGCACCGGCACCACCCCGCTGCCCAAGTACGGCTGGACGGACGTCGCGCGCTTCTCCGCGCTCGGCGTACCGGCCGTGAACTACGGCCCCGGTGACAACGCCACCGCCCACGCCGACGACGAGCGCTGCCGCACGGCCGAGGTCGAGCAGTGCCTGGAGGTCCTCACCGGCTGGCTGCTGGACGGCGCCCGGTGAGCACGATCTGCCTGTACGGCAGCGCCTCCGGCGGGATCGACCCCGTGCACGTGGAACTGGCCGCGACCGTGGGCCGCCGCATCGGCGAACGCGGTCACGACCTCGTCTACGGCGGTGGCGGGACGTCGGTCATGGGGGCCGCCGAGGCCGCCGCCCGGGCCGCGGGCGCGCGCACCACCGGCGTCATGCCCCAGGCCCTGCTGGACCTGGAACTGCCCCCCGAGGGCCTGGGGGAACTCGTCGTCACGGGCGACATGCGCGAGCGCAAGGCGCAGATGGACGCCCGCGCCGACGCCTTCGTCGTCCTGCCCGGCGGGCTGGGCACCCTGGAGGAGCTGTTCGAGATCTGGGTCGCCCGGACCATCGGCCTGCACACGAAACCGCTGGCCGTCCTCGACCGCGCGGGCCACTACGCCGGGCTGCGGACGTGGCTGGACCAGCTCGTCGACTCCGGGTTCGCCCGCCCCCTCGTCTTCGACTGCATCTGCTGGACCGACGACCCCGAGGAGGCGCTGGACCACCTCGAACGCGCTCCGCGGGAACGGATCTCGCTGCCGAGCTCGGAGATCGTGGGCTCGTTCGCCGACTTCCCCACCGACGGGCCGGCCGGAGCGGGCGGGGGAGCGGGGAGGTGACCCTGCTGCTGCTCGTCCTCGTGCTGGCGGCGATCGGGGCCGTCGTCGCCGTCGTCACGGGGCGCATCGGCGGTGCGATGGGGCCGGCCACCTCCACCCGCCCGTACCGGGGGCTGCCTGAGGGGCCCGTGAGCGCCGGGGACGTCGACGCGGTCCGGTTCTCCCTGGGGCTGCGCGGGTACCGGATGGACGAGGTGGACGCGGTGCTGGACCGGTTGCGCGAGGAGATCCGCGAACGGGACGAGGAGCTGGCGGCGTGGCGGGAGGAGGAGTGAGCCGCGCTCGCTCCCGGGTCCGGCACGGGGGGCACCTGGTGGAGTTCACGGCGTCCGCCCTCGTCACCGGCCGCGTCCGGCACGTGTTCGACGTCCTCACCGACTGGCCGCGGCAGACGGCCTGGGTGCCGGCGACCGTCGTCGCCCGCGCCGAGGGCAGCCCCGTCGCGGCCGTGGGGGAGCGCTTCGCCGGGACGACGACGTTCGGCCCGTTCACGCTCGTCGACGCCATGGAGGTCCTCGAGCGCGTCCCGCCGGACGGGACCGAGGGGCCGGGGGCGGTCGGCCGCGTCCGCGTGGTCAAGACCGGTGACGTCCTCGGCGGCGACGTCGACATCGTGGTCGCCCCCGCCGGCGGCGGCCGCGTCCGGGTGGACTGGACCGAGCGCGTCCTGGTCCGCCCCCGCTGGCTGGCCCGGCTCGCCGCCCTCGGCGGACCGCTGCCCGGGGTCGTCGGCGAGCTCGCCTTCGAGGCGGTGCTGCGGACCGCCTCGGACGACCTGCGCGGACCGTCGTGACGGCGCTCGAGGCCGCCGGCGGCACCCGGCTGCCCGTGCGCCACCGGCTCCTGCTGCGGTGGCTGCGGCTGCCCGTGGCGTGCCGCGTCCTCGCCGTCTACGTCGCGGCGCGGCTGTTCTCCGCCGCGGTCCTGGCCGAGGTGGCCCGCTTCCAGCCGGCCAGCACGTGGACCCCGGCGGACCCCGGCTACGGCGACATGCTCGGGCTCTGGGACGCGACCTGGTACGAGCGGATCGCGACCGAGGGATACCCCGACGCGGTCCCGCTGGGCTCGAGCGGCGACCCGCAGCAGTCGGCGCTCGCGTTCTACCCCGTCGCGCCCCTGCTGGCGCGCCTGCTCACGACCACGGGCCTGTCGTTCGGTGCCGCCGGGGCCCTCGTCTCGCTCGTCGCGGGCGCCGCGGCGGCCGTCGGGATCGAGGCGCTGCTGCGCCGCACGCTGCGCCGGCGCGTGAGCGCCACCGCGGCCCGTCGCGGCGCCTGGGCCGCGGCCGTCCTGTTCTGCCTCGCCCCGCCCTCGCTCGTCTACCAGGTGCCGTACACCGAGGGGCCGGCGCTGGCCCTGCTCGTGGGCTTCCTGCTGTGCCTGCAGCGCGGCCGGTACCTGCCCGCCGCGCTGCTGGCGCTGCTGCTCGGGCTCACGCGGCCCGTCGCCGTGCCGCTGTCCGTCGTCGTCGCGGTGCACCTGGGGCTGCGGGCGTGGGCCGGTCACCGCGCGGGGACGGTCCTCGGGGGCCGGGAGGCCGTGCGCGGCCTGGGGCTGCTCGCGGCCTCCGGGGCGGCGGGCCTGCTGTGGCCGTTCACGGCCTGGCAGCTCACGGGCCGGCCGGACGCCTACACCGCGACGATGGGCGCCTGGCGAGCCGGCGGCGACGTGGTGCCGCTGGAGCCGTGGTGGGGGATCTCGCAGTACGTCCTGGGGCCCCTCGGCCCGCTCGTGCTCGTGGCCGCCGTCGTCGCGTACGCGGCCTGGCTCCTCTCGCCCCGCACCCGCGCGCTCGGACCGGAGCTGCGCACCTGGTGCCTGGCCTACGTCGGGTACCTGCTCCTCGTCCTGGACCCGTTCACCAGCCTGTTCCGCTACCTCGTCCTCCTCTTCCCGCTCGGGGCGCTCGTCGCGCTGCGCCCCGGGCGTCGCGTCCCGCTGACCGGTTGGGTCGTGTGCTGCCTGGCGCTGCAGGTGGTCTGGACGGCGTGGTTGTGGCGTTTCTCACCCCCGGCGGACTGGCCGCCGTGACCCGCGGGCGCCTCCGCCCGTGACCTGCCGGTGATCGTCCGGCGAGCCCCTGCGCCCGCCGCGGGGGTGCGGTGGGGGATGATGTACCCCAACACGCTGTCCAAGACGTTGCCCGCGGCACCCGGCCGCGGGTGGCGCGCGCACGCGACGACGAGAGGGAGCACGCCGATGGCGGCCATGAAGCCGAGGACCGGGGACGGTCCGCTGGAGGTCACCAAGGAAGGACGTGGCATCGTCCTGCGGATGCCGCTGGAGGGCGGTGGCCGGCTCGTGGTGGAGATGACGCCCGACGAGGCCAAGGCCCTCGGGGAGGCCATCACCTCGGTCGTGGGCTGAGGGACGGCACGGGGCGGGTACCTGCTGAGGGGTACCCGCCCCGACACGTCTGCGCACCACCCCCGCCGCCCGCGTCAGCGCCCACCAGCGAGAGTCAGGACCGCCCCGTGAACACCGCCGAAGACCTCCGGACCGTGACCGCCGCCGCCCCCGAGCTGCGCCGCTGGACCGCTCCCACCGTCGAGGTGCGCCGCGGCGGTGTCGTGGGCGCCGACCTGGCGGGCTTCGACGTCCTGGCCGTCCCGGTCGCGGCCGGTGAGGGCGCCGACGCCCCGCTCCAGCCGCGCCCCGGGGCCGCCGACGCCGCCGTCCGCTACGGGATCGACCTGGCCGCCGCCTGCGCCGCCGAGGGGTTCACGGGCCGCGCGGCCCAGACGACCCGCCTGCCCGTCCCCGCCCCCGCGGGCAGCCCGCGCCGGCTCCTCGTCGTCGGCGTCGGCGACTCCTCCCCGACGGCGCTGCGCCGCAGCGGGGCCGCCCTGGCCCGCGCCGTCGCCGGCGCGCCGGGGGACGTCGCCACCACGCTCGCCGACGGGGTCGGCAGCGCGGGCACCCGCGCCCTCGTCGAGGGGTTCCTCCTGGCCTCCCACACCCCGCCGGTGAGCGGGCGGCGCGCCGCCCAGGCGCCCGCCCCGCGCCGCCTGCTGCTGCTCGGCGCCGTCGACGCGGCCGACGTCCGGCACGCCGAGGTGAGCGCCGGGGCGACGGTCCTGACGCGCGACCTCGCCGCCACGCCGTCCAACCTCAAGGACCCCCGGTGGATGACCGCCCAGGTGCGGGAGGTCGCGGCCGGGCTGCGCCTGAAGGTCGACGTGCGCGAGGGGGACCGGCTGCGCCGCGAGGGGTTCGGCGGGCTGCTGGCCGTCGGCGCGGGCTCGGCTTCCCCGCCCGCGCTCGTCCAGGTCGGCTGGACCCCGCGCGCCCGCCCCGACGCCCCGCACGTCGTCCTCGTGGGCAAGGGCATCACGTACGACACGGGCGGGCTGGGCGTCAAACCGCGCGAGGGCATGGTCGCCATGAAGACCGACATGGCCGGGTCGGCGGTGGTGCTGGCCGTCGTCGCGGCGGCCGCCCGGCTCAAGCTGCCCGTCAAGGTGACGGGGCTGCTCGCCCTGGCGGAGAACGCCTTCGGCGCCGCCTCCTACCGCCCCGGGGACGTGATCACCCACTACGGCGGGCGCACGACGGAGGTCAACAACACCGACGCCGAGGGCCGGGTCGTGCTCGGTGACGCCCTCGCCTACGCCGACGCCGTGCTGCGCCCCGACGTCCTGGTCGACGTCGCGACCCTCACGGGCGCGGCGACGCTGGGGCTCGGCAAGCGCCACGCCGCCCTGTACTCGCCCGACGCCGGCCTCGTCGCCCAGCTCGAGGCGGCGGCCGCCGCCTCCGGCGAGCGGGTCTGGCACATGCCCCTGGTGGAGGACTACGCCGCGGCCCTCGAGTCCGACGTCGCCGACGCCCGCCAGGTGACGACGACGCCGGGGCACGGGGGCGGGTCCATCGTGGCCGCGCTGTTCCTGCGGCCGTTCACCGGCGGCCGGCGCTGGGCGCACCTGGACATCGCCGGGACGGGCCGGGCCGACGGCCCCGAGCACGAGGTCGGCAAGGGCGCCACCGGCTACGGTGCGCGCCTGCTGCTGGAGTGGCTCGAGACCTCGGTCGCCGCGCGGGGGCGGTGAGCCGGCGGTGGGAGCGCCCCGGGGGTGGGTCAGCCGTTCTTGACGGCCAGCAGGAGCCCGTCGCCGGAGGGGACGAGCGTGGGGAACCAGTTGCCGTCCTCCAGCACGACACGGGCCACCTCGCGGTGGGCGGCCGTGGAGGCGTCGCGCGCCGCCGGGTCCAGGACGCGGCCGCGCCACAGGGCGTCGTCCACGACGAGCAGCCCGCCGGTCCGCAGCAGCCGGTGGGCCTGCTCGAGGTAGGCGGCGTTCTCGCGCTCGTCGCCGTCGAGCAGGACGAGGTCGTAGGCGGCGTCGGTGAGGCGGGGCAGGACCTCCAGGGCCCGGCCGTTGATGAAGCGGGCGCGGTTGCTGCGGATGCCGTCCTCGGCGACGGCCTCGCGGGCGGCGCGCTGGGCCTCCCCGTCGGGGTCGATCGTCGTCACGACGCCGTCCTCGCCGGCGCCGCGCAGCAGGCTCAGCAGCGAGACGCCGGTGCCGGTGCCGACCTCGACGACCGTGCGGGCGCGGGCGGCCGCCGCGAGCACCGTGAGGGTGGCGGCGACGCCGGGGGAGACGGGGTCGACGCCGAGGTCCGCGGCCCGGGCCCTGGCCCGCTGCAGCACCTCGTCCTCGGGGACGAACTGCTCGGCGTAGGCCCAGCTGGCGGGCTGCTTGCTGGACGGGCGAGACGAGGGCGTCGGCACGTGCGCACTGTAGAGCACCCGCTCCGTCGACCCGGTGTGCTCGGGCGGTGGCTCGGCGTGATGACGGGTGGCGGTGGTGCACCGGGCCCGGGTGGGAGCCGTGCGGGGCACCCGTCCGGCGGGTCCGCGGGCGGAGCCGGGAACCGCGCAGGTCAGACCTCCGTTGGACCCTCCGACGCCGACCGGATGGACCTGCCGGCGGTGACTGGCCGAGACGATGGGAGTGGGAGAGCATGGGAGCACTGGCGGTGCCGTTCGCGGCCCCCTTCCCCGCCCGTTCCAGGAGGAACCCCGTGAGCGACGACACCGGTGCCACCACCGGTCGCCCGGTGCCGGTCACGCCGGCGCTGCCGCACGTCGAGGACCCCGCGACGCTGTCCCCGGCCGTCGCCGCCTCGACCTGGGTCCCCCCCACGTGGGAGGAGGTCGTCCGCGACCACTCCACGCGTGTCTACCGCCTCGCCTACCGCCTGACGGGCAACCGGCACGACGCCGAGGACCTCACCCAGGAGGTCTTCGTGCGCGTCTTCCGCTCCCTGTCGAGCTACCAGCCCGGCACCTTCGAGGGCTGGCTGCACCGCATCACCACGAACCTCTTCCTGGACCAGGTGCGGCGCAAGCAGCGGATCCGCTTCGACGCCCTGGCCGAGGACGCCGGCGAGAAGCTGGCCAGCACCGACGTCGGGCCCGAGCGCGCCTACGAGCACCGCAACCTCGACGACGACGTGCAGCGCGCCCTCGACGCCCTGCCGCCGGACTTCCGCGCCGTCGTCGTCCTGTGCGACATCGAGGGCCTGTCGTACGAGGAGATCGCGGCCACCCTGGGCGTCAAGCTCGGGACGGTCCGCTCCCGCATCCACCGCGGCCGGGCCCAGCTGCGCGCCGCCCTCGCCCACCGCGCGCCCCGCTCCGGCGCGACCCCGCAACTGGTCTGCGGCGAGGACCGGCCGTGAGCGGACCGCACCTCGGCGCGCGGGTGACCGCGCTCGCCGACGGGCGGTTGGCGACCGATGCCGAGGCCCGCGCCCACGAGCACGTGCAGACGTGCGGTGAGTGCTCCGAGGCCCTGGAGGCCGAGCGCCTCGTCCGGGCCCGGTTGCGCGCGCTGGCCGAACCGGAACCGTCCGACGACCTCGTCGTCCGGTTGCTGCAGATCGGTGGTCCCTGCGGCCCGCTGCCCCCGCGGGACGCGCCCATCGCCAACCCGGCCCGCCCCGTCGTCGGCACCGCCCCGCCCTCGCGCACCGACCCCGTGCGCTCGCGCTCGACCCGCGGACCGGCCGGGCGGGCCGGCCGCCGCGCGCGCCGGCGCCCGGTGGCGGTGGCGCTCGCGGGGACGCTGTCCCTGCTCGGCGCCGGGGTCGCCGGGGTGCTCGTCCTCGGCGGTCTGCCCGGGGGCGGCCAGGCACCGGTCGCCGAGCTGCGCACGACGCCGTCCAGCGCCCCGGCCGCCTCGACCACCGGCTCTCCCGGTCCGGTCCCCGCCCTGCCGCAGACGGCCACCGTCAGCCGGGTCCAGCCCACCGGTCCGGCGACGCCGACCGCGAGCCCCACCTCGACCGCTCCGTGAGCGAGCCCCACGGCCCGGCCGGGGACGCGTCGCGACACGGCGGGGACGGCCGGCCCGACCCGTGGGCGGCCCCGGGGCACGAGGACCGCTCCGCCAGCGGCAGCCGCTGGTCCGGTGACCCCTGGGGCCAGGCTCCCGCCGGGCACGACGCCTTCCCCCCGCCGTACGACCCGTACCGCGCCGGTCCCCCCGCGCCGGACGCCGCCCGCACCGAGGCCTTCGGCCCGTCGCCCGGCCCCGGGGGCGAGCCCCACCCGCCCTCCCCGTCCCCGGCCCGCCGGTCGCCGGCGCGGTGGATCGGGGCCGGGTCCCTGGTGCTGGTGCTGGGCGTCGTCGGCGGTTTCGCCGGTGGGCTGCTGCAGGACGAGCTGTCCGAGGCCCGGGACGGCACCTACCCCGCGGTGTCGCTGCCCTCGCCCTCGGCCGGGTCCACCGAGCGGCCCGCCGGATCCGTGGCCGGCATCGCCGCGGCCGCCCTCCCCAGCGTCGTGGCGCTGCAGGTCCAGGGTTCCCAGGGCGCCGGCACGGGATCGGGTTTCGTCCTCGACGCGCCCACCGACGGCGGCAGCTTCGTCCTGACCAACAACCACGTCATCGCCGGCGCCGATCCCGACGGGGTCGTCGTCGTCTTCCAGGACGGCCGGCAGGCCCCCGGCCGCGTCGTCGGCGCCGACGCCTCCTACGACCTCGCGGTCGTGCGGGTGGAGCGCACCGGTCTGCGCGCACTGCCCTTCGGCGACTCCTCCGGCGTCGTCGTCGGGGACCCCGTCGTCGCGGTCGGTGCGCCCCTGGGGCTGCAGGGGACGGTCACCGAGGGGATCGTCTCGGCGCTGAACCGGCCGGTGACGGCGGGGGCCTCGCAGGACGACGCGTCCTACATCCAGGCCATCCAGACCGACGCGGCCATCAACCCGGGCAACTCCGGCGGGCCCCTGCTCAACGCGGCCGGTGAGGTCATCGGCATCAACTCGGCCATCGCCGCGCTGCCCGGCCTCGGTGGGCAGGCCCCCACGGGCAGCATCGGCCTGGGGTTCTCCATCCCCTCCGAGCAGGCCCGGCGCACCGCCGAGCAGCTCATCCGGACCGGTCGCGCGGTGCACCCCGTCATCAAGGTCTCCCTCGACGGGACCTACCGCGGCCAGGGCGTGCGGATCGTCGACCAGCCCGGCGCCGTCGAGGCGGGCGGTCCGGGCGACCGCGCGGGCCTGCAGCCGGGCGACGTCGTCCTGGCCATCGACGGGCGCCCGGTCACCGAACCCTCCGAGCTCATCGTGGACATCCGGGCCCGGGAACCGGGGGAGACGGTGACGTTGTCCGTCCGCAGGGGGCCGGAGAGCGTGGACGTGCCGGTCACCCTCGAGGCCGACGGTTAGGATCGCCCCGTGTTCGGCATCAACGGGGGCGAGTTCCTCGTCCTCCTCGTCGTGGCGCTGGTGGTCCTCGGTCCCGAGCGGCTGCCGCACTACGCCGAGCAACTGGCAGGTCTGGTCAAGTCCGCCCGTCGCTTCGCCAAGGGGGCTCAGGCCCAGATGCGCGAGGAGCTCGGTCCCGAGTTCGACGACATCGACTGGCAGAAGCTGGACCCGCGGCAGTACGACCCGCGGCGCATCGTGCGCGAGGCGCTGACCGAGGCGTGGAACGACGACGACGACGCGACCCCGGCCAGGAAGTCCACGTCCGCGGGGGCGACGGGCGGTGGGGTCGACCTCGGCAAGAAGTCCGCCGAGCCGGCCAAGGCCGCCCCGGCGCCCTACGACGAGGACGCCACCTGACGCCTCGCCGGGGCCTGCGGGTCAGGCGACGCTGACGCCCAGCCGGCGACCCGCGAGGCCGCGGGGTCGCTGCGCCAGCGTCCGCGCGAGGTCGCGCAGGACGACCGCGGCCGGGGAGTCCGGGTTGGAGAGCACGACCGGTGTGCCCGCGTCGCCGCCCTCGCGCAGCACCACGTCCATCGGCACCTGCGCCAGCAGCGGCACCGACGTCCCGAGGCGCTCGGTCAGCGACGTCGCGACGGCCTGACCGCCGCCGGAGCCGAAGACCTCCAGCCGCTGCCCGTCGGGCAGCTCGAGCCAGCTCATGTTCTCCACGACGCCCACGACGCGCTGCTCGGTCTGGGTGGCGACCGACCCGGCGCGCTCGGCGACCTCGGCGGCGGCGACCTGCGGGGTCGTCACGACCAGCACCTCGGCCCGGGGGAGCAGCTGCCCGACGCTGATGGCGATGTCGCCGGTGCCGGGGGGCAGGTCGAGCAGGAGGACGTCGAGGTCCCCCCAGAAGACCTCGGAGGCGAACTGCTGCAGCGCGCGGTGCAGCATCGGCCCACGCCAGGCGACGGGCTGGTTGCCGGGCACGAACATCCCGATGGAGATGACCCGCACGCCGTGGGCGACGGGCGGGATGATCATGTCCCCGACCTTGGTCGGCGTCCCCTGGACGTCGAGCAGGCGGGGGACCGAGAAGCCGTGCACGTCGGCGTCGAGCAGGCCGACGCGCAACCCGTCGGCGGCCATGGCGGCCGCGAGGTTCGCCGTGACGCTCGACTTGCCGACACCGCCCTTGCCGGAGGCCACCGCGTAGACGCGCGTGAGGTTGCCCGGGTCGTTGAAGGGGATCGTCGGTGCGGCGCCCGTGGTGCCGCGGACCTTGGCGGTGAGCTCGCGCCGCTGCTCGGGGGTCATCTCGCCGAGGTGGACGCGGACGGCGTGCACGCCCGGCACCGTGCGGGTGGCCGCGGTGACCTCGCGCGTCAGCGTGTCGCGCATGGGGCAGCCGGCCGTCGTCAGCAGGACGCGGACGTCGACGTGACCGGTGGCGTCGACGTCGACGCCGTCGACCATGCCGAGGTCGGTGATGGGGCGGTGCAGTTCGGGGTCGTCGACGGAGCGCAGGGCCCGCAGGACCTCCTCGCGCACGCTCTCGGGACCGGGAGAGGGCGGGGTGGCGGACATGGGACCAGCGTACGGGGGGTTCTTGACCTGGCTCCGGGGCGGTGACAGGGTGGTTGGGAAAGCGCTTGCCTACTCGTGGGCGCGTTCCCGTCGTCGAGGAGGACGTCCCGTGCCCAGCCCCCGTCGCTACGCCCTCGTGGGGGCCGGCTCCCGCGCCACCATGTACGTGGACGCGCTCGCCGGCCCGCACGCCGGCGACGGCGAGCTCGTCGCCCTGGCCGACACCAACCCCGGCCGGGCCGGTGTGCACGCCCGCCGGTACGCCGCCGCGGGCCGTCCGGCCCCCGAGGTCCTCGAGCCCGCGCAGCTCGCCGACGCCGTCCGCCGCCTCGGCGTCGACCGCGTGGTCGTCACCACCCCCGACCACACCCACGCCGACCTCGTCGTCACCGCCCTGGACGCCGGGGCCGACGCCGTCGTCGAGAAGCCGCTGACGACGACGCGGGACGGCCTGCGCCGCATCGCCGAGGCGGTCGAGCGGACGGGCCGCGACGTGCTGGTGACGTTCAACTACCGCTACGCGCCGCGGAACACCGCGCTGCGCCGGGTGATCGCCGACGGCGAGATCGGCACCGTGACCTCCGTCCACTTCGAGTGGGTCCTCGACACCGCCCACGGGGCCGACTACTTCCGCCGCTGGCACCGGCAGAAGGAGAACTCCGGCGGCCTGCTCGTCCACAAGAGCTCGCACCACTTCGACCTCGTCAACTGGTGGACCCAGGGGGTGCCCGAACGCGTCTTCGCCAGCGGGGGCCTGCGGTTCTACGGCGCCGCCAACGCCGCCGCGCGCGGTCTGGGGGCCCGCCCCGAGCGCGGGACGTCGGAGGCCGGGCGCGCCGACGCCTTCTCCCTGGACCTCGCCGCGGACCCCAAGCTGCGCGAGCTGTACCTGGAGAACGAGCAGCACGACGGGTACCTGCGAGACCGGGACGTCTTCGACGAGGGCATCACCATCGAGGACAACCTCGCCCTCGTCGTCGACTCCGCCGTGCCGGGCGGGACGGCGACGCTGTCCTACGCCCTCAACGCGCACTCCCCGTGGGAGGGCTACGTCGTCTCCGTCAACGGCACCCGCGGCCGCGCGGAGCTGACCGTCGTCGAGCGCGGGGAGGTGCCGCTGGCCGAGGGGCGCCGGCAGGTCGACCCGAGCATGCACCCCGAGGACGTCGCGGAGGGGGCGGGCGTCCGCCCGGTCCGCGAGCGCCTCCTCCTCCAGCGGCACTTCGAGGCCGCCCACGAGGTCGAGATCCCCGCCGGGGAGGGCGGACACGGCGGTGGGGACGCCCTGCTGCTGCGCGACGTCTTCGCCGGCCCCGTCCCCGACCCGTTGCACCGCACGGCGTCCTGGCGCGACGGGATCCGCTCGGTCGTCGTCGGGGTCGCCGCCAACCGCTCGCTGGAGACGGGGCAGGCGGTCCGCGTCGACGACCTCGACCTCGGTCTCGCCGCCGCGGCGCTCGTCCGGCCCTGACCCCTCCCCGCGCGGGCGCCCCGCAGGACGAGGGGTGCCGGTCAGCCCGCGGTGACGCGGATGACCTCCTCGAAGGTCGTCTCCCCGCGCATGGCCTTGGCCAGCGCGGACTGCCGCAGCGTCTTCATGCCGATGCGCTCGGCCTCGGCCAGCAGCGCCGACTCCGTGGCGTCGTGCATGAGGACCTTGCGCATGCTCGGCGTGACGTCCAGCACCTCGTAGACCGCGGTCCGGCCCCGGTAGCCCGTCCCGCCGCACTCGGGGCAGCCGGTGCCCTTCAGCGGCGTCGCGTCGAGGATGTCCTCGATCGTCAGGTCCAGCAGCGCCAGGGTGTTCTCGTCGGGGATGTACCCGTCGGCGCACGAGTCGCACGGCCTGCGGACCAGGCGCTGGGCGATCGCCGCCGTCAGGGAGCTCGCGACGAGGAACGGGGCGGCGCCCATGTCCACCAGGCGCGTCAGCGCGCCGACGGCCGAGTTCGTGTGCAGGGTCGTCAGCACGAGGTGGCCGGTCATCGACGCCTTGAGCGCCAGCTCGGCGGTCTCGGTGTCGCGGACCTCACCGATGAGGACGATGTCGGGGTCCTGGCGCAGGACCGAGCGCAGGCCGGCCGAGAACGTCATCCCCACCTTGGCGTGCACCTGGACCTGCGTGATGCCGGGCAGCTGGACCTCGACCGGGTCCTCCAGCGTGATGATGTTCTTCTCCGGCGACATCGTCGCGTGGATGGCGGCGTAGAGGGTGTTCGTCTTGCCCGACCCGGTGGGGCCGGTGATGAGGACGAGCCCCTGCGGCACGCCGAGGGCCTTCTCGAAGATGTCGAGCTGCTCGGGCTCGAACCCCAGGGACGGCAGCGACGGGACGTCGTCGCCGCGCGTCAGGAGGCGGATGACGATCTTCTCGCCGTGCAGCGCCGGCAGCGTCGAGACGCGGCAGTCGATCGCCGAGCCGTCCACCACGACGCGGGTGCGGCCGTCCTGGGGGATGCGTCGCTCCGAGATGTCCAGCCCGGAGATGATCTTGATGCGGCTGATGACGCTGGGCGCGACCCGCTTGGGCGCGCTCATGACGTCGCGCAGCAGGCCGTCGACGCGGAAGCGCACGCGCAACTGGTCGCGCTGGGACTCCAGGTGGATGTCCGAGCAGCGCAGGCGCACGGCGTCGGACAGGATCCGGTTGACGAGCTTGACGATGGGGGCGTCGTCGTCGACCGAGCCGTTGAGCGCGGCCAGCGGGTCCTCGTCCTCGTCGTCGGTGGCGTCCTCGACCATCCGCGAGACCTGCGAGGTGTCCTCGGTGAGCGACCACGCGCGCGCCAGGTGGTCGCGGATCTGGGAGTCCATCGCGACGACGACGTGCAGCTCGGGGGTGCGCGTGTAGAGCTTCACGTCGTCCAGGGCCAGGACGTTCGTGGGGTCGGCGGCCGCCACGAGCAGGTACTCCGGGGTCCTGTCCAGCACCAGGACACGGCAGCGCTCGGCGACGGCGCGCGGCAGGACGCGCACCACGTCCGGGGCCAGGGTGATGCGCGAGAGGTCGACGTGCTCCAGGCTCAGCAGCTCGGCGAGGCACTGCGCGAGCTCGGCCTCGGAGACCATCCCGAGCTCGACGAGGATCTGCCCGAGGCGCCGGCGCGGGCCCTCGACGGTGCGCTGCTCGGCGAGGGCGACCTCGAGGTCCTCGGGGACCAGCAGACCCTTCTCGACGAGGACGTCACCGAGGCGCTTGCGGACCTGGCTGCCGCCCTGGTCGCCGCCCCGGTCGCCGGTCTGGAGGGGGACCTGCGTCGTGGCGGTCGGGACGCCGGGGCCCGCACCGGGGCCATCGTCGAGAGTCGTCACCCCTCAGGTGTCGGCACCTCGCGCTCCGGACCTGAGCCCGCCCCGGGAACCGGGGCCGGCGCCGCCTGCTCGCCCACCCGCTTGCGCTTCTTGCCGCCCTTGCGCTTGGCGTCGCGCGACGGCGAGGCCGGGGCGACCCCCTCCTCGGTGAGCTCCTCCAGGATCGAGCGCAGCTCCGAGCGGACGAAGTCGCGCGTGGCGACCTCGCGCAGCGCGATGCGCAGGGCCGCGACCTCCCGCGTCAGGTACTCGGTGTCGGCCAGGCCGCGCTCGTCGCGGGCCCGGTCCTGCTCGTTCAGGACGCGGTCCCGGTCGTCCTGCCGGTTCTGGGCGAGCAGGATGAGCGGCGCCGCGTAGGACGCCTGCAGCGACAGGATGAGGGTCAGCAGCGTGTAGTTCAGCGACCGCGGGTCGAACTGGGCCGACTCGGGGGCGAACGTGTTCCAGGCCAGCCAGATCGCGACGAACCCCGTCATGTAGACGAGGAACCGGCCCGTGCCCATGAAGCGGGCGAACGCCTCCGAGGCCCGGCCGAACGCGTCGGGGTCGACCTGGGGGCGGGACAGCAGCTTGCGCCGGGTCTCGCGCGGGGTGTCCAGCGACACCGCCGCCTCGCGGCGCTGGGTGCGGCGGCTCTGACGGGGTTCAGCCACGGGTCGTCTCCTGTCCGGTCGGCCCCTCGAAGACCTCCTCCTCCGCGTCGCGCCAGTCGTCGGGCAGCAGGTGGTCCAGCACGTCGTCGGCGGTCACCGCCCCCAGGAGGTGCCCGTCCTCGTCGACCACGGGCAGCGAGACGAGGTTGTACGCGGCCAGCCGCCGGGTCACGGCCTGCAGGGTCTCCTCGGGGGCGAGGGGGTCGATGTCGTCGTCCAGCAGCTGCCCCAGCGGGGTCTGCGGGGGTTCGCGCAGCAGCCGCTGCAGGTGGGCGGTACCGAGGAAGCGCCCGGTGGGCGTCTCCAGCGGTGGCCGGCAGACGTAGACGGCCGTCGCGAGCGGGACGTTCAGCTCGATCCGGCGCACGTGCGCGAGCGCCTCGGCGACGGTGTCGTCGGGGGCCAGGACGACGGGGTCGGTCGTCATGAGCCCGCCGGCGGTGTAGTCGTCGTAGGCCAGCAGCCGGCGGACGGGCTCGGCGTCCTCGGGGTCCATGAGGGCCATGAGCCGCTCGGCCTGCTCCGCCGGGAGCTCCGAGAGCAGGTCGGCCGCGTCGTCGGGCTGCATCTCCTCCAGCACGTGCGCGGCGCGGTCGCCCTCCAGACCGGACAGGATCTCGACCTGGTCGTCCTCGGGCAGCTCCTCCAGCACGTCGGCGAGCCGCTCGTCGTCCAGGGCCGCGGCCACCTCCCGGCGCCGCTTGGGCGTCAGCTCGTGGATGACCTCGGCCAGGTCGGTCGGCTTGAGCTCCTCGAACGCCGCGAGCAGGTTCGTGGCGCCCTGGTCCAGGTCGGGGGAGGCGAGCCCGACGACGCCCCCGAGGACGCCCTCCAGGGGGACCGTCATGGTCTCCCCGCGCCGCCGCAGCCGGCCGGACAACCCGCGCGGTGCGCTGCCGCGGCGCACGAACAACCGCGTGAGCTGCCAGTCGCGGGGGCGCACGGCGTCCAGGCCCAGGTCCTCGATCGTCGCCTCCCCGCTGCCGTCGGCGAGCTCCACCGTGCGGTCCAGGAGCTCGGCCAGCAGCAGCGTCTCGGTGCCGCGCTGCTCGAAGCGGCGCATGTTGACCAGGCCGGTCGTGATGACCTGGCCGGCGTCGACGGACGTCACGCGCGTCATGGGCACGAAGACGCGGCGGCGGCCGGGGACCTCGACGACCAGGCCGATGACGCGGACCGGCCCGCGCGGGCGCAGCATCCCCACCACGTCGCGGACCCGGCCGACCTGGTCGCCCTGCGGGTCGAAGACCGAGGTTCCCGCCAGCCGGGCGGCGAAGACACGCGTGGTGGGTCCGGTCACACGTTCCAATCTAGGGGGCGGTTTCCAGCTCGCGGCGCCGGACCTGGGCTCCTACGGTGACGGCATGGCCAAGGAGAGCAAGAAGATGAAGAACGAGGGCACCCCGCTCTACACCATCCCGGGGCTGACGACGGAGCAGGGCGCGGAGATCGCGACCCTCCTGCAGGACCGGCTCAACGCCCTCACCGACCTGCACCTGACGCTGAAGCACATCCACTGGAACGTCGTGGGGCCGCACTTCGTGGCCGTCCACGAGATGCTCGACCCGCAGGTCGACGCCGTCCGCGAGATGTCCGACACCACCGCCGAGCGCATCGCGACCCTGGGTCTGTCGCCCGTCGGCACGCCCGGGGCCCTCGTCGCCGACCGCGGCTGGGACGACTACTCCCTGGGCCGCGCCGGGGCCATCGAGCACCTGGGGGCGCTCGACCTGGTCTACAGCGGCGTCATCGAGGACCACCGCAAGGCCATCGAGGCCACGGACGACCTCGACCTCGTCACCCAGGACATGCTCATCGCCCAGGCCGGCCAGCTCGAGCAGTTCCACTGGTTCGTCCGCGCCCACCTGGAGACCACCGGCGGTCAGCTGACCACCGCCGGGGCCGGCAGCGAGGTCGAGGCCAAGCAGCAGGCCGGCCGCGCGGGCGCCAAGCGCAAGTCCGCCTGAGCACCGCCCGGCGGTCCTGGTCCCGCCGGGCACCGAGCACGTCCCCGCGGCGTTGAGCAGGACGACGGCACCTCCGCGGAGGTGCCGTCGCCGATCCTGCGCCGACGCCGCGGGACGGTCCAGGAAGGTGAGGGAGTCTGATGTCGAACCTCGGGCCCATGGGTGGTCCGCGCCGGATCACCACGCCGACGCCCCCCTCGGGGGAGACGATCGGCCGCTACGCCACGTACTCCGAGGCCCAGCGGGCGGTGGACTTCCTCTCCGACGAGCACTTCCCGGTGCAGAACGTGACGATCGTCGGCACCGGGCTGCAGATGGTCGAGCGGGTCACGGGCCGGCTCACCTACGGTCGCGCGGCGGGCGCCGGGGCCGCCTCCGGTGCCTGGTTCGGTCTGCTCATCGGGCTCATGCTGTCGGTGTTCGGGCCGGGCGGCAGCGGTGCGCTCCTGACGGGCATCCTCGTCGGGGCCGGGTTCGGGATGCTCTTCGGGGTCATCTCCTACGCCCTGACCGGCGGCCGCCGCGACTTCACGTCGTCCTCGCAGATCGTGGCCGGGGAGTACACCGTCCTGTGCCTGCCGCAGATGGCCGGCCAGGCGCGCGAGGTGCTGTCCCGCCTGCCCAACGGCCTGGGCCGCGACGGCGGCGGTTCGCCGTCGGGCCAGGCGCCGTGGGGTGCGCCCGACCCGACGCAGCGCCCGTGGGGTCCGCCGCCCGGGGGCACCCAGCCGTCGATGCCGCCGCCGCGGCCCGGGTCGGGGCCCGCGGACCAGCCCCCGCCCCCGCCCTCGTTCGAGAAGGCGCCCGAGTCCGAACCGGTCCACGACCTGTCCGGTCCCACGTACGCCGAGAAGATGGAGGAGGCGCGCCGCCAGCGGCGTGCCGCCGAAGCCCAGGCGCGCGAGGACCAGCAGCGCGAGGACCGGGAGCGCTCCGAGCGCTGACGCCACCCACCGGACCCACCCGGCTCGACCCGTGAGCCGGGTGGGACCGCGTCGAGGTGGTCAGCGCAGCGACGCCATCCACGCCTCGACCTCGTCGGGCGTGCGGGGCAGCGCCGCGGACAGGTTCTCCACCCCGTCGGCCGTCACGAGGACGTCGTCCTCGATGCGCACCCCGATGCCCCGCAGCTCCTCGGGGGCCAGCTCGTCCTCGGCCTTGACGTAGATGCCCGGCTCGATGGTGAACACCATGCCCTCGCGCAGCTCGGCGTCCAGGTACATCTCCTTGCGGGCCTGGGCGCAGTCGTGGACGTCGAGGCCGAGGTGGTGGCTCGTGCCGTGCGGCATCCAGCGACGGTGGAACTGCCCGTCCTCACCGAGCGAGGTCGCCGCGTCGACGGGCAGCATCCCCCAGGCGGACAACCGGTCCGCCACGACCTGCATGGCCGCCTCGTGCACCTCGCGGAACCGCACGCCCGGCCTGGCGACGGCGAACGCGGCCTCGGCGGCGTCGAGCACGGCCTGGTAGACCCGGCGCTGGGCCGGGGTGAACGTGCCGTCGACGGGCAGGGTGCGCGTGACGTCGGCGGTGTAGAGGGAGTCGACCTCCACCCCCGCGTCGAGCAGCAGCAGCTGCCCCGGGGCGATGGCCCCGTCGTTGCGGATCCAGTGCAGCGTGCAGGCGTGGTCACCGGCGGCCGAGATCGTCTCGTACCCGACGCCGTTGCCCTCCACGCGCGCGGTGCCGTCGAAGGCGGCCTCCACGACCCGCTCGCCGCGGGGGTGCCCGACGGCGCGGGGGAGGGAGCGCACGACCTCCTCGAACCCGCGGGCGCTCGCGGCGACGGCCTGCCGCAGCTGGTCGACCTCCCACTCGTCCTTGACCAGGCGCAGCTCGGACAGCGCCGTGACGAACTCCTCGTCGGCCTTCTCCGGCACCTGCCCTCGCAGCGGGGTCAGGAGGGCCGTGACGGCCGGGTCGGCGTCGGGGACGACGCGCAGCCCACGGGCGTCCTGGAGACCGGCGGTCAGCTCGTCGGTGAGGACGGCCACGTCGTGGCAGGTGAGGCCGGTCTGCGCGGCGAGGGCCGGCAGCGTCGTGCGGGGCCCGACCCACAGCTCGCCGTAGCGAGCGTCGGCGAAGAACTCCTCGGTGTCGCGCGTGGCCTGCGGGCGGACGTACAGGACGGCGTCGTGGCCGTCGGCCGTGGGCAGCAGCACCAGGACGGCGTCGGCCTCGCGGTCGGTGCCGAGCCCGGTGAGGTGGGCGAAGGCCGAGTGCGGGCGGAAGCGGTAGTCGGTGTCGTTGGACCGCTGCACGAGCGGGCCGGCGGGGACGACGAGCACCTCGCCCGGGAACAGCGAGGACAGCACCTGGCGGCGGCGGGCGGCGAAGGGGGCCGACCCGGCGGCCCGCACGTCCTCGGCCGGGCGCGGGCCCCAGCCCTGCGCGATGAACGCCCGGAAGGCGGCCGAGCGCGGCGTCGAGCGGTGCGACGTCTCGGTGTCGTCCTCACCCTCGGCCCCACCCCCCACGACGGGGCCCTCGCCCTCGGGGGCCCGGCGGTCCAGGAGGTCCTCGACCCCCCGGTCCACGTCCGGGCCGGTGGTCTGGTCGGTCGTCTGCGAGCTCACCGGCTCATCATCGCCCCGGTCGGGTCGCGCTGCCGCTCCACCCCGGCGGGTCCAGGGCCCGGCCGGCGACGCTGCGTGAGGGGAGGTTGACGATCGGCCGCCGCCGGGAGCACCGTGGAGCATGGGCGGTACAGCGCAGTGCCCCCGCTGCGACGGCGCGGTGAGGGCACCCAGCATCTGGCACTCCGGTCACACCTGCGCGGTGCACGGGGAGGTGGTCCCCCTGCAGCCCCCGCACCCGGCCGACGCCGAGCACCTGGCGTGGGTCTCCCACCACGCCGACGTGCCCGTGTGGCTCCCGTGGCCGCTGCCCGACGGCTGGCTCGTCACCGGGACCCGCTGCGTGCGCGACGACAAGCACGAGGCGCAGGCCGTCGTCGTCGCCGTCTCCGGCCCGCACCACGGTCCTGCCGGGTGCCCACCGGTGGCCGACGTCCTGCTCGTCGCCGAGCAGCCCGGCACGGGGCTGGGCGCGCACCTCGCCGGCCGGGACGACCTCGACCCGGGCGAGGGTCTCGTGACGGGCCGTCCCGCCGCCCGGCTGCACGCGGCGGGGGCGTCGACGCCGCTGTGGTCGGTACCCGCCGAGGGGGACCGGGCGGTGCTCGTGGGGGAGGCCGGGGCCGTGTGGCTCTGGGCGCTGCTGTGGCCCGCCGCGGCGGGCGTCACGGTGCTGGACGACCTCGAGCTGGTGGACCTGCGCGACCCCGCCCACGAGCTCGACGTCCCCTGCGGGGCGCTGTCCCCGCGGTTGCGCTGGGCCGGGCAGGCGGTCCCCGCCCGCGCCTGACCCCGGCGCGGCCGGGCAGGGCCGGCGCGCGGAGTAGGCTCGTGCGGTGCGCATCGACCTGCACACGCACTCCACGGCGTCCGACGGGACACAATCCCCGGCCGACGTGATCGCCTCCGCCGCGCAGGCCGGACTCGACGTCGTCGCCCTCACCGACCACGACACGAGCTCGGGCTGGCCGGAGGCCACGGCCGAAGCCGACCGACGCGGACTGAGGTTCGTCCCGGGCGTCGAGATCAGCTGTCTGCTCCGTGGGGTGTCCGTGCACCTGCTGTCCTACCTCCACGACCCCGAGGACCCCGCCCTGGTGCGGATGCTCACCGAGTCCCGCACGTCCCGGGAGAGCCGGGCCCGGCGCATGGTCGACCGGCTCACGCCCGACACGGGCCTGCGCTGGGAGGATGTGCAGGAGCAGGTCCACGGCACCGCGACCATCGGCCGCCCGCACATCGCCGACGCCCTCGTGGCGCGCGGTGTCGTCGCCGACCGGGACGAGGCCTTCGCGACCCTGCTGTCCGGGCGGGGCAAGTACTTCGTGCCGCAGACCGCCCCGGACCCCGTCGAAGCCGTCCGCGTCGTGCGCGCCGCCGGGGGGGTCCCGGTCATCGCGCACCCGGCGGCCTCCAAGCGCGGCAGCTGCCTCGACGACGCCGAGGTGGAGGCGATGGCGCAGGCCGGGATGGCCGGCCTGGAGGTCGACCACCGCGACCACTCCGACGCCGAGCGCGCCCACCTGCGCGACCTCGCCGCCGCCCTCGGGCTGTTCGTCACCGGGTCCAGCGACTACCACGGGGCGGGCAAGCGGAACCTGCTGGGGGAGAACACGACCGACCCCGCCTCGCTCGCCCGCATCGACGAGGTCGCCGCCGCGTCCCGCCTGGCGCACCCGGCGTGAACTGGCAGCTGTTCGGGGAGAGCTTCGTCACGCTCTTCGTCATCATGGACCCGCTCGGGACCGTGCCCATCTTCCTGGGGCTCACCGCGAGCTTCAGCACCGCCGAGCGCTCGCGCGCCGCCCGGCAGGCCGTCCTCGTCGCCTTCGGCGTCATCGTCGCCTTCGCGGTCTTCGGCCAGCGCATCCTGGACTACCTGCACATCAGCCTGCCCGCGCTGCAGGCCGCGGGCGGGCTGCTCCTGCTGCTCATCGCCCTGGAGCTGCTGACCGGCAAGGGGGACGAGCCGACGAGCACCGTCGGGGTCAACGTCGCGATGGTGCCGCTGGGCACGCCGCTGCTGGCCGGGCCCGGTGCCATCGTCGCGACGATGGTCTTCGTGCAGCAGGCGCAGGGTTGGGGGGACCGCGCGGCCATCGCCCTGGGCGTCGTCGCCGTCCACGTGACGCTGTGGCTGGCCATGCGCTTCGCCGGGATCGTGCACCGCGTCCTGGGCGACTCCGGTGTCCTGCTCGTGACCCGGGTCGCCGGTCTGCTGCTGTCGGCCATCGCCGTCCAGCTCGTCGCGGACGCCGTCCGCACCTTCGTCGTCGGCGGCGCCTGAGCGCGCCACCCCCGCACGCGCCACGGGTCCCCTCCCCGCCGGGGAGGGGACCCGTGGCGCGTGCGGGCGCGCCCGTCAGCCGGCGTCGGCCGCGCCGGCCTCGGCACCGCTCGTGCGGGTGCGGCGACGGCGGCGGGGGGCCTTCTCCGGCGGCTCCCCGGCGCTCGCGGGGGCGACCTCGGGGGTCGCGCCGCCCGTGGCCGCGCTCTCGGCGGCGACCTCACCCGTCACCTCGACGCCCGAGCGCGTGCGGCGACGCGTGCGGGTGCGGCGGGGCCGCTCCACCCGCTCCTCGACGACGCCCTCCTCGGCCTGCTCCTGCGGAGCCGACGAGCGCCCGCCGCGACCGGACGCGCCCGACCCGCCCGAGCGGGCGCGCCGGCCCTTGGCGGCGCCGACCTCCCCGAGGTCCTCGACCTGCTCGGCCCCCAGCCCGGCCCGCGTGCGCTGGGTCCGCGGCAGCCGACCGGTCGTGCCCGCGGTGATGGACAGGTCCTCGAACAGGTGCGGCGACGTCGAGTACGTCTCGACGGGTTCGCCGAAGCCGAGGCCGAGCGCCTTGTCGATGAGGCTCCAGCGGGGCAGCTCGTCCCAGTCCACGAAGGTGACGGCCACCCCCGTGTTGCCCGCCCGACCGGTGCGGCCGATGCGGTGCAGGTACGTCTTCTCGTCCTCGGGGCACTGGTAGTTGACGACGTGGGTGACGTCCTCGACGTCGATGCCGCGGGCGGCGACGTCGGTGGCGACGAGCACGTCGACCTTGCCGGTCCGGAACGCGCGCAGCGCCTGCTCGCGGGCGCCCTGGCCGAGGTCGCCGTGGATGGCGGCTGCGGCGAACCCGCGCTCGGTGAGCTGCTCGGCGACGGAGGCGGCGGTCCGCTTGGTGCGGCTGAAGACGATCGTCAGACCCCGGCCGGTGGCCTGCAGCATCCGGGCCAGCACCTCGACCTTGTCGAGGGCGTGGGTGCGGTAGGCGAACTGCGTGATGGCGGCGACGGTCGCGCCGTCGTCCGTCGGGTCGACCGCACGGATGTGGGTGGGCTGGCGCATGTACGAGCGCGCCATCGCCACGACCGGGCCGGGCATGGTCGCCGAGAAGAGCATCGTCTGACGGGCCGGGTTCGTCTGCGCGAGCAGGCGCTCGACGTCCGGCAGGAAACCCAGGTCGAGCATCTCGTCGGCCTCGTCGAGCACGACGCACATCACGTGCGACAGGTCCAGGTGCCGCTGCTGGGCCAGGTCGAGCAGTCGCCCCGGCGTGCCGACGACGACGTCGACGCCCTTGGTGAGGGCTTCGATCTGCGGTTCGTAGGCGCGCCCGCCGTAGACGGTGAGGATGCGCGCGGGGTAGGAGCGGCTGGCGGTGGTGAGGTCGCCGGCGACCTGCGTCGCGAGCTCGCGCGTGGGGACGATGACGAGGGCCTGCGGTTTGCCCGGTGCGGGCAGCGCGTCGTGGTCCGGGTCACCCGGGACGGCGGTGCGCTGCAGGAGCGGGACGCCGAAGCCGAGGGTCTTGCCGGTCCCGGTCTTGGCCTGGCCGATGATGTCGTGCCCGGTCAGCGCCACGGGCAGCGTCATGGACTGGATCGGGAACGGGGTCGTGATGCCCGCACCGGCCAGGGACGCGGCGATGCGGGGCTCGACGCCGTGCTCGGCGAAGGTGCGGGGCGCGGGGGCCTCGTCGGCGGGGACGACGGGTTCGAGGTCGTCGCTGGTGGTGCTCGTGTCGGTCATGCGTCTCCCGTGGAGGGGCGAGCGCGGCCGCGTCCGCGGAGGACCCGTCCCAGCGGCTCGGCGAGAAGTCGGAGCCACCGGCGGGGAACGTCGTCAGGCGGGCGTGCAGCCGCGTCGCGGCAGTCGGCAGCCGATCGTGACTGGCGACCGGGCAACCCTGAACCCGGCCATCGTAACCGGCTGCGTCGCCGGGGTGACGATCAGGCGGGTCCGCGGCGCGGCGCAGGGGTGACGGGCCCTCCCGCCACCCCCGCGCCGCCGCGGCCGCCGCCGGTCAGCTCAGGCCGAAGCCGACCCGGCTCTTCTCCTGCGCGCCGATGTCGACGTACCCGATCGAGGCCGCCGGGACGACGACCTGCCGGCCCTTCTCGTCCGCCAGCGACAGCACCGTGCCCGCGGACAGCGCCTGCGAGACGGCAGTCGTGATCTCCTCGCTGGTCTGGGCCGACTCGAACACCAGCTCGCGCGCCACGTTCTGCACGCCGATCCGAACCTCCACCGCAGTCCCCTCCCGGGTCGCCGATCTTGACCTGCCGCCGTCTCGCCCGAGACGGCTCCGGCTCCACGCTAGTCGCCGCCCGCGCCCGGCGATCGCCCGGTTCGCTGCCGGCGGACGGTCGGCGCGCTCCGCGACCGCCCGCCGGGCGCGGCTGGCATGCTGCGCGGGTGCCTCCCGCCGTTCCCGGTCCCGCCCGCCGCACCCTGCTCCTGGGGGGTGCGGGGCTGGTGCTGACCGGTTGCACGAGCGGGGCGCCGACGGCCGCCCCGTCCTCGACGGCTCCGGCCGAGACCTCCACGGCCCCCGCCGCACCGTCGACCCCCGCCCCCGCGACGCCGTCCACGCCCACGACGCCCACCACGTCGTCCACGCCCGCCCCGCCCCCCGGCCTCATGGCCGAGGACGTGCGCGCCGGGGTGCTGCGCGGGCAGGTGCCGCAGTCCGGCGGCGGGGTCCTCACCGTCGTCCCCGGGTCCTCGCCCGCCCCGCCCTCGGACCGCGTCCGCACCGTGCGCGTCGAGGTCGAGCAGGACCTCGTCGACGCCGGTCTGCTGGACCCGGTCGCGTTCGCCGACTTCGCCCTCGGCGTCCTCAACGACCCGCGCGGCTGGGGCGCGGGGGGCGTGATGAGCTTCGCCCGCACCGACGGCGACGCGCAGATGCGCCTCGTCCTCGCCACGCCCGACACGTCCGCCGCGCTGTGCCGGCCGCTGCGCACGCTGGGGACGCTGTCGTGCCGCTCGGGCGATGCCGCCGTCCTCACCTGGTACCGGTGGGTCGAGGCCATCCCGGACTACGGCCAGGACCGGACCGGTTACCGGCAGTACGTCGTCAACCACGAGATCGGTCACGTCCTCGGGCACGGGCACGACCCCGCCCCCGGTCCCGGGCGCCTCGCGCCGGTGATGATGCAGCAGACGAAGGGGCTGCGGGGGGCGCTGCCGAACCCCTGGCCGAACCCGTGAGCCTCACCGGGTCAGCGTCCGCAGCCCCGCGCCGTCGCGCCACGTCGTGGGGCGCAGCCGCTCCCCGGCGAGCTCGGTGAGGGCGACCTCGGCCGGGTGCGGGCGCAGGAGGACGGGCGGCTCCGGCGGGTGCCGGTCGGCCGGCCGGGCCGCCAGGACGTCGGCGTCCTCGACGGCGCCGGCGCGCTCGACGTCGCACCGGCGGGGACCGGGGTCGGCAGGGGCGGCTGCGGTGCTCACGGCCGCAGCCTGCACCGGGGGTCCGGCACCGCGGTGCGCGTGGCAGGCTCCGGCTGTGGAGCGCGAGCTGCCCGTCCGGGCCGAGGAGGTGCTCGAGGTGGTGCACGCCATCCCCGCCGGTCACGTCCTGACCTACGGGGACGTCGCCGCCCGCGTCGGTGACCGGGGTCCCCGCTTCGTCGGGAACGTGCTGCGCCGCTTCGGTTCTGACGCCCCGTGGTGGCGGGTCCTGCGCGCCGACGGCAGCGCGCCGCCGCCGCTGGCCCCCGAGGCGCTGCACCGCTGGCGCGCCGAGGGCACCCCGCTGCGCCGGCTCGCCCACGACCCCGTCGACGTGCGGGTGGACCTCCTGCGGGCCCGCTGGGACGCCGGGGCCTGGACGGCGCCCTGGGAGGAGGAGGTGCCCACCCCGTGAGCGAGGTCGAGGGCCGGACGCTGGTGGAGGACCTGCGCGCCGCGCGCCGCCGCTTCTCCGTGGAGTTCTCGCCCGCCCACGACGAGGACACGGCCGCCCGGCAGTGGCGGGCCGTGCAGCGGCTCGCGCCCCTGCGCCCCGTCTTCGCCTCGGTGACGTACGGGGCCGGTGGCGGTGACCGCGGCGGCAGCGTCGAACTGGCGTCCCGGCTGGCGCGCGAGACGCCGGTCCGCCCGCTGGCCCACCTCACGGCCGTCGGCCAGTCCGCCGCGCAGCTCGCGGGCGTCCTCGACGACCTGGTGGCCGGTGGCGTGCGCGACGTCCTCGCCCTGCGCGGCGACCCCGACGGCGATCCGCGCGCCACCTGGGAACCCCACCCCGAGGGTCTGGAGCACGCCGACCAGCTGGTCCGGCTGGCCCTGGAGCACGGGGCGGACACCGTCGGGGTGGCGGCCTTCCCGCTGGGGCACCCCGAGTCGCCCGACCTGGACACCGACCTGCGCCACCTCCTGGGCAAGTTCGCCGCCGGTGCCCGGTTCGCCGTCGCCCAGCTGACGTTCGACGTCGAGGACTTCCTGCGCCTGCGCGACCGGCTCGCCGCCGCCGGGTGCCGGACCCCCCTCCTGCCGGGGTTGCTGCCCGTCACCAGCCCCCGGGTGCTGGAGGTGACCCGGCGCCTGACCGACGGTCACGAGCCGTCGTGGCTGCACCGCCGGCTCGACCCGTTCCTCGACGACCGCGGCGCCTTCCGCGAGGAGGGGATGCGGGTGGCCCTCGAGGACGGCCGGCGCCTGCTCGCCGAGGGGGTGGAGGTGCTGCACCTGTACTCCCTCAACGCCGCCTCCAACGTCGAGGGGCTCGTCGCCGAGCTCGGCCTGGCCGGGCCGCCTGACCCGCCCGCCTGACCCGCCCGCCTGACCCGCCCGGTGCCGTGGGCGGTGCCGTGTCGGACCCGTGTGGTCCGATGGCGGGGTGGTGAGGGTGGAGGACGCGGGCGCGACGGGTGGCGGGACCGGCGGCGGGGGACCGCGCCGGCCGCCGGTGCCGCGGCTGCGGCGCGCCGCACCCGTCGCCGCGGCCGTGTCCTCGTCCGACGCCCGCCAGGACGAGGTCGTCGCCACGCGCCCCGGCAGCGGCCCGCTCGTGGTCGTCGGCGCGCCGGGCACGGGACGGACCCGCACCCTGCGGGCCCTCGTCGCGGCCCGGGTCGAGCGCGACGGCGTCGACCCCGACCGGGTCCTCGTCCTCGCCCCGACCCGCCGAGCGGCCGACCTGCTGCGCGACGACCTGTCCGACGCCCTGCGCCGCACGACGGGCCAGCCCGCCGCGCGCACCCCCCAGAGCTACGCCTTCGGCGTGCTGCGGCGCGTGCACGTCCACGAGGACGTGCCGCCGCCCCGGCTCATCTCCGGCGCCGAGCAGGACGCGATCCTCGCCGACCTGCTCCGCGGCCACCTGGACGCCACGTCCGACGAGTTCCCCGACGCGGACCCCGGGAACGATCCCGGCGGCGATCCCGGCGCGGACCCCGACGACGGGGGAGCACCGGCGCGGGCGGCCGCGCTCGCCGCGCCCGGGTGGCCGCGCGACGTCCCCCGCGCCTCGTGGGGTCTGCGCAGCTTCCGCAACGAGCTGCGCGACCTGCTGATGCGCGCCGTCGAACGGGGGCTGCGCGCCGCCGACCTCGTCGACCTCGGCCGCCGCCACGGCCGGCCCGAGTGGGTCGCCGGGGCTGCGGTGCTGCAGGAGTACCTGGAGGTCAACGCCCTCGGTCGGGCCGAGGCGTACGACCCGGCCGCCGTCGTGGACGAGGCTGTCGTCGCGCTGCGCGCCGAACCGGCGCTGCTGGCCGCCGAGCGCGACCGCTGGGACCTGGTGGCGGTCGACGACGCGCACGACCTGTCCGAAGCCGGGCTGCGGCTGCTCGAGGCCGTCGCCGGTGGGCGCGACCTCGTGCTGACGACGGACCCGGACAGCGTCACGCAGGGCTTCCGCGGGGCGGACGCGCGGACGGCCTCGCTCCTGGCCGACCGCTTCGCCCTGCGGGGCGAGCCGGCCCGCACCGTCGTCCTGGCGACCGACCACCGGCAGCGGCCCCGCCTGCGCGCCCTCACCCGCGCGGTGGCCGGGCGGGTCGGCGCCCTCGGCGGTGCCCCGCAGCGCGCCGCCACCTCCACCCGCGGCGGCGAGGGGCGCGTCGAGGTCGCGGTGCTCGCCTCCCCGACGCAGGAGGCCGCCTGGGTCGCCCAGCGCCTGCGACGGCGCCACCTGCTCGACGGGGTCCCCTGGTCCGGCATGGCGGTCGTGGTCCGTTCGGCGGGCCACACCGCGGCCCTGCGGCGCGGGCTGACCCACGCCGGCGTCCCGCTGGCCGTCCCGCTGGCCGAGGTCCCCGTGCGCGACGAACCGGCGGTCCGCCCGCTGCTGGCCGCCCTCGCCGTCGTGCTCGACCCCGCGGAGCTCACCGGGACCGTCGCCCACGACCTCGTCACCTCCCCGGTCGGCGGCGCCGACGTCGTCGCCCTGCGCCGGCTGCGGCAGTCGCTGCGACGCGCCGAACGGGCGGGCGGGGGTGGTCGCAGCAGCGACGTCGTCCTGGCCGCCGCCTTCGCCGAGGTCCTCGCCGACCCGTGGACCGAGCCCGACGCGGACGGCGCGGACGACGTGGACGGCGTGGACGGCATGGACGACGTGGCCTCCGGTGGGGAGGACGCCGGGTCCCGCTCCGACCTGGCCCGCCTGGCCGGCGAGGACCCCGCCCTGCTGCCCGCCCGGCGCGTCGCCGCCGTCCTGCGCGCCGGTCGCCGCGCCGCCCTGGCCCCCGACGCCTCCGCCGAGACGGTCCTGTGGGCGGTGTGGGACGCCACCGGCCTCGCCGCGCGGTGGCAGCGGTCAGCGCTCGCGGGCAGCGCGCTGGAGGGGGCCGACTCCGGTCGCGCCGACCGCGACCTCGACGCGGTGCTCGCCCTCTTCGAGGCGGCCGGGCGCTTCGTCGACCGCTTCCCCGGCACGGGCAGCGCGCAGCGGTTCCTGGACCAGCTCCGGACCGCCGAGGTGCCCTCGGACACGCTCGCCGACCGGGCCCCGGACGCCGGTGCCGTGACCTTGACGACCCCCCAGGGCGCCGTGGGCCGGGAGTGGGACCTCGTGGTCGTGGCCGGGGTGCAGGAGGGGGTCTGGCCCGACCTGCGCCTGCGCGGGTCCCTCCTGGGGGCCCAGGCGCTCGTCGACGTCCTGGAGGGCCGCGACAGCGAGGGGCCGGGCGCGCGCCGGGCCGTCCTGGAGGACGAGCTGCGGCTGTTCCACGTCGCCGTCTCCCGGGCCCGCGAGGAGCTCGTCGTGACCGCCGTGCGCGCCGAGGACGAGCGGCCCTCCGCCTTCGTCGACCTCGTCGCCGACCTCGCGACCGTCGCCGCCCCCGCCGGGGCCGACGGCGAGGACGAGCGCCCGCTCACCCCCGTCCCGCGGGCCGTCTCGCTGCCCGCGCTCGTGGCCCGGTTGCGGCAGGTGGTCTGCGCACCCGCCGCGCTGCACACCCCGCAGCGGCGGGCGGCGGCCGCCGCCCGGCTGGCCGAGCTCGCCCGGGCCGGTGTCCCCGGCGCCGACCCGGCCGACTGGTACGGGCTGCAGGACCTCACCGACGACGGACCGCTGCGCGCGCCGGAGGACCCCGTGGCGGTCTCCCCCTCCCGCGTGGAGAGCTTCGAGCGGTGCGGGTTGCGCTGGCTGCTGGAGAGCTCCGGCGCCCGGCCGGGGGACTCCGCGGGCCAGTCGATCGGGAACCTCGTGCACCGCATCGCCGCCGAGGCGCCCGAGGCCGACGCCTTCGAGCTGCGCCGGCGCCTCGACGTGCTGTGGCCCACCCTCGGCCTGCCCGACGGGTGGGTCGCCGACACCGCCCGCGCCCGGGCCGAGCGGATGGTCGACAAGCTCGCCGAGTACTACCGGCAGGCCCGCCGCGAGGGCCGCACCCTCGTGGGCGTCGAGCTCGACGTCGACGTCACCGTCGGGCGGGCGCGCATCCGGGGCCGGGTCGACCGGCTCGAGCGCGACGCGGCGGGCCGGCCCGTCGTGGTCGACCTCAAGACGGGCAGGGTGCAGCCGTCGAAGGCCGACCTCGCCCGGCTGCCCCAGCTCGGCGTCTACCAGCTCGCCGCCCAGGAGGGGGCCTTCCCCACGACGCGCACGTCGGCCGCGGGGTCGGGCGGGGCCGCCCTGGTCCAGCTCGGCGGGACCCAGAAGACGGCGCCCCAGCAGCACCAGGTCGCCCTCGACGACGACGAGGACCCCGGCTGGGCGCGCGACCTCCTCACCCGCGCGGCCGACGGCATGGCGGCGGGCACCTTCGAGGCCGTCGTGGGCCCGCACTGCGGGTCCTGCCCGGTGATCGGCTCCTGCCCGGCGCAGGACGCCGGTCGCAGCGTCGTGCACGAGGGGGACCGCTGATGCTCAGCGCCCTGGAGATCGCGCAGCGGCTGGGCCGTCCCGCGCCCACCCCCGAGCAGGTGGCCGTCATCGAGGCCCCCGTCGAGCCGCTGCTCGTCGTCGCCGGCGCGGGGTCGGGCAAGACGGAGACCATGTCGTCGCGGGTCGTGTGGCTCGTCGCCAACGGGCTCGTCGCCCCCGAGGACGTCCTGGGGCTCACCTTCACCCGCAAGGCGGCCGGGGAGCTGGCCGAACGCGTCCGCCGCCGGCTGCGGTCGCTGCGGGCCCACGACCTGGCTCCCCGGGCGGACCGGGCGGTGGGCGCGGCGGCGCCCGACGGGCTCGGCGAGGGCGAACCGGTGGTCTCGACCTACCACGCCTACGCCGCCTCGCTCGTGAGCGACCACGGCCTGCGCCTGGGGATCGAGCCGCAGTCGACGGTCCTGTCCGACGCCGGGGCCTGGCAGCTGGCCTCGGAGGTGGTGGAGACGTGGCGCGGGGATCTGCCCGCCGTCGACGCCGCCCCCACGACGCTGGCCGCGGCCCTCCTGCAGCTGGCCGGGGAGTGCGCCGAGCACCTCGTCGAGCCCGGGGACCTCGTCGGCTTCGTCGACGAGGTCGAGGCGTTCGTGCGCACGCTGCCCAAGGACGACAAGGCCGTCGCCCGGTACGGGGCGGGCGTGCCCGGTGAGCCCTACGCCAAGGTCTCGGCGCTGCTCGCGGTCCAGCAGGCCCGCAAGCAGGTCGTGCCGCTCCTGCGGGAGTACCGGCGGCGCAAGCGCGAGGCCGACCAGCTCGACTTCGGCGACCAGGTGCTCGCCGCGGCCCGGCTGGCGCGGGAGGTGCCGGCGGTGGCCGCCACCGAACGGGCGCGGCACCGCGTGGTCCTGCTCGACGAGTACCAGGACACGAGCTACGCCCAGCTGGCGCTGCTGCGCGCGCTCTTCGGCGACGGGCACCCCGTGACGGCCGTGGGCGACCCGCACCAGTCGATCTACGGGTGGCGCGGTGCCAGCGCGGGCAACCTCGTGAGCTTCCCCGCGCACTTCCGCCGCGCCGACGACACGCCCGCCGCGCGGTTGCCGCTCGCGACGAGCTGGCGCAACGACGTCGGGGTCCTCGCCGCGGCCAACGTCGTCGCCGGGCCGCTCAACGACGCCCTCGACGCGGGCAGCGTCGCGGTGCTCAGGCCGCGCCCGGGCGCCGGCACGGGCCGGGTCCGCACGGCCTTCGCGGCCACCGTGGAGGAGGAGGCCGCCGAGGTCGCGGCACGGCTGGCGGAGGTGTGGCGCGCCGACTCCGAACGCCTGGCCGCCGCCCGCCGGGTGCCCGGTGCCGCGGTGCGGCCCCGCCGCACCGCGGCCGTGCTGTGCCGCAAGCGGTCCCAGTTCGTCGTCCTGCAGCGCGCGCTGCGCGAGGCCGGTCTGCCGGTCGAGGTCGTCGGGCTCGGCGGTCTGCTGTCGACCCCGGAGGTCGCCGACGTCGTCGCCACGCTGCACGTCCTGCACGACCCGGGCCGCGGCGACCACCTGGCCCGGCTGCTGACCGGCGCTCGCTGGCGGCTCGGCCCGCGGGACGTGGCCGCGCTCGGCGCGTGGGCCCGGCAGCTGCAGCGCCGTCGCACCCACGCCGGTGACCCGGACGGGACGGACCCGGTCGACCTGCTCGACCCCGTCGACGTCGTCGTGCTGCCCGACGAGGTCGAGGCGGTGAGCCTGGTCGAGGCCCTGGACGAGCTGCCGCCCGCCGGGTGGACGGGACCGGACGGCCGGGGCCTGTCCCCGCGGGCCCTGCGCCGCCTGGCCCGCCTGGCCGGGACGCTGCGGCGGTTGCGGACGCGCACCCACCTGCCGGTCGCGGACCTGGTGGGGGAGGTCGAGCGCTCGCTGCTGCTGGACGTGGAGGTCGCGGCCCGTCCGGGCAGCTCGCCGTCCTCCGAGCGCGGCAACCTCGACGCCCTCGCCGACGCCGCGGCCTCCTTCTCGGCCGGGGCCCAGCGGCCGGGCCTGGGCGGCTTCCTGTCCTGGCTCGACGCGGCCGAGGTCCGCGAGCGCGGGTTGGAACCGGGCGCCGCCGACGTGGCGACCGATGCGGTGCAGCTGCTCACCGTCCACGCGAGCAAGGGCCTGGAGTGGGACGTCGTGGCCGTGCCGGGGCTGGTGGAGAAGAGCTTCCCCGCCTCCGGCGACACCGCCCCGGGATGGCTGGGCGGCGCCAGCTCGCTCGGGGTGCTGCCCTACCCGTTGCGCGGGGACCGCGCGAGCCTGCCGGAGTTCGCCCTCGCCTCGGCCGCGACGCAGAAGGAGCTCGACGTGGCGCGCGAGGACTTCCTCGCGGCCTGCGGGGACCACCAGCTCGCCGAGGAGCGCCGGCTGGCGTACGTCGCGTTCACCCGGGCCAGGGAGGAGCTGCTGCTGTCGGGGGCCTCCTGGGACGAGGCCACCAGGCCCCGGGACCCGTCGCGGTTCCTCCTGGAGGTCCTGCAGGCGCCGCCCGGCACCGTCCCGGGGCTGGTGTCGTTGCCGCCGGCGCCGCGGCCCGAGCCGGACGCGGTCAACCCGCGGACGGCGAACCCGCAGCGCGTCGTGTGGCCCGTGGACCCGCTGGCCGCGCGGCGCGGTGACGTCGATGCCGGGGCTCGGCTCGTCCGCTCCGCGCTGGCGGGAGGGGCCGAGGAGACCGAGGAGACCGAGGACGAGGAGGCGCGCGCCTGGAGCGAGCAGACCGCCCTCCTGCTCGCCGAGCGGGCCGCGGCCCACCAGACCCCCGGGGTGCTGCTGCCGGCGCACCTGTCGGCGTCCCGCCTCGTGGCCCTCGCGCAGGACCCGGACGCGTTGGCGCTGCAGCTGCGCCGGCCCGTGCCGCTGGAACCGCGACCGGCGACCCGGCGGGGCACGGCCTTCCACGCCTGGCTCGAGCAGCGGTTCACCGCCAGCTCGCTGCTGGACCTGGTGGACCTGCCCGGCTCGGCCGACGAGGACGCCGGCGACGACCGCGACCTGGCGGCGATGCAGCGCACCTACCTCGCCTCGGAGTGGGCTTCGCGCGACCCCGTCGCGGTGGAGGTGTCCGTGGAGACGCCGGTGGCGGACCTCGTGGTCCGCGGGCGCATCGACGCCGTCTTCGCCGCGTCGGGCCCGCAGGGGCGCACGCGCTGGGACGTCGTGGACTGGAAGACGGGCCGACCCCCGGAGGGGGCCGCGGCGCGGGCCCGCGACGTCCAGCTCGCCGTGTACCGGCTCGCCTGGTCGCGCTGGCACGGCGTCCCGCTGGAGGACGTGAGCGCGGCCTTCTTCTACGCCTCCACGGGGGACACCGTGCGGCCGGTGGACCTCCTGGACGCGGACGACCTCGAACGGCTGGTCCGGTCCGTGCCGACGGTGGGTGGCGGCGAGCGGGGGTGACCGGCGGCGAGCGGTGTGACCGGGGGGTGACCGGACTCAGCCGCCGGGCGCTCGCGGGACGTCCGGCGGCGGGCACGTCGTCACGTCCGTCCCGTCGTCCTCCACGGCGCCGGCGTGGTCGCGCGAGTCCAGCGAGGGCCGGTAGCCGAGCTCGTCCGCGGCGAGCCGCAGGTCCCAGTGCGAGCGCTCCGCGCCCGACACGGCGGGGTACACCCCGGTGACGACGGAGGCCGTCAGGGCCCGCGTCACGAGGTCGCGCAGGTCCTGCGGCCCCAGCCAGCCGGTGAGCTGGCTGCGCTTCGTCGGGACCGGGACGGTGGCCCCCAGCCGCAGACCGATCGTGCTCAGGCCCCAGCGGTGGGCGAACACCCCGGCGACGGCCTCGTCGAACGCCTTCGTCGCCCCGTACGGGCAGCACGGGGCCGGCGCCCACGCCGGGTCGACGGGCACCCGCCCGGTCGCCTCGTACCTGCCCATCGCGTGCACCGAGCTCGCGTAGACGACCCGGCGGACCCCGTGGTCGGCCGCGGCGCCGAGGAGGGCCGCGAACCCGTCGACGTTGGGACTGCGCAGCTCCTCCCACGTCGCGGTCGGGCTCGGGTCGCCCGCCAGGTGCACGACGGCCTCGACCCCCTCCACCGCGCGGGCCAGCAGGTCCCGGTCGGTCAGCTCCCCGGTGAGCACCTCCGCGTCCGCGGGGACGTCGGCGGGGTCGGCCGGTGTCGTGCGGTCCAGCAGCCGCAGCGGCCGCTCACCCAGCCCGGGCAGCAGCAGCTGGGCCACGCGCCCGCACGCGCCGGTCAGGAGCAGGGGAGCGGTCACGTCCCCACCCTGGCACGCTCCCGGCGACCGGGTGCCGGGAGGTTACAGGTGTGCAGGTCGACCACGACGGCGCGGTGGTCGCTGCCCCCGACCTGCTCGATGCGCGCCTCGACGCGGACCCGCTCGTCGAGGCCGTCGGCCAGGGCGTGGTCGAGCTGCACCTTGGGCGAGGGGGCCGGGAACGTGGGGCCGGTGACGAGGGGACGCCACGGCAGGACGCGCCGCACGATCCCCGGCGGCAGGTTGAGGTCGCCCAGCAGGACCAGCGGCCGGGGCAGGGTCCGGGCGAAGTCCCGCACCGAGCGCAACTGCCGGCCCGCGTGCCAGGGCGTGAAGGACAGGTGGGTGCCCAGGACGCTCAGCGGTCCGGCCGGGGTGTCCACGACGGCGGCCACGACGGCCCGCTGCTCGTCGGGCACCAGGCGGGGACCGGACGCGGGGTCCAGGACGGGCAGCCGTCCGCGCCCGGCCGGCATCCGCAACTCCCGGAACCCCAGGGCGGTGTCGTGGCCGCCGCGCACGAGCAGGGCGATCCCGTACGACGGTTCGTCCGGGACGGTCCGGTGGGCGTCCCGGACCCCCTGCGGCGCGCCGGGGGTGCCGTGGACGGTGGCGGCGAACCAGCCGTGCGCCCCGAGCCCGGCCGCCAGCAGCGCGGTCTGGTCGACCCCGCCGCTGCGGGGCAGCAGGTGGTCGACCTCCTGGACGGCCACGACGTCGGCGTCCAGGCGCGCCACCGCCCGCACGAGGGCGTCGGTGTCGATCCGGCCCGTGCGCAGGTCGCGCCCCGAGGCCGCGTTCACCGAGGCCAGGCGCACGCGCACGTCGTTCAGCCCAGGGGGGTGGCGTCGGCGTGGGCGGCGAGCTCGTCGAGCATCCGCCGGGCGTCCTCGACGATCTCGGGGTCCTCGATGCGCAACCCCAGCAGCAGCCAGCGGGCCAGGGCGAGCTCACCGGCGAGCCGGGCCCGCAGCAGCAGGTCGGGGTCGGGGGGTTCGGGCAGGGCGTGCGCGTAGGCCTCCAGGACGGACTCCAGGGCGTCCGGGTCGGCCCCCACCGCGAGCCACGCGAAGTCGTCGGCGGGGTCGGCGATCTTGGCGTCCACCCACCCGGTGATGCCGGTGAGCCGGTCGCCGTCGGTGCGGACGTGCTCGCCCACGAGGTCGCCGTGGACGGGGGTGGCCGCGAACCGCCAGTGCGTCACGTCCTCCATGAGCGCCTCCCAGCGCGTGAGCAGTCGCGGCGGGACGTGCCCGGTCCCGGCGGCGCGGTCCAGCTCGGACAACCGGCGGCGCCGGTACTCCTCGGCGTCGTAGACGGGGACGCCGGCCTCGCTGAACACCGACCCGTCGATCTGGTGCAGGGCCGCCAGGCCCGTGCCGAGGGAGGCGGCCAGTCCCGGACCGGGCCGCAGGGACCCCGGGTCCAGCGGGTGGCCGGGCAGCTCGGGGTGCACGACGCAGCGCCCGCCGTCGGGCAGCGCGAGGGTCCCGGCGACCTCGGGCACCGCGAACGGGAGCGGGTCGACGAGCCCCCCGAGGAGTTCGACCTCGGCGTCGAGGGCGGCGGCCGCGGCGGCGCGGCGGGGGGTGCGCACGACGTAGCGGGTGCCGTCGGCGCCCACCACCAGCGCCACGTCGAAGTCCGCGCCGTCGGCCTCGACCGGGCCGGCCGCGACCACGTCCAGGTTGCGCACGGCGGCGGTGGCGAGGGCGGCGAGGACGCGGGGCGAGCGGGCTGGCACGCCCCCACGGTATTGCGCGGCGGCCTGCTTAGGGTGCAGGTGTGACCCCCGTGCCGCTCCCGAGCCCTCCGCTGAGCAACCTCGCCCTGTCCCGGCAGCACCTGGACCGCAACGGGGTCGACCGCGTGCCGGCCTCGCGGCTGGCCGACCTGTGGGCCTCGCCGGGCACCCGCGTCCTGCGGGTGCACGCCGGCCGCGCTCCCGTCGTGGGCACCCCGGAGGGGCCCCGGCTGGTGCTGCGCGCCCCCACCGAGGTCCCGGCACCGGGGCCGGAGGACCTCCAGCTGTACCTGGGCGTCGAGGACGGCGTGCACCACGTCGCCGTCATCTCCACCGAGGCCGAACCGGAGAGCACGGACGGCGCGGCCGGCGGGGAGGAGTGGCGCGGTCTGCGCGAGGTGGGCGAGCAGCTGCCCGCGCGCGACGCGGGGTTGTTCACCGAGGCGCTGTCCATGGGGAACTGGCACGCCGTGACCCGGTTCTCCCCGCGCACGGGTCAGCCGCTGACCGCGACGACGTCGGGCTGGGTGAAGACCGAGCCGGACGGCCGCGAGCACTTCCCGCGCACCGACGCCGCGGTCATCATGGCGATCATCTCCCCGGACGACCGCCTGCTCCTGGGGCACCAGCCGATCTGGCCGGCCAACCGCTACTCCGTGCTCGCGGGTTTCGTCGAACCCGGCGAGTGCTTCGAGGACACCGTGCGCCGGGAGGCCTTCGAGGAGGCCGGGATCGTCGTCGGCACCGACCCCGACGACGTGCGCTACCTCGGCAGCCAGCCGTGGCCGTTCCCGGCCAGCCTCATGGTCGGTTTCGCGGCCCGCGCGGTGACCACGGAGATCAAGGTCGACGGCGATGAGATCGCCCTGGCCCGCTGGTTCTCCCGGGAGGAACTGACCGAGGAGCTGCGGACCGGTGGGGTCCTGCCGCCCCCGGGCGTCTCGATCGCCCGCCGGCTCATCGAGGCCTGGTACGGCGGGCCGCTGCCCGTCGAGGACCGGCCCTGGGTCTGAACCGCCCGCGTTCTCGCTACTCCTGCAGCAGTTCCGCGGGGTGGCGGGGGTCCTCGCAGTGCAGGACCACCGTCGCGGCGTCGGCCGGGTCCTCGGTCGCCAGGTACCGCTGCCAGCCGCCCGCGACGCGGTCGGCGTCCTCGGCCGGGACCCGCCGGCGGATCGCCGCCTCCGACGTCGACAGGTGCACGACGGCGTCGAAGCCCCACCGCAGGGAGTTCGTCAGCAGGAACGACCCGGCGAGCACCAGCACGGCGTCGTCGGGGACGTCCTCGCGCCGGGCGCGGGAGGCGCGGTCGGTGTCGGGGTCGTAGAGCGAGGGCACCCACCACCGCCCGGTCGGGGCGGCGAGGGGTTCGAGCACCTCGCGGTACAGGCCGGGGACGTCGAGCCAGCCGTCGAGGTAGGCGTCGGGGTCGTCGCGGCCGAACTCGAACCGCAGCGAGCGCGGCCGCCAGAACCCCTGCCACGTCGTCAGCAGCACCGGCCGTGCGACGTCGCGCAGGGCCTGCGCCAGGTGCTCGGCGTACCAGCGGGTGTCGGCGTCGACGGCCCCGTCCACGCCCACCCGGGCCCCCGGCGGCAACGACGAGGCCCACCGGTCGGCGAACTCGCGCGGACCGGTGGGCCGGAAGGTGCTCGTCGGCACGGTCGTCAGGAGAGCTTGGCCTTCACCTCGGCGAGCGAGGGGTTGGTGGCCGCGGAGCCGTCGGGGAACAGCAGGGTCGGCACGGTCTGGTTGCCGCCGTTGACCTGCATGACGTACTCGGCCGCGTCGGGGACCTCCTCGATGTTGACCTCGGAGTAGCTGATGCCCTCGCGGTCCATCTGCGACTTCAGGCGGCGGCAGTACCCGCACCACGTCGTCGTGAACATGGTGACGCTGCCGGCCGCCGGGGCCTCGATCGTGGACACGTCGTCCCGCTCCTTCGCTCGTCCTCACCACGGGTTGTGGATCGCTGACGCCTCCTGCAACGGCGGCGCCCACCCGCATCTTCCCCGGTCCTGCCCCGCCGGGCCCGCCGGGCGACCGCGTCCGGTCCGACCCCCCGTCCACAACGCGCCGCCCCGGGTGCGGCGGAGCACCCGCGCCGTGGGGGAAGATGCCCGGGCGATGACGGACGTGACGACGACCCCGACGACCCCGAGGACCCACCAGGACGCCGACGGCGTGCTCGAGGGGCTGGACCCCGAGCAGCGCCAGGTGGCCACGACGCTCGACGGGCCGGTCTGCGTGCTGGCCGGGGCCGGGACGGGCAAGACGCGGGCCATCACCCACCGCATCGCCTACGGCGTGCACTCCGGCGCCTACGTCCCCAACCGCGTGCTGGCGGTGACGTTCACCGCGCGGGCGGCGGGGGAGATGCGCACCCGGCTGCGCGACCTGGGCGTGGCGGGCGTCCAGGCCCGCACGTTCCACGCCGCCGCCCTGCGCCAGCTGCAGTTCTTCTGGCCGCAGTCGATCGGCGGCACGCTGCCGAACCTCGTCGAGCACAAGGCGCCGCTGGTCGCCGACGCGTGCCACCGCCTGCGCATCCAGGCCGACCGGGCCCGCGTGCGCGACCTGTCGGCCGAGGTCGAGTGGACCAAGGTCATGCTCGTCGACCCCGACGACTACGTGCGGTCGGCGACGGCGGCCGGCCGTGGGGAGCCGGGCGGGCTGGACCTGGCGACCGTGGCCCGGCTCGTGCGGACCTACGAGGACGTCAAGACCGACCGCGCCGTCATCGACTTCGAGGACGTCCTGCTGCTGACGGCGGGCATCCTCGACGAGCGGCCGGACGTCGCCGCGACCGTCCGAGAGCAGTACCGCCACTTCGTCGTCGACGAGTACCAGGACGTCTCGCCGCTGCAGCAGCGGCTGCTGGACCTGTGGCTCGGCGGCCGGCAGGACCTGTGCGTCGTCGGCGACGCCAGCCAGACGATCTACTCCTTCGCGGGCGCCACGCCCGAGCACCTGCTCGACTTCCCGCGCCGCCACCCCGGCGCGACCGTCGTGCGTCTCGTGCGCGACTACCGCTCCACCCCGGAGGTCGTGCAGCTGGCGAACTCCGTGCTGTCCCAGGCCACGGGCCTGCACGCCCGCGCCCGCCTCGAACTCATCGCCCAGCGCCCCTCCGGCCCGCCGCCGTCGTTCACGGCCTACGACGACGACGTGGCCGAGGCGTCCGGGGTCGCCGCGCGCATCGCCGCGGAGATCCGCGCCGGCCGGTCGGCCAAGGACGTCGCGGTCCTGTTCCGCACCAACGGGCAGTCGCAGGCGCTGGAGTCGGCGCTCGCCGACGCCGGCGTCGGGTACGTCGTCCGGGGTGGGGAGCGGTTCTTCTCCCGCAAGGAGGTGCGCGACGCCGTCGTGCTGCTGCGCGGGGCTGCTCGGTCCGCGCTGCCGGGGCACGACCTGGGGGAGGAGACCCGCGCGGTGCTCGGCTCGGCCGGCTGGTCCTCGACCGCGCCGACGGCGGGCGGAGCGACCCGCGAGCGCTGGGAGTCGTTGCAGGCCCTCGTGGTCCTGGCCGACGAGCTCGCGCAGAAGCGGCCCGGTGCGACCGTGGCCGACCTCGTCGACGAGCTCGTCGAACGCAGCCAGGCCCAGCACGCCCCGACCGTCGACGGCGTGACGCTCGCCTCCTTCCACGCGGCCAAGGGCCTGGAATGGGACGTCGTCCACCTCGTGGGCGTCAGCGAGGGTCTGCTGCCCATCTCCTTCGCCGAGACGCCGGAGGACGTCGAGGAGGAGCGCCGACTGCTGTACGTCGGCATCACCCGGGCCCGCGAGGGGATCCACCTGTCGTGGGCCGGGGCGCGGACCCCCGGGGGCCGCGCGACCCGCAAACCCTCCCGGTTCCTCGACGCGGTCCGCCCGCAAGCGGCCCCGGCCGGTCGCCGCCCCGCCGGTGGCGGATCGTCCAAGCCGCGCAGTTCCGGGCCCATGACGTGCCGCGTCTGCGGCGGCGCGCTGAGCGTGGCGGTGGACCGCAAGCTGCGCCGGCACGCCGACTGCCCCGCCAGCTACGACGAGGCGGTGTTCGAGAGGCTGCGCGAGTGGCGCAGCGCCACCGCCAGGGCCGCCGAGGTCCCCGCCTACGTCGTCTTCACCGACGCCACCCTCATGGCCATCGCCGAGGCCGTGCCCGCCAGCACGGCCGAGCTGTCGCGCATCGGGGGCGTCGGTCCGTCCAAGCTGGAGAAGTACGGCGACGACGTCCTCGGGGTCATCGCCGGTTGACCGCCCTGACCCGTTGCGCGGCAACGGGTCAGGAGGTGGTTGAACGCGGTCGGGAAACTCGGTCGGACGACGCGCGGAAAAAGGCGTTGTCGTCCTCGCGCGGGTACCCCTAGAGTCAGGATCACCACAGCGCGGCCACTCCGGTCCGCGCGGCTGCGCACGAGAGGAGGGCGGAACCGTGGGCACCACCACGAACACCACGCAGATCGCGACGACGCGGATCTCGCCGATCACCGCCCTCGTCGCCACCGTGCCCGTCCGCGTCTGCGCGCCGGCCGTCGGTTGCTCCCCGTGGGAGCGCAGCCACGCCTCCACCCCGGTCGTCTCCACGGGTGGAGTGCGCCTGCTGCCGGTCGGCGATGGTCGGCTGCGCGACGCCATGGGTGCCTACGGCGCCTCCCTCTTCCCGTCCGCGGGACCCTCGACCTCGAGTCCACCGGTCTAGTTCTTCGACCGGCAGCCTCCTGGCCGCGGATCCCGACACCTCGGGTCCGCGGCCATTTTGCGTTCGTGGGCTCTTCGACGCCGAACCACCACCGCCGGAGAAACAGTTGAACACCCAGCCCACGACCCGTCGGACCCGACCGAGCACCCGCACCGACCGCACCACCGGAAACACCGGACGAGAGAGGGAGGTGAGCGGCGTGACCCGCCGCCACACGCCGGACCCGCTGCCCTGCCGCCGCTTCGACTCCGAGCTCTGGTTTGCCGAGAAGCCCGACGACGTCGAGCTCGCCAAGTCGCTGTGCCAGGAGTGCCCGCTCGTGAACGCCTGCCTCGCAGGCGCTCTGGAGCGCGCAGAGCCCTGGGGCGTCTGGGGCGGCCAGCTCGTGCTCGCCGGGGTCGTCGTCCCCCGCAAGCGCCCGCGCGGCCGTCCCCGCAAGCACCCCGTCGCCGCCTGAGCGGACGGGCACCCCACGTGAGACCACCAGGAGTCGCCATGTCGTACGTCGAAGAACAACTGCTCCGGGAACGGTTGGCCACCGCCCACCGCGACGCCGCCCGGATCCGGGCCGCCCGCGTGCTGCGGGCCCGCCGGCGGGCCGAGGTCGCCGCCCGCCGGGCCCTCGTCCTCGCGGTCCGCGCCGACCGCGCGGCCGAGCTCGCCGAGGACCTCGTCGCCCCGGACCGGGGGCTCCTCGCCGTCTGAGGGAGGTCCTCGCCGTCACGGGACCGGCAGGTCCACGCACCCGCAGGCCGGGTGCGGCCGCCACCAGCGGTACCGCACCCGGCCCTCGGGCAGCAGCAGCTCCAGCGTCGCCCCGACCGCGGCGGCCCGGCCGCCGTCGAGGTGCGCGAGCACCTGCAGCGCGACGAGCCCGGCCAGCACCGAGACGGTGGCCGCGTCCACCGGCCGCGGGGGAGCGAGGGCCAGGCCGGTGCGCACCGCGGGCCACAGCGGGTCGCCGTCGGTGCGCCACCGGTCCAGGCAGCGCAGGCACGCCGACCGCCCGGGCAGCACGAGCGGACCCACCAGGGCGTCGGTGTCGCGCAGCACCACCGACAGGTGGGGCACGCCGTCGGCCTGCACCCCGTCGGCCGCCACCGGGTCGGCCGCGTGCTCGGCGACGAGCACGAGCAGGTCCGCCGGTGCGCGCGAGGTCGTCGTCCCCGGCACCGGCCGGTCGCACAGCAGCTGCCCCACGCCCGCCGCGGACAGGAGCGGCACGAGCGAGTCGACGGTCGCCGCCGACCCCGCGAGCGCCACGCAGGCCCGTCGCCGCCGGAGGGCCCGGGCCGCGGGAGCCGGTCCCGACGGGTCGTAGGCGGCCCAGGCCAGCACCTCGTCCGCGGGTTCCGCGCGCGGTGCGGGCGCCGGGGCCAACCGGTCGGCGGGGGCGAGGACCGCCGACCGGGGGGAGGCGCCGACCTGCACCAGGCCGTCGGGGCGCCGGACCACGGGGGCCCGGGGCGGGACGGTCAGGACCGGCGGGGCGGGGTGGTCGGGCACGCGGCCACTGTGCCGCAGCGGGCGCACCGGCCCCGGTCGTCGTCCACAGGGGGCGCACCCCCGGCGGGGGCCCGCGGCCAGACCCGGGGGTCACGGCCGCGGGCGCCGGTCAGCTCGCCTTGCCGAGGATGCGGTTGAGGTTGGTCCCGCAGACGGGGCAGGTGCCCTTGGCCATGCGGCGGCCGTTGGTCTCCACGACCTGCCCCTCGGCCTCGCGCTTCTCCTTGCACTTCACGCAGTAGAACTCGCCGCTCCAGGTGTCGGCCATGTCCACTCCTCTGTGTCGGTCCCGAGCCGGTGCGGTCCGGGGACGGCCGGTCCACGGTGGTGGGCCGTGCTGCCGTCGGCTGCTGTCGGCATGGTGCCCCGTCCGTCACCGTGGGGCGCGGCGGCACGCCCGGGTGCCGCGTCCCGACACGACGCGTGCACCGGTGATCACGAGACGGCCCGTCGCGGGGGTGCAGAGGGTAGCCTGCCGGGGGTGAGGGCTCACCAGGAGGGTGCAGCGGTCCTCGGTCCGGCGTCCACCGACGTGGACGGGTCCGGGCTCGAGGCCTCGCGCGCTGCCCTGGAGCGCGAGCTGCCGGACGAGTCCGTCGTGGACCTGCGCGACGTCGACGTGCGCCGCAGCCGGCGCCGCACCCGCACGGTCTCGGCCTACCGCGACGGCGACCGCACGGTCGTCCTCATCCCGGCCCGGTTCAGCTCCCTCGAGGAGCGCGAGTGGGTCCAGCGCATGGTGACGCGGCTGGAGGCCGCCGACCGGCGCCGCAACCCCCTCGACGGGGACCTGCTGGACCGGGCGCGCGAGCTGTCCCGCCGTCACCTCGACGGCCTCGCCCGACCGCAGTCGGTGACGTGGGTCGACAACCAGCACCACCGCTGGGGGTCGTGCACCCCGGCCGACGCGAGCATCCGGTTGTCGAGCCGGCTGCAGGGGATGCCCGGCTGGGTCCTCGACTACGTCCTCCTGCACGAGCTGGCCCACCTGCTCGTGCCCACGCACTCGCGGCAGTTCTGGGGGCTGCTGGAGTCCTACCCCCGCACCGAGCGGGCTCGCGGTTTCCTCGCGGGGATCGACCACGCCACCGGCCACGAGGGGCCGGGGCACCACGACCGCGACGACGAGGTCGACGAGCACGAGTTCGACGGTGGCGCCCCCGACGTGCTGCCGACGACCGGCTGACCGCCCTCCCCACCGCCGGGAGACCACGTCGCGACGCGCCGCTGGAGCGGCACGTTCCACCCCGCTCCTTCGCGGTGGACGGGTCGCAACGCACCACTTCCGCGGTGCGGCACGTTCCTGTGCGGCGCACCGGCGATCCCACGGTCATCCCGCGGCGCGTGCTGGGCACGGTCGTCCCGCCGCCCGCACCGGTCGGTCCAGGGCACGACGGTGCTCGGTCCTGGCGCGGGCCGCGCCTGCGCGAGCTCGGCAACCCCGGCCCGACAGGAGCGCCGCTGCCCGGCGCGGTCGTTCCACGCCCCCGTCAGAGGAGGTCACCGTCGCGGGCCAAGACGCCCAGCTGCACCCGGCTGCTCATGTCCAACCGCGACAGCAGGCGGGAGACCTGCGCCTTGACCGAGGCGGGGGTCACCTCCAGCTCGCGGGCGATCTGAGCGTTGGATAACCCCCGGCCCACAGCCACCACGATGGAACGTTCTCGTTCGTTCAGCTGCTGCACGAGCGTGCTCGCCGCGGCGTCACCGGGACGGTTGGTGACTCGTTCGATGAGCAGCTGCGTCACGGCCGGTGAGAGCACCGGAGACCCCTGGGCGGCGGCGCGGACGGCGGCGACGATGTCGGACGGGGGCGTGTCCTTGAGCAGGAACCCGGTCGCCCCGGCCCGCAGAGCCCGCAGCAGGTGCTCGTCGGTGTCGAACGTCGTCAGCACCACGATCGCCGGCGGTCGTGCCGGGGACCGACCCCCCTCCGGGGTCGCGTCGGGTCCACCGCGCGCCGTGCCCGCGGGGCCCAACAGCACCTCGGTCGCCTCGAGCCCGTCCATCTCCGGCATGCGCAGGTCCATGAGGACGACGTCCGGCTGCAGCTCACGCACCAGGCGAACCGCCTGCGCGCCGTTGTCGGCCGCCCCGACGACCTGCACGTCCTCGGCGCCGTCGAGGACCAGGCGCAGGGCCGAACGGACGAGGGAGTCGTCATCGACGACCAGGACCGAGACGGGCACGGGGCACCGACCTTTCGTGAACGGGGCGATCGTCACCGTGGACGGCGGTGACGGTCCGGGACGGTGGTGTCGGGAGGACGGGAACGGTGCGCGCGTGCCGTGGTGGCCGCGCCGCGGGTGCGGTTCGGGGCTTCACCGCCGACTCCGTCGGCCCGGGGGACGGTGCGGCAGGACGACGTCGAGCCGGAAGCCGCCGTCGGCGGTGGGGCCGTGAGACGCGCTGCCGCCGAGGAGTTCCACCCGCTCGGCCACGCCCGTCAGGCCGTTCCCGGAGCCTCGTGCCCTCAGGTCGTGAGCCGCCGAAGGCCCCTCCCGCGGGGCGGAGTTGACGACGCGCAGGTGGATCTGCGCGGCGTCGACGTCGACGTCGACGTCGGTGTGCGCGCCGGGGGCGTGCTTGCGGGCGTTGGTCAGCCCTTCCTGCACGATCCGGTAGGCCGCACGTCCCGCGGCGCCGGAGGGGGCCTGGACGGGACCGGTGACGTTCAAGGAGACGTCCGAGCCCAGGGCAGTCGCCTCGCGGACGAGCGCCGGCAGGTGCGCGATCGTGGGTGGGGGTCGCAACCCGGCCGGGGTCCCACCGCTCCCGTCGGCGTCCTCGTCCCCGTCGTCCGGAGAACCTGCCCCCGAGGTCCCGACCGACGTCCGCGCCCGCAGCACCCCCAGCACGTCGCGCAGGTCCTGCAGCGCCTCGTGGGCGTTCTCGCGGATGACGGCCGCAGCCTCGGCGACCTGTGAACCGGCGATGTCCTCGCGGTACTCCAGCGCTCCGGCGTGCAGCGACAGCATGGACAACCGGTGGGCCAGGACGTCGTGCATCTCCCGGGCGATGCGGGTCCGCTCACGGTGCCGGGCCCGCTCCTCGCGCAGCTCCTGCTCCGCCTCGACTCGTCGGGCCCGCTCGACGGCCGCCGCCAGCAGATCACGACGCGCCTTCACGTACAGGCCGGCGCACGTGACGAGGGCGATGCCCAGGACGCCGATGGCGACGCCGCCCGGCTCGAGCCAGAGGTCCTGCACGTCGCTGCCGTAGCCGGTCTGCCTCAGGACGAGCACGCCCAGCGCCACGACGGCCCCCAGGCACGCACGTCGCCACGAGCTGCGCACCGCCAGGGCCCCGAGGGCCACCAGCGCGGCGATGACCACGTCGCCGTCCACGGCGTACAGCCCGGTGGTCGCGACCGACACCGCCAAGGGCCACCGCCGGCGGAGCACCAGCAGGACCACCACGGCCGTGCTCAGCACCGCCGCGGCGACCAGTTCCCCGGCCCCGGCCGCTCCACCCAGGAGGTCGGCCGCGGACACCAGCACGGTCGCCCCGGACGCCACCAGGACGAAGGCCTCGCGCAACGCGCGCAGCACCGCGAAGGACGTCGAGGACGTCCCAGGCCCCCTGCTGCGTCCCGACCGGACCCGCCCGCCGGTCTCGTCCCGGACGCCGTCGGGGTCCGCGTCGCGTGCCGCCGGTGGACCCGCCGACCCGGTGGGCCGGGGGAGGAGCCGGGACCCCCGGTCGTCGGAGCGCCGGTCGTCGGCACGCCCCCCGCTCACCGGCGAGGACCTCTCGACGTCGACCCGTCGCTGCCGCTCAGGCGTGGTGGCACACCCCGACGGTAGGAGACCGGACCGGGCGGCGCGAGACCTGGAGGGCCGGCGAGGTGGTCCGGTCGGACCGCCCCCCGGTCCGGGTGGCCCGGGGGGGCGTGGCGGTCGGACCGGGGCGGACGCACCCGGCGGGCGACGCTGCGACCGGGGCCGGCGAACCAGCGTGGTGGTCGTGCTGACAGACGACGACCTCGACGGCGACAACCGTTCCGGCCCGGGCGGATCGGCCGCCGTCCGACCCCCGCGCCCGGCGGCGGCCGACACGGTCCGGGACCCGGTGAGGACCGGGCGGGCCGGGTCCCGCGGGCTGCCGCCGCCGACCGCTCGACCGGCCCGGTGGAGGCCGGGGGTGACCCCGGGACGCCCCTGCGGGCGGCGTCGACCGGTCGGGCCCTCGATCGGCGCCGCGGCGGCCCTGTCGGCCCTGGCCGTCATCTGGGGTCTGCGCTCGTCGACGGGTGCCGACGTCTACGTCAGTCAGCTGGGTGCGGAGGGCCAGGGCACCGCCCCCGCCTTCAACGGCGCCCTGTTGCTGCTGGCGGCCGGCGGGCTGCTGGTGGCTCGTGGCTGCCGGGACCACCGGAACCGGGTGGCGCTGCTGGGGGCCTGGTCGGTCACGACCACGTTGACCACGGCCAGTGCGGCGTTCGCCGTCGCCTCCCAGGTGACCTGCACCGCCGGGTGCCCGGTCCCCCTGACCCCGGGGGCCGGCCTGCAGGACCTGATCCACGTGGTCGTGGCGGTCGTGGGCTTCGGAGCCGCTGCCTGGGCCATGCTGCAGGTCTGCTGCAGCGCCGTGCCGCGCGGGGTGCGGCTGGCCTCGGGGGCCGCTGCGCTGGCCGTGGCGTCGGTCGCTGCGGCCGGTGGGCTGCTGTCGGTCTTCGGCGTCGCCACCGACGTGGGTGCGTTGCTGGAGTTCAGCGCGATGACCGTCGCGGTCCTGTGGTTGGCCGGCTACGCGTCGTGGACCTCCCTGTCGGGTCCGGTGGACGGGCCCGGCTGACCTCGCGCGCGACGCCCCGGCCGAGCAGCCGCCCGGAGGCTGCCGACCACGGCGAGGGGACGAACACCGTCGCGCCGGGGCGGGCGGGACGCGGGTCGACCGCCCGGTCGTGCCGACCGGGCCGGGGACCGCGGGGCCGGGCCGGACCCCGTCCGGCGGGGGACCGGGCCCGGTCCGGGACTCAGCCCTGCGGGTCCTTCCCCCGGCCGTCCTCACCGCTGCCGCCGTCGAGCAGTTCGCGCAGCGCGGCGTCCATGTCGTCCTCGCCCTGGTCCCCGGCCCGGGGGCCGGCGCCGTCGACGCGGCGGTCGACGAACCGCGTCGCCGCGTCGGCGTCGTCCAGGTCCTCGGCCACGGGCAGCAGGTCCGGGTGGTCCCAGACCGCGTCCCGGACGCTGCGGCCCCCGCGGGTGAGCAGCTGCTCCCACAGGGCGCTCGCCTCGCGCGCCCGGCGCGGGCGCAGCTCCAGACCGACGAGGACGGCGAACGCGTGCTCGGCCGGTCCACCCGTCGCGCGGCGCCGGCGCATCGTCTCGCGCAGCGCGTTCGCGTGCGGGAGGACGTTCTTCGCCGCCTCGTCGGTGACGTGGTCGACCCAGCCCTCGACGAGCGCGAGCGCCGTCTCCAGCCGGGCCAGGGCGGCCTTCTGCTCCGGGCTGCTCTCCGGCTCGAAGATGCCCGACTGCAGGGCCTCCTGCAGCGACTCCGGGTTCGACGGGTCGACCTGGCGGGCGGCCTCGGCGATCCGGTCGGTGTCCACGGAGATGCCGCGCGCGAACGACTCCACCGAGCCCAGCAGGTGCGAGCGCAGCCACGGCACGTGCGCGAAGAGGCGCTGGTGCGCCGTCTCGCGCAGCGCCAGGTAGCGCCGCACCTCGTCGATCGGGACCTCGAGGCCGTCGGCGAACGCGCGCACGTTCTCCGGCAGCAGCGCGGTCCGGCCGGTGGGGGACAGCGGGAGCCCGACGTCGGTCGTCGACAGCACCTCACCGGCGAGCTGGCCGATGGCCTGCCCCACCTGCATGCCGAACACGCCGCCGCCGACCTGGCGCAGCATCGCCCCGGCCGAGCCGAGCATCGCGGCCATCTCCGGCGGGGCCTGCGAGGCCATCGCGTCCCCCATGGCCGAGGCCACGTTCGCGGCGACGGGCTCCACGAGCTGGCGCCACACCGGCATCGTCTTCTCGACCCACTCCGCCCGGCTCCACGCCTCCAGCGACGTCGCGGCCTGCGCGAGGTCGGTGACGCCGTCCAGCCACAGGTCGGCCACCCGCAGGGCGTCGTCGACCTCGCGGCGGTCGACCGCGTGCGGCGTCGGGTCGCCCTTCGCGGCGGCGGCCTGCCGGGCGAGGTCGTGCGCGACGTCCCAGTTCACGGGGGCGTCGGAGGGGTTGGACAGGAACTTCTGCAGCTGGGACAGGATCTGCCCCATCATCGCCGGGTCGAACCCCGCGTCCCCGAAACCGGGCAGGCCCTGCGGCAGACCGCCGGGGAAGCCACCGGGGAACCCGCCGGCACCGCCGCCGGGGAACTGCCCGCCGAACAGGGGGCCGAGGAGCTCCTCGAGGGGGTTGGCCGGACCGCCGGAGTCCCCGCTGCGCGGTTCCGGCTTCCTCCCGGGCGTCCCGGACGGGCGGAACCCGGGCTGACCGCCGCGCTCCTCCTGCTCGCCGGAACCCTCCTGGCCGTCCCCGGAGCGGTCGCGCCCCTCCTCCGGCTCCTCGCCCGGTGTCACGTCGTCTCGCTGGCCCACCGTGTCCTCCGCTCGTCGACCTGCGGGTCCATCATGGCCTCCCGCCCCTGGCCCGACGAGCGGCGGGTGGTGCCCGTTCCGCCGCCGGTGGTCGTTGCGCCGAGGGCGAACGCGGCCCGGCGGCCCCGGGCGCGGACCCGCAGCCCGCTGCCAGGGGGCGACCGTAGAGTGCCGGGGTGTCCAGCGACCCGGTCCCCGAGAGCGGGGGGACGCCCCCCGGCGCGCCGCCCACCGGCCTCGACCCGGCCGGGGTGGGGAGCGCCGGGGCGGCGCGCGCCGGGACCCTGGGGGCCGGCAGCACCCTGCTGTCCCTGTCGGCCTTCGCCGCCGTCGCGCTCGCCGCGGTCTTCGGGGTCGTCCACGTCCCCTACGTGGCCTTGAGCCCCGGGCCCGTGACGGACGTCCTGGGCAGCTCGTCGGGAGGTGACGGGCTCGTGGAGATCTCCGGCCGGCAGACCTACCCGACCGAGGGGCGGCTCGACCTCACGACGGTGTCCCTGCGCGGCGGCCCCGGTCTGGGGATGAGCCTGGGCGAGACGCTCCTGGACTGGCTCGACCCCGCGGTGAACGTCGTGCCGCGCGAGCTGTACTTCCCCCCCGACCAGTCCCGGCGGGAGGCCGACGAGCAGTCGGCCGCCGAGATGACGGGGTCCCAGACGAACGCCAAGGTGGCGGCCCTGACCGAGCTCGGCATCGACGTGCCGAGCACGACGACGACCCGGGTCGAGGAGGTCGGCGCCGACGTCCCCGCCGCGGACGTGCTGCGCCCCGGGGACGTCATCACGAGCGTCGACGGCCGTGACGTCGCCGGCTTCCCGGAGCTGCAGGCGGCGGTGCGGGCCCTGCCCGCCGACGCGCAGGTCCGCCTCGGCATCACCCGCGGCGGCGAGGCGCGGACCGTGACGACGCGCACGGTCTCGGCGAACGGGACGACGCTGCTGGGCATCACCCCGCACGTCGACTACCGGTTCCCCTTCAGCATCGACATCGCCATCGACGACGTCGGCGGCCCCAGCGCCGGGACGATGTTCGCCCTCGCGATCGTCGACGAGCTGACGCCGGGGGACATGACGGGGGGTCAGCACATCGCCGGGACGGGGGCCATCGCGGCCGACGGCACGGTCCTGCAGATCGGCGGCCTGCGCCAGAAGGTGATCGGCGCCCACGACGCCGGGGCGCGCTGGTTCCTCGCCCCGCGCGCCGAGTGCGACCAGGTCGCGGGCGCGACGCCGTCGGGCACCACCGTCGTGCCGGTCTCGACCCTGCACGAGGCACGGCTCGCCGTCGAGGCCATCGGGCAGGGCCGGGGGGCCACGCTCGCGACGTGCGAGGCGCCCTGACCGGTCCCTGACGGGCCCCCGACCGACCCGGCCGGCGGTCCTCTCAGTCCTGCAGCGTGGCCGCCAGGGCCCCCACGAGACCGGGGACGAGGTCGGCCCCGGTCGCGACCTCCCCGTCGGAGTCCTTGGAGCGCGAGCGCACGGCGCACTCGTGGCGGCCGTCGCGCAGCACGCCGACGGCGATGCGGACGTCCTCGGCGAGCGGGTGGGCGGCCAGCGCGCGGGCACGGCCCGCCTCGTCGTCACCGGCGGTGACGGCGCGCACCTCGGTCTCGGCGTCCGGCGGGACGAGGATCCTCTCCACCACCAGCGCGGCGCCGTCGACGCCGTCCGGCCAGGCCAGCTGGCCGAGCAGCTCGTCGAGGTCCGCCACGGCCGGGACGCCCTCCTGCTCCACCGAGGTCAGGTGGTCGGGGTCGGCGCGGGCCTCGTCCAGGACGTTCGGGGGCAGCCGCCGGGCCAGGCCCGGGTCGCGGTCGAGGGCGTCGGCCGTGCGCACCAGCGCGAACAGGCGCAGCGGCGCTCCCCAGCCGTCCGTCGCCACGTGGCGCTCGATCTCGGCGACCGTCCGCCACAGCCCGGAGGGGCGGGGGGACGTGGGGGCGGAGCGGGGGTCGGCGTCGGGACTCACGGCCCCGATGGTCCCACGACCCCTCCGGTGGGGGCCGTCGCGCGGGGGAGGGTCACCGGGTGCCCGTGCCGCAGGTGACGATCAGGTCACGATCGCCGCGGACCGCTCGACGTGGGGCACCCGGACGGGGGCTTGTAAGTTGCCTCGTCGTGAGCTTTCCCCCACGCCGTCCATCGCGGCCGGTGCTCCGGCGTCGTCGCCGGGGCGCAGCCCTGCCCACCGTCGTCGTCCTCGTCGCCCTGCTCGTCGCGGTGGTGGTGGGGACCCGCCTCACGGCCGACGTGTGGTGGTTCGGCCAGCTGGGCTTCCTGTCGACCTTCACGACCAAGCTCTGGCTCCAGCTCGCTCTCTTCGTCGTCGGCGGTGGTCTGCTCGCCGCGGCGGTCGGGGTGTCGCTGACCATCGGGTACCGCAGCCGCCCGGTCTACGCGCCGATGTCGACCGAGCAGGCGGGGCTGGACCGCTACCGGGAGTCCCTGGAGCCGCTGCGGCGCGTCGTCGTCATCGCGCTGTCGGCGGCGACCGGGCTGTTCGGCGGGTCGGTGGCGATGAGCAACTGGGAGACCCTGCTGCTGTGGGTCAACCGCACCGACTTCGGCGTGGACGACCAGCAGTTCGGCATCGACCAGGGCTTCTACGTCTTCACGCTGCCGTGGCTGGGTTTCCTCGTGAGCTTCTTCACCGCCGCGGTGGTGCTGGGGGGCATCGCCGCGCTGGCGGCGCACTACCTCTACGGCGGGTTGCGGTTGTCCGGCAGCGGGCAGCGCACGACGCGCGCCGCGCGCATCCACCTGGCCTCCCTGGCCGCCGCGTTCCTGCTGCTGCGGGCCGTGGGGTACTGGCTGGACCGCTACGAGACGCTCGTGAGCCCCTCGGGCCACGTGACCGGCGTCGTGGGCCCGACGTACACCGTCGACCACGCCGTCCTGCCCTCGAAGGCGATCCTCGCGATCATCGCCGTCGTCGTGGCGCTGCTGTTCATCGCCGCGGCCGCCGGCCTGTCCTGGCGGCTGCCCGCGATCGGCACCGGTCTGCTCGTCGTCAGCGCGGTGGCCATCGGCGGGATCTACCCGTGGGCCGTGCAGCGCTTCCAGGTGACCCCGAACCGGCAGGCGCTGGAAGCCCCCTACGTCGGCAAGAACATCGACTCGACGCGGGACGCGTACGACCTGTCCGACGTGGACGTGCAGTCCTACGAGGCCGACACCACGGCCGAGTCCGGGCAGCTCAGCCAGGACGCCCAGACCATCCCCAGCGTCCGGTTGCTGGACCCCTCGGTCGTCGGGCCGGCGTTCCAGCAGACGCAGGGCCAGCGCGGGTACTACCGGTTCCCCGACATCCTCGACGTGGACCGGTACCCGACGGGTCCGGACGGGGCACCGCAGGACACCGTCGTGGCCGCCCGCGAGCTGAACCTCTCCGGGCTGGCCCCGAACCAGCGGACGTGGGTCAACGAGCACACCCTCTACACGCACGGGTACGGCGTCGTCGTCGCCCGCGGCAACGACCGCGCCCCCGACGGCAGCCCCAGCTACCTGGAGTCCAACGTCCCCACGTCGGGGTCCATCCCGATCGAGCAGCCGCGCATCTACTTCGGCGAGGGGACGACCGACTACTCCATCGTCGGCGGCCGGGACAACGAGATCGACTACCCCGACGGTTCCCCGGGCGGTTTCGCCACGACCCAGTACGACGGGTCCGGTGGGGTCGGCGTGGGGAACCTGCTGCAGAAGCTCGTCTACGCGCTGAAGTTCGGCGACCAGAACATCCTGCTGTCCAGCTCGGTGAACCCCGACTCCAAGATCCTCTACGACCGGACGCCGCGCGAGCGCGTGGAGAAGGTCGCGCCGTGGCTGACCCTGGACGGCGACTCCTACCCCTCGGTGGTCGACGGCCGGGTGGTGTGGATCCTCGATGCCTACACGACGTCGGCGTCCTTCCCCTACGCGGCGCAGACCGAGCTCGGGGAGGCCACGACGGACCGGCTGACCCAGGCGCAGGGCAGCAGCGTCCAGGCGCTGCAGGACCGCACCGTCAACTACGTCCGCAACTCCGTCAAGGCCACCGTCGACGCCTACTCCGGCGAGGTCACCCTCTACGAGTGGGACCAGTCCGACCCCGTGCTCAAGGCGTGGATGAAGGCGTTCCCGGGGGCCGTGCAGCCGATGGCCGACATCGACGCCTCGCTCATGGCGCACCTGCGCTACCCGCAGGACATGTTCAAGGTGCAGCGCGAGGTCCTGTCCAGCTACCACGTCACCGACCCGGCGTCCTTCCTCACCGGGCAGGACTTCTGGAACGTGCCGGCCGACCCCACCGTCCCGGAGGGGCCGACGGACGCGCGCGCCGCGCAGCCGCCGTACTACCTCACCCTGCGGATGCCCGGTCAGGACGCGGCCCGGTTCAGCCTCACCACGACGTACGTGCCGGCCTCGAACCAGAACAACTCCGGCACCCAGGTGCTGCGCGGGTTCGCCGCCGTGGACTCCGACGCCGGGTCGGCGTCGGGGGAGAAGCGCGAGGACTACGGCAAGATCCGGCTGCTGGAACTGCCGCAGTCCACGACCGTCAACGGCCCGGTGCAGATCCAGAACAACATCCGCTCCGACACGGCCGTCGCCGACCAGGTCCGGCTGCTGAGCGTCGGCGGCAGTTCCGAGGTCATCTACGGGAACCTGCTGTCGCTGCCCGTCGGCGGCGGGATGCTGTACGTCGAGCCCATCTACGCGCGCAGCACGGGGGACAACTCCTTCCCCCGCCTCAGCCGCGTCGTGGCCGTGTTCGGCGACAACATCGCGATCGCGAACACCCTCGACGAGGCGCTCGATGACGTCTTCGGCGGGGACTCCGGGGCAGGGGCCGGGGACGAGGGCAGCGACGGGTCCACCGGCGGGCAGGGCGGGACGCCCACGCAGACGCCGCCGCAGACGCCCACCGACGGTGCGACGCCGCCGGTGCCCGGGTCGGCCCAGCAGCAGCTGCAGCAGGCCCTGGACGACGCCCGGCAGGCCATCAACGACTCCTCGTCGGCGTTGTCGCGCGGGGACTTCACCGCCTACGGCGAGGCCCAGGACCGGCTGCGCCAGGCCGTCGACGCCGCGACCAGCGCCGAGGCCCGCCTCGAGGACGCCCAGGCGCCCGCCGCGACGTCGGACCCGTCGGCCGGCAGCGCCCCGCCCACCGGTGGTGACGACCCCACGGGGACGCCGACCCCCTGACGGCAGGTGGGCGGGAGGACGCGATTTGGCCTCCCGTCCACCTGCGCGTAAGGTGGTGCACACGACGCGGGGTGGAGCAGTTCGGTAGCTCGCTGGGCTCATAACCCAGAGGTCGCAGGTTCAAATCCTGTCCCCGCTACGCAGAAGGTGAAGGCCCGGACCGCACGGTCCGGGCCTTCGTCGTTCCCGTGCCCGAGCTGCTGTGCCCGTGGGCCGTGCGGGTCGTCGGATCTGCGGGTGGGGAGGACGTGCTGACGTCCTGTCCGGTGGCGGAGGCGTCGACGTGCGCACCGCGGGGAGGAGCCTGCGCTGCACGGATCGCGATGAGCGTGCGCTCGCGCGGGGGCGTGGCGACCCGACCCGGTGCCTCCACGCCTGGTTCCCGCTCCGGGGGTTGAGGACACGCGGTGGCGGGTAGGGGGGGGGCGCGGGCACCTGACGCGGTGCGCCCGCGTCCGGTGGTGGGCGACGGTTCGCTCCACCGGCCGGCGAACTCGGCCGGGGGTGGGCCACGACGCCGGACCTCGCGCCGGGCCGCCCCTCCGGCACCCCGCTCCCGACTCGGACGCCCACCAGGAGATGCGCCATCGATGACGAGCACGAGACCCGGTACGAGACCCGGTACGGGCGTGAGTTGACCGACGGGGTGCGCCGTGAGGTGCTGCGGCAGACCCACCACCTGCGCCAGAGCAGCCGAGCCCTGGCTCGCACCGCGCGCGTCGTTCGCAGCACCAGCGACTCCTTGAACTCCCGGTCGCGCGCGCTGCGAGCCCGCCTGCGCCGTGACCGCGCCGCCCGCGCCACGACACTCGATGACTTCCTGTGACGACTCAGCCTGTGCGAGCATCAATTGCAGGACAGGCTCCGGAAACGTGGGTCTGAGGCGTCCAACCGGTCGGCGCTGGTCCCGTCCACCACGGTCACCTGCCCCCCCACCCCCACCTCTCGCCCCACCACTCGGCCTGCGCCCCACCTGCTGGGGCGCAGCGGTCCGGGCGTGCCCCGCGGTCGGTCACCGGCCCTGTCGTGATCGGATCGAGCTGCCCGCCTGTGGACCACCTCCTGCTGCACCCCCACCCCTCGGTCACCGCCGCAGCCCGGCACTTCGTCAGCGACTGGTCACGCCGGCACCGGCTGAGCGAGGACACCGTCGAGCGCCTGGAGCTGCTCACCAGCGAAGTCGTCGCCAACGCCGTGATCCACGGCCTGGACCCGTCCACCGCACCAGCGGTCCAGCCACCCGCCGGCCAGTGCGCCGGGGCCGGACACGCCCCGGCCACCACCTCGACGACGGCGGCAGGGACGACGAGGGTCACGACGGCTGGAGCACGGTCGACTCCCCGGGGTGACCTGGGCGGCTACGTCCTGGTCTCCATCACCGACGGACCCGACCTGCCTCCCGACGTGCGTCCCGACCTGCGTCCAGGTCAGCCGGCCGACGAGCGCGCGGGCCGGCGCACCGACGAGCGCACCGACCACCGCACCGACCAGGCAGGGGGCACCGGGAGCGGTCAGGCTCCCTGTCCTGGCGGGGTGCTGGTCTGCGTCTCCGACCCCGGCACCGGCCGACCCCGGTTGCGAACCCTCACCGAGGACGACACCGGCGGCCGGGGTCTGGCCCTGGTCGACCTGCTGGCCACCGCCTGGGGCGTGTCCGCCGCCGTCGCCCCTGGCCGGTGCTACCCCGCACCACCCCTGGCCGCTGCCGGTCTGGGCGGGGCGACCGGCGGCAAGACCACGTGGTTCCTCCTCACGCCCTGACGCGGTGTCGGAGTCCAGGACCGCGGCCGGTGGAACCACCCGCACCGGCGCCCGGGCCGCACCTCAGCCGGGGCCCGACGACGTCGTGCGGCTGCTCGCCGTCGTCGGAGGCGACACGGGGTCCGCGTGGGCTGCCCACCCGCAGATCCGCAGACCTGCTTGTGCGGCAACCGATTTGCCTCGACCGGAACCAGCGCGTAGTGTTCATCTCACCGACGCGGGGTGGAGCAGCTCGGTAGCTCGCTGGGCTCATAACCCAGAGGTCGCAGGTTCAAATCCTGTCCCCGCTACGCAGAAGGTGAAGGCCCGGACCGCACGGTCCGGGCCTTCGTCGTTCCCGGACGACGTCGCCGGCCAAACCCCCTGCGCCACCCCTGGTGATCGTGGTCAGCTGGAGGCGTGATCCTCACCCTGACGGCCCGGCGGCCGGCGCCCGGGGTCCCCGCGGGGGACCTGGGGTTCCTGCTGCACAAGCACCCCGACCGCGTCCACGTCGCCGAGCACGGCGCCGTGACCACGCACGTCCTGGCGCCGCTGAGCGGTCCGGAGGAGCACGAGGTCGCCGTCGTGCTCGACGTCGACCCGGTCGCGCTGGCGCGGGCGGGGACGGGTGCCCTGGCGGGCGACCACGTGAACGACCGGCCCTACGCCGCGTCGAGCCTGCTGTCGGTCGCCCTCGGTCGCGTGTTCGCCACGGCCCTCGCCGGGCGCTGCACCGCCCGGCCCGAGCTCGTCGACCTGCGCTGGCCGCTGACGGTCCGGCTGCCCGCGGTGCGCTGCGCCGGGGACCGGGGCAGGACCGGGCAGGAGCTGGTGCGGCAGCTCTTCGCCCCGCTCGGCTGGCGGGTGGAGGCCACCGCGCTGCCCCTCGACGAGACCGTGCCCGCGTGGGGTGAGGCCCCCCACCTGGACCTGGTGCTCAGCGGGGAGTTCCGCCTCGCCGACGCGCTGGCCCAGCTCTACGTCCTGCTGCCCGTCCTCGACGACGCCAAGCACTACTGGGTCGGGCGGGCCGAGGTCGACAAGCTCCTGCGCCGCGGGGGGACCTGGCTCGCCGAGCACCCGGACCGCGAGCTCGTGACGCGCCGGTACCTGCGGCACTCCCGCCCGCTCGTCGCCGACGCCCTCGACCGGCTGGGGGAGTCCGAGGGCGCCGACCCGGAGACGCCGCAGGAGGCCGACGCACCGGCCCCGGCGACCCCGCTCGCCGTCCAGCGCCGCGAGGCGGTGCTCGCCGTGCTGCGCGAGGTGGGCGCGGCGCGCGTCGCCGACCTCGGCTGCGGGCAGGGGCAGCTGCTGGCCGCCCTGCTCACCGACGCGCGGTTCACCGCCCTCACCGGCACGGACGTCTCGGTGCGGGCGTTGCAGCAGGCCGCCCGCCGAGTGCACCTGGAGGAGCGGCACGACGAGCGGGTGACGCTGTTCCAGAGCTCGCTGACCTACCGCGACGACCGGTTGCGGGGCCACGACGCGGCCGTGCTCACCGAGGTCGTCGAGCACGTCGACCCGCCGCGCCTGCCCGCCCTCGAACGCGTGGTGTTCGGCGAGGCGGCACCCACCCACGTCCTCGTCACCACCCCGAACGCGGAGTTCAACGTGCACTACCCCTCGTTGCCGGAGGGCGGTTTCCGCCACCCCGACCACCGGTTCGAGTGGACCCGCGCCGAGTTCGCCGACTGGGCCGGGCGCGTGGGGCAGCGGTACGGCTACGCGGTCCGGTTCCTCGGCGTCGGCGAGACCGATCCCGCGACCGGGGCCCCGACCCAGCTGGCGGTCTTCTCCCGCACCGGCGGGGAGGTGGCGGCATGAGCGAGGTCACCGTCCCCGAGCTGAGCCTCGTCGTCCTCGTGGGCACCAGCGGGTCCGGCAAGTCCACGTTCGCGCGCACGCACTTCGCCCCGACGGAGGTCCTGTCCAGCGACGTCTGCCGGGGCCTGGTGGCCGACGACGAGAACGACCAGTCCGCGACGGCGGACGCGTTCGACGTGCTCGGGTACATCGCCGGCAAGCGGCTGGCCGCCGGACGGCTCACGGTCGTCGACGCGACCAACGTGCAGCCGTCCGCGCGACGTTCCCTCGTCGAGCTCGCGCGGTCCCACGACGTCCTGCCGGTCGCGGTCGTGCTGGACGTGCCCCTCGACGTCTGCGCGGCCCGCAACGCCGAGCGCACCGACCGCACGTTCGGCGCGCACGTCCTGCGCCGCCAGCGCGCCGACCTGCAGCGCGGGCTGAAGAGCCTGCAGCGCGAGGGGTTCCGCGTCGTCCACGTGCTGCGCGGGGTCGAGGAGGTGCAGGCCGCGACCATCGTCCGGACGCGGTTGTTCACCGACCTGCGCACCGAGACCGGGCCGTTCGACGTGATCGGCGACGTCCACGGCTGCCGCGAGGAGCTCACCGACCTGCTGGGCACCCTCGGTTACGGGTTCGTGCACGACGAGCGGGGCCGGGCCGTCGACGCCGTGCCGCCGCCGGGCCGGAAGGCGGTGTTCGTCGGCGACCTCGTCGACCGCGGTCCCGACACCCCCGGCGTCCTGCGCCTCGTCATGGGCATGCGGGCCAACGGCCACGCCCTGGTCGTCCCGGGCAACCACGAGGACAAGCTGCTGCGCGCGCTGCGGGGCCGGCAGGTGCAGGTCAGCCACGGGCTCGCGGAGTCCCTCGACCAGCTCGCCGCCGAACCCGAGGAGTTCCGCGCGCAGGTCGAGCGGTTCCTCGACGGTCTGGTCTCGCACTACGTCCTCGACGGCGGCCGCCTCGTCGTCGCGCACGCCGGGCTGCTGGAGCGCTACCAGGGCCGCGCCTCCCGCCGGGTGCGGGCGTTCTGCCTCTACGGCCAGACGACGGGGGAGACCGACGAGTTCGGGCTGCCCGTGCGGTACCCGTGGGCGCAGGACTACCGCGGGGCGGCGACCGTCGTCTACGGCCACACGCCCGTCCCGACCCCGGAGTGGGTCAACGGGACGATCTGCGTCGACACCGGCTGCGTGTTCGGCGGGCACCTGACGGCGCTGCGCCACCCCGAGCGCGAGCTCGTCACCGTCCCCGCGCGCCGCGTCCACCACGAACCCGCCCGCCCCTTCCCGCCCGCGGAGCCCCGGGGGGGACCCGAGGGGGACCCCGCGCGGGCGGCCGTGCGCGACCCCGACGTCCTCGACGTCACCGACGTGCTGGGCAAGCGCGTCGTCGAGACCGCCGACCACGGCCGCGTCACCGTCCGGGAGGAGAACGCGGCCGCGGCCCTGGAGGTCGTCTCCCGCTTCGCCGTCGACCCGCGCTGGCTGCTGCACCTGCCGCCGACGACCGCGCCCGTCCCGACCTCGCGCCGGGAGGGGTTCCTCGAGCACCCCGAGGACGCCTTCGCGGCCTACGCCGGCGACGGGGTGCGCGAGGTGCTGTGCGAGGAGAAGCACATGGGGTCCCGGGCCCTCGCGCTCGTGTGCCGGGACGAGCAGGTGGCCCGCGAACGCTTCGGCGCCCCCGGCGGGGCCCTGGGCGCCGTGTGGACGCGCACCGGCCGCAGCTTCTTCGACCCGGCCACCACGGCGGTGCTCGTCGAGGAGGTCCGCGCGGCCCTGGACAGCGCCGGGCTGTTCGACGAGCTCGGCGACTGGGTCCTGCTGGACGGTGAGCTGCTGCCGTGGGACGCCAAGGCCCGGGAGCTGCTGCGCGGCCGGTTCGCCGCGGTGGGCGCAGCCGGCAAGGCGGCCCTGCCCGTCGCCGTCGGTGTCCTCGAACGCGCCGCCGGGCGCGGGCTCGACGTCGGGGACCTGCTGTCCCGCACGAGGTCCCGCGTGGAGAACGTCGAACGGTTCACCGACGCCTACCGGCGCTACTGCTGGCCCACCGACGGCCTCGAGGGGGTCCGGTTCGCCCCGTTCGCGGTGCCCGCCGCCAGCAGCGCGACCTTCGCCGACCGCCCCCACGACTGGCACCTCGGTCTCGCCGACCGCCTCGTCGCCGCCTCCGGCCGGTTCACCCCGACCCGACGCCTGCGGGTGGACGTCACCGACCCCGCCTCGTGCGCGCAGGGTGCGGCGTGGTGGGAGGAGCTGACCGCCGCGGGCGGGGAGGGGATGGTCGTCAAACCCCTGGCGAACCGGGTGCGGACCGCCAAGGGCCTCCTCCAGCCCGCGCTGAAGGTCCGGGGCCGGGAGTACCTGCGCCTGGTCTACGGTCCCGACTACGCGAGCCCGGAGCACCTGGAGCGGTTGCGGCAGCGGAACCTGGGCCGCAAGCGGTCCCTCGCGCTGCGCGAGCACGCCCTGGGCCTGGAAGGGCTCGACCGCGCGGTGCGGGGCGAACCGCTGTGGCGGGTGCACGAGTGCGTCGTCGGCGTGCTGGCGCTGGAGTCCGAACCCGTCGACCCGCGGTTGTGACCGCGGTCCGGGGGTGCCGGGGCGGTCCGGCGCCCCCGGGCCGTCGTGCCCGGCCACGGGTCGGCCCGCTCAGCCCCGGTCCGTGAGCAGGGGTTCGACGAGCCCGCGCAGGACCGCCGCCCCGCCGAGGGTCAGCACCGACTCGGGGTGGAACTGGATGCCGGCGAAACCCCCGCCGCGGACGGCGACGACCTCCTCCGCCGGGCCCGTCGCGACCTCGACGCCCTCGGCCGCCAGCCGTGCCGCGGCGGCCTCGTCGACGCGGGCGGTGAACGAGTTGTAGAACCCGACGGTCACGGGGGTCCCGAACAGGTCCACCTCCAGCTGCGTGCCCTGGTGCGGGGCGTCCTTGCGGCGCAGCGGCAGACCCAGCGTCCCGGACAGCAGCTGGTGGCCCAGGCAGACGCCGAGCAGCGGGTTCCCGCCCGAGCGCGCGGCGGCCGACAGGTCCCGGGCCAGTCCCCGCAGCCGGGCGATGCGCGGGTCGGAGGCGTCCTCGGGGTCGCCGGGGCCGGGACCGAGCAGGACGAGCCCGTCGTGGGCGGCCAGCGCCCCGTCGAGCGCGCTGTCGTCGTAGCGCAGGACGCGGGCGCGCAACCCGGCCGCGGCGAGCAGGTGCACGAGCATCGCCGTGAACGTGTCCTCGGCGTCGACCACGAGGGCCTCGCCGAGGACCGGGCCGGTGGGCGCGGCCTGCGGTTCGAGCCAGAACGTCGCGAGCCGGTCGCGCCGGGAGGCCAGCAGCGTCGCGATCCGCGGGTCCGAGGCCAGCGGGACCCGGCGCACGGGCGCGCCGTCGGTCCCCGTGCGCGGCGGCAGCGGCGGCAGCGCCCCCAGGGCCCGCAGGACGCCGGCGGCCTTGGCGTGGGTCTCGGCGACCTCGCCCTCGGGGGTGGAACCCCGCACGAGCGTCGCCCCGACGGAGACGCGGACCCTCGCGTCCGGTCCCTGCGCGCGGACGTCCGCGGTACGGATGAGGATGGGGGAGTCCAGGGTCTGCGCGCCCTCGCCGTCGTGGCCGAGCAGCGCGAGCGCCCCGGCGTAGTACGCCCGGCCCGAGGGTTCGAAGCGGCGGATGACGCGGCACGCGCTCTGCACCGGGCTGCCCGTCACGGTGGCCGCGAACATGGTCTGGCGCAGCACCTCCCGGGCGTCCAGCGTCGACTGACCGCGCAGTTCGAACTCGGTGTGGGCGAGGTTGGCCATCTCGCGCAGGTACGGGCCGTGCACGACGCCGCCCAGGTCGCCGACCGAGCACATCATCTTCAGCTCCTCGTCGACCACCATGAACAGTTCCTCCACCTCCTTGGGGTCGGTGAGGAACTCCACGAGCCCGTCGGGGTCCGGGCCCGCGGCGGGGTAGCGGTACGTGCCCGAGATCGGGTTCATGACGACCTCGCCGCGGGCCATCCGCACGTGCACCTCGGGGGAGGCCCCCACGAGCGTGCGGGAGGACCCGTCGGCCGCGGGGACGTGGACGACGAACGTCCAGTACGCGCCCTGCTCGGCGACGAGCAGGCGGCGGAACAGGCTGAGCGCGGTGCGGGCGGAGAACCCGTCGACGACCCCGTCGACGTCGCGGCGGATGACGAAGTTCGCGCCGTTCCCCTCGGCGATCTCGGCGTCGATGATGCGGCGCACCACGTCGGCGTAGTCCTCGTCGGACAGGTCCGGGGCGACGTCGCGCAGGGCCACCTCGTCGTCGGGCAGCGCGCGCAGGGCGTCCTCGAGGGCGAGGTCGACGGCGGACTCGACGCGCAGCACCTGCAGCGGGGTGCCGTCGTCGTGGACCTCGAAACCCCGTTCGCGCAGCTGGCGGAACGGGACGAGGGCGAGGGCGTCGCGGCCGACGTGCTCGACCGCCGGGCGCAGCGGGACGTCGGCGAGGTGCTCGACGACCTCGACCGGGCCGCGCAGGAGTTCCACCGGCCCCGGCAGGCCGGTGCGCGGGTCCAGGCGGCGCAACAAGGCGAACGGGCCGGCCCCGGGGGCCAGCAGGTCGGCGACCAGCGTGTCAGCGGTCCGCGCGGGTGTCATCGGGTTCTCCTCGAGGGGCTGGGGGGAGCCGTCCGTCGAGGGGTCGTCCGGTGCCCGGCCTCTCGACGAGGGCGGCCACCGGGACGGGGGAGCGTCAGGCGACCGCCGACACCCACCACCACGCACCGCTGCGCAGCGCGCGGGCGGTTCCCCGGTGGGGAGCGGTGATGGTCACGGGGGACACCCTAGCGGTACGGGTGGTGCGGCCGGGGCGACGGGCATTCGGGACGTCGTGCCGGTAACATCGGTGCCGGATTCCTCGGAGGTGATCGCCGTGCGGGCCTTACCGCTGCGCCTGGCCGCGGGCGCGCTGCTCGTCGGGGGGTTCCTGCTGGGCATCGCCCCCCTGCCCCTGGCGAACTTCGGGTGCCGTTCCGCCTTCGGCGGCCGCGACGACCTCGACCCCTCGATCGAGATCGCGACCGCCTGCTCCGAAGCGGTGTCGGGGCGGCAGGACGTCATCGCGGTGCTCCTCGTCTCCGGTGTCGCCGTGCTCGGCCTCAGCTTCGGCCGGTCGCGCACCTCCGGGGGCTGAGACCGGTCCCCGTCCCGGCGGGCGCGAGGCCCGCCGCGGCGCCCGACCCGGTGCGCGCGGTCCCCGACCGGTCACTACCGTGCCGGGTGTGAGCCAGAGCGCAGCGCAGCCCGGACAGCAGCCCACCACCGACCGTCCGACGATCTTCGTGGTCTACGGGGCCACCGGGGACCTGTCCCGCCGGCTGGTCTCCCCGGCCTTCTTCGAGCTGGCCCGGCTCGGCCGGCTCCCGCAGCGCTGGCGCCTGGTCGGCAGCGGCCGCGGGGAGAAGTCACACGAGGAGTTCCGCGAGTTCCTGCGCGAGGCGCTGGAGGAGTTCGGCCCGCAACCGGCCGACGGCCCGTGGGAGGAGTTCTCCCAGAACCTGCTCTTCGCCGGCGGTGGGTTCACCGCCGACGACCCGGGCCAGCTGCTGGACGTCGTCGGCCAGGCGCGGTCCGACCTGGACGACGGGACGGGCGACGACGTGCAGGTCGTGCACTACCTGGCGATCCCGCCGGGGGCGTTCCTGCGGACGACGAGGGCCGTCGAGGCCCACGGTCTCGTCGAGGGTGCCCGCGTCGTCTACGAGAAGCCCTACGGCACCTCGCTGGAGACGTTCGAGGAACTGGACGCCGAGGTGCAGCGCGTCTTCGACGAGGAGCAGGTCTTCCGCATCGACCACTTCCTCGCGTTCGAGGCGCAGCAGGACGTCATCCACGCCCGGTTCGCCAACCCGTGGCTGGCCGGCATCTGGAACGCCGAGCACGTCGCGCAGGTCCAGGTCGACATCGCCGAGACGCTCGACGTCGCCCAGCGCGCGAGCTTCTACGACGCCACCGGCGCGTTCCTGGACATGATCGTCACCCACCTGTTCCAGATGGCCGCGACGGTCGCCATGGAACCGCCCGCCGACCTCGGACCCGGTGCGTTGCAGGCGGCCAGGGACGCTGCGCTGCAGGACTTCCGCGAACTCGACCCGTCCGAGGTCGTCCTGGGGCAGTTCGAGGGGTACACCGGCATCGACGGGGTCCCGGACGACTCCACGACCGACACCCTGGCCGCCGCGCGGGTCTGGGTGGACAACGACCGCTGGCGCGGGGTGCCGTTCCTGCTGCGGTCGGGCAAGAAGATGGCCGCCGACGAGCAGCGCGTGACGCTCGTCCTGCGCGAACCCGCCGACGGCCCCTACGCCGGTCAGGACGTCGAACCGTCCACGATCAGCTTCTCGCTGCTCGAGGGCGGCGCCTTCGACGTCGCCGTGACCGTCCGCCGTCCGGGAGTGGCCGGGGGGCTCGCGCAGGGCACCGCGACCCTTCCGCTGGACTCCTTCGAGGGGGCCGGCCCCGCGTTGCCGTACGTCCACCTCATCGAGCACGTGCTCACCGGCGACCGGTCGCTGTTCACCGGCGTCCAGGGGCTGCGGGCCGCCTGGACCTGCGTCGAGCGGTTCTCCCAGGACCGGCCGGCGGTGCAGCCGTACGCCCCCGGCACCTGGGGGCCGGCCGCGGTCGACGACCTCGCCGCGCCGGGGCGCTGGTTCCTGCGCTGACGGTGCGGCCGGCCGCCGCGGCCGAGGACGGTGCTGCCCTCGACCGCGGCGGGGCGGGGCGCCCCCGGCCGGGAGCGCCCGCGTCACCTCCGGGCCGCGAGCACCTCGCCGACGGTCGGCATCGCGGAGAAGACCTTCGGCCACCCGGCGTAGAAGGCCAGCTGGTGCATGGTCTCCCCGACCTCGGCCTCGGTGAGGCCGTTGTCCATGGCCCGGCCGAGGTGGAAGGGGATCTGCTGCACCTGCCCGCTGCTCACCAGGGCCGTGACGGTGACGAGGCTGCGGTCGCGGGGCGCGAGGTCCGGCCGGAGCCACAGGTCGCGGAAGAGCACCTCCCCGGTGCTGTCCACGACGCCCTGGGACACCTCGCCGTAGGTGGACTGCACCTGCTCGGCCCGGGCCGCCTCGGCCGCCTGGTCCAGCGGCAGCAGGTCCGGCGAGGCCGCCGGCAGGTCCTGCGCGCTCACCCCCCGCGCCGCGAAGACCTCCTGGAGCGGACCCACCGCGGACGCGGCGTTCTCCCACCCGCTGTAGAAGGCCAGGTGCGTGACGGTCTCGGACACCTCAGCGGGGGTCAGGCCCGCGTCGAGGGCGTCCTCCAGGTACGTCGTCAGGTGCTGGGTCTGGCCCGAACCGACGAGGTGCGCCAGGGTGACCAGGTGCCGGTCCCGGGCGGCGAGCCCGGGACGAGCCCACAGGCCCTCCTCCAGGTCCTCCCGCTGGTACCGGGCCAGACCCGGGGCGACCTGCTCCAGGGCGTCGGCCGAGGGACTGGTCGCGGGGCTGGTCGTGGTGGTGGCGGAGGCGGAGGCGGAGGCCGCCGACGCGGCGTCCCCGTCCCCGCTCGTCTGGACGACGGCGGTCGCTGCTCCCACGGTGGCCACGGCGGCGGCGGTGGCCAGGAGGGCGGTCGTGCGACGTTTCACGAGGGCTCCGTTCGAGGGGTGGTGGTGCCGGGACGGGGGCGGGTCCCGGCGGCGTCGGGGTCGGCGGGGCGGCGGTCAGCCGCCGGTGTACTCCTCATCGGTCACCAGGTCCTCCCAGGTCGCGTTCGACCCGTCCACGGTGTCCTGCACCGCGACGTGGGTCATGGGGTCGGTCGCGGTGGCGCCGTGCCAGTGCTCGACGCCCGGGGCGAACCAGACGACGTCACCCGCACGGACCTCCAGGCGCTCACCGCCGCGTTCCTGGACCCAGCCGGTCCCGGCGGTGATGACGATGCGCTGGCCCGCCGGGTGGGTGTGCCACGCCGTCCGGGCACCGGGTTCGAAGGTGACCAGGCCCGCCCCGGCCGTCGAGGCGTCGGTCGGGTCGAACAGCGGCGTGACGCGGACGGTCCCGGTGAAGTTCTCCGCCGCGCCCGTGGTGGTGGTGCGCTCGGCCGAGGGCGACAGCTCCAGCGAGGGCCCCGGCGGTGTCGAGGTGGTCTCCGAGATCGCGTCGGGGGCGGGGGGCAGCCGGTCCGGGGTCTCGGCGTCCGTCCCGCCGGAGCAGGCGGCCAGACCCAGGGCCGATCCCAGGAGGATGGCGGCGGGGACGGTGCTGCGGTGCCTCATCGTTTCGGTCGTCCTCCCTCACGGGGCGGGAACCGCGGCCGCGGAACCCGGTGACGGTGGTCGGTGCGCGGGGGCTGGACGCCCCGCGCGCCGACGCCCGCCCGGGCCGAGCGCTCGCGTCCTGACCGGCCCCGCACGGCGACACCGCGGCGGGCCGAGCACCCGCCGGTGGCGGGCGGCACCCGGGCGCGGTCGTCGAACCACCGTCGAGGGACCAACGGCCGGACAGCGGTACCGGTTCCCACTCGCGCTACCGCGGGTGGCCGGGCCGCCGCGGTCGGTGGCGGGGCCCGCGCCGAGGGGGCCGACGTCACCGCCGGGCGATCACCCCGCGGCGGTGTCGACGGTCCCGGGCTCGCGCGCCGGGTGCCCCGCGGCGCGCCTGGAGGCCGAGCGCTGCAGGACCACGACGATCACCAGGCTGACCAGGGTCAGCGCGGCGCTGGCGGCGAACACCGCGCCGTACCCCAGCGACGTCGCCGCCCCCAGGCCGACGAGCGGGCCGGACAGGACCGCACCGACGCGGCGGGTGTTGGTGTACAGGCCCGAGGCCAGCCCGGCGCGGGGGATCACCTCCTGGAAGAGGGTGAGCCCCACCCCGGCGACGACGGCGAAGAACCAGGCGTTGAGGACCTGCGCGGCCAGCAGGGCGACGGGCCCGCTCACCAGCGTCATGACGACGTAGTACGCGATGCCGCAGACGCACCCCGACGTCAGCAGGGTGAGGTTGGAGAACCGTCCGGTCAGGCGCCCGGCCAGCAGCAGAGCGGGGATCTCCAGCCCCGCCGCGACCCCGAGGGCGATCCCGGCCCAGGCCACCGGCAACCCCAGGTCGCGGGTCACGTAGAGGCTCATCACCGCGACGACCGCGCTGTTGGTCGCCTGCAGCAGGACGAACGCCCCCACCACCGCGACCACCCCCGGCCTCGACATGGGCTCGTCCCGGCCGGTGGCCGTCGCCGCCGTGGCCGCGCCCGCCCGGGCCGCGCCGCGGGAGGTCCTGATCATGGCCGCGGCGGTCACGACGGTCAGGGCCGCGACGACGGCCAGCAGGGTCAGCACCGCCCCGTTGCCGAAGCCGGTGATGAGGACCGTGGCCAGCGGGGGACCGGCGACCCAGGCGACGGAGGACACGGCGCGGGTGTTGATCACCGACGAGGTGCTGGCGCCCGAGTGCTTCAGGTGCGCGAACAGCAGGGAGTTGCCGACCCCGGCGGGCCCGCCGAGCACGACCAGGGCCGCGACGGCGACCGGCAGGGACGTGCTGAAGGCGAGCACCGGGGCCAGGGCCACCGTGAGGGCGGCGCAGACGAGCATGGGGCGCAGGTAGTCGGCGCGCCGGTCGGCGTAGGCGGGCACCAGCAGCGAGGCCGCGAACCCGGCCAGGTTGTACGCGGCCAGCGCCAGGCCGACCTGTCCGGCCGTGGCGTCGAACAGCGCCACCAGCAGCAGCGCCAGCACCGGGTTCAGGAGGGCGAACTGCAGACCCCAGAGCAGGGCGGCGGAGGGGACGAGCAGACGCTTCACTGCGGGGGCACCTTGTTCTGTGGCGGGCGGGCCGGGAGTCGCGGCCGGCGCGCTCGCACCGGCGTGGCCCGGCAGGACTCTAGCGACCCGGTGCCCGCCGGACCCGGCGGTGGACCGCCGCCGGGCGGGTCCGGGCGGGTCCGGGCGGGTACGTCCGGCGTGTTCGAGGCGGGGTCGTCGTCGTCCCGGGGCGCCCGCCGATCCGGTCCCACGCCGATTGGAGCTCAAGCCCACTGGAGGTTGTACGTTCCGGGAATGCCTCCCCCGCAGTCCTCCGTGGACCCCGGCCGCCCGTCGCGAGGTGCGTCCCCGGCCTCGCGCCCGGGGGTGGAGGTGCCGCCCGCCGGGACCGTCGCCGTGGTCGGGACGGGCCCGGCCGGCATCTACAGCGCGCAGATGCTGCTCAAGCAGCTGCCCGGGGTGTCCGTCGACCTGTTCGACAAGCTCCCCGCGCCCTTCGGGCTGGTCCGCTACGGCGTCGCGCCGGACCACCCGGCCATCAAACGCATCCAGGAACCGCTCCAGGACGTCCTGGAGTCGGCCGGTGTCCGTCTGCTGTGCAACGTCGAGGTCGGCCGCGACGTCAGCGTCCAGGAGTTGTCCGAGCACTACGACGCGGTGGTCCTCGCCACCGGCGCCGAGCAGGACGCGCCCCTGGACGTCCCCGGCCACGACCTGCCGGGGTCGCACGGGGCGGCCGCCTTCGTGGCCTGGTACAACAGCCACCCCGACGCCGATCCGCGGTGGTCACTGCGGGCACGCGCCGCCGCCGTCGTCGGCGGCGGGAACGTCGCCCTGGACGTCACGCGGGTCCTGGCCCAGCAGGCGGACCGGCTGTTGTCCACCGACGTGTCCGACGACGTGCACGAAGCTCTGCGCCGCAGCGAGTTGCGCGAGGTGCACGTGTTCGTCCGCCGCGGTCCGGTGGGTACTCGCTTCTCACCCCTGGAACTGCGGGAGCTGGGGGAGCAACCGGGTTTCGACGTGGTCGTCGACCCGGGCGACGTGGTCGTCGACGACCACACCCGGCGCATGGTCGAGCAGTTCTCGCCGAAGCGTCAGGTCCTGGAGACCCTCACCGGGTGGGCCCACCGGGACCCCGCCTCGTTGACGGCACCCCGGCGGGTGCACCTGCACTTCTTCCAGGCCCCGGTGCTCATCGGTGGCACCGGTTCGGTGGAGTTCCTCCGCACCGAGCGGACCGAGCACGACGAGGTCGGGCACGTGCGGGGGACCGGGCGCCTGACCACGACGCCGGTGCAGGCGGTGTACCGGGCCGTCGGTTACGCCAGCTCCCCCGTCCCCGGTGCGCCGTTCGACCGGCGACGGCGGCTGATCCCGAACCGGGCCGGTCGGGTGCTCGACGACGACGGCGGGGTCGTGCCCGGCCTCTACGTCACCGGCTGGGCCAAGCGGGGCCCGGTGGGTCTGATCGGGTCCACCAAGTCCGACGCCCGGGAGACGGTCACCCACCTCGTCGAGGACCTCCTCGCCCGCGGGGCCGGACCCGGGCGCTCGGGCGGCGTGCCCGCCGCGGGCGGGACCCGCGGCCTGTTCCACGCGCCGTCCGCCGACGTCGTCGACCTGGGCGGCTGGTCGCGCATCCACGCCGCCGAGCTGGCCGCGGGGGTGGCGCGGCGCCGGGACCGCGTCAAGATCGCCACCCGCCGGGGCCTGCTGGACGTCGCGCGCGCCGGGCGCGAGGACCCGGACCCGGCCGGCCCGATCACGTCCGACCGGCCCGGCACGCAGCCGACGCCGTGAGCCACCCACCGATGGGAGAAGACCCCGTGCCCACCCGCACCGACCCCGCCCGCACCGACCCCGCCGCCGTGCGTTCCACCTTCGCGCGGTTCCCCTCCGGCGTGGCCGCCCTGTCGGCGCTCGTGCACGAGGCGCCGGTCGTCGTCCTCGCGTCCTCGTTCCAGGTCGGCATCTCGCTGACCCCGCCGCTGGTGCTGTTCGCCGTGCAGCACGGCTCGTTCAGCTGGTCGCAGCTGCGCACGGCTCCCCGCATCGGCGTCTCGGTCCTGGCCTCGGCCCACCGGCCCTCCGTCCCGACGTTGACCCGCAAGGACCTCTCCGCCAGGTTCGACGGCCTCGAGACCGAGGTCGCGGCGACGGGTGCGCACTACCTGTCGGGGGCGGCCGCCTGGATGGAGTGCAGCGTGCACTCCGAGACGGCCGCGGGCGACCACGACGTCGTGGTGCTGCGGGTGCACGACCTCGGCCACGCCGCCGACGTCGACCCTCTCGTCTGGCACGGTTCGACGTTCCGGACGCTGCGTGGCACCGCCACGTCACCCGACCACGAGGACAGCGGAAGGACCCCCCAGTGACCTACGTCATCGCCCAGCCCTGCGTCGACCTGAAGGACAAGGCCTGCATCGAGGAGTGCCCCGTCGACTGCATCTACGAGGGCAGGCGGTCGCTGTACATCCACCCGGACGAGTGCGTCGACTGCGGTGCGTGCGAGCCCGTGTGCCCCGTGGAGGCCATCTACTACGAGGACGACGTCCCGGAGCAGTGGTCGGCCTTCACGGCGGCCAACGTCGAGTTCTTCGACGCCCTCGGTTCGCCCGGGGGAGCTTCGCGCACCGGCCTCGTCGACAGCGACCACCCCGTCGTCGCGAACCTCCCCGCGCAGGAGCAGTGACGGCCTGACGCCTCCCGGGGACCTCAGGCCGCCAGCGCGAGACCGGCCCGGCGGGCCAGCACGATCGGACGCACCAGCAGCCGGCCCGGCCGCCCGAGGCGGCCCGCGTGCAGGGCGCGCGCGAGGTCCGTGGGCGGGCAGCGGCGGGAGAGCACGACCCCGGCCAGGGTGAAGGAGACGGCCGAGCAGACGACGACCGACCCCTGCGCCGTGGCCAGGCCGTAGCCGGTCCACAGGGCCGCCGACGCCTGGGTCAGGACGAACGTCGACGGGGCGAGCCCCCGCAGCGGCGCGCGCCGCAGGACCGTGACGATCTGCGGGACCATCCGGACCAGCGAGACGGCGGTGGCCAGGGCCCCCACGACGAGGACCCCGCCGAGGGCGAAGGCGGTCGCGACCAGCGGGACCCACGCCGTGACGGCGATCGCCGCGTGCCGCAGCGGGACGGCGAGGCGGCGGCCGGCGAGGACCACGGTGAGGACGGCGCACGCCAGACCCGGCACGTTCGCGAGGAGCTGGGCCGGGTCGAGCAGCGCGAGGCCGTAGCTCAACCAGGTGCCCGAGGACAGGACCCCCAGCACCGCCGAGGAGTACGACAGGCCGGTGGCGTCGGGGGTCCGCAGCAGGCGCAGGACCTGGGGGACACCGGTGAACACGCCGAGACCGGCGGCGAGCAGCCCGAGGACCGGGACCAGGGTGGGAGCAGGCACGTGCCTCTGCATCGGGCGGTGCCCGGTCCCGGCTTGAGCCGGTGGCTGCGCCACCGGGGTGAGAGCCGCCTCACACCGGTGACGCAGCGTTCAGGACCGGTCCGAGAACGTCCGGTGGCCCTGGGCGGGGATCCGGGCGGCACCGGTGGCCCGGTCCGCGGTCTGGTCCGTGGTCTGGTCCGCCGCCTGGTCCGCGGCCGGGGGCGAGGCGAACCGCACCTTGGGCAGCGCCCCCGGGTGCTCGCGCTGCAGGAACGCCACGAGCTCCTCGCGGACGGCGCAGCGCAGGTCGAACAGCCTCCCGCCGGAGTCGGCGCTGACAAGCACCCGCACCGTGACCGCCCGCTCGGACGTCTCGGTCACGGCCACCGAGAACGTCTGGCCGTTGAACAGCTCGTGCGCGCGCACGAAGCGCTCCGCGCGGGAACGCAGTTCCTCGACCGGGACGGTCCAGTCCAGCTGCAGCTCCACGGCGCCGATGATGTCGGCGGAGTTGCGCGTCCAGTTCGCGAACGGCGTCGTCGTGAAGTACGTGGAGGGCAGGATGAGCCGGCGCTGGTCCCACAGCCGCACGACGACGTAGGTCAGCGTGATGTCCTCGATGTTCCCCCACTCGTCCTCCACGACGACGACGTCGTCGACGCGGACGGCGTCGGTGAAGGCGATCTGCAGGCCCGCGAACACGTTGGCGAGCGACGTCTGGGCGGCCAGACCGGCGACGACGGAGAGCAGCCCGGCCGAGGCCAGGACGCTGGCCCCCATGCCGCGGGCGCCGGGGATCGTCAGCAGCATCGCGGCGACGGCCACGACGACGATGAGGGCCACGACGAGGCGCTTGACGAGGGAGACCTGCGTGCGGCGCTGCCGCTGGCGCCGGTTGTCGGCGACGTCGACGCGGTACCGCAGCAGCAGGACGTCCTGGACGACGTTGGCCGCCACGATCGCCAGACCCGCGCCGAAGGCGACGGCCACCAGCCCCAGGACCGTCAGCGTGGGCTGTCGCCAGGCCGCGGCGGAGGTGTAGATCTGCAGCGAGGAGATCGCGGCCAGGGTTCCGAGGAGTCCGGCCAGCGGCCGGCGGCCCCGCTGGGCCAGCGTGGCGAGGATCTCGTGCTTGCGGCCCAGCCGGCGCACGCCGAGGGCGGCGAGCTCGCCGACGGTCGCGGCCACGGCGGCGGCCACGAGGGCCACGCCGATCGTCAGCCAGACGGACGTGGTGATCTCGAAGGGGATCGCGAACGGGAGCGAGAACGGGATGACGGGCTCCTGCGGGTCGGTCGAGAGTGGACATCGACGTCCTGCGGACCCGCCCCACGGTAGGGCAGGTTCAGCCCGGCAGCCAGCTCACCTTCCCGACGAGGGCCGCGTACCCCACGAACGCCACGACGTCGATCGCGGTGTGCGCCACCACCAGGGGGGTCGTCCGCCCCCACCGCTGGTACACCCACCCGAACACCAGGCCCATGGCGACGTTGCCGACGAACCCGCCGACGCCCTGGTACAGGTGGTAGGAGCCGCGCAGCAGGGCGCTGACCAGCAGCGCCGGCCACCACCGGAACCCCAGCTGGGACAGCCGGTGCAGCAGGTACCCGGCGACGAGGACCTCCTCGAGGATCCCGTTCTGCGCCGCCGCCAGCACCGAGACCGGCACCGCCCACCACGTGTCGGGCAGCGTCGAGGCCGCGACGTTCGTGTTGAGCCCCGACGCGCGGGCACCCAGGTAGAGCAGCAGGCCGCAGCCGCCGATGACGGCCGCCAGGCCCAGCCCGGCCAGCACGTTCCGGCCGAGGCGGTGGCCGTCGAAGCCCAGCGTGCGCAGCGACCGCCCGTCCCGGGCCAGCAGGTAGCCGACGAGCAGGACCGGCGCCAGGCCGGAGGCGATCGAGACGAGCTGCAGCGCCAGGTCCAGCCACGGCCGGTCCGGGGCGTAGCTGCCCAGGACCGTGGAGGTCTGCGCGTTGATCGCCACCGGCGCCGTGAGGATGCCGAGGAACCGGACGAGCGCCCGCACCCCGCTCATCCCCAGGGAGACCGCGAAGACCGCGACGACCTCCCAGACCAGCAGCCGTCGCGCCCGGGCGTCGGTGACGACGCCTGGGCGCGGCCCCGCGGCGGGGGCGAGGTTCACGACCGGCCCAGGTGCTCCAGGGCCACCGCGTGCAGCAGCCCGTTGGAGGCGACGGCGTCGCCGCCGTGGGGACCGTCGACCCCGGCGCGGGAGGTGAACCGGCCCCCGGCCTCGGTGACGATCGGCACGAGCGCGGCCATGTCGTGCAGCGCCAGCTCCGGCTCGGCGGCGATGTCCACCGCCCCCTCGGCGAGCAGCATGTAGGACCAGAAGTCGCCGTAGCCGCGCGTGCGCCACACCGCGCGCGTCAGGCCCAGGAAGCGGTCGAGGGAGCCGCCCGCCTCCCAGCCGGACAGCGAGGAGTAGGCCAGCGACGCGTCGGCCAGGGAGGACACCGAGCTCACCGCGATGCGCGTGGCCGAGGACAGGCTGCGCCCCGTCCACGCACCCGACCCGACCGCCGCCCACCACCGCCGCCCCAGCGCCGGGGCGGACACGAGGCCGACGACGGGCACGCCGTCGTCGAGCAGGGCGATGAGGGTGGCCCACACCGGCACCCCGCGGACGAAGTTCTTCGTGCCGTCGATCGGGTCCACGACCCACTGCCGCGCCCCGTGGCCCACGAGGCCGAACTCCTCGCCGAGGACCGCGTCCCGCGGGCGGGTGCGCTTGAGCTGGGAGCGGATCAGCTCCTCGGCCGTGCGGTCGGCGTCGCTGACCGGCGTCAGGTCCGGCTTCGTCTCCACCCGCAGGTCCTGGGCCTTGAAGCGGTCGGTCGTCAGGCCGTCCACCTGGTCGGCGATGACGTGCGCCAGGCGCAGGTCGTCGTCGTAGCGTGGAGGGGGCGGGGACCCCGGGGTCGAGGACGTGGGCAGCGGCACGCCGCGAACCTACCGCCCGCGGCCGCCGGGGCCGTGGAACCCGGCCGGACCCGGGCGGGCGCACCCGTTCAGGTGACGTCCAGGGCTGTCGAGGATCCTGGGGGCGGGGTGGACGCGCCCCGCGCACGCGATCAGGACGCGAGGAGAGGACGGCGCATGGCCGGCACGACCGACCGGGTCGAGGAGCTGCCCGACGACGGCTTCGACGAGGGGTCCACGGGCGGGGCCGGCGGCGGCGCGCCCGAGGGGCACCTGTCCGCGCTGCCCGTCTCCCCCCGCACCCGCGGGCTGCTGCTCACCATCGGCGGGGTCCTCGGCTTCGTCGCGGCGTTCACCCTGACGATCGAGCGGATCAGGCTCCTCCAGGACCCGTCCTACGTGCCGAGCTGCAGCCTCAACCCGATCATCTCCTGCGGCAGCGTCATGCAGACCGAGCAGGCCAGGCTGTTCGGCTTCCCCAACCCGCTCATCGGGATCGCCGCCTTCGCGATCTCGACGTTCCTCGGGGTCCTCGTGCTCTCCCGCGTCGCGCTGCCCCGCTGGGTCGAGCGCGGCTACCTGCTGGGCATCACCCTGGGGACGGTCTTCGTCGGGTGGCTCATCAGCCAGAGCCTGTACTCCATCCACGCCCTGTGCCCGTACTGCATGGTCGTGTGGGCCGTCGTCGTCCCGACGTTCTGGACCCACGTGGCCGACGCCCTCGACCGGGGACTGCTGCCCGTCCCGGCCGCCGCGCGCGGGGCCGCCCGGGTGGTCGTCGACTACCGCGCCCTGATCGTCGTGCTCAGCTTCGCGGCCGTCCTGGTCATGGTGGCCACGAAGTTCTGGAGCTACTGGAGCACGCTGCTCTGAGCCCACCGGCCGGGTGCGGGTGACCCGGCCCGCGGCGCGGGGTCGTCACCCGGCGGGCACCGCGGAACGGCACGATGGGCTCGTGACCCGCGCCCTGACCGTCCTGCGCCGCATCGTCACCGCCGTCGAGCGGGACGGCTTCGGCGCGCACGCCGCGCACGTCCGGGTCGGCGACGACGCCGCGCAGTTCCGCTGGAGCCCGGACGTGGCGCGCGACGTCCACTCGGTGGCGAAGGGGGTGTGCGTGCTCGCCGCCGGCATCGCCGCGGACGAAGGGGTCTTCGACCTCGACGCCCCGGTGGCGCAGCACCTCCCGGACCTCCCCCTCGGGGAGGGGGTCCAGGCCGTGACCACGCGGCACCTGCTGGGGATGCGCAGCGGCATCGACCTGCCGTGGGCACCGACGTCGCTGACCGACTGGCCGGACCTCGCCCGGGAGTTCCTGAGCCGCCCCTCCCGTGGACGGGTCTTCCAGTACTCCAACGCCAGTTCGTACACGGCTATGCGTGCCCTGGCCTCCGTCGTCGGGGACGTCCCGGCGTGGTTGCAGCCGCGGTTGTTCGACCCGCTGGGCATCCCCGCCCCGGTGTGGGACCGCTGCCCCGGCGGGTGGATCGCGGCGGGCGGGGGACTGCACCTGCGCTCGGGCGAGCTCGCCCGGATCGGGCAGTTGATCCGCGACGGCGGGGTGTGGCGGGGCAGGAGCCTGGTGTCCTCGCGGTGGGTCGACGCGCTGCACTCGGACTGGTTCGAGCGGGAGGGCGCCCCCGGCTACACCCGGTACGCCCTCGCCGGGTGGGGCGGACCGGGACGGGCGTGGCGCCTGCACGGTGCCCACGGGCAGCTGCTGGTGTTCCTGGACGACGCCGTGGTGACGATCACGGCCGACGACCACGCCGGGGCCGACCGGGTGGCCCAGCAGGTGGTCAGTGCCCTGGAGGGCTGAGGACCGTGCCCGCCGATCGACCGGCGCCGTCCCGCGCCCCTCACGGGCTCGACGTCGTCGACCGCGAGGGAGTCCTCGGCGCGCAGTGGTGGCGCCCCACGGGCAGCACCATCGGGCGGCCCGAGACGGGGTCCGGCACGACCTGGCTGGCCATCCCGAACACCTCCCGCACCGTCTGGGCGGTGAGGACGTCGGCCGGGTCCCCGGCGGCGTGCAACCGTCCGGAGCGGACCGCGACGAGGTGGTCGGCGTAGCGCGCGGCGAGGTTCAGGTCGTGCAGGACCATGGCGATCGTCGTGCCGCGGTCGCGGTTGAGGTCGGTGAGCAGGTCCAGCACCTCGACCTGGTGGCACACGTCGAGGTAGGTCGTGGGTTCGTCCAGCAGCAGCACGTCGGTCTGCTGGGCCAGGGCCATGGCGATCCACACCCGCTGGCGCTGACCCCCGGACAGCTCGTCGACGGAGCGGTCGGCCAGCGGCAGGGTGTCGGTGACCCGCAGCGCCTCGGCGACGGCGGCGTCGTCGCGGGGCGAGGAGCGGGCGAACACCTTCTGGTGCGGGTTGCGCCCGCGGGCGACCAGGTCGGCGACGGCGATGCCCTCGGGGGCCACGGGTGACTGGGGCAGCAGTCCCAGGGTGCGGGCGATCTCCCGGGTGGGGGTGGAGTGCACGCTCCTGCCGTCCAGCACGATGCGGCCCGACCGGGCCGGGAGCAGGCGCGCCATCGCGCGCAGCAGGGTCGACTTGCCGCAGGCGTTGGCCCCCACGATGCAGGTGATCCGCCCGGGGGGCAGCGCCAGGTCGAGGTCCTGCACGACCGTCCGGTCCCCGTAGCCGAGGGTGACGCCCTCGACGAGGAGGGTGTGGTCCTTGGTCACAGCGAACCTCCGGCGCGGTTGGTGCGGACGAGCAGGTAGATGAGGAACGGCGCCCCGAGCGCGCCGGTGATGACGCCCACCGGGTAGCGGGTGCCGAAGAGGAACTGCCCCGCCAGGTCCGCGGCGAGGGTGAGCAGGGCTCCGGTGAGCATCGAGGGGACCAGCAGCGACCCGCCGGGGCCGACGACCCGGGCCGCGATCGGACCGGACAGGAAGGCGACGAAGGCGATGGGCCCGGTGGCGGCGGTGGCGAAGGCCACGAGCACGACCGCCACCACGACCGCGACCACGCGGGTGCGTTCGACCCGGACGCCCAGCGCGGCCGCGGAGTCGTCCCCGTGCTGCAGCAGGTCCAGACCGCGGGCCTGGCCCAGGAGCAGCGGCGCGGCCACCAGCAGGGCCAGGGCCAGGGGCAGGGCGGCGTCCCAGTCGGCCGAGTTCAGGCTGCCGGTGAGCCAGCGGGTGGCGGTGGCCAGGTCGTAGGAGGCCGCTCCGGCCAGCACGTAGGAGATGACGCTGTCCAGCATCGCGGCGACGCCGATGCCGATGAGGATGAGCCGGCTGCCGGCCACCCCGTGCCGGTAGGCCAGCCCGTACACGGCCAGTGCCGTCACCAGCGCGCCGGCGACGGCCAGCACGGAGACCTGGGCCGGGGACCACCCCAGGACGACGAGGCCGACGACCGCCGCCGCGCTGGCCCCGGAGCTGATGCCGATGACGTCGGGGGCGGCCAGCGGGTTGCGCAGCATGGTCTGGAAGGTGATCCCCGCCAGCCCGAACGCCGCGCCGGCCAGCACCCCCAGGACGGTGCGCGGCAGGCGCAGCACCCCGACGGTGAACGAGGCCCCGGGGACCCGCTCCCCGAGCACGACCCGCAGGACCTCGCCCGGGCCGTAGAACGTCTGGCCCACCATGAGGGCGGTGAACGCGAGCGCCACGACGCCGGCGCCGAGGAGCAGCGTCGTCCGGCGGCGCCGGCGCGCTCGCGAGCGCCGTCCGGCGGCGACGGCCTCGGCGTCCTGGACGCCGGCGGCGGGGGAGGACACGGCGGTCACAGGGCACGCACCTTCTGCCGGCGCACGATCCAGATGAAGACGGGGGCGCCCACGACGGCGGTGACGATGCCGACGTCGACCTCCTCCGGGCGGGCCACCAGGCGGCCGATCACGTCGGCCGCGGTCAGCAGGGCCGCACCGGCGAGCACCGAGAACGGCAGCAGCCAGCGGTGGTCGACGCCCACGAGCAGGCGCACGAGGTGGGGGACGGCGAGGCCGACGAAGCCGATGGGCCCGGCGACCGCGGTGGCCGCGGCGCACAGCGAGATGGCCCCGGCCGCGGCGAGCAGCCGGGTGGTCCCGACGCGGACGCCGAGACCGGTCGCGACGTCGTCCCCCAGCGCCAGGGCGTTCAACCCGCGGGCGGTGGCGAAGCACAGCAGCACCCCGACGAGGAGGAAGGGGGCCACCTGTCCGATGCGCCCGGCGTCCGCCCCGCCGACCCCACCGATCTGCCAGTGCCGGAAGGAGTCCATGACCTGCACGCGGGGCAGCAGCACGGCGCTGATGAGCGAGCTGAACGCGGCGGAGGTGGCCGCCCCGGCCAGTGCGAGCTTCAGCGGGGTCGCGCCCCCCCGGCCCGCGGACCCGATCGCGTAGACCAGGGCGGCGGCCAGCGCGGCCCCGGCCAGGGCCAGCCACACGTAGCCGGCGGGGGAGGACAGCCCGAGGAAGGCGATCCCGGTGACGACGGCGAGCGAGGCGCCGGTCGTGACGCCGAGGATGCCGGGGTCGGCCAGCGGGTTGCGGGTCACGCCCTGCATGACCGCCCCGGCCAGCCCCAGGGCGCCCCCGACGGTCATCGCCAGGAACGTCCGCGGCACCCGGCGGTTCACCGCCGCCTGCTCGATCGTCCCGGTCGAGCCGGTGACACCGGAGACGACGTCCCCGAGGGACACCGCCCGCACCCCGAAGGCCACGCTCGCGGCACCGACGAACGCCAGGGCCAGGAGCAGGGCGAGCAACCAGAGGAGCCGCACCGGCACCGGCCGCCGCGAGGGGGCCTCCGGTGCCGGGCGGGGGTGCGGGACGGTGTGCAGCACGAGGTCAGGCGATCTTCGCGACGGCGCCGGCGAGCAGGTCCATGTACTGCTCCAGCGCCCAGGGCGTCGCCAGCGGCGAGGGGTTGGCCGCCGCGGCCAGCGGGGAGGTGGCCCCGAGCAGCGCGAAGGACCCGCGGGCCACGGCGGGGATCTGCGAGAGCAGCGGGTCGGCCTGCAGCGCGGTCAGGAGGGTCTCGTCGCCGTAGGTCACGACGATGTCGACGTCGGCGAAGGAGTCCGCCTGCTCCGAGGACACGGTCGCGTAGAACTCCTCGCTGGCGGCGGTCGCCTCGGCCACGGCCGAGGGGGTGGCGAACCCGATGCTCTCCAGCCAGCCCGCCCGGGGGTCGGTGGTGGTGTAGAAGCCGATGGAGCTGAGGTCCGTGGGGTCGAAGTAGCCGAACATCACGTTCTTGCCGGCGAGGGCGGGCCGGGCCGCCAGGGCCGCCTCGACCTGCCCGTCGATGTCCTCGAGCAGCGCGTCGCCCTGCGAGGCCATGCCGAGGGCCTCGCTGTTCATCGTCGTCATGTCCGGCAGGGACGTGCCCCAGGCCACCTCGGGGAAGGCCACGGTCGGCGCGATCTGGCTGAGCTTGTCGTAGTCCTCCTGCGTGAGGCCGGAGTAGGCGGCCAGGATGACGTCGGGGGTGGTGTCCGAGACGCCCTCGAAGTCGATGGCGTCGGTCTCGTCGAACAGGACGGGGGTCTGGCCCCCGAGCTCGTCGAGCTTGTCCTTGACCCACGGCAGGATCCCGTCGCCGTCGTCGTCCCCGAAGGTCGCCTTGGCCATGCCCACCGGGACGATCCCCAGGGCCAGGGGGACCTCGTGGTTGGCCCACTGCACGGTGGCGACGCGTTCGGGCTTCGCCTCGATCGTCGTCTCGCCGAACGCGTGGGTGATGGTGACGGGGAAGGCCGCGCCGGAGGTGCCCGACGTGCCGTCGGAGCCGGCCGGGGTGGTGGTCTCCTCGGAGGAGCAGGACGACAGACCGAACAGGGCGGCGGCGGTGGAGGTGGTCAGGAACATCCGTCGGGTGTGCACGATCTCTCCTCAGAGTAGGGTAGGCGACCCTTATTGGAGCACACTCTCCACCCTGGTGAGGACCCCCGTCCCGGTGAGCCGGATCGTCCTGCGGCGGCGCACGTCCCGCACGCGACCGGGCCGTCACGCACGCCGGGGGCGCTGCTCCCAGGCGGTGCGGCGCAGCAGCCGCAACCCGTTGAGGGCGACGACGACGGTGGACCCCTCGTGCCCGGCGACCGCCAGGGGCAGCGGCAGGTGCCCGACCAGGTCCCACGTGACGAGGACCACGATGGAGGTGGCGGCGACGACGAGGTTGGCCACGACGACCCGGTGGGCCCGCCGGGACAGGGCCACCAGCCGGGGGACGGCGTCGATCTCGTCGCGCACGACGACCGCGTCGGCCGTGTCCAGGGCCAGGTCCGAGCCGTGCCGGCCCATCGCCACGCCGGTCGCGGCGGTCGCCAGGGCCGGGGCGTCGTTCACCCCGTCTCCGACGAGCAGGACCCGTTCCCCGGCGTCCTGCAGCTCGGTGACGACGCGGGCCTTGTCCTGCGGCAGCAGCCGGGCGTGGACGGCGCTGATCCCGGTCCGGGCGGCCACGTGGCGGGCGGCGGCCTCGTCGTCGCCGGTGAGCAGGTGGACGGGCGCGCGGGTGAGGGCGGCGGCGGCCGCGACGGCGGCGGGGGAGGCCGGGCGCAGCCGGTCCACCAGGGTGATGGTCCCCGCGAGGGTGTCGTCGAGGTGCACGGCCACCACGGTCCCCACGTCCTCGCGCCCCCCGTCCTCGCGCCGGTCGCGGGCCGGGGGCGCGGCGCGTTCGACGCGGACGGCGTGCCCGTCGACCACGGCGAGGACCCCTCGCCCGGGCAGGGACCGGAAGTGCTGGGCGGCGGGGACGTCCAGGCCCCGGTCGCGGGCGGCCCGCAGGACCGCCCGGCCCAGGGGGTGTTCGCTGGCCTGCTCGGCGGCCGCGGCCGCGCGCAGCACCTGGTCCCGGTCCCACGGGCCCGCGGTGGCGACCCGGGTGACCTCGGGGGCGCCCTCGGTGAGGGTGCCGGTCTTGTCGAAGGCGACGAGGCTGGTCCGCGCGACCGCCTCCACGACGGTCGCCGACTTCACCAGGACCCCGTGGCGCCCGGCGTTGGCCATCGCCGACAGCAGGGGGGGCATGGTGGCCAGCACCACCGCGCAGGGCGAGGCGACGATCATGAAGGTGATCGCCCGCAGCAGCGCGTCCTCGAAGGACGTGCCGAGGACGACCGTCGGGACCGCCAGCACGAGCAGCGTCGCCACGACGACGCCGAGGGAGTAGCGCTGCTCGACGCGTTCGACGAACAGCTGCGTGCGGGCCTTGGTCGCGCTGGCCTGCTCGACCATCGCCACGACGCGGGCGATGACGGACCCGCTCGCCTCCCGGTCGACCCGCACCCGCAGTGCGCCGGTGCCGTTGACGGTGCCGGACAGCACCTCCTGGCCGGGCCCGCGGGGTACGGGGACCGACTCGCCGGTGATGGCCTGCTGGTCGACCTCGGAGGTGCCGGCGACGACGGTGCCGTCGGCGCCGACGCGTTCGCCGGGGCGGACCAGGACGAGGTCGCCGACGAGGAGGTCGGCGACGTCGACGGACCGTTCCACGACGCCGTCCGCGGGTCCCTCGCCGGGGTGCAGGCGGGTGGCGCGTTCGGGGGCCAGGTCCAGCAGGGAGGTGACGGAGTCGGCGGTGCGCTGGGTGATGACGGCCTCGATCGCGCCGGAGGTGGCGAAGATGACGATGAGCAGGGCGCCGTCGAGGACCTGGCCGACGGCGACGGCCGCCACGGCGGCCAGGACCATGAGCAGGTCGACGTCGAACGTCTTCTCCCGCAGGGCGAGCACTCCGGCCCGGGCCGGTTCCCACCCGCCGGCGGCGCAGCAGGCCAGGAGGGCCGTCCAGGCGGCCCAGGTCGGGGCCCCGGCCAGCTGCAGCGCACCGCCGAGCAGGAACAGGACCAGCGCGAGAGCGGCCCAGCGGACCTCGGGCAGGTCGGGGGCGGTGCGCCAGATCGACGGTGGGCGGGGCAGCACGCGCCCCCCGTCGCGACCCCCGTCGGGCCCGGAGGGGGTCGGGTCCGGACGGGGGGCCGGCGTGCTCGCGGGTCGGTGCGCGGGCGGGGTTGTCACCGCGCGGCGCCGGGGGCCGGGCGCGTCCCGTCGTCCTCGGTGGCCGCCGCCGTCGAGCGGGCCGCCGCGCCCGGGGGCACACCGGCGCGCTGGTGCGCGGTGCGCGGTTCGAGCGCCTGCTCGGCGTGCGAGACGGCCGCGGCCACCAGGGTGCGGGCGTGGTCGTCGACCAGCCGGTAGAAGACGCGGTTGCCGTCCTGCCGGGTGGTCACCACGCGCCCCCAGCGCAGCTTGCTGAGGTGCTGGGACACGGTGGTGGGGGACTTCCCGACCAGGTCGGCCAGCTGGGTCACCGACGTCTCCCCGGCTCGCAGGGCGAGGACGATGCGGATGCGCGTCGGGTCCGACAGCAGCGAGAACACCTCGGCGGCCACGTCGACGTACTGGCTGTCCACCCCGAGGGAGCACCTCTTCAAACCTTCGTTCATGTGAAGATGTTCAGGTGTGAGGGTTCAGCGGTCAAGCGCGGGCTGCTCGGTCACCTCCCTGAGCCCACCGGCACGGGGCCGCGACTCACCACCGCTCCCGGCGTCACGGCACGGTCAGGGTGCGAGGACGACGACGTCGCGACCGGACGCCTTCGCCCGGTAGAGCGCGGAGTCGGCCCGGGCCAGGACGTCGGACAGCTGCTCACCCTCGCGCAGCACGGCGACCCCGACGCTGACGGTGACGTCGAGCTGCTCCCCGCGCACCTCGACGGGGGTCCGGCGCACGCCCAGGCGCAACCGCTCGGCGACGTCGCGGGCGTCCAGCGTCCCGTGGTCCCCCTCGGCCGGGCTCGTGACGACGAGGGCGAACTCCTCACCGCCGTAGCGACCCAGCACGTCCGTCTCCCGCGTCTCGTGCTGCAGCCGGCGCGCCACGGTCGTCAGCACCTCGTCGCCCGCGGCGTGGCCGTACGTGTCGTTGACGGCCTTGAAGTGGTCGACGTCCACCATGACCACCGCGACGGCCCGGCCCGCAGCGGTGCGCCGGACCCGCTGCTCACCCAGGCGCAGCAGGTGCCCGCGGGTGGCGACCCCCGTCAGGGAGTCGGTGCGGGCCAGGTGCTCGACCTGGGCGAACAACCGCGCGTTCTCCAGCCCGATGGCCGCGGGGGCGGCCAGCGCCTCGGCGACGTGGGAACGGGCGGCCGGGCCCTCGGGCCCGCCGGTGAGGACGAGGGCCTCGGCGACCAGTCCCGTGCGGTCCTTCAACGGCACGACGAGCCACGGCGCGGGCGGCTGCCCCCCGGGCTCGGGCCGGTGGGCGGGCGGTGCGGTCGCCAGGTCGATCAGCCCGGCCAGCCGCGACGGCAGGGTCTGCTCCCCGGTCCCGTCCCCGCTCACCGCGTGCGCGCTCTCCAGCAGCCGTGCGCACTCCGGCTCGCCCTGCCAGTCCCGGCTCCAGGCGACCTCGCGGACGGCGGGGGACGCGGCGTCGGTGACGAGCGCCGGCGGGTCGGCGTCGGGGCCGGGGCGCACGGCCACCGGCACGAGCGCGGCCCGGTGCCCCCCGAGCTCGGTGAGCGCCGAGCGCACCAGCCGGCGCCGCACCGTGGGCAGCTCCAGGCTCCCGGAGACCTCCTCGGTGACGCGGCGGACCGCTTCGGCCAGGTCGCGTTCGCGCTGGGCGCCGTGCACCTCGATCTCCAGCCGCGCGGCGCGCGCCGTCTCCAGCGAGGCCGCGACCTGCCCGGCGATGAGCTGCAGCAGCTCGACGTCCCCGCGCCCGAAGGCCCCCTGGGCCACGGTGCTGACGGCCGACAGGACACCCGTGCGCCGGCCCCGGACCAGCAGGGGGACCGCCACGACGCTGCGCGCCACCTCGTCGGCGCTGTGCGCGCCGCGGGTCGCGGCGCTCGCCGCCGTCTCCAGCGCCCCCCGCACGACGGGCCGCCCGGTGCGGGCCGCGCGGGCCGCGGCGGGGTCGACCGCGCCCCGCCCGGGCAGGTCGGTGCCGGCGCGCGTGCGGCCGGCGAAGACGACGAGCTCGTCCTCGGGGTCCAAGACGGCCAGCACCGCCCGGTCCGCCCCGAGCACCTCGCACGCCTGGTCCAGGGCCAGGCGCACGACGTCCTGGGGGTCCAGGACCTGCGCCGCGTGACCCACGTCGCGCATGGCCGACAGCAGCCGGCGCCGGCGCCCCGGGGCGGGGGTCCAGGGACCACCGGCGCCGGCCCCCGGCCCCGACGGCTGGGTGGGGGCGCGGTCGGCGCGGCCGCGCTGGACGAGCCGGACCCAGCCGTGCTTCTCGGCCAGGGCCGTCGCCATCCACCGCAACCGCTCGGCGTCGGGCTGCGCTCCCGTCTCCTCCAGCGCCTCGGCGCGCAGCACCAGGACGTGGTGGTCGACGAGCGGGGCGTCCAGGCGGGTGGCCCGCACCTCCGCCCGCCGCAGCAGCGCACGGGCCCGCCGCGGTGACCCGAGGCGGTGCAGGGCCGCGGAGCGGACGACGTCGACGTGCGCGGCCTGCACGGCGCTGCCGCGGCGGGCCGTGCGACACCTCGCGCGCCCCAGCGCCCGCAGCGCGTCCCGCAGGTCGCGTTCGCGTTCCTGCGCCCGGGTGGTGTCGCCGGCGTCGACCGCGGCGCGCAGCTGCGCCAGCCGCCCCCGGGTGAGGAGCAGCAGCGTCCAGCGGACCTCGCCCGCCCCGCGCAGGGGGGTGCGGCGGGCGGCGCGCAGGACCTGGCGCGCGACGGCGTCGAAGCGCTCGGACAGGTCGGCCTGCTGCACGAGCCAGTCGGTCGTGGCCAGCAGGAGGTGCCACTCGTGCAGCAGGGCCCGCTCGCCGGGTCCCGAGCCCGCCGCGGCGCCGGACCGGTCCTCGACCTCCCGGCGACGCACCGAGTCCAGCACGTCCCCGGCCTCGCCGGGACGGCCCTTGGCGCTCAGGAGGGCGGCGCGCAGCAGCTCCAGCTCGGCGGGCACCTCGGCGTCCTCCCGGACGCGGCGCACGGCCCGCTCGTGCCAGGCGGTCGCCGCGCCGAGGTGCCCGGCGGCCAGGCGCTCCACGGCCACGGCGAGCGCGCCCGCGACGTGGGCCGGCAGGTCCAGCCACTGACCGTCCTCCTCCAGGACGTCGGCCACCGCCCGCCACGTGCCGCGCCGGCGCAACCGCTGCAGACCGTCGGCCAGGCGCAGCGAGGCGAGGACGACCGGGTCGGTCTCGGTGCGCCCGCGCGGGACGGCCGGGGTCAGCGGGCGCCCGAGGAGGCTGTCGGTGCCGGGCAGCCGGACCGGCAGCAGCGTCAGCCGGCCCGTCGCGACCTGCAGCAGCGCGGCCCGCAGCGTCCAGCGGGCGTCGCGGGCCAGATCGACCCGGCGCGCCCGCAGCGCGTGCCCCCAGGACGCCACCGCCGTCGGTGCGGCGGCCAGCGGCCGGCCCCGCTGCAGGTCCGCGGCGGCGGCCTCGCGCAGCAGCACCGCGCGGGCGCCCTCGAGCGTGGCCTGCTCGACCTCGCGGACCGAGTCCAACCGGTGGCGGCTGTCGTGCCGGTGGGCGCGGCGCAGCACGGTGGCCAGCAGCACCACCAGCGAGGTCAGGGCGAACGCGAGCCGCGCCGCCGGGCCGACCGGGCGCGGGGCGCCGAGCGCGGCCAGCCCCTCGGCGGCCGCCGCGGCCGCGCGAGCGGGGCCGGCCGCGGCGCGTTCGTGCCGGTGGACGGTGGCGACCTCGCCGAGGACGACGGCCCGGTCCAGCGGGTCGGTCGCGCCGGCCCGCAGCTCCTCCAGGTGCGCCCGGGCCTCGAGGTGGCGGCCCTGGCGGGCCAGGCAGGACGCCAGCAGGCGCCGCAGGCGGGGGTCCAGGTCCAGACCCGCGCTCGTGGCCGCCTGCACGGCCCGGGTGAGCAGGGCGACCGCCGTCTCGGGGGCCGAGCGCCGCGCCGCCTCGACACCGGCGGCCGCGCAGGCGGCCACCACGTCCGCGGGGGCCACGGCGTCCCCGGCGCGCAGGTGCTGCTGGGCGCAGGCGAAGAGGGCGTCCCGCTCGACCGACCCCGCCGCCGTCGCGACCCCTGAGCCGGTCCCCGTCCCCGGACCCGCCCCGGCGCCGGTGTCGGCGCGCAGGACCCGCGCCAGGCGCGCGTGCAGGGCCCGCCGCTCGACCTCCTCGACGCCCTCCAGGACCGCGTCCACGACCTGCTGGTGCCAGAACTCGTGCCGCCCGTGCGGCAGCGGGCGCAGCAACCGGGCCGCCACCCCCGCGGCCAGCCCGGCGTGCACGCCGTCGGCGTCCAGCCGCGGCGCCGCCGCCCGCAGGACGAGGTCGTCGGGGACCGACCGTCCGCAGGCCGCCGCCAGCCGCAGCACGTGCCGGTGCCCCGGCGGCAGCTCGTCGACGCGCCGCAGCAGCGCGCTGAGCAGCCGCGGGGCGACCGGTACCGCCTCCAGGGCGGCGTGCTCCAGGCGCCAGTGGCCCCAGTCCGGCAGGAGGCCGCCCTCGTCGAGCAGCGTCGTCAGCAGGGCCAGGAGGGCCCCGGGGTTGCCGGCCGCCCGGGAGACCAGCGCGCTGGCGACGGAGTCGGTGACGACCGCGCCCGGCAACCGCCGGCGCACCACCGCGCGGGCCGCGGCGTCCGACAGCGGGGGCACGTCCAGCACCAGGGCGCGGGCGGTGTCGAAACCGGGGATCCCCTCGAGGTCGTCGTCCCCGGAGCGCACCCGGTCGACGAGGACCACCAGCAGCGGCAGGTCGGAGCACTCACCGGCCACCCAGCGCAGCACCGCCAGCGTCGAGGCGTCGGCGTGCTCGGTGTCGTCGAGGACGACCAGGAGCGGGCCGGTGCGCGCGGCGTGCTGCAGCAGCTCCTCGGCCAGGGCCTGCGGCCGGGGCTCGTCCTCGGTGGCCTCGGGGCCCACGTCCGCGCTCGAGAGGCCGGCGACCGCCATCGCCCGGCGCAGCGCGCTGAGCGGGGAGCTGGGCGAGGTGGTGGTGTCGAGCACGACGGCCGCACCGCCCTGGGTGAGCGCCCGGCGGCGCAGGCGGTCGACCAGGACCGAGCGACCGGAGCCGGCGGCCCCGCGCACGAGGACGAGGCCGCCGGAACCGGCCCGGGCGTTGTCCCAGGCGGCCTCCAGCAGCCCGCTCTGCCGGCCGCGTTCGAGCAGCGGCCCGTCGATCGGGCTGGTCCAGCCGCGCCGGCCCAGGGCGACGTCGGGCGTGGTGGCGGCCGCGATCCGGGCCAGCTCGTCGGCGACCGCGGCGGCGTCGTCGGGCCGGTCCTGCGGGTCCCGGGCGAGCAGCCGGCGCAGCAGCGTCCCCAGCGGCCGCGGGACGTCGGGGCCCAGGCGGTCCAGGTCCAGGGGTCGCAGCCGCGCGAGGCGCCGGCGCACCTGCACCGCGTCCGACCCCTCGACGGGGGTGCGGCCGGTGAGGCACTCCAGCAGCACCGCCCCCACCGAGTACAGGTCCGAGCGGTGGTCGACGGGGCTGCGCACCACGCCGGCCTGCTCCGGGGAGCGGTACAGCAGGGCCCCGGCCCCGGCGTCGGAGCCGTCGGCGGTGCCGGTGGCACCGTCGGCGCGGGGGTCGTGGCGGCGTTCGGGACCGTCGGGGCGGGCGGTCGGGGGTGCGGGGGACCCGCCGGTGTCCAGGTGGGCGACGCCGAGGTCGACGAGGACGGCCCGGCCGGTGCGGGTCACCAGGACGTTGGCCGGTTTCACGTCCCGGTGGACCAGCCCCGCCGCGTGCAGGGCGTGCAGCGCGTCGCACACGTCGACGAGCAGGCGCAGGGTCGTCGGCACCGACAGCAGGCCCGAGGGCAGGTCGGCCGGGTCGCCGCCGGTCCCGGCGGCGGTCAGGGGCGGTGAGTGCAGCAGGTCCGCCAGCGACGTGCCGTCGTGGGCGTCCATGACCATGGCCAGGCGGCCACCGACCTCGGTCACCGCGTGCACCCGGGTCAGGCCGGGGTGGTGGACGCTGGCCAGGAGGGCCGCCTCGCGGCGCAGGGTGCGGTCGGCGTCGCCGCCCTGGTCCCCGCGGACCCGGCCCGGGCCGGTCCCCGGTCGTTGCCGCTTGACCGCGTACTCCCGGTCACCGCGGACGGCGAGGTGGACCACCGACCCCGCTCCCCGGCCCAGCTCGCGCAGGACGGTCCACGGCGGTTCCGGGGCCTGGAGCGCGGCGGGGGAGGGCGGCGTCGTCGGGCCGGGCACGGCCGGTGGGGCGGCGGGGGGACCCGGCACCGTCGACCCGCGACCGCGGGGCCAGGTGGAGCTCACATCCCCCATGAAGAGCCGTTCCCCCGTCGCCGACCGGTCGATGGTCACCCTAGGGCATCACCTGTGGACGGCCAGTGCACGGTGGATCACGCTGTCAGGGGGTCGTCCCGCGTGCTGCGCCGAGCGGCCAGCAGCCGCCGGAAGGACTGCAACCGGGCCGGGCCCGCCGCACCGGCCCGCCCCTGCTCCACCCAGGCGTCCAGGGCGCAGTCCGGTTCGTCGTGCGTGCACCCGCGGGGGCACCCGTCCTCACCGGGCAGCAGGTCGGGGAAGGCCCGCAGGACCGATTCCGGCGCGACGTGGGCCAGGCCGAAGGAACGGACGCCGGGGGTGTCGACCACCCAGCCGCCGCCGGGCAGGGCCAGGGCCGCCATCGACGTCGACGTGTGCCGACCGCGGCCGGTCACGGCGTTGACGTGCCCCGTCGCGCGCGCGGCGTCCGGCACCAGCGCGTTGACGAGGGTCGACTTGCCCACCCCCGAGTGCCCGACGAGGACGCTGACGCGGCCGGCCAGGCGCTCGCGCACGGCCTCCAGCCCGGCCAGGCCGTCCGCGCCGCGGGAGGTGACGACCGCCTCCAGCCCCAGCGGGGCCCACGTGTCCAGCACCTCCGAGGCCGGGCGCAGGTCCCCCTTGGTCAGGCACAGCAACGGCGTCATCCCGGCGTCGTAGGCCGCGACGAGGCACCGGTCGACCAGGCGCGAGCGCGGTGCGGGGTCGGCCACGGCCGTCACGACGACGAGCTGGTCGGCGTTCGCGACGACGACGCGCTCGATCGGGTCGGTGTCGTCGGCCGAGCGGCGCAGCGAGGTCCGGCGCTCGTCGATGCGGACGATGCGCGCCAGGGTGTCGGTGGCGCCCGTGACGTCCCCGACGAGCCCGACGCGGTCACCCACGACGACGCCCTGGCGGCCCAGCTCGCGGGCGCGCATGGCCGTGACGGGCCGCGCGTGCGCGCCGCCCTCGCCGACCAGGACCGTGGACCGGCCCCGGTCGACGGCCACGACGAACCCGGGGACCGCGTCGGCGTGCGCCGGGCGGTCCTTCGTGCGGGGCCGGGACCCGCGGCGGTTGGGCCGGATCCGGACGTCGTCCTCGTCGAACCGGCCCACGGGGCCGCGCTGGCGCGGGCTCAGGCGCCGACCCCCGCGAGCATCGCGGCCCACATCCCGGGGAAGTCGGGCAGCGTCTTGCCGGTCGTGCCGATGTCCTCGACGAGGACGCCCTCCACGGCCAGGCCGAGCACGGCCCCGGCCGTGGCCATCCGGTGGTCGGCGTAGCTGCGGAACACCCCGCCGTGCAGCGTCGCCGGGTGCACCAGCAGACCGTCGGCGGTCTCCTCGGCGCGCCCGCCGAGCGCGTTGACCTCGGTGACCAGCGCCGCGAGCCGGTCGGTCTCGTGCCCGCGCAGGTGGGCGATCCCGCGCAGCCGGGTCGGGGAGCTGGCCAGGGCCGCCAGCGCGGTGATGACGGGGGTCAGCTCCCCGGCCTCGTGCAGGTCCAGGTCGACCCCGTACAGCTCGCCCGTGCCCTCCACGAGCAGCCCGTCCCGGTCGAGGGTGACCTCGGCACCCATCTGGTCCAGGACGTCGCGCAGCACGTCACCGGCCTGCGTCGTCGCCTGCGGCCACCCCGGGACGCGCACGCGGCCACCGGCCGCGGCGGCCGCGGCCAGGAAGGGGCCGGCGTTGGACAGGTCCGGTTCGACCTGGACGTCGAGGGCGCCGATCTCGCCGGCCTCGACGGACCAGCGACCCGGGGTGTCGTCGTCCACGACGACACCGGCGTCGCGCAGCACCTCCACCGTCATCCGGATGTGCGGCAGGCTCGGGATCGGCGGACCGTCGTGGACGACCTCCAGCCCCTCGCGCGTGCGGGCGCCGACGAGCAGCAGGGCCGAGACGAACTGGCTGGACGCGGAGGCGTCGATGCGGACGGTGCCGCCGCGCAACCCCTCCCGCGGCCCGTGGACGGTGAAGGGCAGCAGCCCCCGGCCGCCGTCCTCGACCTGCGCGCCGAGCTGGCGGACGGCGTCGACGACGGCCCCCATCGGGCGCTCGCGGGCCCGCTCGTCGCCGTCGAACTCCACGGGGGAGGGGGCCAGGGCCGCCACCGGCGGCAGGAACCGCATGACGGTGCCCGCCAGGCCGCACTCGACGCGGGTGCCGCCGGTCACCGGACCGGGGCGCACGACCCAGTCGTGCTCGCCCACGCGGTCACCGCGCGAGCCGCTCTCGCAGACGTCGGCCCCCAGCCCGCGCAGCCCCTCGGCCATGAGGGTGGTGTCCCGCGAGACGAGCGGGTCGCGCAGGATCGAGGGGCGGTCGGCCAGGGCGGCGACGACGAGGTAGCGGTTCGTCAGCGACTTCGAGCCCGGCACCGGGACGACGGCGTCGAGGGGACCGGCCGCCGTGGGGGCCGCCCACAGCTGGTCGTCCCCGGTGGCCGGGCTCGAGGGTCTGCTGGACGGATCGTTCGATGTCACGGGGGCATCCTCGCAGCCGCCCCCGACACGCGGCGAGCCGCGCGCCGGGGACCCGGGCCCACCGGGGCGCGGCCGGCCGCGGTGGTGACCTCAGCCGATCTTGGCCGCCGCGAGCTGGACGTCCTTCTTGCCCAGCTCCGCGGCGTGGACGGCCTCGCGCGCGGCCAGGCGGGCCATGCGCTGCGCGTCCCGCCCGGCGCGCTTGCCGCGCCACAGGGCGCCGGGCCTGCCCGCGGTGTCGGCCGCGGCCAGCAGCGCGGCGCCGAGGAGGCCGACGTCGACGAGGAAGTCGTGCAGCACCTCCTTGCGCACGCCGGGGTCCTTCTCGGACCAGAACGGGTGGTTGACGTAGGGGGTGGGCGCCGCCGTCACCGCGAGCACGGTGGCCGCCATCCGCGGCGCCTTGCCGAGGGCGAACAGCACGCCCGCCCCGGCCATCGCGGCGCCGTTGAGGCGGACGAGCAGGACCGGGTCGTCGGGCAGCCGCAACGGGCCGGCCGCGCGGTGCACGAGCGGTTCGGCCGAGGGGGCGAGGTCACCGGCGTGCCGGAGCTGGTCGATGCCGTTCTTGATGAAGATCGCCGCGAGCATCGGGCGGGCCAGTCGTCGCACCACAGTCATGGGAGTTGCCTACCGCAAAGCCGTGATCACCGCGAACGCGGGCGCGTGCCCGGACCGGTGTCGGAGGTGGGTGCCACAGTGCTCCCATGTGCGGTCGCTACGCCCTCCGGAGAGACGTCCACGACCTCCTCGAGGAGTTCGAGGTCGACGAGGACGCGCTCGAGGGGTCCGGCGCGGGCGTGACGAGGTCCACGAACGTCGCCCCCACGACGACCCCGCCGGTCGTCCTGGAGCGGTTCCGCAAGGACGACCCCGAGGCCCCGCCGGTGCGCTCGCTGCGGGCGCTGCGCTGGGGGCTGGTACCCAGCTGGTCCAAGGACGCCTCGGGCGCGGCGCGGATGGTCAACGCGCGCGCCGAGACGCTGCTGGACAAGCCGGCGTTCGCCAGGGCCGCGCTCGCGCGGCGCTGCCTCGTGCCGGTCGACGCCTGGTACGAGTGGCAGACGAGCGGGACGGCGACCGAGGGCGGCAAGCCCCGCAAGCAGCCCTTCGCGGTCGCGGCGGCCGACTCCTCGGTGCTGTCGCTGGCCGGGGTCTACGAGTTCTGGAAGGACCCGGCCAAGGCCGACGACGACCCCTCGCGCTGGCTCGTCTCCTTCGCCGTCGTCACCACGGCCGCCGAGGCGGGCCTGGACCGCCTGCACGAGCGGATGCCCCTCGTCGTCCCGCGCGACCTGCGCGACGCCTGGCTGGACCCCTCCCTCGACGACGGCGACGACGTGCGGTCGCTGCTGGGGGCCGTCCCGCGCGACCTCTTCCTCGGCGGGACGCTGCAGGCGCACCCGGTCTCGCGCGCGGTGGGGAACGTGCGCAACACCGGTGAGGACCTCCTCGACCCCGTCCCGCTCGAGGAGCTCGAGGGGGTCGTGGACCTGCGCACGGGCGAGCTCCTGGGGGCCTGACGGCGACGAGGCCGTGACGTGACCGGGGTCTGACCGGGGCCGGGACGGTCGCCGCGCCCGGAATGGGGGTACCGGTCGCGGCGTTGCGCAGGACATGCCGTTCGCCCCAGCCCTCGAACCAGCCCGCGAGTCCGCGCGCCGGGTCGAGCCGCGCACCCCCTCGAAGGGTTCGCTCGGCCCGCCCGGCCGGGGGCCCGGCCGGGGCCCCGCCCGACGGGGCCCGCGCGGGGGCGGGGCCCGCGCGCAGGGCCTAGGCTCGAGCACGATGACCGAACAGACCGCACAGGTCGCCCCCGAGGACCCGGCCCAGCTCCTGGCGCAGGAGACGGCCGACGAGCGCGCTGCGCGCTTCGAGCGCGACGCCCTGCCGTTCCTGGACCAGCTGTACTCCGCGGCCCTGCGCATGACCCGCAACCCGGCCGACGCCGAGGACCTCGTCCAGGACGCCTTCGCCAAGGCGTACGGCGCGTTCCACCAGTTCACCCCGGGGACGAACCTCAAGGCGTGGCTGTACCGGATCCTGACGAACACGTACATCAACACGTACCGCAAGAAGCAGCGCGAACCGCAGCAGTCGCACTCGGACGAGATCGAGGACTGGCAGCTGGCGCGGGCGGAGTCGCACTCCTCCCGGGGTCTGCGCTCGGCCGAGACCGAGGCGCTGGACCACCTGCCGGACTCGGACGTGAAGCGGGCCCTGCAGCAGGTGCCGGAGGACTTCCGCCTCGCGGTCTACCTCGCCGACGTGGAGGGGTTCGCGTACAAGGAGATCGCCGACATCATGGGCACGCCGATCGGGACGGTGATGTCCCGGCTGCACCGGGGCCGTCGTCAGCTGCGCGAGCTGCTGCGCGACTACGCCGTCGACCGGGGCGTCTCGGGGGCCGTGGCCACGCAGGGGGGGACGTCGTGAGCACCGCGGGGAGCACGCCGTCGAACCCCGGCGCGGACGCCGTCCGGTTGTCGCACTGCCACGAGGTCCTCGACCGCGCGTTCGAGTACCTCGACGGCGAGATGCCGGACCTGGACTGCGAGAAGCTGCGCGCCCACCTCGAGGAGTGCGCGAGCTGCCTGGCGCAGCTGGCCGAGGACGAGAAGCTCAAGCAGGTCATCCGGGACGGGTGCCCCTGCGAGGAGGCCCCGCAGACCCTGCGGGCGCGCATCATCGTCTCGATCACCGAGGTGAGCGCGGTCACGAGCACGACCCCGCGCTGAACCGCACGCACGAGGGCCCCGGATCCGCCTGGATCCGGGGCCCTCGTCGTCTGGTGCGCGCGCTCAGGCGTTGGGGCGCTTGCCGTGGTTCGCGGCGTTGCCCTTGCGCGAGCGGCGCTTGCGGCCTCGCTTGCTCATGGCGGTCCTCCTCGTCGTGCGCTCTTCCGGAAGTGGTGCAGTCCTGCTCCGCCGTCCATGGTCCCACGGGGTGAGGAGTGCTCAAGGTCGGGCCGGTGCGTCCCGATGCCGCAACGGTGACGATCACGCAGGGGACCGAGGAGCCACGGGGCGCCGCGCACGCCGCCGCGCCCGTCGAACCGCTCATCACGCCGTACCTGCGCGCGCTGGTGGACCTGCGCGGGTCGGACCTGCACTGCAAGGCGGGCTCCCCGCCCCGCATCCGGATCGACGGGCGGCTGCGTTCCCTGCAGGCGCCCCCGCTCACCGCCGACGTCACCGAGCGGATGCTCGAGCAGATCCTGCGCCCCGACCTCGTCGAGGAGTTCGCCCGCACGAACGAGGCCGACTTCGCCCACAGCCTCCCGCACGGCGCCGGTCGCTTCCGCGTCAACGCCTTCCGCCAGCGCGGGTCCGTCGGCCTGGTGCTGCGCCGCGTCGCCGCCCAGGCCGTCCCGCTGTCCGGTCTCGGCGTCCCGCCCGTCATCGAGCAGCTCGCCCTGGAGCACCGCGGGCTGCTGCTCGTCACGGGGCCGACGGGATCGGGCAAGACGACGACCCTGGCCGGGATGATCGACCACATCAACACGGTCCGCGAGAGCCACATCGTGACCATCGAGGACCCCATCGAGGTCCTGCACACCGACAACCGGTCCATGATCAGCCAGCGCGAGGTGCGGCTGGACACCGCCGACTTCACCACAGCGCTGCGCGCGGCGATGCGTCAGGACCCCGACGTCATCCTCGTCGGGGAGATGCGCGACCAGGAGACGGTCAAGGCGGCCCTGTCGGCGGCCGAGACCGGCCACTTCGTCATGTCCACCCTGCACACCATCGACGCGGCCGAGACGATCTCGCGCATCATCGACTTCTTCCCCCCGCACGAGCAGAAGCAGGTCCGGCTCGCCCTCGCCGGGTCGCTGCGCGGCATCGTGTGCCAGCGGCTCGTCCCGCGCGCGGACGGCGCCGGCCGCTGCGTCGTCATGGAGATCTGCGTCAACACCGGGCGCGTCGCCGACGCCATCTCGGACCCGGACAAGACCCACCTCATCACCGACCTCGTCAAGGAGGGCCAGTACTACGCGATGCAGACGTTCGACCAGCACCTCGTCGCGCTGGTCCGCGACGGCGTCGTGACCCTGGAGGACGCCCAGGGCGCCGCGTCGAGCCCGCACGACCTCGCGGTCGAGCTGCGGCGGCTGGGGATCCTCGCCTGAGACGGGGCGAGGTGAGGTGAGGTGAGGGGCCGGGCACCGCTCACGGCGTGAGCGCGGCCGCCAGGACCTGCGCCGCGCGCCCGCGGTCGCCCGCGACGACCAGGGCGGTGCCCGTGCTCGTCGTGCGGCCCCACAGCAGCCGCAGGAGCTCGGTGTCGGGGCCGGCCACGGTCGCGACGACGGGGCCCGTGCCCAGCCGCCACCGGCGCGACCCCAGGAGTTCCACGCCGACCTCGACCGCCGCGGTCCGGCCCAGCCGGACCTGGCGGGGCAGCAGCGTGTCGAGCACCTCCTCGACGGCGTCGGCGACGCGGTCGGCCGGGCCGGTGCGCGGCGCACCCGCGGCGTCGGCCAGGTCCCACGTGTGCACGAGCGTCTCGTGGGCCTGCCGCCGGTACCAGTCACCGGCGCGCCCGGCCCCGGCGAGGGTGGTGCACGGCCGGTCGGGGTCCTCGTCGAGCGCGGCGAGCAGCGCGCGGGCAGCGGCCGCGTAGGCCGCGGCCGGGTCGTCGGCCGGGGAGGGGTCCTCGTCCGGGGGGACCGGGGCACCCGGTGCGGTGCGGCTGAGCGCGGCCGCCCACCGGTGCACGCCGGTGAGGTGGGCGACGACGTCGCGGACCGTCCAGCCCGGGCACCCGGGGACGCCCGCGTCCGGCGGGGCCGTCCGGGTCAGGGCGAGGAACGCCGCCTGCTGCGCGACGAGGGCGTCGCGGTGCGCCCCGGGCGCGACGACGGGACCGGTCACGGGTGGGGCCGGGGGACGGGGCCGTCCTGCGACCACTCGCGCGAGGTCCGGGTGTCGGCACCGAAGCGGGGTGCGGCCAGGGCCAGCACCACGAGCACGATCAGCACCACGAGGGCGGTGAGGTCACTGGGCACGCGCCCAGCCTCGTCCGGCGGCACCGGCCGGACGAGTGGCAGCTCTGCCGATGTTCGGCCAGATCCTGCCAAGGTCGCCGGGCGCTGGCACACTGCTCGGCATGGCGACCCGCGGTGACCTGCACGACGTGGCGGTGGTCGTCGACGAGGGGTTCTCGGCGTTCGAGTTCTCCGTCGCCTGCGAGGTGTTCGGCATCGACCGCACCGAGGACGGCGTGCCCCCCTTCCGGTTCGCGGTGTGCACGCAGGAGGCGGGCCCGGTCGCCTCGCGGCAGGGTTTCAGCCTGACCGCCGACCACCGGCTCGACCGGCTGGACGAGGCCGACCTCGTCGTCGTCACCCCCACCAAGCGGGGTTTCGGCCCGCCCGCGCCCGAACTCGTCGAGCGGCTGCACGCGGCCGTCGAGCGGGGCGCGACGGTCGCCAGCTTCTGCAGCGGGTCCTTCACCCTGGCCCACGCCGGTCTGCTCGACGGCCGCCGCGCCACGACGCACTACCTCTACGCCGCCGAGCTGGCGCGCCGCTTCCCCCTCGTCGAGGTCGTCCCCGACGTGCTCTACGTCGAGGACGGGCCGGTCGCCTCCAGCGCGGGCACGTCCGCGGGCATCGACCTGTCCCTGCACCTGGTCCGCGAGCACCACGGGAGCGCCGTCGCCACGGCCATCGCACGGCGCATGGTCGTGCCCCCGCACCGCGACGGCGGGCAGGCCCAGTACGTCGAGGCGCCCGTGCGTCCCTGCGCGGACGAGTCGCTGTCCGCGGCGCTGGACTGGGCCGCGGGGCACCTGCACACCGAGATCGACGTCGCGGCGTGGGCACGGGCGGCGGCGATGTCCCCGCGCACGTTCGCCCGCCGGTTCCGCGCCGAGACGGGCGTCACCCCGCACCGCTGGCTGCTGGAGCGCCGCGTCGCGGCGGCCCGGTTGCTGCTGGAGGAGGGCGACCAGAGCGTCGACGACGTGGCCCGCCGCTGCGGTTTCGGCTCGGCCGCCACGCTGCGCCAGCACTTCCTGCGGCTCGTGGGGACGACGCCCACCGCCTACCGGCGGACCTACCGGGGGGCGCGGTCACCGGCTGCGGTGCGGCTGCTGCCGGCCGGCGCATGAGGTTCCTGCGCCGCCTGTTCGCCGACGTCCACACCCGCCTGCAGGGCCACGACCTGTTCCTCGTCTCGGCGGGGGTGACGTTCTACGCCGCGATCGCGCTGGTGCCCTCGCTCGTCGTCGTCGTGCGGCTGCTGGCCGCGGTGATCGGTCCCGAGCAGGTGCTGCGGCTGGCCGACGCCGTCGGCAGCGCGCTGCCGAGCGCGCAGGGGGCCGGTGACGTCGTGCGCGAGCTGGCCGCGACCGCGGTCGACGTCGGGTGGCTCGCGGTCGTCGTCGCGCTGGTCCCCGCCACCGTGTACGGGGAGGGGTTGCGCCGGGGTTTCGCGCGCATCAGCGTCCGGCACCCCGAACCCGCGCCCCCGGCCGTGCGCGGACGGGTCGGGGCCTGGGTCGTGCGGGCGCGGGCGCTGCCGCTGCTGCTGCTCGCGCCGGTGGGTTTCCTCGCCGTCCTGGAGGTCGCGCCGTTCCTGGTGCGCCTGTTCGGTTCCGGCACGTTCGGCAGTTCCGCCCTCGCCGTCTACGTGGCCCTCAACGTCGACTGGCTCGTCGTCTCGCCCGTCCTCGTCTACGTCTACAAGGTGCTCGGGCCGGTGCGGACCGGGTGGTGGGCGGCGTTGTGGGGCGCCTACTCCACCGGGGCGTTCGTGTCGGGGTTCCTCCAGGGCTTCGTGCTGTTCCTGGCGATCCCCGTCGACCTCGGCGCCCCCTTCGGCGGTTTCACCCAGGTCGGGGGAGCCGTCGCGGTCTGCCTGTGGCTGTGGGTCTTCACGGCGCTGACGGTGTACGGGTACGCGGTGACGCTGGAGCTGCAGCGCCACCGCGACCGCGGCCGCGACCGCCGGCCCAGCCGGGTGTGAGCGGCCTCAGCGCAGCGTGAACTGCTTCACCTGGTCGTCGAGGGACCCGGCGACGGCGGCGAGCTCGCTCACCGACCCCCGCACCGCGCGGACCTCCTCGGTGGTGCCCTGCACCGCACCCGCGGTGCCCGCCAGGGCCGAGGCGATGCCGGAGGAGCGGTCGGCGGCGGTGTGCAGGGTCCCGCTGACCGACGTCGTCGTGGCGAGCTGCTCGGCCACGGCCGCCGCGATCGTCGTCTGCAGCTCGTCGATGTGGGCGATCGTCTCGGTGATCCGGGCGATGTCCGAGCGCACCGCGGCGGCCTCGGACTGGACCGCCGTCAGGGTGGGGGCGATCTCCTCGGTCGCCTGCGCGGTCTGCCGGGCCAGTTCCTTGACCTCCTCGGCGACGACGGCGAACCCGGCGCCGGCCTCGCCGGCGCGGGCGGCCTCGATGGTCGCGTTGAGCGCCAGCAGGTTCGTCTGCGCGGCGATCGCCGTGATGGTCCGCAGGACGTCGGCGATCTGCTGGGAGCTGTCGCCGAGACGTTCGACGGTGCCCGTCGCGGCCTCGGCGAGCTGGACCGCGTCGGCGGCGACGACGGTGACGTTGCTGGCGGTCGCGGAGACCTCGTCGGCCGCGGCACGCAGCTGCTCCACGGCCGCCGACACCTCGTGCACCCCGTTGGAGACCGTCGTGGCGTCCCCGGTGACCTGGTCGATCTCGGCGGCGGTGGAGCCCGCGGCGCCCGCGAGGCGGTCGCTGGCGCCGTCGAGGGACCCCGCGGCCCGCGTGACGCGGGCCGCGCCGTCGCTCACGGCCGCCAGGGCCTCGCGCACGGCGTGCGTGGCCGCGTCCAGGGCGCAGCCCATGGTGCCGATCTCGTCGTCGCCGTGGCGTTCGCCCTCGGCCAGGGTGGTCGCCGACAGGTCGCGGGCCGCGACGCGGCGCAGGACGGCGGTGAGGCGGCCGATGCGGCGCACGAGGGTCCGGGCCAGCAGCCCGATGACGACGGCCATGAGCACCGCGATGGCGAGGCCGAGCAGCGCGGTGTGCCGGACCAGGGCCGCACCGCCCCCGGTGACCCGGTCGGTGACGGCGGCGGTGTCGGCGTCGGGCAGCCAGCTCGTGACGACCCAGTTGTAGGCGGGGTAGCGTGAGACGCCGACGGTGTAGCTGCCGGAGGGGAGCCGGACGGCCGTCGTCGTGGAACCGTCGGCGGGCAGCGCCTTCGCCGCGGCGAGGATGTCCTCGACGTAGGGCCTGCCGTCGGCGTCGGTGGCGTCGATCATCGGCTGCCCGTCCTGGCCGCCGTCGGGGGCCACGACCGCGGTCCCGGCGCTCGCGGCCGCGTCGGAGAACACCGCGAAGAACCCGTCGCTGCCCAGGACGGAGGAGGACAGGGCCGTGCGCAGCGGGGCGGTGACGTCGGCCTGCGGCAGCCCGACGAACACGGCGCCGACGACCTCGTCCCCCACCTTCAGGGGTTCGTAGACGGTCACGTAGGGCTTGTCCACGACGGTGGCGGTGCCGTGGTACGTCTGGCCCGCCAGCAGCGAGGCGACGACGGCGTTCTTGCTGCCGTCCGCGCCCGTGGCGGGGATGTAGGTCCCGATGGCCCGGGAGCCGCTCGCACCCACGACGGTCGTGGCGACGCGCAGCATGTCCCCGTCGTCGTTCATCTTCTGGAAGACGGTGACGGCGGCTCCGGTCAGGCGCGCGGACTCGTCGATGGCCGGGACGAGTGCCGCGGGGTCGGCCTGCTGGCCGAGCCAGGTGCCGCCGAACTCCAGCCGCGGCAGCGTGAGCGTGCGCTGGTCCTTGGTGGTCTGGTTCGTCGCCGTCCACGTCGCCGTCTGCGCGGGGTTCACCGCGGCCGGCCCGAACCCGGTCAGCCGGTCGGTGGTCACCCGCAGGTCGGAGTCCAGCCAGCTCTGCACGGCCGCGGCCTGCGTCGTGACGGTGGCCTGCACCTGGGCCCCGGTGTCGCGCAGGGAGCGCTCGGACATGGCCTGCACGTCACCGGCGGTGTCGTGGGACAGGTCGTGGACCTGCAGGGCGGACAGACCGCTCATGAGAGCGGCGGTGACGACCACGGCACCCACGCCGGGAACCAGCAGCTGGGACCGCAGCGAGCGGGGACGCAGGGAGAAGGCCATGGTCACTCGATCGGCCGACGACCGCCGGAACTCAAGCAGGACGCGCCGGGCTCGTCCCGCGGCCGCCCGGTCGGCTCCTCCCGCGCGCCGACGCCCCGCCCGTAGGCTGCCGTCGTGACCGCGCACGTCGAGGGCCTGTTCGTCTTCCCCGTCAAGGGGATGACGGCGCAGCCGTTGGACCGCGTCACGCTCACCGCCGGCCGCGGCGTCCCGCACGACCGGACGATCGCGCTGGCCCGTCCCGGCGGGCGGTACGAACCGGGGATGCGGCACGGGGTCTCCAAGCACGAGTTCTTCGTCCTCGTCGCCGAGGAGCGGCTCGCCGCCCTCACGACGCACCTGGACCCGGCGACGGGGGTGTTCACCGTGGACGTGCGCGGGCACCGCGTCCTGGAGGCCGACCTCGGCACCGACGACGGGCTCGCGCGGCTGCGCGCGTTCTACGCCCGCGTCCTGGACCTGCCGCCCGGCACCGAACCCGTCGTGGCCCGCGATCCCGGCCGCCGGTTCACCGACACCGCCCACGCCTCGGACGAGGCGATGGAGCTGGTCTCCGTCCTCAACCTCGCCTCGGTGCGCGACGTCGAGCAGCGCACGGGGGACCCGCTCGATCCGGGCCGGTTCCGCGCCAACGTCCACCTCGACGGCCTGCCGGCGTGGAGCGAGCTGGACCTGGTGGGGCGGGAGTTCTCCCTCGGCGGGGTGCGCGTGCGCGGCGCGCGGCCCACCGTCCGCTGCGCCGCGACGGAGGTGGACCCGGCCACCGGCCGGCGCGACCTGCCGGTGCCGCAGCTGCTCTCGCGCACCTACGGGCACGACGTCATGGGGTTCTACGTCGAGGTCGTCGGTGGTGGCGAGCTCGCGGTGGGGGACCCCGTGCGGGAGGACGTCCGTGCCTGACGCGCGGCCCGACGTGCAGCCCGACCCGATGCGCCTCGTCGTCGCCGAGAGGTCCGACCTCACCCCGGCCGTGGCCCGCTTCGTGCTGCGCGACCCCGACGGTGCGCCGCTGCCGGGCTACCGCGGCGGGGCGCACGTCACCGTCACGACGCCCTCGGGAGAGCGGCGCAGCTACAGCCTCGTCGAACCCGGCGGGCGCCGGCCGGTCGAGTACGTCGTCTGCGTGCGCCGCGACCCCGGTGGCCGGGGCGGGTCGGTCAGCCTGCACGACGACGTCCGCCCGGGCGACACGCTCGAGGTCACCTGGCCGTCGAACGGGTTCGGGCTCAAGCGCGCGAAGCGCTACCTGTTCATCGCCGGGGGCATCGGCATCACACCGGTCCGGGCGCTCGTCGCCGAGGCGCGGGCCCGCGGCGGTGCGGACGTCCGGCTCCTCTACCTCACCCGCGACCGCGAGGACACCGTGTTCCTCGACGAGTTCTCGGGCGTCGACGGCACGCTCCTGCACCACAGCGCCGAGCACGGCCGCCTCGACCTGTGGCCGTTCCTGGCGGACCCCGACGACGACGCGCGGGTCTACTGCTGCGGGCCCACCGCCCTCGTCGAGGAGGTCCTCGCCCTCACCGCGCACTGGCGGCCCAGCCGCGTCCACGTCGAGGACTTCGCCGGGGTCGACCCCCTCGGCGGCCGGCGCACGCCGTTCACCGTGGTCTGGGCGCCCACGGGCGCGCGGGTGGAGGTCCCGGCCGACCGCACGGCGCTCGACGCCCTGGAGGGGGCGGGGATCGCCGTCGACGCCTCGTGCCGCTCGGGCACGTGCGGCACCTGCCGGCTGCGGTTGCTGGCCGGCGCGGCCGACCACCGCGACCTCGTCCTGACCGCCGAGCAGCGCGCGGACCACGTCATGCCCTGCGTCTCGCGCGCGCTCGACGACGAGCTGGTGCTCGGACCCTAGCCAGGTGCCCGGTGTCGGTGGGACGCTGCGGTTCGTGGACACCGTCACCACCGACCGCGTCGGCGGGCTCGCCGTGCGGCGGACCGGGACCGGTGAACCCGTGCTGGCGCTGCACGGCTCCGGCGGGGGGCTGCACTCCCTGGCCCCGCTGGCGGCGCGGCTGGCGGACTTCGAGGTGTGGCGGTTCGCCCGCCGCGGCTACCCGCCGAGCCCGAACGGGTTCGGCCGCAAGAGCTTCGGGGCCGAGGTGCGGGACGTGCGGACGCTGCTGGAGACCGTGCGGGCCGTCACCGAGTCCGACGTCCACCTGGTCGGCGTCGGCTACGGCGCGACGCTGGCGCTGCACACCGCGCTCGCCGAACCGGCCGGCATCCGTTCCCTCGCCCTCCTCGAACCGCCGGTCCTGCTGGCCGGACCGCCCCTGGAGGACGTCCTGGCCCGCTACCGCGCGCTCGTGGCGGCCGGGGAGCACCGGGCCGCGGAGGAGCTGCTGGCCCGGGAGGTCACGCGGGTGCCCGAGCCCCAGCTGGCGGCGCTGTCGACCCTGGGCGGTCCCGACCTGCACGCCGACCCGGCGCGCGCGGCGGGGCTGGCGGAGGGCTGGACGCACGACCTGGAGGCCCTCGCCTCCGACGAGGACGACGTGGCGCGCTGGGCGGCGCTGCGCCCCGGGCTGCCGGTCCTGCTGGCGCAAGGGGCCGACAGCGCCGAACCGCTGCCGGCCGGGATGGACGCCCTCGCCGCGGTCCTCCCGCACGCCCGCCGGGTCGTGTGGGAGGGCCGGTCGCACCTCGCGGCGGCCTCGGCCCCCGGCGTCGTCGCCGGGAGCCTGCGGGAGTTCTGGCTGTCCTAGGCCGACCCCTCGTGCAGCATCCGGGCCAGGAAGGTCCGGGTGCGCTCCTCGCGGGGGTTTCCGATGACGTCGGCCGGGGCGCCGTGCTCCACCACGACCCCGCCGTCCATGAAGACGACCTGGTCGGCGACGTCCCGCGCGAACGCCACCTCGTGGGTCACGACGACCATCGTCGTCCCGTCGGCGGCCAGTTCGCGCATGACGGCCAGCACCTCGCCCACGAGTTCGGGGTCCAGGGCCGAGGTCGGTTCGTCGAAGAGCATGAGCTTGGGCTGCATGGCCAGGGCCCGCGCGATCGCGACGCGCTGCTGCTGGCCCCCGGACAACTGGGCGGGGTAGTTCTGCGCCCGGTCGGCCAGGCCCACTCGTTCGAGCAGGTCGTGCGCGCGGCGGTGCGCTTCGGCCTTGGGCACCCCCCGGACCCGGATCGGCGCCTCGACGACGTTCTCCAGGGCGCTCAGGTGCGGGAACAGGTTGAAGCGCTGGAACACCATGCCGATGTCCCGACGCTGCCGCGCGATCTCGGTGTCCTTCAGCCGGTGCAGCCGCCCGCCCCGCTCGGCCAGCCCGACGAGGTCGCCGTCGACCCAGATCCGGCCGGCGTCGATGCGTTCCAGGGAGTTGATGCAGCGCAGGAACGTCGTCTTGCCCGACCCGGACGGACCGAGCAGGCAGACGACCTGCCCGGCGTGGACGTCGAGGTCGATGCCCTTGAGCACCTCGACGTGGCCGAAGTTCTTGTGGACGTTGCGCGCCTTCACCAGTGGTGTTCCCGGCGGTTCGCTCACTTGGCACCCCCCGGGCCCAGGGAGACCCCGGCGGCCGCGGTCCTGCGCGCGGGCGTCGCGCCGTACCCGCGGCCGAACCGCTTCTCCAGGAAGTACTGCCCCACCATGAGGATCGAGGTGGCGACGAGGTAGTAGAGGACGGCGGCCATGTTCCCGGCCATCACCTGGTAGGTCGTGTTCTTGATCTGGCTCACCCGGAAGAACAGCTCGGTCGAGACGGGGATCGCCGCGAGCAGCGAGGTGTCCTTGAGCATGGCGATGACCTCGTTGCCCGTGGGGGGCACGATGACGCGCATCGCCTGCGGCAGCACGACCCGGCGCATGGCGAGCCGCTTGGACATGCCCAGGGCCTCAGCGGCCTCGTGCTGGCCCTTGTCGACGCTCAGCAGACCCGCGCGGGCGATCTCGGCCATGTACGCGGCCTCGGACACCCCCAGCCCGAGGATGCCGCCGAGGACCGTTCCCAACAGGGCGTACAAGGTCGTCTGCGAGACCGTCAGCAACCGCAGGTCCGGCGTCCCGAACCACTGCTGCAGCAGGAAGTCGAACGGCACGCCGATCGACAGACCCGTCGCGAACAACGCCCCCAGGCCGCCGGTGATGGACAGCAGCACGTAGCGCGGGATCGCGCGGAAGAACCAGGTGAACGTCCACGCCGCCCCGGCCAGGACGCGGTTGTCCGACAGGCGCAGGACCGCCAGGAGCACCCCGCCGGTGATCCCGATGACCATCGCGCACACCGTCGTGAACAGCGTGCCGACGAGCAGACCGCGGATGACGATGCTCTGGTTCATCACCTCCAGGGTGAAGGGCCAGTCGAACGCCGGGTTCGTCACCAGCAGGTGCACGAGCATGAGCGCGAGCACCGCGATGACGGCCACGGTGACCCAGCGCCACGGGTGGCGCACCTCGACGGCGTCGATGCGCCCGGGGCGTTCCTCCTCCCCGGTGCGCGTCGCCTCCGGGGCGCTCACGAGACGGCGGGGTTGACCGGGAACTCGGTGACGGCCCCGTTCTCCCCGCCCCACGGGGCGAGGGCCGCCTCGTACTGGCCGTCCTTCGCGATCTCCTCCAGGGCGCTCGAGATGGCCTGCGCGGCGTCCGTCTCGGCCTTCGGCACGACGATGCCGTAGGGGGCGGAGTCGTAGACGTCACCGGCGAGTTCGAGCTGGTCGCCGGTCTGCTCCACGGCGTAGGCGGAGATCGGGGAGTCGGCGAGCATGGCCTTGGCGCGGCCCTGGACGACGGCCGCGGTGGCGTCCTCCTGGGAGTCGAAGGACAGCACGTCGATCTGCGGCTCGCCCTCGGAGGCGCACTGCTGCTGGCGCGCGGGCAGGTCGTCGTTGGACTGGGTGGTGCCGGTCTGGACCGAGACGGTCTGCCCGCAGGCGTTGTCGGGGTCGATGCCCTCGGGGTTCCCCTTCGCGACGACCCACTGGGTGCCCGCGTCGTAGTACTGGACCATGTTCACCTGCTCGAGCCGCTCGGGCGTGATGGTGAACGAGGAGATGGCCGCGTCGTAGCGGTTGCCGGTGACGCCGGTGATGAGGGAGTCGAAGCTGGCGTCGGAGTACTCCACCTGCACGCCGAGCTTGGCGCCCACGGCGTTCATGATGTCGATGTCCATGCCCGTGATCGTCGTGCCCTGGAGGAACTCGTTCGGGGCGTACTCGGCGTTGGTGCCCACCCGCAGGACGCCGCTGTCCCGGACGCTCTGCGGCAGCATCGCCGTCAGCGCCGCGTCGGCGCTGCCCGTGGGGGCGGCCGAGGTGGTGGACGAGGAGGAGGTGGACCCCCCGGACAGGGAGTCGGAGCCGCAGCCGGCGGCGGTGAGGCCGACCGCGGCGAGGGCGCCGACGGTGAACAGCAGGGAGCGGCGGGCGGTGGGGCGAACGGGCACAGGTACCTCCGGTGGCAGGTGGCGAGCGAGCACAGTGTGGACCAGGTGAACGCCCGGGTGTGCACGCCGCCCGGTCGACCCCCCGTTCGTAACGCAGTCGTCACACGTGGACGGCACGCCTGTGATGTATCCGGACATCGGTGACAGTCGTGGGATTGAGAGCGACCGGCAGTAGGGCCGCCGACCGGCCTGACTGCACCGCGACGGACTGCTCGACGCCGGCGTCGCAGGGGGCTCCTCGGCGCGCGGAGCGCACCAGCCTCGCCATCGCCCTTCCCCACTGCCGGTCGCTCCAAGCCGGTGCCGACGCCCACGACTGCGCGCACGACGCGGGATGTGCGAACGAGCGTGCCGCCTCAGCCGTCGGAGCCGCCCATGGAGTCGGGTGAGTCGTCGGGTCGCTGGTGCCTCGCTGACTTCGCGCGCCTGGCGAAAACCCAGCCTCCTGCAGCAAAGGCTGCCGCGACCGGGACCGTTAGGACGGCCACGGCATAGCCGGCGCTGCCGCCTTCCCCATTGCTGCTGGCGGTGACCACGATGGAGTAGATGGCGAAGCCCAGAAGTACGGCCGTCGCGCCCAGGCAGTAGATGGCGCCGTTGACGTTCGAGCGCATCGGGTTGCCGCGCTTGGTCGAGAAGTACCAGCCGAGACCGGCAACCATCGCGATGATCACGAGCGAGGACGTCACCAACGGAGCATCTCGGTAGCGGGTGCGTCGGGCGACTTGGGCGGGCGACGATCACTCACACGGGCCCATGAGCCCTCTCATCCAGTCGGCTTCCAGATGCTCGCCCGTACCCGGCGACAGCTCGCTCTTCGTCAAGACCGCGACCTCAGGGGCCGCTCATGGCCGCGCGCTACGCGGGATGACCGTGCGCTGCGCGCGCACCGCGGGATGACCGTGAGCCCGCGCCGAGCCACGACCTTCCACTGCGGAGTGGCTGCGCGGTGAGGGTCGCCCGGTGGCCTGGCAGGCTGCCGGGGTGATCGTCTACGTGGTCTCCCACCCCGAGGTACTGGTGGACCCCGCCGTTCCAGTGCCGCAGTGGGGTCTGTCGCCAGCTGGGTACGAGCGGCTGCAGCGGCTGCTGGTGATGCCGTGGGTGCGGTCGGCGTCGTTCGTGGCCTCCAGCGCGGAACGCAAGGCGGTACAGACGGCGCAAGCGGTGGCCCAGATCAGTCAGTGCGCCGTGCATGTCGAGGAGGAGTTGGGGGAGAACGACCGCAGCGCGACGGGCTTCGTCCCCCCGCAGCAGTTCGAGGCACTGGCTGATGCCTTCTTCGCCGAGCCCGAGCGCAGCGTGCGCGGATGGGAGATGGCGGCCGATGCTCAGCGGCGCATCGTGGCGGCGGTGGACCGGGTCTTGGGGGGTGCGCGGCTCGCCGGCGTCCCGGAGGACAGTCAGGTGGTCATCGCCACCCACGGTGGTGTGGGCACCTTGCTGCAGTGTTCGTTGCGTAGAACAGCGATCGCGCGAAGCTTCGACCAGCCCGGGCAAGGCAGCTGGTACAGCTTCGACAGCTCCACGCACCACGTCCACCACGGGTGGCGCCGGCTGTAAAGACTGTCTACTCCATGCCGACGGGGACGCGAGCAAGCTCTGGGCGACGTCCGGCCATCGTCAGGTCAGGTCGTTGCCGGCCGTCCGAGATCGCGCACAACGCGGCATGAGCGGGCACTGCGCAACCGGCTTGCGTGGTGAGACCCCTCCTGCATCGCGGCTGGGCAGCTGCTGGCTCGAGGCGGGCTTGGCTCCGGCGGGGTGGGCGACGTGGCCCACGTGGTGCGGGCTCAGTTGCCGGGGGCGGAGCCCAGGACGGGGCCACGGTCCTCAGCGCCGAGGTCGGCGGCCTGCTGGGCGATCTGCTGGAGCGCTGCTAGGTGCGCGGCCAGCCTTCGTCGGCCCTCGCGGCTGAGGGCGATCCACACGCGGGAGCGCTTGCCGACGTGACCGCGGCGCACGTCGACGAAGCCGGCGTCCTCCAGGGCCGAGACGGTGCGGCTGAGGGTGGAGTCGGTCAGGTGCAGGCGGTCGCGCACGGCCTGGAACTCCGCCTCGGCACAGCCGGAGAGGAAGGCGGCTACGGCCAGCTTGGTCGGGTGCTGCACGGCCTCTTGCAGCTGCGGCTCGGGAGTGCTCACACCGCACCACGCTGCTGGTGCGCCAGCCGCCACCACAGGGCGGCTCCGCCGGTGACGCCCCACGTCAGCACCCCCGCCGCCCACCCGACGCCCAGGCCCACGACCAGACCCAGGAGCAGGGCAGCCAGCTCGGGCAGCTGGCGCAACCAGCGCTGCCGGGACGTGCCGACGGGCAGCTGCACCAGCCCACCAGCACGGCTCGCCACGACCATGAGCAGCAGGAAGCCTGCAAGGCAGGCCGCCGCGGCGAGGAGGTAGAGCGCCCGCGGCCGCCAGTCGCCGATCGCGGCGGCTCCGCACGCCAGCCCCGCGGCGAACAGCGCCCCGGCAGCTGGGGGCAGCCAGGCGGGGAAGGACCGCGGGGCCTGCGCCTGTCGGAGGGCCTGCTCAGCGCGGACCAGGTCGGCACGGGCCCGCTCGGTGTGCATGGAGGTGTCGTCCATGACGCCATCCTGATCTATCACTTGCATGTTGCGCAAGAGGTCCGTCAAATGCAACCTCTTGCATCCGGTGGGCACTCGATGTGCCGAGCCATCCGCAGATCGGCATGACCGTGACGTCCGTGACCGTGAAGTCGGGGCCGGCCCGGGTGGGCCGCGGCCTGGCTCCAGCGGTGTTGCTCGCGTGGCCGGGTCCGCCCATCGACGTGCGCACCGCGTGTGGGTCGCCGGACGCAGGGGGTCCGCGCCGCGCGGTGGCCAGCTGAGGCAAGCCCGGCGGGCTCCGAAGACCGAGGAGTGTCATCACCACGAGGGCTGGAAGTGCCACCGATGTCTTGATGCAGAACTGTCACCGATGTCCTGAGACGTCACACGTGGACGGCGCGCCCCACCCAGCGCGTGCGGGTCAGGTGCGCGTGAGGGTGCGGGTGAGGGTGCGCCGCAGCCGGGGCACGCCCTGGCACCGGCCCGCGTGCTCCACCTCGACGTCCGCCGTCCCGTCGGCGCCGAGCACGACGGTCATGACGCCGTTGTCGAACCAGGGGCCGTGCTCGACCTCCCAGGCGACGTCGGCCTCCCGGACCCCCGCCAGCAGGGCCAGGCCCCGGAGCAGGGCCCGCATCGGGATGCGGTCCAGGACGCGGTTGGCGACCTGCATGCCACGTTCGAGGGGGTTGCGGAAGGGGGACATGACGAGCTGGTGGACCACCGTGCGGGCCGGGTCGAGCCCCGGGACGTCGACGCGCGCCGTGTAGCTGCAGTGCACGTCACCGGACAGCAGCAGCACGCTGGCGGGTGGTTCGGGGGTTCGGCCCACCTGGCCCAGCAGGGCGACGAGGTCGACGAACGAGGGGTGGAACGCCGCCCAGTGCTCCAGGTCCGCGGCCTGCCGCAGCCACTCTCCCCAGCGCGCCGCCCGGCGGCCGAACCGCCCGTCGGCGAGCGCGGCGTCGAAGGTCTCGGCGTGGTGGATGCCGTGCAGCAGGAAGGCGGGCAGCGTCGTGGCCAGCAGCAGGTGCCGGGCGCCGGGGGCCAGGGCCCGCTCGCGGACCCACTCCCACTCGGCCGCGTCGGTCATCCGCCGGGCACCGGGTGTCAGCTGCCGGGCGCACCGGGAGTCGATCGCCACCAGTCGCGTCGAGCCCAGCTCGCGGGTGAAGCTCCACCGCGCGGAGGTGGGCTCGGCGTCGGCGGTGCGGGCGAACTCGTCCAGGACCGCGTCGCGCTCGGCGTCGTCCTCGATCGCGCGCAGCGCGGCCAGCAGGTGGTCGCGGGCCAGCTCGTCGGGGGAGAGGTTCCCCAGGTGCTGGTAGATCCAGTAGCTGCCGAAGGCGCCGGTGACGCGCTCGCGCCACCACGGCCGGCGCGAGACCTCCGCGCGCCACACGTCGGAGGTGTTCCAGTCGTCGCGCAGGTCGTGGTCGTCCAGCAGCATGCACGTCGGCACCGTCGACAGCAGCCAGCGCACCGGGTCCGGCCCCCACGTCTCCCGGTAGAGCCAGGTGTACTCCTCGAAGTCCCCGATCTCGTCGCGGACCGCGGCGTCCTCGTCGGGGCGGCCCGCGTGCCGTTCCCGCAGCCGGTCCACGATGCCGGGGTTGGGGTCGTCGGCGTAGACCTGGTCGCCCACGAAGAGCAGCAGGTCCGGGTGCGGGGCCGGTGCCTCGTCCCGCAGCCGGTGGGCCAGCGCCGACAGCGCGTCGACGCCGACGAGCCGCGTGGACCCCTCCCCGTCGTCGCCCGCGCGACGGCAGGAGCCGAAGGCGATCCGGACCGCGGCACCGGGCGCCGGGGTGCGGATGTGGCTCTCCGGCCACGCCCAGGTCCCGGCCGGCGGCGGCCACAGCGGCGTGTCGTCGAGCCGGACGGCGTAGGGCAGGGACGCGCCGGCCGGCAGCTCCGTCACGACGACGAGGGCGAAGTGGTGCCCGTGCAGCGTCAGGGTCGGGCTCGAGGCGGTCCGCCCGGTGCCGTCGGGCAACCGGACGTCGACGTGCACGAGGCCGGGTCCGTCCACCTCCACCCACACCGTGGCGCTGGTGGCGTCGACGTGGCGCAGGACCGGACCGAGGAGGGGGACGGGCACGGGCCCCATCGTGGACCCCGGGGCGGAGCCGCGTGCGGTGCGGGTGCGGTGCGGGTGCGGTGCGGGTGCGACGTCCGCCCGGTTCAGCCCGCGAGCGGTCGGGTGCTCACGAGGAACGTCCCCGGGACGCCGGCGCCCCCGGTGCCCGCCACGACGAGGCGTGCGCGCTCCCAGGGCCGCTGGGCGGCCTGGAACGGCACCTCCTCGCGGTCCCACTCGTCCCAGAACGCCTCCGCCTGCTCCGGGTCGCCGTTCACGCCGGAGGCGACGTCCCGGGCCAGGCCGCGCGCACGGGCCACCTCGACGTCGGACTGCACCCACGCGACGGCGTCGAGGAGGCCGGTGACGTCGCGCCGGGCCGCCCCGACGCCCTCGACGAGCAGCAGCCGGGTCCCGGCGGGCACCTCGACGGCCCCGTCGCGGCCGTTCGGCCGCCAGCCCGGCGGGACGAACCGCACGGCCCCGCCCGCCCGGAAGGGGCGCAGGACCCCGTCGGCGAGGAGGTCGGCCCAGTCGAAGAACGAGTGGTGCCAGGCGAGGTCGTCGGTGTGGACGACCGCGCAGGGCACACCGCGGTGCGTCGCCTCGGCGTGCAGGGCAGCGGTGAGCGTCGTCTTCCCCGCGGCGCTGCGGCCGTCGACGGCGGCGACGACCCGCCCCGCGAGGTCCAGCCCGGCCAGGAGCTCGACGAGGACCTCACCGCCCGCGGCGCGACGCCACGGCCCGGCGGCCGGTTCCCCGTCGTGCAGCCTCACCGGGACCTCAGGCGCCGGTCACGGCTGGGGGACGCCCAGCCAGTCGTACCAGCCGCTGTGCAGCACCAGCCACGCCAGCAGCCCGTACCCGGCCTGGCCGGGGTGGGTGCCGTCGGAGGCGGCGAGGTCGGCGTACCAGTCCTCGTGCTCCAGCAGCGGGGAGAAGGTGTCGACGTAGGCGATCCGGCGGCGCGCGCACACGTCGGCGAACGCGTCGGCGAGGTCACCGATGCGGTCGTTGCGCTCGGCGTCGGAGACGGGGGTGGGGCCCACGACGAGCGTCGGCAACCCCCGTGCCTCGCACTCGTCGAGGACGTTGGCGAGGTTGAGGCGGCTGCGCGCGAGCGTCGTGCCCGCGTCGAGGTCGGCGTGGCCCAGGCCCACGACGAGGCGGTGCTCGTCGCCGCCGACGAACCGGCGGGAGGTCTCCTCGCGCCAGCGGCCGTTCAGCTCGGTGGTCGTCTCACCCGGCACGCCGAGCGGGAAGAAGGTCACGTCGCGGTCCTCGCGCGGGGTGCGGGCCGAGACGCGGCCCACCCAGCCCAGCGCGCGGGGGTCGCCGACCCCCGTGACGAACTCGTCGCCGACGAGGCACACCCGCACGTCGTAGCGGCCGTTCACTGCTGGTCCTCGCTCACGCGGGTCGTGCTCCTCGTCGTCAGGGTGGTCGGGGTGGTCTGCGCTGCGGGTCCGGTGCGGCGCCCCGCGGTCGGGGCGAGGATAGTCGCTCGCACGCACGGACCCCGCCACCCTCACGGGTGACGGGGTCCGTGGGCGCGGGGGTCAGCGCGTGAACGCGGCCTCGACGATCTCGCGCTGCTCGGCCTGGTGGCGCTTGGCCGACCCGGCCGCGGGCGAGGCCGACGCCGGCCGCGACACGAGGCGCAGCTTGGCGGCCAGCGACGGGAACAGGCCCATCGCGACGTGCCACCAGCCGCCCTGGTTCGCCGGCTCCTCCTGCACCCACACCGGTTCGGCGTTCGGGAACTGCGACAGGACGGACAGGACCTGCTGCACGGGCAGCGGGGCGAGCTGCTCCAGGCGCACGACCGCGGTGGACGTGTCGCCGCGGGACGCGCGCTCGGCGACGAGGTCCCAGTAGACCTTCCCCGAGCACAGCAGCACCCGGTCGACCTTCGCCGGGTCCAGCCCGCCCTGGTCGCCGACGACCTCCTGGAACGTGCCCGACGTGAAGTCCTCGACGTCCGAGGTCGCGGCCTTCAGGCGCAGCATCGACTTCGGGGTGAAGACGACCAGGGGCTTGCGGGGGCGGGCGTAGGCCTGGCGCCGCAGCAGGTGGAAGTAGCTGGCGGGCGTCGAGGGGACGGCCACCGTCATGTTCTCCTCGGCGCACAGCTGCAGGAAGCGCTCGATGCGCCCCGAGGAGTGGTCCGGGCCCTGACCCTCGTACCCGTGCGGCAGCAGGAGCACGACGGAGGAGCGCTGGCCCCACTTCTGCTCACCGGCGGCGATGAACTCGTCGATGACGGTCTGCGCGCCGTTGAAGAAGTCGCCGAACTGGGCCTCCCACAGCACGAGCGCGTCGGGCCGCTCGACCGAGTAGCCGTACTCGAAACCCATCGCGGCGTACTCGGACAGCAGGGAGTCGTAGATCCAGAACTTCGCCTGCTCGGCCCCCTCGCGCCCCAGGTACAGCAGCGGGGTCCACTCGTCACCGGTCACCCGGTCGGTGAGCACCGCGTGGCGGGAGACGAACGTGCCGCGCCGGGAGTCCTGACCGGACAACCGGATCGGGGTGCCCTCCATGAGCAGGGAACCGAAGGCGAGCAGTTCGCCCCAGCCCCAGTCGATCCCGCCCTCGGTCGACATCTGCGCGCGCTTGTCGAGCAGCTGGCGCAGCTTGGGGTGCACGGTGAAGCCCTCCGGCGGGTTCGCCTGCACCTCGCCGATGTGCTTCAGCACGGCCGCCTCGACGGCGGTCTCGCGCGCCTGCGCCGGGGTCTGCTCGTCGGCCTCCTGCGCGGACGGCTTCTCCAGGCCGCCGCGGCTGTCGCCGTCCCCGGACCCGCCGTTCTTCGTGCCCCTGGTCTCGGCGAACGCGCGCTCGAGCTGGGCGGAGTAGTCGCGCAGCGCCTCCTCGGCCTCCTCGACGGAGATGTCGCCGCGGCCGATGAGGCCCTCGGTGTAGCTCTTGCGCACCGAGCGCTTCTTCTCGATGAGGTTGTACATGAGCGGCTGCGTCATCGAGGGGTCGTCGCCCTCGTTGTGACCGCGGCGGCGGTAGCAGACCATGTCGATGACGACGTCCTTGTCGAACTCCTGGCGGAACTCGAACGCCAGCTGCGCCACCCGGACGCACGCCTCGGGGTCGTCGCCGTTCACGTGGAAGATCGGCGCCTGGATCATCCGGCCGACGTCGGTGCAGTACACCGACGAGCGCGAGGACGCCGGGGCCGTGGTGAACCCGACCTGGTTGTTGATGACGACGTGGACCGTGCCGCCCGTGCGGTACCCGCGCAGCTGCGACAGGTTGAGCGTCTCGGCGACGACGCCCTGACCGGCGAACGCCGCGTCCCCGTGGATGAGGACGGGCAGCACCGGGAACGAGGCGCCGGCGAGGTTGATGCGGTCCTGCTTGGCCCGGGCCACGCCCTCCAGGACCGGGTCGACGGCCTCGAGGTGGGAGGGGTTCGCGGCGACGTAGACCTTCGTCCGCTCACCGTCCTCGCCGGTGAACGTCCCCTCGGTGCCGAGGTGGTACTTCACGTCCCCCGAGCCCTGGACGGTGCGCGGGTCCTGCATGCCCTCGAACTCGCGGAACACCTGCGAGTAGCTCTTGCCCGCGATGTTCGTCAGCACGTTCAGCCGGCCGCGGTGGGCCATCCCGAGGCAGACCTCGTCCATGCCGTTCGTCGCCGCGCGCGAGAGCAGCGCGTCGAGCAGGGCGATGACGGACTCCCCGCCCTCGAGGGAGAAGCGCTTCTGCCCCACGTACTTCGTCTGCAGGAACGTCTCGAACGCCTCGGCGGCGTTGAGGCGGCGCAGGACGCGCAGCTGCTCGGCCGCGGTCGGCTTGGCGTACGGGCGCTCCACCCGGTCCTGGATCCACTGGCGCTGGTCCGGTTCCTGGATGTGCATGTACTCGATGCCGACGGTGCGGCAGTAGGAGTCGCGCAGGACGCCCAGGACGTCGCGCAGCTTCATGTGCGCCTTGCCGCCGAAGCCGCCGGTGGGGAACTCCCGGTCGAGGTCCCACAGCGTGAGGCCGTGGGTCTCGATCTCGAGGTCGGGGTGCATCCGCTGCTTGTACTCCAGCGGGTCGGTGTCGGCCATGAGGTGACCGCGCACGCGGAACGCGTGGATGAGCTCGACCAGCCGCGCCGTCTTGTTGATCTGGTCGTCGTGGCTGATGGAGATGTCCGGCGTCCAGCGGATCGGCTGGTACGGGATGTGCAGCGCCTGGAAGACGCGGTCGTAGAACCCGTCCTCACCCAGCAGCTTGGAGTGCACGATCCGCAGGAACTCCCCGGACCCGGCGCCCTGGATGATCCGGTGGTCGTACGTCGAGGTCAGCGTGATGACCTTGCTGACGGCCAGGCGCGTCAGCGTCTCCTCGCTGGCGCCCTGGTACTCGGCCGGGTACTCCATCGCGCCGACGCCGATGATGGCGCCCTGGCCCTTGACCAGGCGGGGCACCGAGTGGACGGTCCCGATCGTGCCGGGGTTGGTCAGCGAGATCGTCGTCCCGGCGAAGTCCTCGGTCGTGAGCTTGCCGCCGCGGGCGCGCCGCACGACGTCCTCGTAGGCGGCCCAGAACTCGCCGAAGTCCTTGCTCTCGCACCCCTTGACCGCGGGCACCATGAGCTGGCGCGACCCGTCGGGCTTGGGCAGGTCGATCGCGATGCCGAGGTTGACGTGCGCGGGCTGCAGGACGGCCGGCTTGCCCTTGGCGTCGGTCGTGTACGCGGCGTTCATCGTCGGCATCGCCGACAGGGCCTCCACGACGGCGAAGCCGATGAGGTGGGTGAAGGAGACCTTGCCGCCGCGGGCGCGCTTGAGGTGGTTGTTGATGACGATGCGGTTGTCGACCAGCAGCTTGGCCGGGACCGCGCGCACGCTCGTCGCGGTGGGGACCTCCAGGGAGTCCTCCATGTTCGTCACGACCCGGGCGGCGGGGCCGCGCAGCGGGGAGACGGTGTCCTGCGCCGGGGCCGCCGGCTCCTCAGCGGGCTTCGGGGCGGGCTTCGGGGCGGGCTTCGGGGCGGGCTTCGGGGTCGCCTTCGGAGCGGCCTTCGGAGCGGCCTTCGAGGCGGGCTTCGGCGTCGCCTTCGGGGCGGCCTTCGGGGCGGGCTCGGCGGCCGGCTCCTCGGGGGCCTTCGCGGCGGGCTCCTCCTGAGGGGCCGGGGCCGGCGGGGTGGTCGACCCCGTCGTCGCGCCCTGCGTGGTGCCGTTCGTGCCGTTCGCGCCCGCCGACCTCGTCGTGCCCGCCGGGTTGTCGGCGGGGGAGTAGTCCTCGAAGAAGTCCCACCACGCCTCGTCGACGGAGTTCTTGTCGGCCTGGTACTGCTCGAACAGCTCGTCCACGAGCCACTCGTTGGGACCGAAGGTGGCTGCGATCTTGTCCTCGTGGTGCGAGGGCTGTGATGGCACGGCGGTGTCGCCTTCTTCCTGGGTGACCGAACGGGTGTTCGTGCTCGACTGCGGGCGCCCGTTCACCCTATCCCGGTGTGGTATGCGCCTGTCTGCCGCCCTACGGCCGGGCCGTCGCCGCTCCTCCGGTCTTGGTCACACCCGGTGCCTCCTCGGTGACTCTGGGCAGGTGCACGTCGATGCGGCACCCGCCCTCCGGCGGGGTCGGCGCCACGCGGATCGTGCCGCCGTGCAGCTGCACCGCCCAGCGCGCGATGGCCAGGCCCAGCCCCGTCCCGCCGTCGGTGCGCGCGCTGCCGCGCTGGAAGCGCTCGAAGACGCGTTCGCGGTCGGCGTCGGCGATGCCCGGCCCCTGGTCCTGCACGGTGATCCGCACGACCTGCCCCGCGGCCACGGCCGAGACGAAGACCCTGCCGCCGGGCGGGGAGTGCCGCGAGGCGTTGTCCAGCAGGTTCGCCACGACCTGGTGCAACCGCGCCGAGTCGACGAGGACGTCCAGGCCGGGCGGGTCGACGTCCAGGACGAACTCCACGTCGCGCCCGGCCATCCCCATCGCCCGCGTGGCCTGCGCCAAGAAGGGCTCCAGCGCCAGGTACTCCCGGTCCAGCTCCACGGCCCCGGCGTCCAGGCGCGACAGGTCCAGCAGCTGCTCGACGAGGCGGCCCAGCCGCTCCGTCTGCGCCAGGGCCGTGTTCAGCGTCTCCTGGTCGGGCTCGCTCACCCCGTCGACGAGGTTCTCCACCACCGCGTGCAGCGCCGAGACGGGCGTGCGCAGCTCGTGGCTCACGTTCGCCACCAGCTCCCGGCGCTCGCGGTCGACGGCCTCGAGGTCCTCGGCCATCCGGTTGAACGCGTCGGCCAGCTCACCGACCTCGTCGCTGGAGGTCGAGCGCACGCGCCGGGAGTAGTCCCCCGTCGCCATCGCGCGGGCGGCGGCCGTCATCTCCCGCAGCGGGGAGGTCATCCCGCGCGCCAGGAGCTGCGTGAACACGAGCGTGACCACGATGGAGGCGGGCAGCGTGTAGCGGGGGCCGATGTGGATCTCGGCCAGCCGCAGCCCCGCCCACACCAGCAGCGACGCCAGCGTCACCGAGGCCGCCACCAGCAGGCCCAGCTTGGTCTTGATCGAGTGCACCGGGTCCAGCGGGCGCACGTCGGGCCACGGCCGCCGGGTCGCGGTCCTCGCCGCGCGCACCCGGGCGTCGTGGGCGGCCCCGCTGATGGGGATGGGCCCCGTCAGCCCGGTGCCGGCGGGGTCGTGCGAGGGGCCCGTCACGGGGCCTCCTGCGCGCCGGAGGGCTCGAACGCGTAGCCGACGCCGTGCACGGTGCGCACGAGGTCGGCACCCAGCTTGCGGCGCAACGCCTTCACGTGGCTGTCGACGGTCCGGGTGCCGGAGGCGTCGACCCAGTCCCAGACCTCCTCCAGCAGCTTCTCGCGGGTCAGGACGGTGCGCGGGGACTCGGCCAGGCACACGAGCAGGTCGAACTCCGTCGGGGTCAGGTGCACCTCGTCGCCGGCCCGCCGCACGCGGCGCTGGGCGCGGTCGACCACCAGCTCACCGTCGGAGACGGTGAACCGCATGGCCTCCGCCGACTGCTGCGGGGCGCCCACGAGGGCCCGGGCCCGCTCGACGCGGCGCACGAGGCCGTTGACGCGCGCGACCAGCTCGCGCATCGAGAACGGCTTGGTCATGTAGTCGTCGGCGCCGACGCCGAGGCCGACGAGCTTGTCGGTCTCGTCGTCGCGCGCGGTGAGCATGAGCACCGGCACCGGCCGCGAGGCCTGGACCCGGCGGCACACCTCCAGGCCGTCGAAGCCGGGGAGCATCACGTCGAGCACGACGACGTCGGGGGACACGCGCTCGCAGAGCTCGACGCCGGAGGGGCCGTCCCCGGCCGTCTCCACCGCGTACCCCTCGGCGCGCAACCGGCGGGCCACGGCGTCGGCGATGGTGGGTTCGTCCTCGACGACGACGGCCGTCCGCGGCGGCTGACCGCTCTGGTGCCCGCCACCCTGGGGCGCCGGCGTGGTTCCGATGCTCATGACGGCCAGCGTAGGACCGTCCCGGCCCCGCGGACCCGGACGGGAGCCGCGGCGCCGCTGCGTGCACGAGCCCTGCACACGCTCTCCCGATCCGGTGCCGCCGCCTACCCTGGTGCCGTGCACTTCCTCGACGGACAGCAGCCCCGCCACGACCTCACCTACAACGACGTCTTCCTGGCGCCGTCGCGGTCGGCGGTGACCTCCCGGCTCGACGTCGACCTCTCCACCGGGGACGGCACGGGCACGACCGTCCCCGTCGTCGTGGCCAACATGACCGCGGTCTCGGGCCGGCGGATGGCCGAGACCGTGGCCCGCCGCGGCGGGATGGCCGTCCTGCCCCAGGACCTCCCGCTCGACGTGGTCGCCGAGGTCGTCGCCTGGGTCAAGGACCGGCACCCGGTCTTCGAGACCCCCGTCGTGCTCCGCGAGCACGACACGGTCGCCGACGCCCTCGCGCTCATCCCCAAGCGCTCCCACGGCGCGGCCGTCGTCCTCGACGAGCACCGGCACGTCCTCGGCGTCGTCACCCCGGCCGACTGCGCCGACGTGGACCGCTTCACCCAGGTCGGCGCGGTCATGAGCCGTGAGCCGGTCACCGTCGACGCCGCCGCCGAGGACGACCTCGAGGCCGCGTTCGGCGTGCTGCACGCCTCCCGCCGCCGGTTCGCCCCCGTCGTGCGCGACGAGGGCGCCGGGCCCGTGCTCGTCGGCGCCCTCACCCGCACCGGCGCGCTGCGCTCCACCGTCTACCGCCCCGCCCTCGACGCGCGCGGCCGGTTGCGCGTCGCCGCCGCCGTCGGCATCAACGGCGACGTCGCGGCCACCGCGAAGGCGTTGCTGGACACCGGTGTCGACGCCCTCGTCGTCGACACCGCGCACGGGCACCAGGAGAAGATGATCGAGGCGCTGCGCGCCGTGCGGGGCGTGGACCCGGCCGTCCCGGTCGTCGCCGGCAACGTCGTCACGGCCCAGGGCGTGCGCGACCTCGTCGAGGCCGGCGCCGACATCGTCAAGGTGGGCGTGGGGCCCGGGGCCATGTGCACGACGCGGATGATGACCGGCGTGGGGCGCCCGCAGTTCTCCGCCGTCCTGGAGTGCGCCGCCGCGGCGCGCGAGCTCGGGGCGCACGTGTGGGCCGACGGCGGCGTCCGCCACCCCCGCGACGTCGCCCTCGCGCTCGCGGCCGGCGCCAGCCAGGTCATGGTGGGCTCCTGGTTCGCGGGCACCCACGAGAGCCCGGGCGACCTGGCCGTCGACGCCGGCGGCCGGGAGTACAAGGAGAGCTTCGGGATGGCCTCGGCCCGCGCGGTCGCGGCCCGCACCCGCGCCGACTCCCCGTTCCAGCGCGCCCGCAAGGGGTTGTTCGAGGAGGGCATCTCCTCCTCGCGCATGCACCTGGACCCCGCCCGGCCCGGTGTCGAGGACCTGCTGGACCAGATCACCTCCGGCGTCCGCTCGTCCTTCACCTACGTCGGGGCCCGCACGGTCCCCGAGTTCGCCGACCGCGCCGTCGTGGGCCTGCAGTCCTCGGCCGGCTACGACGAGGGCCGCCCGCTCCCCACGGGGTGGTGACCGGTTGATCCTCGAGGGCGTGCGACACGCGGACGGCTCACCCGTCGACGTCGTCACGTCCGGGGCCGGACCCGGGCTCGTCCTCGTCCACGGGGCCCGGCCCGCGGCCGACTACGGCAGGCTCGCCGACCGGCTGGCGGGCCGCTTCACCGTCCACCGCTACGACCGCGAGCAGACCGGCCGGGACGGGGCCCGGTACGCCGTCGCCGACGACGTCGCCCTGCTCGGCGCGGTCCTGACGCGCACCCGGGCCCGGCTCGTGCTCGGTCACGGCCTCGGCGGGCTCGTCGCGCTGCTGGCCACGGCCGGCCTGCTCGACCGGTGCGTCGACCGCGTCGCCGTCTACGACGCCGTCCTTCCCATCGACGGCTCGGTGCCGGAGGAGGCCCTGGAGCAGGCCGCGCGGGCGCTCGCGACGAACGCCCCGGACCTCGCCCTGGCCCACCTGGACCGCCACCTGCGCACGTCCTCGCTGCAGGCCGTCGCCCGCAGCGAACGCGTCCAGCGCCTGCTCGGCGGGGTGCTGGCCCGGACCGAGTGGGGCCGCTCCACGGCGGCCCGGCTGCCGCAGGTGCTCGCCGAGACCCGGGCCGGGTTGCAGTTCGACGGGCCCGCCGAGGTCTACGCCGACCTGCCCGCGCGGGCGCTGCTGCTGACGGGGGAGCGGTCCCCGGCGTTCTTCGGCGAGGCCGCCCACGCCATGGCCGCCGCCGTCCCGACCGCCACGGCCCTGGTCGCGGGCGGGTGCGGGCACGACTCGCTGCTGCGCGCCGCGCGGCGCTGCGTCATCCCGCTGGAGACGTTCCTCGGCGGGGACACCCTGTTCTGAGCCGTCCTCGGGGACGCGACGAGGTCGGGGTCGGCGCCGGCCCGTCGGGGCCACGGGTCGACCGGGCCCGCTCGGCGCACCTGCCACTACGATCGTGGACGCCATGAGCTCAAGTGCCCGGGTCGACCCCGACCCCCCCTCCCGCCACCACCCGCGCCCGGCGCTCGCCGGGGAGCTCTCGCCGGGGGCCCCCGGGTGCTGACCGAGTGGCTCCTCCTGCTCGTCGGGATCGTCCTCACCCTCGGGACCGCCGTGTTCGTCGCGGCCGAGTTCGCGTTCGTCACCCTCGACCGCTTCACCGTCGAGAAGGCCGTCGAGGACGGTGACCGCCGCGCCGCCGGTGTCCTGCCCGCGCTGCGCACCCTGTCGACCCAGCTGTCCGGGGCCCAGGTCGGCATCACCCTCACGACCCTGCTCGTCGGCTACCTCACCGAACCATCCCTCGCGTCCCTGCTGAGCGGCCCGCTCACCTCCCTCGGGCTCGGTGAGCGGCTCGCGGGCACCGTCGCCGGGGTGGTCAGCGTCGTCATCGCGGCCGCGTTCTCGATGGTCGTCGGCGAGCTCATCCCCAAGAACCTCGCGCTGTCAGTGCCGCTGCGGACGGCCGGCGTCGTCGCGCCCCTGCAGCGCGGGTTCACCTGGTTCACCGGCCCGCTCATCCGCGTCCTGAACGGCAGCGCGAACCGGTTCCTGCGCCTGATCGGCGTCGAACCGCAGGAGGAGCTGTCCGGGGCCCGCTCGGCCCGCGAGCTGGCGGCCCTGGTCCGCCGCTCGGCCGACCTGGGGACCCTCGACGAGGGCACCGCGAACCTCATCAGCCGCTCGCTGCTGTTCGGCGACCAGACCGCCGCCGACGTCATGACCCCGCGGGTGCGGATGGAGGTCGTCCGGTTGGGGGAGTCCGCCGCCGACGTCGTCGCGCGCGCCCGGGCGACGGGGCACTCCCGCTTCCCGGTGACGGGCGACGACGACGACGACGTGCGCGGGGTCGTCCACCTCAAGGCGGCCGTGGCCGTCCCGGCCGACCGGCGCCACGACGTGCCCGCGGCGGCGCTCATGACCGACGCCCGGCGCGTGCCGGACTCCCTGACGCTCGAACCGCTGCTGGTCCAGCTGCGGCAGAAGGGGTTGCAGCTCGCCGTGGTCGTGGACGAGTACGGCGGGACCGCCGGCGTGGTGACGCTGGAGGACCTCGTGGAGGAGATCGTCGGCGACGTCTCCGACGAGCACGACCGCGACCGGGGGGGCCTGCGCCAGCACCGCGACGCGACGTGGACGGTCCCCGGGCTGGCCCGCCCGGACGAGGTCCGCGACGCCACCGGCGTCGACGTCCCCGACGACCCCGCCTACGAGACCGTCGGCGGTTTCGTCATGGCCCGGCTGGGTCGCATCCCCGCCGTCGGCGACGAGGTCGAGGTCGACGGCGCCGTCCTGCGGGTGGCGCGGATGGAGGGCCGGCGGGTCGAGCGGTTGCGCCTGCGGCCGACCGCGGCGGCCGGCGCGGCACCGGCCGCCGCGGTGGGCGAGGGGGGTGCCCGGTGAGCGACCAGGCCGCCCTCCTCGTGGCCGTGCTGCTGATCCTCGGCAACGCGTTCTTCGTCGGCGCCGAGTTCGCGGTCCTGTCCGCCCGGCGCAGCCAGATCGAGCCGCTGGCCGAGACCAGCGCGCGCGCCCGCTCGGCGCTGGCCGCGATGGAGCACGTCTCCCTCATGCTGGCGGCCTGCCAGCTCGGGGTCACGCTGTGCTCCCTCGGCCTCGGCGCCGTGGCCGAACCGGCCATCGCCCACCTGCTGGAGCCGCTGTTCCACGCCGTGCACCTGCCCGAGGTGCTGGTGCACCCCGTCTCGCTCGTCATCGCGCTGTCGATCGTGACGTACCTGCACGTCGTGGTCGGGGAGATGATCCCGAAGAACCTCTCGATCGCGGGCCCGGACCGCGCGGTCCTCGTCCTCGCCCCGCCGCTGGTCGCGATCGGCCGCGTCATCGGCCCGCTCATCCGGGCCCTGAACGCCCTGACCAACGCCGCGCTGCGGCTCATGGGGGTCGAGCCGAAGGACGAGGTCTCCAGCGCCTTCACGGTCGAGGAGGTCCAGTCCATCGTCGCCGAGTCCCAGCGGGAGGGGACCCTGGAGGACTCCGGCGGCCTGGTCACCGGCGCGCTGGAGTTCTCCGACCGCACCGTCGGCGACATCGCCGTCGCGCTGGCGGACCTGCGCACGCTGCCGGTCGGTTCCTCACCGGCCGACGTCGAGGCGCTCGTGGCCCGCACGGGTTTCAGCCGGTTCCCGCTCGTGGACGACGGCGGCGACCTGCACGGGTACCTGCACCTGAAGGACATCCTCTACGCCGACCCCGGCGAGCACCCGGACCGCTACGCCGAGCCGGTGCCCGAGAAGCGGATCCGCGCGCTGGGGACGCTGGGCGTGGCCGAGGAGGTGGAGGACGCGCTGGCCGCCATGCGCCGCACCGGCGCGCACCTGGCCCGCGTCGTGGACGCGGGGGGCGCGGTCACGGGGGTCGTCTTCCTCGAGGACGTCCTGGAGGAGCTCGTCGGCGAGGTCAGCGACGCCATGCAGCGCGCCCGCTCCTGACGGCACCGTCGGGAGCGGGCGCCGGGGGTCAGCGGCGGGCGAGCCGGCGCCCGCTCGGGGTGTCAGCGGGGGCGTAGTCCATCCCGTAGTGGGCGTAGATGCGGGGTTCGTCGTCCGGGCCGAGCTCCTCGTCGGTGCCGAACTCCGGCGCGCCCTTCACGGTCTCGCGGGGGAAGGCCACGCGGACGTCGTGCCGGCCGACGGCCGCACCCTCCAGGGGGACCAGGACGACCTTGCGGAACCCCACGAGCCCCGTCTCCACGGCGGCGAACAGCCACTCGTCGGTCGCCGCGTCCACGTAGACCGAGGCGAGGTTGCCGACCTTCGCGTCGCTCACGTCGAGGACGGGGGCGCCCTTCCACTGGTTCAGGTCCTGCACGAGGATCGTCATGGGCACACTCTGGCGGGGCGGGCGCCGCGGCGCGACAGGAGCCTTCACAGGACCTGACCGCCACGCTGCCGGGACCCCCGTGAGCGGCCTGCCACGATGGCTGACGGCATGAGCGAGCAGACCCCACCCCGGACGACCCTGACCATCAACTGGCTGCAGATCGCGGGCGGAGCCGGCGCGGCCGTGACCTCCGCCGTGCTGCTGGCCGGGCTGAGGACCTTCGGCACCTACGGCACCCTCGTCGGCGCCGCCCTCGGCAGCGTCACCGCCTCCACCGCGGCGGCGGTGTACGGGCACTACCTGGGCGCGAGCCGAGACCGCGTGCGCGAGGCCGCCCGCCGGGCGCGGCAGCGGCGCACCGGGACGGTGCCGCCCGCGCAGGACGACGTGGTGGTCCCGGCACCACCGCCCGCCGAGCCGGTGCCCGGCCCCCCGCCGCGTCCCCGGTCCGGGGCGCGCGGCGTCGTCGCGCTGGGGGCGCTCGCCTTCGTCCTGAGCGTCGGCGGGATCTTCGCGTACGAGTCGGTCTCGGGGGAGAGCCTCGCCGCCCAGCGGCAGGGCAGCACGACGGCGGTCAGCCGGACCGTGCTGGGCACGCCGGTGACGAAGGCCCCGGCCACCCCGGTCCCGGCGGTCGCCCCGCCGGGCACGCCCACCGCCCCCACTACCGAGACCACCGCCGAGCCCACGAGCACCGCCTCGGCCACCGCGACCGGTACCGCGACCGCCACCGCGACCGTCCCGGGCGCGGCGCAGCCCACCCGGAGCCCGCAGGCGACGGCCACCGCGACGGAGGAGCCGACGAGCGCGGCCGACGGCACCGCCACCCCGGGCGCCCGGCCGAGCGGCGGGCCCACGGCGACGGGCCGCTCCGCGACGCGGGACGACGCGGCCGAGCCCCCGGCCACCGGGGCGAGCACGACCCCGTGAGCGCGACCCCGTGAGACCGGCTCCCGCCGGTCGCGGGGTCAGCGGGAGCGGGTGCCCTCGCCGCGGCGCAGCTCCCGGGGGACCAGCTCGAGCATCTCCTCGGGCAGCAGCGGCAGGTCGAGCAGGCTGAGCTTGACCCGCGCCCGCCGACCGTGACCGGCGGCGTCGAGGCGGATGACGTGGCCGGCGTCACGTTCGGCGCGGACCTCGATGACCGACCCGGGCGGCAGTTCCCCGGCGGCGATGCCGTCCACCTCGACGACGGGCGGGCCGGACCCCTCCAGCAGCTCCAGCCGGACGGGCTCGTCGACGCCGAGGACGATGGGCCGCCCGATGCCGGACATGGGCGCGACGGGCGTCACGAGCAGGGTGTCGGCGCCGGGGGAGACCACGGGACCGCCCGCGGCGTAGCTATAGGCCGTCGAGCCCGTCGGGGTGGCCAGGACGATCGCGTCGCAGCGCAGGTACCCGATCCGCTGGTCGGCGACGGACAGGGCGGCGGTGACGGTGCCCTTGCCGGGGGTGCGGGCCAGGGCGATGTCGTTGAACGCCACGGCCTCGCGCCGGTGGTCGCCCGTGTGCAGCTCGGTGCGCAGCGACAGGTGCGGTTCGACGGTGAAGTCGCCGGCGGAGATGCGTTCCAGGGCGGCGGGCAGCTCGCGGGGTTCCAGCTCGACGAGGAACCCGAGGTGGCCGAGGTTCACGCCCAGCACGGGCACGGGCCGGCCCGCCAGCAGGCGCAGCGCGCCGAGCATCGTGCCGTCCCCGCCGAGGCTGACGACGGCGTCCACCGTGGCGGCGAACTCCTCGACCCCCACGCGCGTCACCGTCGGCGGCAGCCGGGTCGCGTCCGTGCGCAGCCCCACGACCTCCTTGCCGTGCTCGGCGGCCCACCGCTCCACGACCCGGGCCTGCTCGACGGTGTCGCGCACGGGGTGCACGACGAGACCGAGGCGTCCGACGGGTCCGGTGGGCACCTGCGACACGCTAAGGGGCGTGGACGTCGGCGGGCCGGTCGGGGTGCTCACCGGGGGGTCGCCCGGGCGCGCGCCCCCGCCGGCTCGTGCGGGCGCGGGGCACGACCAGGGGCGTGCCCGTCTCCGGGTCCGGCACGACGACGCACGGCAGGCCGAAGACGGCCTCGACGAGCTCGGCGGTGACCACCTCGGACGGGTCGCCCTGGGCCACCACCGCGCCGTCCTGCATCGCGACGAGGTGGGTGGCGTAGCGCGCGGCGTGGTTCAGGTCGTGCAGGACGGCGACCAGCGTCCGGTCCTGCTCCTCGTGCAGCTGGGCGCACAGGTCGAGCACCTCGATCTGGTGCGCGACGTCGAGGTACGTCGTCGGCTCGTCGAGCAGCAGCAGGGGGGTGTCCTGGGCCAGCGCCATCGCGATCCACACGCGTTGGCGCTGACCCCCGGACAGCTCGTCGACGGTCCGTTCCGCCAGGTCCTCCACCCGCGTCCACGCCATCGCGGCGTCCACGGCGCGCTCGTCGTCGGCCGACCACTGGCGCAGCAGCTTCTGGTGCGGGAACCGGCCGCGGGCGACGAGGTCGGCCACGGTGATGCCGTCCGGGGCCGTGGCCGTCTGCGGCAGCAGGCCGAGCCGGCGGGCGACCTCCTTGCCGGGCAGGGAGTGGATCTGCTGCCCGTCGAGCAGGACCGCGCCCCGCTTCGGCTTGAGCATCCGCGCCAGGGCCCGCAGCAGCGTGGACTTCCCGCACGCGTTGGGGCCGATGACGACGGTGAAGGACCCGTCGGGGATCTCCACGTCGAGGTCGCGCACGATCGTGCGGTCGTCGTAGGCGAGGGTGAGGTCCTGCGCGTGCAGGCGCGTGTCCACGGGGTGCTCCGTTCTCCGGGGTCGCACGGGGTCAACCGCGCCCGCGGCGCCACTGCGAGACCAGCAGCCAGGCGAGGTAGAGGCCGCCCACGGCGCCGGTGACGACGCCGACGGGCAGCTGGGTGGGGGCGAAGACGCGCTGGGCGGCCAGGTCGCTGACGAGCAGCATGAGCGCGCCGGTGAGACCGGCCGCCACGAGGCCGGCGCCCACCGCGCCGGTGAGCCGGCGGGCGATCTGCGGGGCGGCGAGCGCGACGAAGGCGATGGGCCCGGCGGCCATGGCGGCCAGGGCCGTCAGCGCGGTGGCCAGCACCAGCACCAGACCCCGGGTGCGGCCGACGTCGAGGCCGAGCGCGCGGGCCGCGTCGTCACCGAGGTCCAGCAGCGTCAGCGACCGGCCCGCGACCAGCAGCACCGGCAGCAGGAGCACCAGGCCGGCGCCGAGCGGGGCCGCCTGCTCCCAGCCGCGGCCGTTGAGGGACCCGGCGATCCACAGCTGGGCGCCCTGGGCGTCCTCGACGCGGGCACGGGTGAGCAGGTAGCTGTTGACCGCCTGCAGCACCGCCGAGGCGCCGATCCCGACGAGGATCAGCCGGTAGCCCTGCACGCCGCCGCGGCGGGAGAGCAGGTGGACGAGCACCGCGGTGAGGCCGCCGCCGGCCAACGCCCCGAACGACACCGACCACCCGCCGAGCTGCAGCACCAGCAGGACCACGAGGGCCCCGGTGACGGCGCCGGAGGTGAACCCGATGACGTCCGGGGACCCCAGCGGGTTGCGCGTCACGAGCTGGAACACCGCACCGGCGACCCCGAGGGCCACCCCCACGAGCAGGCCCGTGACCACGCGCGGCAGGCGCAACCCGGTGACGATGAACTCCTCGGCCCGGTCGCCGCGACCGGCCAGGGTGCGCAGGACGTCGGGCACGGAGATCGGGTAGTCGCCCGTCGTGAGGCTCACCGCCACGACGGCGGCGAGCAGCGCGAGGAGCACGACGCAGACGGTGACCGTGCGGCCCTCGACGCGCACCGACAGCCCCCGCCCGGCCCGGACGGTGCGCCCGGCCCGCGCCCGGTCGGCGACGCGCGGGCGGGGGACGGCGCCGTCCAGACCGACGTCCACGCCGGGGGCGCTCACAGCTGGGCCAGCCGGCGGCGGCGGACGAGGGCGATGAGGACGGGTGCCCCCAGGACCGCCGCGACGATGCTGACCTCCAGCTCGCCGGGGCGGACGACGACCCGGCCCAGGACGTCCCCGAGCAGCAGCAGCGCGGGGGCCGCGACGCAGGACAGGGACAGGACCCAGCGCTGGTCCGGGCCGGTCAGGGCCCGGACCAGGTGCGGCACGGCCAGCCCGACGAAGGCGATGGGCCCGGCGGCCGCGGTCGCCGCGCCGCACAGCAGGGTGACGGCGAGCGCCGTCAGGACGCGGGTGCGGCCCACGTGCGCGCCGAGGGCCCGGCCGGAGTCCGCGCCGAGGGCGAGGGCGTTCAACGGCCGGGCCTGGCTGAGCCCGAGCGCGGTCCCCACGACGAAGAACGGCAGCAGCTGCCCGACGACGGACAGGTCCTGGCCGGCGAGCGTGCCGACCTGCCAGAACCGGAACCGGTCGAAGGTGCGGGTGTCCAGCAGGACCGTCCCGCTGACGTAGGCGTGCAGCGCGGCCGAGATCGCCGTGCCGGCCAGGGCCAGCCGGACCGGGGTCGCCCCACCGCGCCCCGTGGCGCCGAGCAGGTAGACGAGCACCGAGACGACGGCGGCTCCCGCGACCGCCGCCCACACCAGCTGCAGGCGCGAGGTGAGGCCGAGGACGCCGACCGCGGTGACCATCGCGGCGGCCGCCCCGGCGTTGACCCCCAGCAGGCCGGGGTCGGCCAGCGGGTTGCGCGTCAAGGCCTGCATGAGGGCGCCGGACAGGCCGAGGGCGGTGCCGACGGCGAGGCCGACGAGCGTGCGCGGCACCCGCAGCTCGCGGACCACGAGGACGTCCTGCGGGTCCCCGCCGCTCCCGCGCAGCGCGTCGAGGACGGAGCCGAGGGGGATCTCGCGGGACCCGACGGCGAGGCTGGCCAGCACGGCGACCAGGAGCAGGGCGAGCGCCACCGCCAGGGCCGTGGGGCGGTGCACGCGCCGGCGCCGGTCCGGTGGACGGCTCGCGGGGCGGCCGGGCGCGGGGCCGGGCGCGGGACCGGCCGACCGCGGCGTCGTCGAGGTGGGCACGGCGAGTGAGGTTAGCCTCTCCACCCTCGGGTCCGCACCGCCGGGCACTGAGGTCCCGCGGCCGGCCGCCGATGGAGGGGTGGCACCCACCCCGGCCCAGGCCCACTAGGGTGGTCGCCGGCGGTCACCGGAGGTGGCCGCGGTCGAGTGTTCAGTCCGGGTGCGCCCGGGCGCAGGTCCCCCGTGGTCCACGGGTGCGGTCGGGCACCACGGCCGATCCCCGTGTCCGACCACCGGAAGGTTCTCCGTGACTTCGTCCGCGCCCCGCGGCTCCCGCACGTCCACGACCGGCTCGCGCCCCGTCGAGGGTTCCGTCCCCCAGCCGCGCCGTCGCCGCCGTCCCGCCCAGGGGAGCGCACCCGTCCAGGACGGGCGGGCCGCGCGCCCCGCCCGCCCGGACGTCGTCCCCGACACCGCGACCGAGGTCGTGCCCGACGGCCGGTCCTTCGCCGAGCTCGGCGTCCCGCAGGCCCTCGTCGACGTCCTCGCCGCCCGCGGGGTCTCCAGCCCCTTCCCCATCCAGAGCGCGACGCTGCCGGACTCCCTCGCGGGCCGCGACGTCCTGGGCCGCGGCCGCACCGGCAGCGGCAAGACCATCGCCTTCGCGCTGCCGCTCGTGGCCCGCCTCGCCGCCTCGCAGCGTCCCCGTCGCAGCACGCGCCCCCGCTCCCTCGTCCTCGTGCCCACGCGCGAGCTCGCCAACCAGGTCGCGGCGAGCGTGACACCGCTGGCCCAGGCGGCCGGTCTGCGCACCGCCGTCGTCTTCGGCGGCGTCGGCCAGAACCCGCAGGTCACGGCGCTGGCGCAGGGCGTGGACGTCCTCATCGCCTGCCCGGGCCGGCTGGAGGACCTCATCGGCCAGGGCCACTGCCGCCTCGACGCCGTCGAGGTCACCGTGCTCGACGAGGCCGACCACATGGCCGACCTCGGCTTCCTGCCCGGCGTCAAGCGGCTCATGGACGCCACCCCCGTCGTGGGGCAGCGCCTGCTGTTCTCGGCCACGCTGGACAACGGCATCGACGTCCTCGTCAAGCGCTACCTGTCCGAACCCGTCGTGCACTCCGTCGACCCGGCGGTCGCGCCCGTGTCGACGATGGAGCACCACGTCCTCGAGGTCGCCACCGACACCAAGGCCGCCCTCGTGCGCGAGCTGGCCGCCGGCCGGGGCCGCACCGTCCTGTTCACCCGGACCAAGCACGCGGCGAAGAAGCTGGCCAAGCAGCTCACCGCGGCGGGCATCCCCGCCGTCGACCTGCACGGCAACCTCAGCCAGAACGCCCGCGAGCGCAACCTCGGGGCCTTCTCCGACGGTTCGGTGCGCGTGCTGTGCGCCACCGACATCGCCGCCCGCGGCATCCACGTCGACAAGGTCGGCCTCGTCGTGCACGTGGACCCGCCCACCGAGCACAAGGCCTACCTGCACCGGTCGGGCCGCACCGCCCGCGCCGGCGCCGGGGGGCTCGTGGTGACGGTCGCGACGCCGGACCAGCGCGGCGACGTCCGCACCCTGGCGCGCCAGGCCGGCATCTCGCCCGAGTGGACGCCGGTCGGCACCGGGCACGCGCTCACCGCCCGCCTCGTCGGGCCGACCGCCGCCTACGTCGACCCCGCCGACTCGCCCGTCCCCACGGCCCCGGCGCAGCCGCAGCGGGCGCCGAAGCAGCGCACCACGACGGCCACGACGGCGCAGGCGACGCCGGGCAGCGGGGGCCGGGCGTCCGGGATCCGTCCGGCCGCGGCCGGTGCGGGTGCGGCCCCCGGCGGTGCGCCGCGCCGCCGTCGCCGCGGGGGTCGCGGCGGCCGCGGCGGTGCCGGGTCCCCGGGCAGCGCGACACGCTGAGCCGTGCCGTCCTAGGTTGCTGAGGTGGGCGGGCGGCGTCGCTGGTGGGGGTACACCCACCCGCACAGCCGCGCCGCCGTCCACCTCGCCTTCTGGGTCCTGCTCACGGGGGTCGTGGGCGCCCTGTGGTGGTGGTCCCGCGGCCGGCACGCGCCCCTGCGGTCCGCGCCCGTGCGGGTGGCGCAAGGGGTCGCCGCCGGGCTCGCCGTGGGCCTGGTCCTCGTCGGGACCACCTGGCGCAGCGTGACCGACCTCGGCGACGCCCCCGTCTGCTCGGCCCCGCCGGGGGAGGAGTGGGAGTCCACGGCCGACGTCGGGGCGCTGACGCCGAGCGTCCTGGCGCAGAAGGTCGCCACCTGGCCCGAGACGGGGCTCGCGATGCTCTACGCCGACGCCCGGGGCCTGTCCGTGTGCCGCTACGCGGCGGCGGACTACTACGTGGGGGTCGTGCCCGTCGCCGTCGCCGGCAAGCGCACGACGAACTTCGGCGACATGGTCGTCTCCCCGCGCTTCCCGACGGTCCCGGCCGAGGCCGCCGCGCTGGCCCGGCACGAGTCGCGGCACCGCCCGCAGTGGGCCGTCGCCACGGTCCTGGCCGGCCCGGCCGCGTTCCCGCTCGCCTACGGCGTCGACGACTTCTTCTTCCCCGGCGCCCGCAACCACTTCGAGCGCCTCGCCGGCCTCGCCGAGGGCGGGTACGAGCCCGAGGGCACCGGCCCGGTGCTGGGTGCGCCGCAGGTCGTGGTCCTCGCCGCGCTCGGGGCCGCGGTGACGGCGTTCGCGGTGCGCCGGGCCCGCCGACGACGCCGCCGCCGTCGGCGCGCGGACCCCGCCGGGGCAGGATGACCTCGTGCCGACGGGACCGCCGACCGACCCCCCGGGGCCCGTGGTGGGCCGGCTCCTGGCCGCCCACCGCGACGCGCTGCCCGTCGCCGCGGCGGTCCCCGGGCTCCTCACGGCCCTCGACGCGCACGGGACCGCGGTGCTGCAGGCCCCGCCGGGCACCGGGAAGACGACGCTCGTCCCGCTCGCCCTCGCCGCCCACCGGGACCGGGGGCGGGTCCTCGTCGCCGAGCCGCGCCGGGTCGCCGCCCGCGCGGCGGCCGCCCGGATGGCCGCGCTGCTGGGTGAACCGGTGGGCGCCACGGTCGGGTACGCCGTCCGCGGGGACCGGCGGGTCGGGCCCTCCACGCGCGTCGAGGTCGTGACGACGGGGCTGCTGCTGCGCCGGCTGCTGCGCGACCCGGAGCTGCCCGGCGTGTCGGTCCTCCTGCTCGACGAGGTGCACGAGCGCCAGCTCGACGCCGACCTCGCCCTGGCCTTCGCGCTGCAGGCCAGGGAGCTGCTGCGCGAGGACCTGCACCTGGTGGCCGCCTCGGCGACCCTCGACGTCCCGCGCCTGGCCGAGCTGCTCGCCGCGCCCGTCGTCACCGCGACCGCCCCCGTCCACCCCCTCGACGTGCAGTGGTGCCCGCCCGCGCGGCCGGTGCGCCCGCCCGACGGGTTGCGCGTGGACCCGGCGCTGCTCGACCACGTCGGCGCGCTCGTGCGCCGGGCGCTGGCCGAGCGGGACGGGGACGTCCTCGTCTTCCTGCCGGGCACCGGGGAGATCCGTGCCGTCGAGGGGCGGCTGGCGGGCACCGCCCCCGACGTCGACGTGGTCTCGCTGCACGGCGGGCGGTCCGCCGCCGAGCAGGACGCCGCCCTGCGGCCGGGGACCCGGCGCCGCGTCGTGCTGGCCACCGCGGTGGCCGAGTCCAGCCTCACCGTCCCGGGGGTGCGCGTCGTCGTCGACGCCGGGCTGGCCCGCGTCCCCCGCTTCGACCACGCCCGCGGCCTCGGCGGGCTCGACACCGTCCGGGTCTCGCGCGCCGGAGCCGACCAGCGCGCCGGTCGCGCCGCCCGCGAGGCCCCCGGCACGGTCTACCGGGCGTGGTCGGGCGCCGAGCACGCCCTGCTGTCCCCGCACGCGGTCCCGGAGGTCCTCACGGCCGACCTCACCGGGTTCGCCCTCCTGTGCGCCGGGTGGGGCGACGTGGCCGACCTCCCGCTGCTCGACGCGCCGCCACCGGGACCCCTGGCCGCCGCCCGGGAGACCCTGCACCGCCTGGGGGCGCTCGCGGACGGGGCGCTCACGCCGCTGGGCCGGCGGATGGCCGACGTCGGGCTGCACCCGCGGCTGGCCCGGGCCCTGCTCGAGGGCGCCGACCGGGTCGGGCGCCGCCCCGCCGCGGAGGTGGTCGCCCTGCTGTCCGAGGACGGCGGCCCCGGGTCCGGCGACGACCTCGTCGCGCGCTGGCGCGCCGCGGGCCGGGAACGGTGGCCGCAGTGGCGCCGCGAGGTCGAGCGGCTGCTCGCCGCGCTCCCCGGGGGCGCGGGCCGGACGGCGGCGGCGGTGCCCCGGGACCTGGCGGCCGGCCTCGTCGTCGCGCTCGCCCACCCCGAACGGGTCGCGCGGCGCCGCACCCGTGACGGCGACCGGGACGGGACGGCCTACGCCACCGCGGGCGGGACGGGCGTCGAACTGGGGTCCGGCAGCGGTCTGCGCGGCGCGCCGTGGCTGGCGGTGGCCGTCGCCGACCGCGCCCCCGGCCGGGCCGCCGCGTGCGTGCGGGCCGCCGCACCCCTCGACGAGGGCACCGCCCGCGAGGTCGTCGGCGTCGAGGTGGTCGACGAGGTCGGCTGGGACGGGGACGTGCGCGCCCGCCGCGTCGAGCGCCTCGGGGCGCTGGAGCTGTCGTCCCGCCCGCTGGCGGACCCACCCGCGCACGCGGTGGCCGCGGCGGTCGCCGACGGGGTCCGGCGCGAGGGGCTGGAGCTGCTGACGTTCGGCGCCGCAGCCCGCTCGCTGCGCGCCCGCGTCGCGTGCTGCCGCGCGGCGCAGGGGGACCCGTGGCCGGACCTCGGGGACGAGCACCTGCTGGCGACCCTGCCGCAGTGGCTGGGCGGGCCGCTGGCGGGGGTCCGCTCGCGCCGCGACCTCGCCCGCGTCGACGTGCTGACGGCGCTGCGCGCGCTCCTGCCCTGGCCGTGGGCCGGCCGCCTCGACGAGCTGGCCCCCACCGACCTGCCGGTGCCGGCCGGGCGGCGCGTCGCGCTCGACTACGCCGACCCGGCCGCCCCCGTGCTCGCGGTGAAGCTGCAGGAGGTGTTCGGCTGGACGGCCACCCCCCGGCTGGTGGACGGGCGGGTGCCCGTCGTCCTGCACCTGCTCTCACCCGCGGGCCGCCCGCTCGCGGTCACGGCGGACCTGGGGTCGTTCTGGCGCGGCGTCTACCCGTCCGTGCGGGCGGAGAACCGCGGCCGCTACCCCAGGCACCCGTGGCCGGAGGACCCGCTGACGGCCGTCCCCACGGCCCGCACGGCGCGCTCCGCCCGCGGCTCAGGCTGAGGCGACCCCCGGGACGGGGCCCTGCGAGGACCAGGGGAACTCGATCCACCGGTCGGTCCCGCGCCAGGCCCAGTCCGGCTCCCGGGTCGTCGTCGGCTTGCGGTAGACGACGACCGACCGTGCCCGCACCCCGGCGTCGGCGCACATCTCGACGACGACCCCCAGGGTGCGGCCGGTGTCGGCGACGTCGTCGACGACGAGCACGTCCCGGCCGGCCAGTTCGGCGAGGTCCACCGACGGTGCGAGCACGACCGGCTCGGGGAGCCGGGAGTCGACCCCCGTGTAGAACTCGACGTTGATGGTGGCCGTCTCCTTCACGTCGAGCGCGTAGGCCAGGCCCGCGGCCAGGGGGAGCCCGCCCCGGGCGATGCCGAGCACGACGCCGGGCCGGAAGCCGTCCCGGGCGATGCTCGTGGCGAGGTCGCGGACGGCGTCGCCGAAGGTCGACCACGTCAGCACCTCCCGCGTCCGGGTGTCGGCGGGCGCGGGGGCGGGGGCGTCGGTCACGCGGCGAGGCTAGTCGTCCTGAGCACGGCCGGTGGGGACCCCGGGCGCCCGCTTCCCGACGCGCCGGGCGCCGGGACACTACGATCACTGGCTGTGACCACTGGTGCGCCGCGTCGACCGGGGGGACGGGTGTGAGCCCGGCCCTGCACACGGTCGACGTCGTCGTCGTGGGCGCCGGCCAGGGCGGCCTGTCGGCCGCCGCCTTCCTCGACCGCGCCGGGCTGGACCCGGGGCGGGGGTACGTCGTCCTCGACGCCGACGACGAACCCGGCGGCGCCTGGCGCCACCGCTGGCCCGGGCTGGTCATGGCCCGCGTCAACGGGGTCCACGACCTGCCCGGTTTCCCGCTCGGCGCGATCGACCCCGCCGCGGCGGCCCGCGACGTGGTCCCCGCCTACTTCGCCGAGTACGAGCTGCGCCTCGGGCAGCCCGTGCGCCGGCCCGTCGTCGTCGGCGACGTCCGGCCCGCGGGGGCCCGGCTGCTCGTGACCTCCTCGGCGGGGACCTTCGCCGCGCGGGCGGTCCTCAACGCGACCGGGACGTGGACGCGGCCGTTCTGGCCGTCCTACCCCGGCCGGGAGACGTTCCGCGGCCGGCAGCTGCACACCGCCGACTACGCCGGGCCGGAGGAGTTCACGGGGCAGCACGTCGTCGTCGTGGGGGGCGGCATCTCGGCCGTGCAGCACCTCGAGGACCTCGCCGCGCACGGCGTGGGCACGACGTGGGTCACGCGCCGCGAACCGGTCTTCCGCGAGGACTTCGACGTCGACGCGCGCCGCACGGCCGTGGAGGTCGTGGCCCGCCGGGTGGCGGCGGGGGAGCCGCCCGGCAGCGTCGTCTCGGCCACCGGTCTCGTCCTGACCCCGCAGGTCGCGGCCCTGCGCGACCGCGGCGTGCTCAAGCGCCACCCGGCGTTCTCGCGCATCGCGCCCGACGGCGTCGCGTGGGCCGACGGCTCCCGCCAGGGCGCCGACGCGATCCTGTGGGCGACCGGGTTCCGCCCGGCCCTGGACCACCTGCGGAGCCTGCACCTGCGCGAACCCGGCGGCGGGATCCTCGTCGACGGCACCCGGGTCGTGCGCGAACCGCGGCTGCACCTGATCGGCTACGGCCCGTCGGCCAGCACCGTCGGGGCGAGCCGCGCCGCCCGCCAGGCCGTCCACGAGGTGCTGGCGGGACGCTGAGGCGCCGCGGGTACGTTCTGCGCCCATGAGCTCCCCCTTCTCCGTACCCCTCACGGCGCTCGCCGGCGGACCGCTGCCCGCGGACGCCCTCGACGGCCGCGCCGTCCTCGTCGTCAACGTCGCCTCCCGGTGCGGGCTGACCCCGCAGTACGAGGCGCTGGAGGCCCTGCACCGGGAGTTCGCCGGCCGGGGGTTCACCGTGCTCGGCGTGCCGTGCAACCAGTTCAACGGCCAGGAACCGGGCACCGACGCCGAGATCGCCGAGTACTGCTCGGCCACCTGGGGCACGACGTTCCCCATGACGGCGAAGGCCGACGTCAACGGGCCGGACCGCCACCCGCTGTACGACGTGCTGGCCGCCACGCCCGACGCCGACGGCGAGGCCGGGGACGTGGCCTGGAACTTCGAGAAGTTCCTCGTGGCCCCCGACGGGCAGGTGGTGGGCCGCTTCCGCCCGCGCACCACGCCGGAGGACCCGGCGCTGCGGTCGGCGGTCGAGGCGACCCTGCCCGGCTGAGCCGCGCTCACGGGCGCACGGGTTCGGCGAGGGCGAACGGCACCGCGAGGACGCCCCGCCGGACCCGGACGTGGTACCGGGACCGGCCCACCTTCACGACCTCCCCGGTGCTGCCCGCGTGCGGACCGCCGCCCCCGACCCGCACGCGGGTGCCGACCGGCAGCCGGTCCCGCACCACGGGGCCGACGCTCCCGGCGGACAGGTGGGCCCAGTCCTCCTGGTAGCTGGCGGGCAGCGCCGACGGGGCGACCGGCCGGCCGTGCAGGCTCCAGCTCACGACGTGGTCCGGGTCGAACCACGGTCCGCAGCGCGCGCACGCGAGGACCCGCGTCGGGCGGCGGTGGCGGGTGACGACGTGGCCGGCCGGGCACGTGCCGGTCCACGGCCCGGGCGGGCGGGGCGCCCGCGACGTCCGTTCCCCGGAGCACCCGATGCGCAGCGCCGTCTCCCGCCACACCGCGTCGTGGCCGTGCCGGGGCCCGACCAGCGCGTGGGCGATCTCGTGCAGCACCGTGTCCCGGACCTCGGCCTCGTCGTGCAGGGCCGTCAGCGGGCCGCTCAGCCCGATCTCGCGCCGGTCGGCCCGGCAGACCCCGGCCCGGGTCCTGGCCCGGTCGAGCACCACCGTCCAGTCGTCCAGCCCGTGCCGGGCGCAGAGCTCCCGCGCCACCACCAGCGCCTCGCGCACGTCCACCCGCACCCCTCGCCCGTCCCGCCCCGGCCCGATCCCGCGCCACATCCGAGCACAGCCGTCGGACACGGGGACCGCAGCGGCGGTGCGGCCCGGGAACGCCGAAGGGCGCCGCACGGTGTGCGGCGCCCTTCGCGCTGGTGCCCCCGGCAGGACTCGAACCTGCGCACACGGCTCCGGAGGCCGATGCTCTATCCGCTGAGCTACGGGGGCCCTGCGGTGCGACGCCGACACTACCAGCGATGGGCGCCCGCCCCGACCAGCACCACCCCCCGGCCCCCCTGACCGGCTCCTGGTCGGCCCCGCGGGTGGCGGACGGAGGTGAGGCGGTGCGCCGGTAGGCTTGCCACTCGTGACTCCCGCCGAGCTCTCAGCTGCCCTGAGGGACGCCCTGACCACGGCCGTGACGGCCGGAGAGCTGTCCCTCGACCCCGCCGACGTCCCGGCCGAGGTCCGCGTGGAGCGCCCGAAGAACCGCGACCACGGCGACTGGGCCACCAACGTCGCCCTGCAGCTGGCCAAGAAGGCCGGGACCGCGCCGCGCGAGGTCGCCGCCGTCGTGCAGCGCCGCCTGGTGCAGGTCCAGGGCGTGCGGGCCGTCGACGTCGCCGGCCCGGGGTTCCTCAACATCACCCTCGACGCCGCCGCCGCCGGCGACCTCGCCCGCGTCGTCGTCGAGGCCGGTGCCGCCTTCGGCCGGGCCGCGGTGCCCAGCGGCGAGAAGGTGAACCTCGAGTTCGTCTCGGCCAACCCCACCGGCCCCATCCACCTCGGCGGCACCCGGTGGGCCGCCGTCGGCGACTCCCTGGCCCGGGTCCTGGAGGCCGCCGGCGCGCAGGTGACGCGCGAGTACTACTTCAACGACCACGGCGCGCAGATCGACCGGTTCGCCCGCTCGCTGCTGGCCCGCGCCCACTCCGAACCCGCCCCCGAGGACGGTTACGGGGGCGACTACGTCGGCGACATCGCCGACGCCGTGCTGGCCCGCGTCCCCGGCCTGCTCGACCTGCCCCGCGACCAGCAGCAGGAGGCGTTCCGCCGCGAGGGCGTCGACCTCATGTTCGGCGAGATCAAGCAGTCCCTGGCGGAGTTCGGCGTCGAGTTCGACGTCTACTTCCACGAGGACTCCCTGCACACCTCCGGTGCCGTCGACCGCGCCGTCCAGCGGCTGCGCGACCTCGGCCGGATGTACGAGGCCGACGGCGCGACCTGGTTGCGCACCAGCGACTTCGGCGACGACAAGGACCGCGTGGTCCTCAAGAGCGACGGGAACCCGGCCTACATCTCCGGCGACCTCGCCTACTACCTCGACAAGCGCGAGCGCGGTTTCGACCGCTGCGTGCTCATGCTCGGCGCCGACCACCACGGCTACGTCGGCCGGATGATGGCGATGTGCGCGGCGTTCGGCGACGAACCCGGCGTCAACCTCGAGATCCTCATCGGCCAGATGGTCAACCTCGTCCGCGACGGCGTGCCCGTCCGGATGAGCAAGCGCGCCGGCACGGTCGTGACGATGGAGGACCTCGTCGGGGCGGTCGGCGTCGACGCGGCCCGGTACTCGCTCGTGCGCTCCAGCGTGGACTCCAGCATCGACGTCGACCTGGACCTGCTGACGCGGCGCACGAACGACAACCCCGTCTTCTACGTGCAGTACGCCCACGCCCGCACGGCCAACGTCGCCGTCAACGCGGCGGCGGCCGGGGTGCGCCGCGAGGACGCCTTCGACCCCGCCCTGCTGACCGACGAGACGGAGTCCCTGCTGCTGGCCGCCCTCGCCGAGTTCGGCGAGGTCGTGCGCCGCGCCGGGGAACTGCGCGAACCGCACCGCGTCGCGCGGTACCTGGAGGAGCTGGCCGGCCGGTTCCACAAGTTCTACGACGCCTGCCGCGTCACGCCCCGCGCGGGCGAGGACGTCACCGACGTGCACCGCACCCGGCTGTGGCTGAACGACGCCACCCGCCAGGTGCTGGCCAACGGTCTGGCCCTGCTCGGCGTCTCGGCGCCGGAACGCATGTGAGGAGAGGGACACCCGTGGCGGACATCGCCGTCGTCCCCGCGTGGCTCACGCCGCCGGCCGACGTCAACGAACTGCTCCCGCAGCTGTGGGCGCGCACCGTCGCCCGCGACGCCGACGGGGCGCTGCGCGTCGGCGGCGTGGGCGTGGCCGACCTCGCGCGCGAGCACGGCACGCCGCTGTTCGTCGTCGACGAGCTGGACTTCCGCTCGCGGGCGCTGGCCTTCCGCGACGCCTTCGCCGACGCCTTCGCCGACCTGTGCGGGGGGGCCGACGTCTACTACGCGTCCAAGGCGTTCCTCGCCACCGGCGTGGCGCGCTGGATCGCCCAGGACGGTCTGCACCTGGACACCGCCTCCGGCGGCGAGCTCGCGCTGGGCTTGCGCGGTGGCGTCCTGCCCGCGCGGATCGCGTTGCACGGCAACAACAAGTCGCGTCGTGAGATCGCGACCGCGCTCGAAGCCGGGGTGGGCCGGATCGTCGTGGACTCCCTCGGCGAGATCGACCTGGTCGCCGACCTGGCGCGCGAGCGCGGAGTCGTGGCCCCCGTCATGCTCCGGGTCACGGTGGGCGTGGAGGCCCACACCCACCAGTACGTCGCGACGGCGCACGAGGACCAGAAGTTCGGGCTCTCGCTGGCCTCGGGGCAGGCGGAGGTCGCCGTCGCCCGGGCCCTGGCCCGGCCCGAGCTGCAGCTGCTCGGCCTGCACAGCCACATCGGCTCGCAGATCTTCGACCTCGGCGGGTTCGAGGTCTCGGCCCGCCGGCTGCTGGAGCTGCACCGCCGGGTGGAGCGCGAGCACGGGGTCGAGCTGCCCGAGGTCGACCTCGGCGGCGGCTACGGCGTGGCCTACACCTCCGAGGACAAGCCGTTGGCGCCCACCGAGATCGCCGGCCGGCTGGCCGAGATCGTGGCCCGGGAGTGCCTCGTGCAGGGCATCGCCGTCCCGCGCGTCTCGGTCGAGCCGGGGCGGGCCATCGCGGCCCCGAGCACGTTCACGCTCTACGAGGTCGGCGCGACGAAGGACGTCGAGCTGGACGGCGGGACGCGCCGCCGCTACGTCTCGGTCGACGGCGGGATGAGCGACAACATCCGCACCGCGCTCTACGACGCGGACTACTCCGCGACGATCGCCTCGCGCGCCTCGACCGCCACCGGGGTCCTGTCCCGCGTCGTCGGCAAGCACTGCGAGAGCGGGGACGTGGTCGTGCGCGACGAGTTCCTGCCCGACGACGCCGGTGCGGGGGACCTGCTCGCCGTCCCCGGCACGGGGGCCTACTGCCGCAGCATGGCGAGCAACTACAACCAGGTGCCGCGACCGGCGGTGGTGGCCGTGCGCGACGGGGTGACCTCGCTGCTGGTCCGCCGGGAGACGCCGGAGGACCTGCTCGCGCTCGACGCGGGCTGAGCGGGCCCGCCGCGGGCGGGTGAGAGGGTTGGCCCGGGTTCCCGCGGGACGGGCCGGGACGACGAGTCGAGACGGACGGGCGGGACGATGCTGGACGGATGTGGGGAGCACACGCGGTGGAGCCGGTGAAGGTCGCGCTGCTCGGGTGCGGTGTCGTGGGCACCGAGGTGGCGCGGTTGCTGACGACGCAGGCCGACGACCTGGCGGCGCGCGTGGGCGCGCCGCTGGAGCTGGTGGGCATCGCGGTGCGCCGCCTGGGCCGCGACCGCGGGCTGGGCCTGGACCCCTCGCTGTTCACGACCGACGCCGAGGAGCTCGTGACCCGCGCCGACGTGGTCGTGGAGGTCATCGGCGGCATCGAGCCGGCGCGCTCGCTCATCCTGCGCGCCGTCGAGCACGGGGCCTCCGTCGTGACCGCCAACAAGGCGCTCCTGGCCGCCGACGGCCCGGCGCTGTACGAGGCGGCCGCCAAGGCCGGTGTCGACCTGTACTACGAGGCCTCCGTCGCGGGCGCCATCCCGCTGCTGCGTCCCCTGCGCGAGTCCCTCGTCGGCGACCGCGTCACCCGCGTGCTCGGCATCGTCAACGGGACCACGAACTACGTCCTGGACCAGATGGACACCGCGGGCATGGGCTTCTCCGAGGCCGTCGAGCAGGCCCAGGCCCTCGGGTACGCCGAGGCGGACCCGACCGCCGACGTCGAGGCGTTCGACGCGGCCGCGAAGGCCGCGATCCTCGCCTCCCTCGCCTTCCACACGCGCGTCAGCCTCGACGACGTGCACCGCGAGGGCATCACCGAGGTCAGCGCCGCCGACGTGCGCGCGGCCCAGCTGCAGGGCTGCGTCGTGAAGCTACTGGCGATCTGCGAACGCGGCGCGGACGCCGACGGCAACGAGGCCGTCTCGGTGCGCGTGCACCCGGCGATGCTGCCGCGCGAGCACCAGCTCGCCGGTGTCCGCGGCGCGTTCAACGCCGTCTACGTCGAGGCCGAGTCGGCCGGGCAGCTGATGTTCTACGGCCCCGGCGCCGGCGGGCAGCCCACGGCCAGCGCGGTCATGGGTGACGTCGTCGCCGTGGCCCGGCACAAGGTCGTCGGCGGACGCGGCCCGGGGGAGTCGGCGTACGCGCAGCTGGCCGTCCAGCCCATGGCCGAGACGGTCACGCGCTACCACGTGCGGCTCGACGTGGCCGACAAGCCGGGCGTGCTCGCCCAGGTCGCGGGCGTCTTCGCCGGGCACGGCGTGTCCATCGAGGCCGTCCAGCAGCGTCAGGACGACGCCGGCCGCGCCGTCCTCGTCGTCGTGACGCACAGCGCCACCGACGCGGCCCTGTCGGGCACGGTCGACGAACTCGGAGAGCTGGACATCGTGGACTCCGTGGCCGGTGTGCTGCGGGTCGAGGGAGGGGACGCCTGATGGCGCACGTGTGGCGAGGTCTCGTCGAGGAGTACCGGGACAGGCTGCCCGTGACCGAGGCCACCCCGGTGGTCACGCTGGGCGAGGGCGGTACCCCGCTCGTGCCGGCGCGGCACCTGTCCGAGCTCGTGCGCGGGCGCGTCCTCATCAAGGTCGAGGGCTGCAACCCGACCGCGTCCTTCAAGGACCGCGGCATGACGATGGCCATGAGCAAGGCCAAGGAGAACGGCGCGGAGGTCGTCATCTGCGCCTCCACGGGCAACACCTCGGCCTCGGCGGCCGCCTACGCCACCGCCGCGGGGATCCGCTGCGCCGTCCTCGTGCCCGACGGCAAGATCGCCATGGGCAAGCTGTCGCAGGCCGTCGCCCACGGCGCGACGATCCTGCAGGTCGACGGCAACTTCGACGACTGCCTGAACCAGGCCCGCAAGCTCGCCGAGGCCTACCCCGTCGAGCTGGTGAACTCGGTCAACCCCTACCGCATCGAGGGCCAGAAGACCGGGGCCTTCGAGGTCGTCGACGTCCTCGGCGACGCCCCCGACATCCACGCCCTGCCCGTCGGCAACGCCGGCAACATCACGGCGTACTGGAAGGGCTACACCGAGTACGCGAAGGACGGGGTCGCCTCCCGCACCCCGAAGATGTGGGGCTTCCAGGCCGCCGGCGCCGCGCCCATCGTCAAGGGCCACCCGGTCGACGAGCCGGAGACCATCGCCACGGCCATCCGCATCGGCCACCCGGCGTCCTGGACGGGGGCCACCACGGCCCGCGACGACTCCGGCGGTCGCATCGACGCCGTCACCGACGAGCAGATCCTCGCCGCGCACCGCTGGCTGTCGGCGCGCGAGGGCGTCTTCGTCGAACCCGCCTCGGCCGCGGGGGTGGCCGGTCTGCTGGCCGCCCACGAGGCCGGTGAGGTCGAACCCGGTCAGACGATCGTCATCACGGTCACCGGTCACGGCCTGAAGGACCCGCAGTGGGCGCTGCAGCTGGCCGCCGGCTCCGAGGGGTCGGTCGAGCCGGTCCGCGTCCAGCCCGACGCCGTCACCATCGCCCGCGCCATCGGCGTGGACGTCTGACCCGCGTGGGCCCCGTCCCCGGTCCCGTGACGAGCCCGCAGCGGCTCGCGGCGCTGCCCGCCGGCACCGCCGCGACCGTCCGGGTGCCCGCGACGAGCGCCAACCTCGGGCCCGGGTTCGACGCCTTCGGCCTCGCCCTCGACCTGTGCGACGAGGTGCGGGCCGAGGTCGTCGACGGCGCGGGCCTGCGGGTGCGCGTCGAGGGGCAGGGCGCCGGTGTCGTGCCGACGGACGAGCGTCACCTCGTCGTCCGCGTGCTGCGCGAGGAGCTGGCCGCCGCCGGGTTCACCGCCCCCGGTCTGGATGTGCTGTGCCGCAACGTGATCCCGCACGGGCGCGGGTTGGGGTCGTCGGCATCGGCGATCGTCGCGGGGCTGGCCGCGGCGCGCGCGCTGCTGCTGGCGGCCGGGGCGGTCGCCGAGCACGAGCAGGAGACCCGGGCGCGGGTCCTGCTGGAGGCGTCCCGCCGCGAGGGCCACCCGGACAACGCCGCACCCGCCGTCCACGGCGGGTTCACCATCGCCTGGACGCGGGGGGAGGACCCCACCCACCCCGACGCCGTGCGGTCGGTGCGCCTCGCCGTCCACCCCGACGTCCGCGCCGTGGTGTGCGTGCCGGCCGAGGAGCTGGCGACCTCGAGGGCGCGGGCCCTGCTGCCCGCCACCGTCCCGCACGGGGACGCGGCGCTGACGGCCGGCCGGGCCGGTCTGCTCGTGCACGCCCTGACCACCGACCCCTCGCTCCTGCTCGACGCCACCGAGGAGCGTCTGCACCAGGCTCAGCGGGCCCCCGCGATGCCGCGGTCGGCCGAGCTGCTGCGCGCGCTGCGCGCCGAGGGCCTGGCGGCCGTCGTGTCCGGGGCGGGGCCCAGCGTCCTCGTGCTGACGGACGAGGCGGGTGTCGGGCGCGTGTCCGGCCTCGCCGCGCAGGGCGCGTGGGACGTGCACGCCCGGCCCGTGCACGCCGCGGGCGTCGACTGGTCCTGACCGTCCGGTCGCGACGCGCCGTGCGCCGAACGGGGGACCGGGAACGCGGGCGCCCGGGCGGGTGTTAGCATCGACGACAGCACCCACGGCGGGACACTCACGGTGGGGCTCTTCCGAGTCGAGAACCGTCCCTGCTGCGTCCGCTCCCCGTCTCCGGGTGCGTCTCCACGTTCTCGCCGCGCCTCTGCGTGTGGCCGTGGATTTCCCATCCTGCCCATCGGGCAGTCACCGCGACACCCCCGGACCCGACGAAGCGCCGGATCCGCCGGTCAGTCGCACCGACGAGGGGGAAGGACCTTCGTGACCGACACCACCGACATCGCCGCCACCGGCGGTTCGTCCGAGGCGCCCGCGCGCCGCACGGGCAGCCTGTCCGCGTTGCGGCTCCCGCAGCTGCAGGCCCTGGCCTCCGAGCTGGGCATCTCCGGCACCGGGCGCATGCGCAAGGTGGACCTGCTGGCCGCCATCCGTGAGCACCAGTCCGGCACGGCGCAGCGCAGCGCCCGCACCGAGGCCCCCGCGCAGGCCGCCGCCCCGGCGGTCGAGCAGACCGGTGCGCAGCAGCCCGCCGAGCAGCCCGTCGCGCAGCAGCCCGCCGCCGAGCAGCTCCCGGTGGAGCAGCCGCCCGCCCAGGCCCCGCGCACCCGCTCGCGCCGGGCGGGTGCCCCCGCCGGTGCGCCGCCGGTCACCGCGCCGGTCCCGGACGAGCAGCCCGCCGCCCAGGCCCCCGAGGCCGACACCGCCTCCGCGACGCGCAGCGAGCCGACCCTGGACGACTTCACCCGCGGCCGCGGGGACCGTCCGGAGCGCAACGACCGGGGTGATCGGGGTGACCGGGGCGACCGGGGTGACCGGTCCGAGCGCCAGGACGACGCCCAGCCGCGCCTGTCCCGCCGCGAGCGCGCGCGCCGCGACCGCGTCCGCGAACCCGACCAGCAGGTCGAGCTGCCCTCGATGCCCCGACGCGAGAGCGCCGAGGGCGAGTCCCGCCGCGACCGCCAGGACCGGCAGGACCGCCCCGAGCGCACCGAGAACCGCGCCGATCGGGACGAGCGGGGTGAGCGCTCCGAGCGCGGTGAGCGCCCGCAGGCCGGGCAGAACAACGGCCCGGACGACTTCGACGGCGACGGTGGCCGTCGCGGCCGGCGCAACCGCTACCGCGACCGCAAGGGCCGCCGCGGCGGCCGTGACGGCGGGGGTGCGCCCGAGGTCGACGAGAACGTCTCCGAGGACGACGTCCTGCTGCCCGTCGCGGGCATCCTCGACGTCCTGGACAACTACGCGTTCATCCGCACGTCGGGCTACCTCGCCGGCGCCAACGACGTCTACGTCTCCCTCGGCCAGGTCAAGAAGAACAACCTGCGTCCCGGCGACGCCGTCACCGGCGCCGTCCGCCAGCCCCGCGAGGGCGAGCAGTCGGGGGCGCGGGCCAAGTTCAACGCCCTCGTCCGCGTCGACACCGTCAACGGCGCGCCGCCGGAGCAGGCCCGGCACCGCCCGGAGTTCACCAAGCTCACGCCGCTGTACCCGCAGGAGCGGCTGCGCCTGGAGACCGAGCCCAACGTCCTGACCACGCGCATCATCGACCTGATGTCGCCGCTGGGGAAGGGTCAGCGCGGTCTCATCGTCGCGCCCCCGAAGGCCGGCAAGACGATGGTCATGCAGGCCATCGCCAACGCCATCACGACGAACAACCCCGAGTGCCACCTCATGGTCGTCCTCGTCGACGAGCGGCCCGAAGAGGTCACCGACATGCAGCGGACGATCAAGGGTGAGGTCATCGCCTCCACCTTCGACCGCCCCGCGTCGGACCACACGGCCGTCGCCGAGCTCGCCATCGAGCGGGCCAAGCGCCTCGTCGAGCTCGGCAACGACGTCGTCGTGCTGCTGGACTCCCTGACCCGCCTGTCCCGCGCGTACAACATCTCGGCGCCGGCCAGCGGTCGCATCCTGTCCGGTGGTGTCGACGCCTCGGCGCTGTACCCGCCGAAGCGGTTCTTCGGCGCGGCCCGCAACGTCGAGAACGGCGGCTCGCTGACGATCCTGGCCTCGGCCCTGGTCGAGACGGGCTCCAAGGCCGACGAGGTCATCTTCGAGGAGTTCAAGGGCACCGGGAACATGGAGGTCCGCCTGTCGCGCCAGCTGGCCGACAAGCGGATCTTCCCCGCCGTCGACGTGCCGGCCTCCGGCACGCGGCGCGAGGAGATCCTCATGTCCCGCGAGGAGCTGCAGACCGTCTGGAAGCTGCGCCGCGTGGTCACCGCGCTCGACGCGCAGGCCTCCATCGAGCTGCTGCTGGACCGCCTCAAGAAGACCCGCAGCAACCTCGAGTTCCTGCACCAGGTCCAGACGTCCACCCCGCTGGTCAACAAGGACTGACGGGAACAACCCGCGGGGGTCGCCGGTTGTCAACCACCGGCGGCTCCTGTGGGAGACTGCTTCGACACCGCAGGCACCGGCTCACGCCAGCTCGACCCAGGCGACCCGGTGCCGACTGAGCGCTTTGAGGAGAGAACCGTGAAGGCTGGCATCCACCCGGACTACGTCGAGACCCAGGTCACCTGCACCTGCGGCGCGACGTTCACCACCCGCAGCACCGAGAAGAGCGGGGAGATGCGCGCCGACGTGTGCAGCGCCTGCCACCCGTTCTACACCGGCAAGCAGAAGATCCTGGACACCGGTGGCCGCGTGGCCCGCTTCCAGCAGCGCTACGGCAAGAAGACCGCCAAGTAGTCCGCTCCCAGCGCCGGTCCCACCGCCCTCCGGGGTGGCGGGGCCGGCGCTGTCGCGTTCCCGCCACCTCGCCCCCAGGAGCCCTGAGTGTTCGAGACCGTCCAGCCGCTGCTCGACGAGCACGCCGAGCTCGAACGCCGCCTGGGTGACCCCGCCGTCCACGCCGACGCGGGTCTGGCCAGGCGCCTGGGCCGGCGCTACGCGGAGCTGCAGCAGGTCGTCGAGGCGCACACCGCCTGGCGCACGGCCGTCGACGACGCCGAGGCGGCCCGCGAGCTGGCCGCGGAGGACCCCGGCTTCGCCGCCGAGCTGCCCGCGCTGGAGGAGGCCGCCGCGGCGGCGGGGGAGCGGTTGCGCCGGGTCCTGCTGCCGCGCGACCCCGACGACGCGCGCGACGTGATCCTCGAGGTGAAGGCGGGTGAGGGCGGGCAGGAGTCCGCCCTCTTCGCCGGCGACCTGCTGCGGATGTACCTGCGCTACGCCGAGCAGCGCGGCTGGGCGACCGAGCTGCTCGACGCCACCCCCAGCGACCTCGGCGGGTACAAGGACGTGTCGGTGGCCGTGAAGAGCCGCGCCGCCGCGGCCGAGGGCGTCTGGCACCGGCTGAAGTACGAGGGCGGCGTGCACCGCGTCCAGCGGGTGCCCGTCACCGAGTCCCAGGGTCGCGTCCACACGTCCGCCGTCGGCGTCCTCGTGGTGCCCGAGGCCGAGGAGGTCGAGGTGGACCTCGACCCGAACGACCTGCGGGTCGACGTCTTCCGCTCCTCCGGACCCGGTGGCCAGAGCGTCAACACCACCGACTCCGCCGTCCGCATCACCCACCTGCCCACCGGCATCGTCGCCAGCTGCCAGAACGAGAAGTCCCAGCTGCAGAACAAGGAGCAGGCGCTGCGCATCCTGCGCGCGCGGCTGCACGCGGTGGCGCAGGAGGCCGCGGACGCGCAGGCGTCGGCTGCCCGCCGCTCCCAGGTGCGCACGGTCGACCGCTCCGAGCGGATCCGCACCTACAACTACGGCGAGAACCGCATCGCCGACCACCGCACCGGCTTCAAGGCCTACAACCTCGACACCGTGCTCGACGGCGAGCTCGACCCCGTCATCCAGTCCGCGATCGACGCCGACGAGGCCGCTCAGCTCGCCGCCCACTGATCCGTCCCCGTCCTGCGCGCACGGGAGACACGACGGGGATGCGTAGCTACTACGGATGTGCGTAGGATCGACGGGTGGACGAGGAACGGTGGGCCCTCCTCGAGAAGCGCCTCGCCGCGCTCGAGGCCCGCGTCGCCGACGGGGCGGACCCGCGGGACGACGACCGGTTCTGGGCGCTGCGGGAGCTGAAGCGGCAGGCGGAGGGACGTTCGCACGTCCTCTTCACCGGCAGCGTGACGCTGCCGACGGGGGCGTCCTTCGAGTGGCAGGAGACCGTCGAGGTCTCCTCGATGCTGCAGGCCGACCCGACGCAGGCCGTCGCCGCGCTGTCCGCGCTGGCCCACCCGGTCCGGCTGCAGCTGCTGCACAAGGTGCTGCACGGCCGGCACACCGTCCCCGAGCTCGGGGAGGGCCTCGGCACCTCCGGGCAGCTCTACCACCACCTGCGCCAGCTCGTCGCCGAAGGCTGGCTGACCACGTCCGGCCGGGGTCGCTACGACGTCCCGGCCGAGCGCGTGGTGCCGTTCCTGACCCTGCTCGCCGCCGCTGGACTGAGGTGATCGCGTTGCCCGCCGACCCGTTCCGATCCGCACTGCGCACGAGCGGCCTGCTCGCCGTCCTCACGGCCGCGGTCCTCGCCCTCACCGGGGCAGCCGCGCCGGCCCCGCCGGCACCGTCCGCCGACACCACCGGGGACCCGGTCCTCGCCGCCCGGCTGCGCGCGGCCACGGCGGACCTGGCGGGCCAGGGGTTCGCCGTGGCCGCCGGCGACGCCACCGGCGGCACGTCCGCGGCCATCGGGACCGCCGCCCCCGGGCGGGCGCTGACGGCCGCCACGCCGCAGGAGATCGGTTCGGTGACCAAGGGGCTCACCGGTCTGCTCCTCGCCGACGCCGTCGAGCGCGGGGAGGTCGCCCCCACCACGACGCTCGGGGACGTCCACCCGTGGCTGTCCGGGCCCCTCGCCTCCACGACGCTGGAGGAGCTGGCCACGCACACGTCCGGGTTGCCGCGGCTCAGCACGCGGGCCGCCCTCGCCGCGCCGATCACCGCTCTCACCTACGGGAATCCGTACCGGTGGGACACCCCGGAGAACCTGCTGCGCGACGCCGCGTGGACGCCCCTGCGCGGACCGCGGGGCGAGTTCGCCTACTCCAACCTCGGCTACGCACTGCTGGGCAACGCCCTCGCGCAGCGGCTGGGGCAGCCCTACCCGCAGCTGCTGCGCGAGCGCGTCCTGGACCCGCTCGGCACGACCGCGACGGAGGCGGCGCCGGACCCGCTGCCCGCCGGACGGGCTCGCGAGCTGGGTCCGGACGGCCGGCCCAGCACCCCCTGGCGCTCCAGCGGCAGCACCCCGGCGGGCACCGGGGTCTACTCCACGGCCGAGGACCTGGGCGAGCTGGCGGCAGCCGTGGCGCGGGGTGACGTGCCCGGGGCCCGCGCCCTCGACGCGGTGGTGCAGACCCCCGGGGCGGGGGTGGGCTGGGGCTGGCTGTCCGCCGAGCTCGCGGGACGGACCGTGGTCGGCGTCAACGGCGCGACGACCGGGGTGCGCACGTCCGTGTGGGCCGTCCCGGCGACGGGGCGGTGGGTCGCCGTCACCTCACCGAGCGGTGGCACGGGGGAGGCGGACACGCAGACCGTGGCGTTCCGGCTGCTCGGGCTGGCCTAGCCTGCGCGGGTGGTCACCGCGCGTCAGCTGCTCGTCGAGGCCGGGCGGCGGCTCGCCGAGGCCGGCGTCCCCACCCCCGCTGCGGACGCCGAGGCGCTCCTCGCGCACGCGCTGGGCGTCACCCGCTCCCGGCTCGGGGTGCTCGCCGCCCTGGGGGACCCGGTGGAGGCGGGGGCTTTCGCCGACCTGCTCGACCAGCGCGCGGCGCGGGTGCCGTTGCAGCACCTCACGGGCCGCGCCGGGTTCCGCTCGCTGGAGCTGCGGGTCGGCCCCGGCGTCTTCGTCCCCCGGCCCGAGACCGAGACCGTCGCCGGCCTGGCGGTCGCCGAGGCGCAGCGGCTGACCGACCCCGTCGTCGTCGACCTCTGCACCGGGTCCGGGGCCATCGCCCTGGCGGTGGCGACGGAGGTCCCCTCCGCGCGCGTGCACGCCGTCGAGCTGGACCCGATGGCGCACGCCTGGGCCCGGCGCAACGTCGACGACCTCTCACCCTCGGTCGACCTGCGGCTCGGTGACGCCGCCACGGCGTTCGCCGACCTCGACGGGACCGTCGACGTCGTGGTCAGCAACCCGCCCTACGTCCCGCCGGGTGCGGTGCCCGTGGACCCGGAGGTGGCCCGCCACGACCCCGAGGTCGCGCTGTACGGCCTGGGCGACGACGGTCTGCAGGTGCCGCGCCGCGTCGTCGCCACGGCGGCGCGCTTGTTGAGGCCGGGGGGCTGCGTGGTCGTCGAGCACGCCGAGGTGCAGGAACGCTCGGCCCGGGCGATGTTCGCGGCCGGGACGTGGACGGACGTCGAGAGCCACCGCGACCTGACCGACCGTCCCCGGGCGACCACGGCCCGCCGTCGCTGACGCGCCGACGCACGGCTGCCGTTCCGCGCCGGCCCGTCGGTGGGAGACTCTTGCCCCGTGAGACCCCCGTTCGACTGCGCCGACCCCGTCACCCGCGACCGCGGCCTGTCCGCCGCGCACAACGCGATCAAGCGCGGTGAGGTCGTCGTCCTGCCGACCGACACCGTCTACGGCATCGGTGCGGACGCCTTCAACCCCGCCGCGGTCCAGCGCCTGCTCGAGGCCAAGGGCCGCGGGCGGGAGATGCCGCCGCCGGTCCTCGTGCCCGAGGTCCGCACGATCGACGGACTGGCCAGCTCGATCCCCTTCGCGGTCCGCGAGCTCGTCGACGCGTTCTGGCCCGGCGCGCTGACCATCGTGTGCCGGGCCCAGCCGTCGCTGACGTGGGACCTGGGGGAGACGAACGGGACGGTCGCCCTGCGCATGCCGCTGCACCCCGTGGCGTTGGAACTGCTCGGGCGCACCGGCCCGATGGCGGTCTCCAGCGCCAACAAGTCCGGGCAGCGCGCGGCCACCCTCGCCGAGGAGGCCGTCGAGCAGCTCGGGGAGTCGGTCCGCGTCTACCTCGACGCCGGCGCCAGCCCCCAGGGCGCACCCTCCACCATCGTCGACGCCTCCGACGGCCCGCTGCGCGTCCTGCGCGTGGGGGCGATCAGCGAGGCCGAGCTGCGCGCGGCCGTCCCGGACGGCTGGGCCGAACCGGACCGGCCCGACGACCGACCCGCCGGGTCCGCGCCGGAGCAGGAGTCCGGGACGGCGCCGCTCACCAGCGGATGAGGGCCTATCTCCTCGTCATCGTCGTGGCCGCGGCCGTGACGTACCTGACGACGCCGCTCGTGCGGCGCCTCGCCCAGCGCGTCGGGGCCGTGACCCCGTTGCGGGACCGGGACGTGCACACCGTCCCGATCCCGCGCCTCGGCGGGCTGGCGATGCTCCTGGGGATGGGGGCCGCGCTGGTCGTGGCCAGCCGCATCCCGTTCCTGTCCCGGGTGTTCGACACCGACCCCGGCCCCCTGTGGGTGCTGGTCGGCGCCGCGGTGGTCGTCGCCGTCGGGGTCGCCGACGACATCGTCCAGCTCGACGCCGTCACCAAGCTGGCCGGTCAGGTGCTCGCCGCGGGGATCATGGGCTGGCAGGGGGTGAGCCTGCTGCAACTGCCCATCGGCGGGGTCACGCTGCTGTCCGGGCGCACCATGATGATCATCACGATCCTCGTCGTGCTCGTGTCGGTGAACGCCGTGAACTTCGTCGACGGCCTCGACGGCCTCGCCGCGGGCATCGTCGGCATCGGCGCCACCGCCTTCTTCGGCTACTCCTACGCGCTGCAGCGGGGGAGCGTGCCGGACGACTTCTCCTCCCTCGCCACGCTCATCGCCGCCATCACCGTCGGGGTGTGCCTGGGGTTCCTGCCGCACAACTTCCACCCGGCGCGCGTCTTCATGGGCGACTCCGGGTCGATGCTGCTCGGGCTGCTGATGGCCAGCTCGACGATCGCGGCGACGAGCACCGTCGACCCCACGACGGTCGAGAACGAGCAGATCGCTCCGGCCTTCTTCCCGCTGCTGCTGCCGATCGCCGTCCTGCTCGTGCCGTTCAGCGACATGCTGCTGGCCGTCGTGCGCCGGACGCGAGCGGGCAAGGCCTTCTGGCACCCCGACAAGAAGCACCTGCACCACCGCCTCCTGCAGATCGGCCACTCCCACCGGGTGGCCGTCCTGACCATGTACTCCTGGGCGGCCTTCCTGAGCTTCGGTGCCGCGACCTCGGCGTTCCTGCCGCTGCCTCAGGCGCTCGCCGTCGCCTTCGGTGCCGGGTGCCTCGTGCTCGCCCTGACCTTCCTGCCGCTGTACTGGCGGCGGAAGCGGCCGGTGGTGGACCCCGGCCCGGGTGAGCAGGACACTGCGCAGCGTGGCTCCCTCGGGGCCCCGACTGAGACGTCGCGCACATGAGCTCAGGTCGTCCACGACGCCGCGTAGGAGGTCCCTGAGTTCGTGATAGCTTTCACGAAGTCTTCCCGGGGCCGCCACGCGGCCGGACCGGAACGCCGACGAGCCGAACCCTTCGGACGACCCGCCGACGAGCAGAGAGCAGACCAGCCTTGAGTGACAGTGTCGCCACCGCGCACGTGGAGGACGCCTACCGCGTGCTCCTGCGCCGGTCGCTGACCGTCGGGGCTGCCGTCGCCGCCGTCTGCGTCGTCGCCGCGGCGGTCCTGGCCGGCGTCGAGGGGCTCCTCTCGGCGCTCGTCGGTTCCGTGATGGTCCTCGTCTTCTTCGGCGCGCGGCTCGTCGTCATGCGGCGCACCGCCCGGTCGAACCCGCAGCTCGTGCTCATCGCCGCGCTCGGCGTCTACACCGTGAAGATCGTCCTGCTCGGGGTCGCCATGGTCCTGCTCATGGGCGTCTCGTGGATCGACGGGCCCGCCCTCGGGTTGTCCGTCATCGCGTGCGCCGTCGGCTGGCTGGCAGCCGAGATGCGCGCGTTCGTCAAGCTCCGCGTCCCCGTGTTCGGGGCCCCCGCGCCGCGCGACCCGGACGGTGGGTCGTGAGCGAGAGCCCTGCTACCGTTCGCCGCGACATGACCGACGACGGCCACCCCGCCCCTCCTGCCCGCCCCGGCGCGGACCAGGAGCGCGAGCACGGCCGCCTCGAGGAGTCGCGGGCCTGGAACATCCCCTCGTACCTGCTCGCCGGAGTCTTGGGCTTCGGCGGCATCGGGTACCTGATCGACCGCCTGATCGGCACGGACTTCATCGTCGCCATCGGCATCGTCGGCGGCATGGCGCTGGCGATCTACTACGTGTGGTTCCGGTACGGTAAAGCGTGACGGCCACTTGTGAAGTCCCTGTGGTCGTCCTTTCGCGTGTGCTCGCGGAACCGACCCGTACCCACGACGACGTTCGCACGGAGGAGTTGACGTGAGCCTCGGAATGCTCGCCGCCGCAGGAGGCGAAGAGGGGTTCGAGACCCCGACCCAGGCAATCTTCTGGCAGCCCCTCATCGGCTCGGGCTCGGGGTGGCTGGACGTCACGCGTCCCGCGCTGGTCTTCGTGTTGTCGGCCGTCCTCATCGCCGCACTGCTCAACTGGGCCACGAAGCGTCTTGAAGTCGTCCCCGGCAAGCGGCAGATGGGGATGGAGGCCACCTACGGCTTGGTCCGCAACTCCATCGCCCGCGACATCATCGGGTCCCGCGACTTCCTGAAGTTCGTGCCGATGCTGTTCACGATGTTCGCCCTCATCCTGGTGAACAACCTCTTCGGCATCATCCCGCCGGTCCAGTACCCGACGATGAGCCGCATCGCGTTCCCGCTGGTGCTGGCCCTCGTCGTCTACGGCGTGTACCACTACCTCGGCATCAAGAAGCGCGGTCTGGGGGGTCACATCGGCCACATGATCCCCCCGGGGCTGCCGGGCTGGATCAAGCCGCTCGTCTTCCTGCTCGAGCTCATCACGTACTTCATCACCCGCCCGGTGACCCTCGCGCTGCGACTCTTCGGGAACATGTTCGCGGGGCACATCCTGCTGGTGCTCTTCATCACCGGCGGTGAGTACATGCTCCTGCACTCGGGGAGCCTGGGCCTGCAGATCTTCTCGATCCCGACCTTCGCGATGGGCATCGTGATGACGCTGTTCGAACTCCTCGTCGAGTTCCTCCAGGCGTACATCTTCACGCTGCTCGCCGCCCTCTACATCGCCGGCTCCCTCGCCGACGAGCACTGACCCACCCACCAGCAGATCGGCGCGGCCCGCGCGTCGGCAACGGAAGGAAGCAGAGAGACTGATGGACGGCAACATCGCAATCCTCGGCTACGGCCTCTCGGCCATCGGCCCCGGTATCGGCGTCGGCTTGATCTTCGCCGCCTACATCAACGGCGTCGCGCGCCAGCCCGAAGCGCGCGGCATGCTGCAGACCATCGCCTTCCTGGGCTTCGCCCTCACCGAGGCGCTGGCGATCTTCGGTCTGGCGCTCGCCTTCGTCTTCCGCTGACAGGCGCTCACCTCCCACCCACCGAGCGCTGACCTGAAGGAGGAGCCGTGCAGCTCGCAGTAACGGCACAGGCCGCTGCCGACGAGGGCCTCGTCGACCCGACGGGCTACCCGATCATCCCTCACATCGGTGAGCTGATCTTCGGCGCCATCGTCTTCATCGCGTTGCTGATCTTCGTGCAGAAGAAGATCGTCCCGCGGCTGGAGACGGTGTACGAGGAGCGGCGCGCCGCGATCGAGGGCAACGTCGAGAAGGCGGAGAAGGCCCAGGAAGAGGCCGCCGCCGCCCTCGCCGAGTACAAGGCCCAGCTCGCGGACGCCCGCGGCGAGGCCAACCGCATCCGTGAGGACGCGCGCCAGCAGGGTGCGCAGATCCTCGCCGAGATGCGCGAGCAGGCGCAGGCCGAGTCCGACCGCATCACGACCGCGGCTCGCGCCACGATCGAGGCGGAGCGGGCCCAGGCCACGGCGCAGCTGCGCGCCGAGGTGGGTCGCCTGGCGACCGACCTGGCCTCCCGCATCGTCGGTGAGTCGCTGCAGGACTCCGCTCGCCAGAGCGGTGTCGTGGACCGGTTCCTCGCCGACCTCGAGCGCAGCGAGTCGGGGGCGACCTCCCGATGAGCGAGCTCGACTCCGGCGTCGCGAAGGCGAGCCTCGCCGCCGCGCAGCAGGTGCTCGACGCGCAGCTCGCCACCGGGGGGGCCGACGCGGGCCGGACGGGGGAGGACCTCTTCGCCGTCACCAGCCTGCTCGACTCCTCGGTGGGGTTGCGCCGGGCCCTGACCGACCCGTCGCGGGAGAGCTCGGCCAAGGCCGAGTTCGTCCGCCGCACCTTCACCGGCAGGATCGGCACGGCCGCCGTCGAGACGGTCGCCGCGCTGGCGTCGTCCCGCTGGACGGCCGGTCGCGACCTGTCGGACGCGACCGAGCGGCTCGCCGTCGTCGCGGTCGTGACGCAGGCGGAGCGGTCGGGGCACCTGGACGCGCTGGAGGACGAGCTCTTCCGGTTCTCCCGCACCATCGCCGGCAACCCGCAGCTGCGCGACGCCCTCGCCGACCGCAGCGCACCGGACGCCAACCGCGCCTCGCTGGTCTCCCGGCTGCTGCTCGACAGGGCGGCGCCCGAGACGGTCCAGCTGGCCCGTCGCGCGGCGGTCTCGCCGCGCGGGGTGCGCGCCGAGCGGCTGCTCGAGGAGTGGGTCGAGGTCGTGGCCGCGCGCCGCGACCAGTTCGTCGCCCACGTCGTGAGCGCCACCCCCCTCAGCGAGGCCCAGCGCGAGCGCCTCGCGGCCTCGCTGTCGCGCCAGTACGGCCGGGCCATCAGCGTCACGGTCGACGTCGACCCCGACCTCGTCGGCGGGCTCCGCGTGAGCATCGGTGACGACGTCATCGACGGGTCGATCGCGACCCGCCTCGACGAGGCGCGTCGCCGCCTGGCCGGCTGAGCACCGCCCTGAACACCCCACCCCGCGGGACGCGGGGGATGATGGACTTCGAGAACCGCAGGACCCGAGAAGGAGAGCAGGGCATCCCATGGCCGAGCTGACCATCCGCCCGGAGGAGATCCGGGACGCTCTCGACGCCTTCGTGGCGTCGTACGACCCCGGCACCGCCGCGCGTGAGGAAGTCGGCCGCGTGACCGACGCGGGCGACGGCATCGCCCACGTCGAGGGCCTGCCCTCGGTCATGGCGAACGAGCTGCTGCGCTTCGAGGACGGCACCCTCGGCCTCGCGCAGAACCTCGACGTGCGCGACATCGGTGTCGTCGTCCTCGGTGACGCCGCCGGCATCGAGGAGGGCCAGCCGGTCCACCGCACGGGCGAGGTCCTCTCCGTGCCCGTCGGTGACGACTTCCTGGGCCGCGTCGTCGACCCGCTGGGTGCGCCGATCGACGGCCTGGGCCCGATCGAGGCCGAGACCCGCCGTGCGCTGGAGCTGCAGGCCCCCTCGGTCGTGCAGCGCCAGGAGGTCCGCGAGCCGCTGCAGACCGGCATCAAGGCCATCGACGCGATGATCCCCGTCGGCCGCGGCCAGCGTCAGCTGATCATCGGTGACCGCCAGACCGGCAAGACCGCGATCGCGATCGACACGATCATCAACCAGAAGGACAACTGGGCCTCGGGCGACCCCAAGCAGCAGGTCCGCTGCATCTACGTCGCCATCGGTCAGAAGGGCTCCACGATCGCTTCGGTGAAGCGCTCGCTGGAGGAGGCCGGCGCGATGGAGTACACGACCATCGTCGCGGCCCCCGCCTCCGACCCGGCCGGCTTCAAGTACCTCGCGCCGTACACCGGTTCGGCCATCGGCCAGCACTGGATGTACGCCGGCAAGCACGTCCTCATCGTGTTCGACGACCTGTCCAAGCAGGCCGAGGCCTACCGCGCCGTGTCGCTGCTGCTGCGCCGCCCGCCGGGCCGCGAGGCGTACCCCGGTGACGTCTTCTACCTGCACTCCCGCCTGCTGGAGCGCTGCGCGAAGCTGTCCGACGAGCTCGGCGCCGGGTCGATGACGGGTCTGCCGTTCATCGAGACCAAGGGCAACGACGTCTCGGCGTACATCCCGACCAACGTCATCTCCATCACCGACGGCCAGATCTTCCTGCAGTCGGACCTGTTCAACGCCAACCAGCGTCCCGCGATCGACGTCGGCATCTCGGTGTCCCGCGTCGGTGGTGCGGCCCAGACGAAGGCCATCAAGGGCATCTCCGGGACGCTGAAGCTGGACCTGGCGCAGTTCCGGGCCATGGAGGCGTTCGCGATGTTCGCCTCCGACCTGGACCAGGCCTCCCGCAACCAGCTCGCCCGGGGTGCGCGCCTCGTCGAGCTGCTCAAGCAGCCGCAGTACACGCCGTTCTCCCTCGAGGAGCAGGTCGTCTCGATCTGGGCCGGCACCACCGGCCAGCTCGACTCCGTCGAGGTCTCGGACATCTCCCGCTTCGAGCGCGAGTTCCTCGAGCACGTCAAGCGCAACCACGGCGAGCTCATGCAGGGGATCCGCGAGACCAAGCAGTTCTCCGACGGCGCCAAGGACGAGCTGAAGCAGGCCATCGACGCCTTCAAGCCGCAGTTCTCGGCGGGCTCGACCGACTCGGCCGTCCCGGCCGACGAGGACCACGGCCGGACCGACGAGGACGACATCTCGCAGGAGCAGATCACCACCACCAAGCGCTGAGCGGCGCGGCAGACGCAGGACCGAGCGGAGCAAGGAAGAGGAGCAGGACATGGCAGGCCAGCTGAGGGCCTACCGGCGGCAGATCCGCTCGGTCCAGGCGACCAAGAAGATCACCCGTGCGATGGAGCTCATCGCCGCGTCGCGGATCATCAAGGCGCAGGCGAACGTGCGCGCGTCGACCCCGTACGCGCGGGCGCTGACCCGCGCGGTGTCGGCGGCGGCGTCGAACTCCTCGCTCGACCACCCGTTGATCACGGAGAAGACCGAGGTCAAGCGCGCGGCGGTCCTGCTGCTGTCGTCCGACCGCGGGCTGGCGGGGGCCTACTCCTCCAGCGTCCTGCGCGAGGGGGAGCGGCTGACCGCGGCCCTGCGCGAGGAGGGCAAGGAGGTCGCGCCGTACCTGGTGGGCCGCAAGGCGGTGGCCTTCTACGGCTTCCGCCGCCGCTCGGTCGTCGACTCCTGGGTCGGGTTCACCGACTCCCCGTCGTACGAGGACGCGAAGACGATCGGTGACCGGCTGCTGGCCGACTTCGCGCAGGACTTCGCCCAGGGCGGGATCGACGAGATCCACGTCGTCTACACCCACTTCGTCAGCATGGTGACGCAGGAGCCCCGGGTCATCCGGCTGCTGCCGCTGGAGGTCGTCGAGGGCGTCGAGGCGCCCTCGGACGGCGACCTGCAGCCGCTGTACGAGTTCGAGCCGAGCGCCGACGCGGTGCTGGACGCCCTGCTGCCGCAGTACGTCAACAGCCGGATCTTCAACTGCCTCCTGCAGGCGGCGGCCTCCGAGCTCGCGGCGCGCCAGCGGGCCATGAAGAGCGCGACCGACAACGCGGACGAGCTCATCAAGAAGCTGACCCGACTGGCCAACAACGCCCGTCAGGCCGACATCACCCAGGAGATCAGCGAGATCGTCGGCGGTGCCGACGCCCTCGCCTCCTCCGGCTCGCGCGCCTGACGGCACCCGGGCCCACCCCACACTTCTGCACGAACTCACTCGACGAAGGAAGCCCGAGGAGCGACATGACCGCCACCGTCAACGAAGCGCCGACCAGCACCAGCAAGGGTGCGACCGGCCGCATCGCCCGAGTCATCGGGCCCGTCGTCGACGTCGAGTTCTCCGCCGACGCGATGCCCGACCAGAACAACGCCCTCACCACCGAGGTGAGCATGGGCGGCCAGACCGCGACCGTGACGCTCGAGGTGGCCTCCCACCTCGGCGACAACATGGTCCGCGCCATCTCCCTCAAGCCGACCGACGGCATGGTCCGCGGGGCGGCCGTCGTCGACACCGGCGCGCCGATCTCGGTGCCCGTCGGCAACGTGACCCTCGGCAAGGTCTTCAACGCCATCGGCGAGGCCCTGAACCTCGAGGAGGGCGAGCGCCTCGAGGTGACCGAGCGCTGGCCGATCCACCGCAAGGCCCCGAGCTTCGACCAGCTCGAGTCCAAGACCCAGATGTTCGAGACCGGCATCAAGGTGATCGACCTGCTCACCCCGTACGTGCAGGGTGGGAAGATCGGCCTGTTCGGGGGTGCCGGCGTCGGCAAGACCGTCCTCATCCAGGAGATGATCCAGCGCGTCGCGCAGGACCACGGTGGTGTGTCGGTGTTCGCCGGTGTCGGTGAGCGCACCCGTGAGGGCAACGACCTCATCGCCGAGATGGCCGAGGCCGGCGTCTTCGACAAGACCGCCCTCGTGTTCGGCCAGATGGACGAGCCGCCGGGGACGCGCCTGCGCGTGGCCCTGTCCGCCCTGACGATGGCGGAGTACTTCCGCGACGTGCAGAAGCAGGACGTGCTGCTGTTCATCGACAACATCTTCCGGTTCACCCAGGCCGGTTCCGAGGTCTCGACGCTGCTCGGCCGCATGCCGTCGGCCGTCGGCTACCAGCCCACGCTGGCCGACGAGATGGGTGTGCTCCAGGAGCGCATCACCTCGACCCGCGGTCACTCGATCACCTCGCTGCAGGCGATCTACGTCCCCGCGGACGACTACACCGACCCGGCGCCGGCCACGACGTTCGCGCACCTCGACGCGACGACGGAGCTGTCCCGCGAGATCGCCTCGCGCGGTCTGTACCCGGCCGTGGACCCGCTGACCTCGACGTCGCGCATCCTCGACCCGCTGTACATCTCCCAGGACCACTACTCCACGGCGGTCCGCGTGAAGCAGATCCTGCAGCGCAACAAGGAGCTGCAGGACATCATCGCCATCCTCGGTGTCGACGAGCTGTCGGAGGAGGACAAGCTGACGGTGAGCCGCGCTCGCCGCATCCAGCAGTTCCTCTCCCAGAACACCTACATGGCCGAGAAGTTCACCGGCGTCGTCGGCTCGACCGTCCCGCTGAAGGAGACGATCGAGGGCTTCTCGAAGATCGCCGACGGCGAGCTCGACCACGTCGCCGAGCAGGCGTTCTTCAACGTCGGTGGCCTCGAGGACGTCGAGCGCAACTGGTCGCGCATCCAGAAGGAAACCGCCTGATGGCTCTGCAGGTCGAGCTCGTCGCGGCGGACCGCTCCGTGTGGTCCGGCGAGGCGTCGCTGGTGCGCGCGCGCACCGCGGAGGGTGAGATCGGCATCATGGCCGGGCACGAGCCGCTGCTGGCCGTCCTCGCCCCCGGCGACGTGGCGATCTCCGGATCCGGGTCCGACGGTGTGACCGCGACCGTCAGCGGCGGGTTCTTCTCGGTGGACCACGACAAGGTGACGATCGTCGCCGAGCAGGTCGAGGTCACCGCGGGTTCCGGCACGCGCTGAGACGGCGGGGCGACGGTGCACGAGGTCCTGCTCTCCCTGGAGATCGCAGGTGCGTGCGCCGTCGTCCTCGTCGTGGTGCTGGTTCTGGTGGTGCTGCGGCGCCGCCGCCTCCTGGCCCGCCTCGGCACCTTCGACTGTTCCGTGCGGCAGGCCCGTGGTGGCCGCCGACGGTGGGCCCTGGGGGTCGCGCAGTACGAGCGCGACCGCCTGGACTGGTACCGGACCTTCTCGCTCTCCCCGCGCCCGTCGTGCAGCTACGCACGGCGGGCGCTGGCCGTCACCGTCTTCCGCGACGCCGAGGGGCCCGAGCTCGTGGCCGTCCAGCCCGGCGCGATGATCGTGGAGTGCCGCCTGGAGGTCGGCGCTGCGGGTGAGGAGATCGAGTTCGCGATGGGCCGGGACACCTACACGGGTTTCGCGAGCTGGCTGGAGTCCGCCCCGCCCGGGCAGGGCGTCAACGTCGCCTAACGCCCCTGCTCCAGGATCTGCCGGGCCAGCCCCGCCTCGGCGGGGAACACCATGACCCGCGGTCCCTCCGTCGTGGGGGCCAGCGTCGCCCGGATCCCCGCGTCGACGAGCGTGCGCCGCTGCACCTCGGCCTCGACGAAGGTGGGGGGTGCGGACACCACCTCCAGCAGGCCGTACTCCTCGCTCGACCCGCGCTGGGGCCGGCGCTCCACCACGGACCTGCCGTGCGAGAACGTCCAACGCAGCAGCAGGACCAGGACCAGGACCGCGACGAGGGCCACGGCGGGTCCGAAGGCGTAGGAGTAGCTGCCCCAGCTGATCTGCACGCCACCCATCCTCCTCCCGTGGACCCGTCAGGTCACCGTTGGGCAACGGCTGGGGTCTTCGCGGGATCGGCGGCACCGGCCGATGGCAGAGTGTGACCACAGTGTGACCGCTGGTCTCGATCTCCCCACCCGCCACGGGCGGGGAACGGGGTGCAACCGACCAGCGGTCCGCTGCGTCTGACCGGTGACGATCACACGATCACGACCGGCGTCCTCGGGGGAGGAACAGATGGCGATCGGACTCGCGGCGGTGCCCGGCACCGTCCAGCAGGACACCGTCCAGCAGGACCCGTCGGCGCCCAGCGCCGCGGACGACGTCGCGGCCCGCCGGGCCGCGCGCTCGACCCCCGGCAGCGCGGCCACCGTGGACGACGTCGTCCACGGGCAGGTCGTGCACGTCGGCGGCCGGCTCGACGTCCACACCGTGCCCGACGTCCGGGCGGCCCTGCACGCGGCCGTCGACGCGGGGACCGGTGACCTCGTCGTCCGGGTCGACGGCATCGTCGTCGCCGACGCGACGGGGCTCGGGGTCTTCGTCGGCGCCCACCGGCGCGCCCAGCGGACCGGGCGGCGCCTCGTGCTGCGCGAGGTGCCGCTGCCGGCGCTGCGGCTGCTGCGGGTCACGCGACTGCACCTCGTCCTGCAGGTCGAGGACACCCCGGCCGTGGACCGCACCGCGGTGCGCAGGGCGCGCGCGGAGGCCCTGCTGCGCCGGACCGGCGCGACCGGCCGGGCCGGTGCTCAGAACAGCCGCGAGTCCACGTCGTCGATCCCGCGCAAGGCGTCGTAGTCCAACCGCACGCACCGGATCCCGCGGTCGGTGGCCAGCGTCCTCGCCTGCGGCTTGATCTCCTGGGCGGCGAGGACGCCGGTCACGGGGGCCAGCAGCGGGTCGCGGTTGAGCAGCTCGAGGTAGCGCGTCAGCTGCTCCACGCCGTCGATCTCGGCCCGGCGCTTGATCTCGACGGCGACGGCACGACCACCGGCGTCGCGGGCGAGGATGTCGACCGGGCCGATGGCCGTCATGTACTCCCGGCGCACCAGCGTGTACCCCTCGCCGAGGGTGCCGATGTGCTCGGCCAGCAGCTTCTGCAGGTGCGCCTCCACCCCGTCCTTGACCAGGCCCGGGTCGAGGCCGAGCTCGTGCTCGGAGTCGTGCAGCACCTCGTGGACGGAGACGACGAGGCGGTCGTCGGTCTTGGTGTGCTGCACGGTCCACGTCTCCACGACGCCGGCCTCGCGGGCGTCCTCACCGGGCACGTCCACCGTCAGCCGGGCGGGGGGGCTCATCCAGTTCAGCGGCTTGTAGCTGCCCCCGTCGGAGTGGACGAGGACGCTGCCGTCGGCCTTGACCAGGAGCAGGCGGGTCGCCAGCGGGAGGTGGGCGGTGAGCCGGCCCGCGTAGTCGACGGAGCAGCGGGCGATGACGAGACGCACGAGGGGCGAGCTTACGAGACGCCCCCCGCCGTGCCCGCCCACGACCCGGCCGGGCACGTGTAACGAAACCGGGCCGCGCGACGACTACCGGTCGTACCGGGCGTGGCCACGGTGGTGTGGAGGGGACACCACCGCGGCAGCGCCCGGTCGGGCCGGGCGGCGCGGTGCTTGAGAGCATGACGCCGTGCCCCGCGCCAACCGCCGCCGCCCCGACCCGCCGCCCCGCGCGCCGCTGGGACGCGGGGTCGACCGCACCGTCTCCGGCCCCGACGGGACCTGGGTCGTCCGGGAGCTGCGGGGCACCTCCTCGGAGAAGACCTACCGGTGCCCCGGGTGCCACCAGGACATCCCGCCGGGCACCCCGCACCTCGTCGTCTGGCCCGCGCGCGGCACCTTCAGCCCCGGGGAGGGGGTCACCGAGCGGCGGCACTGGCACCGCTCCTGCTTCACCGCCCGTGGCCGGAGGTTCTGAGGTGCGCGGGTAGCGTGCCGGGGTGAGCACCGTCTCCCTCCCCAGCAGCTCCCGGCACGACGCCCCGCTGCACGACCCGACCGCGAGGGGTTTCGCCAGCGACAACGCCGCCGGCATGCACCCCGAGGTCCTGCAGGCCCTCGTCGCCGCCAACGGCGGCCACGTCCCCAGCTACGGCGGCGACGCGTACACGAGCGCGCTGAGCGAGGCGCTGCGCGCCCACTTCGGCGCGGGCACGAGCAGCGCCGTCGTGCTCACCGGGACCGGCGCGAACGTCGTGGCGCTGCAGGCGCTCACGTCCCGCTGGGAGTCGGTGCTGGCCTCGGACCAGGCCCACGTCCTGCACGACGAGGCCGGAGGGCTCGAGCACGTCGGCGGCGTCAAGGTCACCGCCCTGCCGACGGTCGACGGCCTCGTCGACCCCGCCGACGTCGAGCGCGCCGTCCGCGACGCCGACAGCCCGATGCGCGCCCCCGTGGGGGCGCTGACCCTCACCCAGAGCACCGAGCTCGGGACGACGTACCCCCTCGACCAGCTGCGCGACCTCGTCCGCGTCGCCCACGGCCTCGGCGTCCGGGTGCACGTCGACGGCGCCCGGTTGTCCAACGCCGCGGTCTCCCTGGGCTGCGAGCTGGGTGAGGTGACGACGGCCCTCGGGGTCGACGCCGTCTCCGTCGGCGGCACGAAGAACGGCGGCGCGCTGGCCGAGGCCGTGGTCGTGCGGGGCGAGGGCCCCGCGGAGGCGTTGCGGCGCCTGGTGAAGCCGTCCATGCAGCAGTCGTCCAAGACGCGGTTCGTCTCCGCCCAGCTGCTGGCGCTGTTCGGCGGCGACCTGTGGCGGCGGACGGCGAGCGCGGCCAACGGCGCGGCGAGCGCCCTGGCCACCGCCGTGCGGTCCGCCGGGGCGACGACGACGCGCCCCGTCCAGGCCAACGCCGTGTTCGCGGCGCTGCCGCCGGCGGTGGCGCAGCGCGCGGCCGCCCGCGTGCCCTTCCACGTCTGGGACGAGCGCTGGGCCCCCGGGCTCGTCGAGGTCCGCCTCGTGGCCAGCTTCGACACCACGACCGAGGACGTGCAGGCTCTCGCCGCCGTGCTGCGCGAGGAGCTGGCGCGTGGGTGAGATCCGCTCGGACACCGTCCTGCCCGCCCGCCGCGAGGACGTCGAGCTGCACACCGCGGACGGGGTGACGCTCGTCGGCGAGCTGGCCCTGCCGGCCGAGCGGGACCCCGTCGCCACGCTCGTGACGCTGCACCCCCTGCCCACCGCGGGCGGGTTCATGGACTCCCACGTGCTGCGCAAGGCGGCCAACCGGCTGCCCGAGCTCGCCGACCTCGCGGTCCTGCGCTTCAACACGCGCGGGACGGGGTCGCCGCGGGGTCGCAGCGGGGGTGAGTTCGACGCCGGTGGCGCCGAACGGTTCGACGTGGCCGCCGCGCTCGAGTTCGTGGAGTTCCGCGACCTGCCCCACGTGTGGCTGCTGGGCTGGTCCTTCGGCACCGACCTCGCGCTCGTGCACGGCCGGGACCCGCTCGTGGAAGGGCTGGTCCTGCTGTCCCCGCCGTTGCGCTGGTCCACCGAGGAGGACCTGCGGGCGTGGGCGGAGTTCGGGCGGCCCGTGACCGCGCTCGTGCCGGAGTTCGACGACTTCCTGCGCCCGGCCGAGGCCGTGCGGCGCTTCGCCCCGCTCACCGGGGCCGAGGTCGTCCCCGTCGCGGGTGCGCGGCACCTGTGGGTGGGGGAGAGCGCGGTGCGCCGCGTCCTGGACGAGGTGGTCGCGCGGGTCGTGCCCGCGCGCTCACCCCTGCCGACGGAGCACCCCGCCGCCCCCTGAGCCCCTCAGCTGGGCTGTTCGACCCGCTCACCCCGGCGGACGTCGACGTCCTGGTGCTCGACGTCCTGGTGCTCCACGTCCTGGTGCTCGCCCTCGCGCGGGGGCAGCTTCGGGGCCAGGCCGAGCAGGCCGCGCAGGTCGTCGAGCTGGTCGGTGATCTGGTCGCGCTGGCTCATCAGCTCGTCGACCTCGGACTGCGCCCCGGTGCGCGAGTGCTCGGCCTGCTCCCGCGCCGTCTCGACCATCGCCTGGGCCCGCGCGCGGGCGTCGGCGAGCAGCTCGTCGGACTCGCGACGGGCGGTCTCGGCGCGCACCGCGGCCTGGGCGGTGGCGTCGGCCCGGATGGACTCGGCCGCCTCCACGGCCTCCCGCGCCCGCTCCTCGGCCTCGCCCGCCCGCTGCTCGGCCTCGGCGATGCGGGCCGCGGTGCGGGCGGCGGCGACCTCCAGGCGCAGCCGGTCCTCCTCGGCCGCCTGCTCGCGGGCGGCGGCCAGGGTCAGCTCCTGCTCGCGCACGCGGGCGTCGGTGGACGAGCGCAGCTCGATCACCTCGCGCTCGGTCTGGGTGAGCAGCGCCGCGACCCGGCGCTCGGTCGCGGCGATCGTCTCGGCCGTCTCGTGCTGGGCGGAGGCCAGCAGCTGGTCGGCCTGCCGGTGGGCGGCGGCGGTGAGCTCGGCGGCCGTGCGCTGGGCGGCGTCGACCGTCCCGTCGGCCTGGTGCTTGGCGCGCGCGACGATCTCCTCGGCGTCGCGACCGGCCTCCCCGGTGCGCCGGCGCGCGTCCTCGTCGGCCTGCGCGCGGGTGCTCGAGGCCTCGGCGCGGGCCTCCTCGCGCAGCCGGTCCGCGTCGCGGCGGGCCGAGCGCAGGATCTCGGAGGACTGGTCCTCGGCCAGACGCAGCAGCTTCTCCATGCGGGCGCCGAGCCCGGCGTAGGAGGGCTTCTCGTGCTCGCGCAGTTCCTTGTGCGCGTCGGCGAGCTTCTCCTCGGCCTGGCGCAGCTCGTGGTCGCGCTGGGCGACCCGCGCACGGGCCTCGGCCAGGGCGTCGTCGAGGTGCTTGAGCCGGGCGTCGACCTGGCTGCGTTCGTAGCCGCGGACGACGATGCTGAACGCGTCGTGGGAGTCGGTGGACACCGGCGGACCTCCGGCGAGGGCGAGGGCGGAAGGGACCTTCGCAGCGTAACCGCGCGACCCCCGCGAACCGGGCGGGACACGGGCACGACGCTCGCGTAGCGTCACCGTCGTGATCGTCGCCTTCTCCCTCGTCCCCTCCGGTGGTCCCGTCCCCGCGGGTGAGGACGCCGACTCGGTCAGCGCCGCCGTCGCCGACGCCGTGCTCGTCGTCCGCGGCAGCGGGCTGGCGCACCGCACCGACGCGATGTTCACGACGATCGAGGGCACGTGGGACGAGTGCATGGACGTCGTCAAGCGCGCCACCGAGGCCGTCGGCCGGCACGGGACCCGGGTCTCCCTCGTGCTGAAGGCGGACGTCCGCCCCGGCCGGACGGGGGAGATGACGGGCAAGCTCGAGCGGCTGGAGGCGGCCGTCGAACGCGCCCGGGGCGAGGCCGGCCGGGGGCAGTGACCCCCGGCCGGCGCGCGGTGCAGGACCGGCGGCCTCAGCGGCGGCGCCGGACCAGCAGCCCGTCGGCGCTGAACCGGCCCGGCCCGGTGAGGGCCACGGTCAGGCCCAGGACGGCGTAGAGCAGGGCGTTCTCGCCGTTGACCTGGCCGTCCACGAGGAACCCCCGGGGTGCGTGGGCCAGGACCCACACGGCCGTCATCTGCACCAGCAGGAGCGTGCCCGCGACGCGGGTGGCGAGCCCGAGGACCAGCAGCGTCCCCAGGCCCAGCTCGCCGAGGATCACCAGCCAGCCCAGCGACGTGGGGGCCGGGACGCCGAGCGAGGCCGCGTAGCCCGTGGCCGTCGCGGGGTCCTGCAGCTTGGGGAGGCCGTGCACGAGCAGCAGCGCGCCCGCGACCAGGCGCAGCGCGAGCAGGCCCGCCGAGGCGAGCGGGGTCGGGGCGTGCACCGGCCGCGGTGCGCCGGTGCGGTCCTGGGTGGAGGTGCTCATTCGTCGTCCTCTGCGTCGGGAGGGAGCCGGGTGGCTCTTCGGGCGGGCAGGGGGCCGCTCGGGACGGGGGCCCCGCACGGCGTCGCACGGGCGCGTGGCGCCCGTCCCACGGCGAGGTCACGAGGCCCCTGGGCGGGGGGTTCACCCGGACGGACGTGGGGTGCGCCACATCCGCCACCTCGGGTGCGCCCGTCGATCACGGGGAGTGAGCGGCGGGGAGGGATCCTCACCCGGTGGGCCTAGGGTGACCCGTCGAACGCCCCTCCGGCACCCACGGCCCGCCACGGGAAGGACCTGCGCACGGTGCGACGACTCCTCGCCTGGACCCTGCTCGCCTGCGGGCTGGTGGCCGGGCTCACCGGTGCCGCTCTCCTGACGGTCCTGGCCCCGCCCTCGACCATCGACGTCGTCGAGCGCACCGACGACCCGGGGATCGCCGTCGTGACCGCCCCCGGCCTGGCTGACCTGTCCGGCCCGGACGCCCGCATCTCGGTCGAGGCGGCCGACGGCGCCGACGTCTTCCTCGCAGTGGCCCGCGCCGACGACGCGACGGCGTGGCTGGGGCAGGCCCGGCGCACCGAGGTCACCGGTGTCACGGGCGACGTGTCCGACCCGCGGGCCCGCACCAGCACGACCGGCTCGGGCACCGCCGCCGACCCCCGCGTCGCCGACGTCTGGCTCGCGAGCACCACCGGCCGCGGCTCGGCGACGCTGACCTGGCCCACCGCAGCGGACGGCGACCACCGCGACGCCGGTGGCGTCGTCCTGTTCACCGCGACCGACGGCGTCGCCGACGCACCGGGCACCGTCCGGCTCAGCTGGCGGGCCGAGGGCCGCGCCGCCCGCCACCCCGCCGCCGTCCCGCTCGTCGTCGCGGGTGCGGTCCTGGTCGTGCTCGGCGCCGTCGGTGTCCTGCTGCCCGCCCGCCGACCCCGCCGACCCGACGCCCGGAGGCGCGCGTGAACCACCCCGCCCCCCGTGCCGGCCACCGTCCCGGCCCCCGTCGCGCGCGCCGGCCGGTCGCCCTCGCGGTGCTGGCCGGCGCCACCGTCCTCGCCGGGTGCGCGCAGCTGCCGGCGGCACCGGCCCCCGCCGGCACCGGGCGCGAACCCCTCGCGCTCCCGCCGGCCCAGGCCAGCCGCGTCGTGGCGCAGGCCACCGCCGTCCTGCAGGCCGGGGCCGACCCGGCCACCGCCGACCCCGCCCTCGCCGCGCGGGTCAGCGGCCCCGAGCTGGACCTGCGCACGGCGGCGCACACGATCGCCGCCGCCGGGGCGAGCCCCGCGCCCACGGGGGGCGCCGACGACCTCGAGGCCATCACGTCGATCCTGCCGCGCCAGGCCGCCTTCCCGCGTTGGTTCGCGACCGTCACCGCCCCCGGGAGCGACCAGGCACCGTCCCTGGTGGTGCTGCGCTCGGCCGGCGCCCGCAGCCCCTTCGCGGTGTGGGCGACCCCCACCCTGCTGCCGGGCGCCTCGCTGCCGACGCTGGCCGCGCCCGCCGACGGCGTCGCCGTCGTCGCGCCCGAGGAGGACACCAACCTGCCCGCGTCCCCGGCCGCCGTCGCCGCGCACTACGCCGACGTGCTGACCGAGGGCGCGGACAGCGAGCACGCCGGGGAGTTCGCCGCGGACGCCTACCGGTCGGGCGTGGAGGCGGCCACCGCCGCGGAGGCCGCCTCCCTGCGGGCGGCCGGGGGGACGTTCACCCAGGAGCGCTCGGTGCTGCCCGACGGGGTCCTGGCCGTCCGCGCGCGCGACGGGGGCGCGCTCGTGGTGGCCGCCTTCTCCTGGTCGGCGACGTCGGCCGGTCCCGCCGACGGCCGCCCCGGGCAGCTGGACCCGGCGCTGGCGGCGCTCGCGGGCACCGAGGAGGCGCTGCGGGCCACCGTCACGCGGCGCGAGGTGGTCGTGTTCTCCGTCCCGCCGGGCGCGGGGGCCGGCGGGGGGCAGGTGCAGGTCGTGGCGGCCGAGAGCGGCCCCGTCCAGGTGACGACCGGCTGAGCGCCCCGTGAGAAGGTGAGCCGCATGACGACCCAGCCGACGCCCCCGAGCGACAAGCTCAACCTGCGCGGAGCGGTGGACCTCGGTGCCCTCGCGGCCCGCAACACCCGTCGTGAGGAGGTCGCCCGGCGCGCGGCGGCCGACCCCGACGCGGTGGGCGCAGCGTCCCCCTTCGTCGTCGACGTCACCGAGGAGACGTTCGCCGAGATCGTCCAGGGGTCCGTGCAGGTCCCCCTGGTCCTGGACCTGTGGGCCGAGGGCTACGACACCGGGGCCGAGGCCCTGCAGGCGCTCGCCGAGGAGTACGCCGGGGCGTTCCTCCTGGGCCGCGTCGACGCGCAGGCCGAGCCGGGTCTGGCCCAGTCGCTCGTGCAGTCGTTGCAGGCCAAGGCGATCCCGCTCGTGGCGGCCATCGTCAAGGGGCAGCCGATCCCGCTGTTCACCGGGTCCTACCCCTCGGTGGAGGAGATCCGCCCGGTCCTGGAGGAGGTCCTGCGCGTGGCCGAGGCCAACGGCGTCACCGGCCGCGTCGAGGGTGCCGTGCAGGGCGAGGCCGAACCCGCCGCGCCGCCGGTCCCGCCCCTGCACGCCGAGGCGTTCGCCGCCGTCGAGGCCGGCGACTTCGACACCGCGACCGCCGCGTGGACCAAGGCCCTGGCCCAGGACCCCCGCGACGCCGAGGCGACCGAGGGGCTGGCCCGGGTCGGCGTCCTGCGCCGGGTCGCCGGGGTGGACCCCGCCGGGGCGCGCGCCGCCGCGGCCGACGCCCCGGACGACGTGCAGGCCCAGATCGTCGTGGCCGACCTCGACCTCGTCGGGGGCCACGTGGAGGACGCCTTCACCCGGCTGCTCGGGATCGTCCAGCGCACGGCCGGGGAGGACCGGGACGCGGCCCGCACCCACCTCGTCGACCTCTTCGCCGTGGTCGGGGTGGGCGACCCGCGCGTCGTGAAGGCCCGGCAGGCGCTCACCCGCGCGCTCTTCTGAGGCGCGGCGGGGGACCACGCCGCCACGTCGCGAGGGCCACGTGGTGCGCCGGTTCGCCGGCGTCCAGCAGCAGGACGTCGAGGACCCCCGGCGCCGGGCCCGCGGGTGCGCCGACCACCTCGCCGGGGGTCGGCGGGGATCTCGACGAGGTCGCAGGGCTCGACGCCCTCGTCGGTCAGTCGCGGCCCGCCCGCCCGCCGGCCCCGGTCACGAGGAGCAGCACGCCAGCTCCAGCACGTCGCCCCGGAAGGAGCGGCGGAACCGCCGGTCGTGGCTGACGACGACCACGGCCCCGGTGAACGCGTCGATCGCGGCCTCCAGCTCCTCCACGAGCTGCGGGGCGAGGTGGTTCGTCGGTTCGTCGAGCAGCAGGACGTCGTGGCGGTCGGCGAGCAGCCGCGCGAGGTCGAGGCGCCGCCGCCCGCCCGTGGACAGCGAGCGCACCGGGACGCCGAGGCGCTCGCGGTCGAACAGGCCCGTGCCCAGCAGCCGGTGGGCGTGCTCGTCGGCGCTGCCGGGGCGGCCGGCGGCGAAGGCGGCCAGGACGGTCCGGTCCGGCCCGTCGGTCGCCGGGTCCTGGCGCAGCAGACCGGTCCGCCCTCGCCGCCGCACCGTGCCGGTGCCCGGCGTCAGCGTCCCCGTCAGCACGTCGAACAGGGTCGACTTCCCGCTGCCGTTGGGGCCGGTGACGAGCAGCCGGTCCCCGGGGCCCACGTGTACGTCGACCGGGGCCAGCCGGCCGGTCACGGACACGCCCTCGGCGTGCACGGACCCGCGCCGGCTCGAGGCCCCCGCCGGGGGTGTGAACCGCAACGGGTCGGGTGGGCGCGGGACCTCCGCCTCCTGCAGCCGGCGCAGCTTCTCGGCGTTGGCCCGCACCCGGGCCGCGAGCGCCTCCTGCACCCGGCCGCCCTTGAAGTCGTACTGCATCTTCGCCCCGTCCCGCGGGGGCCGGGCGTGGGCCACGGCGCGGGCCGTGGTGTCGCCGGTGGTGGACAGCCGCTCGACCGCCGACTCCCACTGCGCGCGGGCCTGTTCCCAGCGGCGCCGCTCGGCCGCGGTGGCCAGCAGGTAGTCCGCGTACCCGCCGGGGTAGCGGGCGACGCCCCGGTCGCGGTGCGGGTCGACCTCGACGAGCTCGCCGGCCACCGCGTCCAGGAACTCCCGGTCGTGGGAGACGACGACCGTCGTGCCGGAGCGGGTCCTCAGGTGCTGCTCCAGCCACTGCGCGGCGTCGGCGTCGAGGTGGTTGGTGGGTTCGTCCAGCAGCAGCACCTCCGGACCGGCGGCGAGCAGCGCCGCCAGGTGCAGGCGCGAGCGCTGGCCGCCGGACAGGGTGCGGACGGGGCGGGCGCGGTCGAGCCGGGGCAGCCCCAGGCCGGTCAGGGACTGCTCGAGCCGGGTGTCCGCGTCGTAGCCGTGCCGCAGCTCGAACCGCGTCTGGACGTCGCCGTACTCGGCCAGGACGGCCTCGAGGTCGGCGGGGCCGTCCGCCATGACCTCCTCGAGCTCCCGCATCCGCCTCCGCAGGGCCGTGAGCTCGGCGAAGGCCCCGTCGAGGACCGCTCCGACGGTGGTCTCCGACGGGGCTCCGGCGTCCTGCGGCAGGTACCCCGTCCCACCCGCGGCCGTCGCGACGACGCGGCCGTCCTCGGGGGTCTCGATGCCGGCGAGCAGGCGCAGCAGCGTCGACTTGCCGCAGCCGTTCTCGCCGATGACGCCGGTCGTCCGGCCCGGTGCGAACGCCAGGGAGACGTCCTGCAGCACGGGGACGTGGTCGTAGCCCTTGGTCACCCCGCGCAGGGACAGGCTCGTCGTGGTGCCGGGTGTGGTGGGTGCGGGGGGTGTGGTGGGCGTGGTGCTGGTCGTTCCGGTGGTGGGCACGCGATCTCCTCGCGACGTGTTCCGGCAGGGCCCGCGCGACCGGTGCGGTCGGCGGGTCCGGGGGATCGGGGCACGTCAGCTGAGCACCGCAGCGGCTCCTCGGGTCGGGACCAGGACCCGACGATCGTGCGCCCGGGCACCGGGACCCCGCAACCACGTTTCCCGCCGGCCCGTCCTAGAGTCGACCGCGTGAGCACCGAAGCCACCCACGTGTCCTCGCGGCCCCTCCCGCGCAGCACCCCGTCGGCCCAGGGGGTGGACGCCCGCGGCCTCGCCGCCTTCGTCGACGCCCTCGAGGGGACGGCCGGGGTCGAACCGCACAGCCTGCTGGTCCTGCGCCACGGCCACGTCGTGGCGCAGGGCTGGTGGGCGCCGTTCGCCCCCGACCGGCCGCACCTGCTGTACTCGTTGTCGAAGAGCTTCACCTCGACGGCCCTCGGGTTCGCCGTGGCCGAGGGGCTCGTCGACCTCGACGCCACCGTGCTGTCGTACTTCCCCGAGTTCGACGCCGACGTCACCGACGAGCGTTCCCGGCGCATCCTCGTCCGGCACGTCGCGAACATGGCCAGCGGCCACCGCGAGGAGACGATCGCCCAGGCCTCGGCCGACCCGACCGGCGACATCGTGCGGGGTTTCCTGCGGATCCCGCCGGACGCCGAACCGGGCACCCTGTTCTGCTACAACCAGCCCTGCACGTTCTCGGTGTCCGCGATCGTCCAGCGCACCTCCGGCCAGGGACTGCTGGAGTTCCTGCGCCCCAGGCTGTTGGACCCCCTCGGGGTGGACACCGCGAACCTCGGCTGGCTGACGGACGGCCAGGGTCGGGAACTGGGTTTCTCGGGTTTCCACGCCCCCACCGAGCTCGTCGCCAAGCTCGGCCAGCTGTACCTGCAGCGCGGGGTGTGGGAGGGGGAGCGGCTGCTGCCCGAGAGCTGGGTGGAGGAGGCCACGACCTCCCACATCGACAACGCGACGTTCAACGCGAACCCCGACTGGGGTCAGGGGTACGGCTACCAGTTCTGGATCGCCCGCCACGGGTACCGCGGCGACGGCGCGTACGGGCAGTTCTGCGTCGTCCTGCCCGAGCAGGACGTCGTCGTGGCCATCACCTCCCAGAGCACGGACATGCAGGCCGTGCTCGACGCCGCCTGGGAGCACCTGCTGCCCGCCGTCTCCGACCCGGACCTGCCCGCCGACGCGGCCGCCCACGACGAGGCGCTGGCGCGCCGGACGGCGTCGCTGGCGCTGCCGCCGCTGGAGGGGGCCGACGTCGTCGAGGGCGAGTTCACGGCCGCGCCCGGCAGCGAACCGGCGTCGCTGACCGCCGTGACCGTCCGCGACGGCGAACTGGTCCTCACCGACTCCGGTGACCAGTTGCGCGCGGCGGTCGGTCGCACCGGCTGGGCGGACACCGGCCCGCTGTCGGTCTCCGGAGCCGGTGACCGCCTCGACGTCCGGTTCGCCGAGACCCCTCACGAGCTGCACCTGCGCTTCTCCGGGGGGCAGTTCCACGGCCGGTGGGAGACCGCCCCGCTGCACTCCCCGGCGCTGTCGCGGATGCGCAGGCCCGCGTGATCGCCACCGCGTGATCGTCCGCCGCGGCGCCGACCTCGACGCCGACGCCGTGCGGCGCGTGGCCGCCGGCGCCCCCGTGGAGCTGGCCCCGGGGCTGCTGGCGGACCTGCGCCGGCGCCGCGGGGAACTCCTGGACGTCCTGGAGTCCTCGGGCCCGGTCTACGGCGTCACGACGGGCATGGGTGCCCTGGCGGGGGTGGTGCTCGACGAGGCCGCCCGCGCCCGGCACCAGGAGAACCTCGTCGTGGGCAGGGCCGTGGGGTCGGCGCCCTGGCTGGACGCGGTGCAGGCCCGGGCGGTGCTCGCCGTCCGCCTGCGCACGTTCCTGCACCCCGAGGCCGCGGTGTCCCCGGAGCTGTGCGTGCGGTTGACCGAGCTGCTCCAGCGCGACGTGCTGCCGTGCATCCCGGCCCGGGGCAACGGGGCCGCGGGGGAGATCATCCCCCTCGCCCACGTCGGCGCCGTCGTCCTCGGTGCCGGCCGGACCCTCGACGGCCGCAGCGCCGGGGCGTTCGGCTTCGGCGCCAAGGAGGGCGTCGCCGTCCTGGAGGGCGTACCGGTGGCCACGGCGCTCGCGGTCCTGCAGGTCGCGGCGGCCGGCCGGTTGCTGGAGGGGTCCGTGCGCGTCCTGGCCGCGACGGCGGAGGTGCTGCGCGCCAACGCCGACCCCCTCCGGCCGGGTCTGGCCCGCGCCGACGACGTGCTGGCGGGGGTGCACTCGCGCCTGCGGGAGCTGCGCCCCGCCCCGACCGTCGCCGGGTTGCAGGCGCCGCTGTCGGTGCGGGTGGCGCCGGCGGCGCTGGCGGTGGCGCTGCGCCGGGTCCAGGCCCTCGGGGACGCCGCGGACCGGGCGCTCGACGGGGTCACGGACTCACCGGCCCTCCTCGGCGACGGGTCGCCCGTCGGGACGGCCGGGTTCGCCGGCACCGAGCTCGCGGCCGCCTCCGACGCCCTGGGGGCCGCGCTGCTGCACGTGGCGGAGACGTCGGTGGCGCGCACCCACCGCGCGCTGGACCCGCGGCTGACGGGTCTGACGGCGCAGCTGTCGCCGCAGCCGGGTGTCCAGGCCGGTCTCGTCGCGCTCCACAAGCGGGCGGTGGGTGTCGCGCACCGCCTGCGGCGCTTCGCCCTGCCGGCCCTCGGCGGGGCCGTCGAGACCTCGCTGGGCCAGGAGGACGTGCAGAGCTTCGGCCTGGAGGCGGCGGAGTGCCTGGGGGAGCTGCTCGACGGGCTGCGCGAGGTGCTGGCGGTCGAACTCCTCGCCGTCCACCGGGCGCGGCTGCTGCGCGGTGGGCTGGGGGGGCTGTCCACCGAGCTGACCGGAGCCCTGGAGGGGCTGGCCGCCGCGCTGGGCGACGCGACCGACCCCGCGGCCGGACCCGACCTGGACGACCGTCCCTACGGCCTCGACGTCGACCGCGTCGTGGAGCTCCTGCGCCACGGGCGGTTCTGAGCGGCGGGCCCGGCGACCGGGTCAGCGGGTGGACCGGCGCACGACGAGGTGCGGGCGGAACGTGACGGGTTCCGGTGCCCGGCCGTGCTCCTGCAGCGCCAGGAGCTGCTCCACGGCCGCGGCCACGATCGCGTCCTCGTCCCAGGACACGGTCGTCAGCCCCGGTGCGACGAGCGCCGCGAGCTGGTGGTCGTCGAAGCCGACGACCGAGACGTCCCCGGGCACCCGCAGCCGCAGTCCGGCCGCGGCGCGGTAGACGCCGAACGCGAGGGAGTCCGAGAGGCAGAACACGGCCGAGGGACGGTCCGGCGCCTCGAGGACCCCGGCCGCCGCGGTGGCGGCCCCGGCCGGGCCCGCCGGGGCCGGCACGACGACGAGCTCGATGCCCAGGGGGGCGGCCAGCTCCACGGCGAGCAGTTCCGAGGGACGGCCGGGCGTCGTCGGCAGCGACGGCGTCAGCAGGGCCACCCGGCGGTGACCGCGTGCGCGCAGGTGCTCCAGGACCGCCTCGATGCCGTACCGGTTGTCGAAGAGCACCGCCCCGCTGCCGGGTCGGGCGGTGAGCGCGTCCCCGATCGCGACGACGGCCGTCGAGGGGTCCAGGAGCCGCCAGTGCTCGGCGGAGGGGTCGACGGGGGAGGCCAGCACCCCGTCGACGCGCTGGGTCGCGAACCGTTCCAGCACGCGGCGCTCGGCGTCGGGGTCGGCGTCGGCGTCGGCGATCGAGGCGTCGCGGTCGACGGTGCGCAGGGCGCGGGTCAGCATGACGGACAGGTCCTGCTGCCACAGGTCCCGCAGCGACCCGCTGATCCCGACGGTCCCGGTGCGCCCGCTCGCCAGCGCCCGGGCGATGGGGTCGACGCGGTACCCGAGCTCGCTGGCCACGGCCTGGACGCGTTCGATGGTGGCCGCCGAGCCGCGGGTCCCGCGCAGCGCGTAGGACGTCGCCGCCAGCGAGAGACCCGCTGCGTCCGCGACGTCCTGCAGCGTCCTGCGCGTCTCCCTCGGCACGGCTGCACAGTAACCGGGCGGGTGGGCACCGGCCCGGGAGACGCGGTGGTCGAAGGACCGAGGTGGTCAGGGGATCAGCAGGCTGAGCTGCGAACCCAGGACGGTGAAGCCGAGCGCCCGGGCGACCCGCAGGGACGCTGCGGGTCGCGCACGCCACTGGCAGAGCAGTCCGTGGGAGTGCGCGTGCGTGGTGGCGGCGGCACCGACCACCCGCGCCAGTCCGTGCCGGCGGAACGCGGGGTGGGTGAGGACGGACAGGTGGGCCACGGCCGTCCCGCCCGCTGCGGTCCAGCGCTGGTAGCCGGCCGCGGCGACGGGGGCGCCCTCGCGCAGGACCACGAAGGTGGGGGAGGTCGTGTCCGCGAGCCCGCTCTCGTCGACGTCGGCCGGGGAGCAGGCCGCCAGCAGGGCGTCGACCCGTCGGTCGGTGTGCACCGGCTCGCTCGGCCCGGTCGCCGGGGGTCCGGTGAGGTAGGCGAGGTGCGCGGGGCCGAGGGCCTCGGTCGCGACGCCGCGACGGTCGCCGGCAGGAGCCTGCGCCAGAGCACGAGCACGGCGGGCGTCGGGTGCGGTGGACAGGTGCCGGTCGCCGATGGTCACGAGGCCGCACCACCCCGGTGGGCAGATCAGCGCCTCGTCGGTGACGAGGGGGTGCAGCGCCGGGCCGGGCCGGAAGGACGCGCCCGGACCGGCGAGTCCCGTCCAGAGCGCGAGCACGCGCTCGACCGTCGGCTGCACGGGGTCAGCATCGCCTGCGCGGGCGCTCGGCGTGGGTCCGGGGGGCGGACCGGGTGCGGGACCGGGGGTGGTGCCACCCGTGGGTGTCCCGGAACGGCTTGACCGGCGAGGAGTGAAGCGCTTCACTGTTGAGTGAAGCGCTTCACACGCCAGGGGAGGGATCGACGTGCGCACCGACTGCCACCAGCACCTCTGGCCCCGGCCGTTCGTCGAGGCTCTCCGGGCCCGCCGCACCCCGCCCTTCCTCGACGGCTGGACCCTGCACCTGGCGGGCGAGGCGCCGTACGACGTCGACCCCGCCGCCCACGACGCCCCGCGGCGCGCGGCCGCCGAGCGCGAGGCCGGCACGGGTCGCGCGCTCGTCTCCCTCTCCTCACCCCTCGGCGTCGAGCACCTGCCCGCCGAGGACGCCGAACCGCTGCTGGCCGCCTGGCACGACGGCGCCCGCGCCCTGCCCGCCCCCTTCGCCGTCTGGGCCGCCGCCGGGGTGCACGAGGTCGACCCCCGCCCCCTGGCCGGGCTGCTCGCGGACGAGCGGGTCGTCGGCCTCCAGCTCCCGGCGACGGCGCTCGCGGACCCGGCCGCGCTGCAGCGCGTCGGCCCGCTGCTGGAGGTCTGCGAACGCGCCGGCCGGCCGCTGCTCGTGCACCCCGGGCCCGCGAGCGCACCGGCCGACGCCCCCGGCTGGTGGCCCGCGGTCGTCCCGTACGTCCAGCAGCTGCACGCGGCCTGGTGCACGTGGCACGTCGCCGGGCGGGCGAGCCACCCGACCCTGCGGGTCGCCTTCGTCGCGCTCGCGGGCCTGGCCCCCCTGCACCACGAGCGGCTCACCGCCCGCGGCGGCGCGCTCGGCGCGCTCGACCCCCTCGTGCACTACGAGACGAGCTCCTACGGCCCCCGCGCGGTCGACGCCCTCGTGCGCGTCGTGGGCGTCGACCCCGTCGTCCTCGGCAGCGACCGCCCCTACGCCGCCCCCTTCGCCCCCGCCGACCTGCCCGGCTTCGGCCCGGCCTTCGCCCGCGCCCTCACCGTGACCAACCCCGCCCACCTGCTCGAAGGGAGCCGACCGTGACCACCAGCGCCACCGCCACCAGCACCACCCTCGACCTGCCGCCCGCCCCCGGACGGGTCCTGACCCCCGCCGAGCTCAAGGCGTGGGTGGAGGAGGCCGCCCGCCGCCCCCGCGCGTGGGAGCACCTCGTCCGGCACGACACCGGCGGCCGGCACTTCGCCTCGCTGCACCGCGACGGGGACCTCGACGTGTGGCTGCTGTGCTGGAACACCGTCGACGACACCGGCTGGCACGACCACGACACCTCCTCCGGCGCCGTCGCCGTGACGCGCGGGGCGGTCGTGGAGGCGACGCCGCGGATGGGCGGCGAACCCGTCGTCCGCACGGTCCCGGCCGGGCGCTCGTTCGGCTTCGGCCCCGACCACATCCACCGCATGAGCGGCGCCGTCGACGGTGCGGTCTCGATCCACGCCTACTCCCCGCCGCTGTGGCGGATGGGTCAGTACTCCATCTCCCCGGCCGGCGTCCTGCGCCGGACGTCGGTCAGCTACGCCGACGAGCTACGGCCCCTCGAGGCGTAGCAGCAGCGCCAGGTCCGGCACGCGCGCGACCACCGCCTCGACGTCGGGACCGATGGGCGCATCGCGCGCGTCCCGGTCCAGCACCTCGTCGAAGACGCCGAACAGCGCGACGGCACCGGGGGACAGGCGGTCCGGGGCGGCCCGCAGCGCCCGGACCGCGGCCAGCGCCTCGACGGCCAGCACCAGCGGGGCCAGGTCCGCGCTCTGGCGCAGCGCCCGCGCCCCCTGCGTCGCGAAGCTGGCGTGCTCCTCCAACCCCAGCGAGATCGAGACCGTCCCCGCCGTCATGGGCACCGTCGCCGGCCGCAGCTCCGCCAGGGCGTCCTGCACGACGTACTCGCCGATCATCAGCCCCGAGCTCCCGCGCGCGCCGGCCGCCAGGAACGCCCGCAACCCCGTGTGCTCGGGCCGCAGCAGCAGCGCCAGCCGCGCCGCGGACAACGTCAGGACGCCGTAGGTGGTGGCGCGCAACGTGTCCAGCGCCGTGGCCAGGGACGCGGCGTGGAACTGGCCGTGGTGGAACACCCCCTCGGGCGAGACGAGCGGGTTCTCCCCGGGCGTGGAGGCCTCCAGCAGCAGGACGTCCGCCAGCGCGTCGGCGGCCGCGAACGCCGGGGCCAGCACCTGCGGCGCCGTCCGCAGGGCGAACGGGTCCTGCAGCCGGACCGGCTCCGGACCCCCCTCCACGAGCGCGTGCAGGGCCGCGGCCACCGCCTCCTGCCGGGGGTGCGGCCGGGCCGCGTGCACGGCAGGCGCCCACGCCTGGGTGTTGCCCCGCAGCGCCAGGAACGACAGCGCCGAGATCCCCAGCCCCGCCACCAGCACCTGCCGCAGGCGCACCAGGGCCAACGAGGCCGTCGCCAGGGTCAGGGCGTGCGAGGAGATGAGCGGCAGCGCGTCCGCCGCCCCCAGCGCCACCGGCGCCACCGCCCCGGTGCGCCAGGGCCGCTCGCCGACCAGCGTCAGCCCCAGCTCGGCGAGGGGGGCCAGGTCCGAGGTCCCGATCCCGCCGAAGCGGTGCAGGGTCGGCAGCGCCCCCGTCTCCACGGCCTCCGCCAGGGCGCCCAGCACCGCCGGGCTCACCCCCGCGCCCGCCCCGACGTGCGCCCCGGCGAGCAGCTGGTTCAACCGCAGCACCAGCGCCGCCCGCGTCGTCGCCTCGTCCTCCACCGGCCCCAGCGAGGCGGCGTGCGAGCGCAGCAACCGCAGCCCGTGCGCGCGGGGGTGCTCGCCCTGCTCCTCGTCGACGTCGACGTCCTTGTTCGCCCCCACCCCGGTCGTCGCGCCGTAGACGGTGCCCTCGGCGCGGGCCGCCTCCATCGCCGCGTGCAGCGCGCCGAGCGAGGCCAGCACCGCGCGGTCCACGACGGCCCGCGCCCGTCCGCGGGCCAGCGCGTCCAGGTCGTCCAGGGCGATCGCCCGGCCGTCCACCAGCACCGCCCGCGGGACCCCCGCGGTCGCGGACGGGCCGTGCTGCTGATCCACTAGGTCCTCCACCACTCCCGCTGGTCCGTCTGGGCGCAGGTCACGATCGGGTGACGGCCGTTCGAGCCTCGTTGACCGGTCCTCGTCCTGTGCCCAGCATGTACCAGCCACCCGGTCGAACATCGGAGCCGCCCCAGTGATCACCTTCGAGGCCGTGCGCAAGCAGTTCCCCGACGGGACCGTCGCGGTCGACGACCTCGACCTGGAGCTCCCGACCGGTCGGATCACGGTCTTCGTCGGACCCTCCGGCTGCGGCAAGACGACCTCGCTGCGCATGATCAACCGGATGGTCGAGCCCAGCGGCGGCACCGTCCGCATCGACGGCGACGACATCCGCAGCAAACCGCCGGCCGAGCTGCGCCGCGGCATCGGCTACGTCATCCAGCACGCCGGGCTCTTCCCGCACAAGACCGTGCTCGACAACGTGCTCACCGTCCCCAAGCTCGTCGGCAAGGGCCGCGAACGCTCCCGGGCCCTGGACCTCCTCGAACGCGTCGGCCTGCCCACGGCCTTCGCCGACCGCTACCCGGCCCAGCTGTCCGGCGGCCAGCAGCAGCGCGTCGGCGTCGCCCGCGCCCTCGCGGCCGACCCGCCGGTCATGCTCATGGACGAACCGTTCAGCGCCGTCGACCCCATCGTCCGGCACCAGCTGCAGGAGGAGTTCCTGCGGTTGCAGGGTGAGCTCGGCAAGACGATCGCCCTCGTCACCCACGACATCGACGAGGCCGTCGTGCTCGGCGACCGCATCGCGGTGTTCCGCGAGGGCGGCCACCTCGCCCAGGTCGGGTCGCCGCGCGAACTGCTGACCGAACCCGCCGACGACTTCGTCCGCGACTTCGTCGGCCGCGACCGCGGGTACCGCGGGCTCAGCTTCCAGACCAGCGAGGACCTCCCGCTGCGGCCCCTCGACGGGGTCCGCCTCGACGAGGCGGGCCGCCCGCTCGACGTCGACGGCACGTTCCGCGCCGGGGACTCCCTGCGCGTGGTCATCGACCTGACCCTCACCTCACCGACGGGGACGGCCGTGCAGGTCGACGCCGACGGCCGGGCCACCGGGCTCGTGCACCACCACGACGTCGTCGACCTGCTGGAGAAGCGCCGGTGAACGACATCTGGACGTACCTCTCGCAGAACCGGTCCACCGTGCTGGACGCGCTGCAGCAGCACGTCCTGCTCGCCGTGCTGCCCCTGCTCATCGGGGTCGTCGTGGCCCTGCCCGTGGGGTACCTCGGGGTGCGGTTCGGCTGGCTCTACCACCCGATCCTCAACGTCTCCGGGCTGATCTACTCCATCCCCTCCCTCGCGGTCTTCGTGGCCCTGCCCTACGTGCTCGGGACGCAGATCCTCTCGCCCGTGAACATCGTCGTGGCGCTCGCGCTCTACACGGTCGCCCTCATGGCCCGCACGGTCGCCGACGGGTTGCGGTCGGTGGACCCGACGCTCACCGAGGCGGCCACGGCCATGGGGTACCGACGCACCCGACGACTCGTGGAGGTCGAGCTGCCGTTGGCCGCACCCGTCATCCTCGCCGGGGTCCGGGTCGCGGCCGTCTCGAACATCTCCCTCGTCAGCGTCGGCGCGCTGCTGGGCGTGGGGGGGCTGGGGGCGTTGTTCACGCGCGGGTTCCAGCTGTTCTACACGGCCCCGATCATCGTCGGGATCGTCCTGTCGATCGCGCTGGCGGCGGTCGCGGACCTGCTGATCGTCCTGTTCCAGCGGGCCGTCACCCCGTGGACCCGCGCCGTGAAGGGGGCCTGACGTGGACGAGACGCCGTACCTGCTCGACGGGGCGAACTGGGCCTGGTCCTCCCCGGGCACGATCCCGCACCTGCTGCTGGCGCACCTGGGGTACACCGGGCTGTCCGTCCTCGTGGGTTTCCTCATCGCCTTCCCCGTCGGGCTGCTCATCGGGCACACCGGCAAGGGGTCGTTCCTGGCCATCAACGCCGGCAACGCCGGCCGATCGCTGCCCACCCTGGGGCTGCTGAGCCTGCTGGTGGTCTACCTGAGCAGCCAGGGGTTCCTGCCCGTGCTCATCGCCCTCGTCGTCCTCGTCATCCCGCCGATCCTCACCTCCACCTACGCCGGGCTGCGGTCGGTCGACCCCGACGCCGTCGACGCGGCGCGGGGGATGGGCATGAGCTCGGCGCAGGTGCTGTTCCGCGTCGAACTGCCGATGGCGCTGCCCGTCGTCTTCGGCGGGGTCCGGGCCGCCGTCCTGCAGGTGGTGGCCACCGCCACCGTCGCGGCCTACGTCGGGTTGTCCGGCCTGGGCCGCCTGCTCGTGGACGGCCTGGCCCTCAACGACTACGGCCGGATGGTCGCCGGCGCCGTCGTCGTGGCCGTCCTCGCGGTCGTCCTGGACCTGTTGCTGGGCCTCGTCCAGCGCTACAGCGTCTCGCCCGGGATCACCGGGCGGGGGCTCGCGCGAGCGCGCGGCCCGCGATCCGTGGCAGAGTCCGGGGCGAAACCGGAGCGAGAACTCGTCAGCTGACCCGTTCCCGAGCGGTCAGCGCACCGCTGACCGAACCGTCAACGCAGTCCGTCGCAGTCCGTCGAAAGGCACGTCATGAACCGCAGGAACCTGCTCGGCCTCGCCCTCGTGGGCTCCCTCACGGCGACGCTGGCCGCGTGCGGCAGCGGTGAGGACCCGCTGGCCACCGACACCACCCCCGCCGAGGGCGGCTCCGCCGACGCCTCGACCGTCATCGTCGGGTCGGCCAACTTCCCCGAGAGCGAACTGCTCGCCGAGATGTACAGCCAGGTCCTCGAGGCCAAGGGCGTCACCGTCCAGCGCAGGTTCAACATCGGCGCCCGCGAGCTCTACCTCAAGGCGCTGCAGGACGGGTCCATCGACCTGCTGCCGGAGTACAACGGCGCTCTGCTCGCCGCGCTGTCCTCCGGGGGTGCGCCCGAGGGCGTGTCCACCCCGGACCAGGTCCTCGAGGCGCTGAAGGAGGTGCTCCCCGAGGGCACCGAGGTGCTCGAGCAGTCCTCCGCGGAGGACAAGGACTCCCTCACGGTGACGTCCGAGACGCAGGCCAGGTACGACCTCACCTCGATCGCCGACCTCGCCCCCGTCGCCGGCGAACTCACCGCCGGTGGGGGACCGGAGTTCCAGGAGCGCTACCAGGGCCTCGTGGGGCTCGAGGAGCTGTACGACGTGGAGTTCGGGCAGTACAGGCCGCTGGACGCGGGTGGCCCGCTGACCGTCAACGCCCTCGCCGACGGGTCCATCCAGGTCGCGAACCTGTTCACGACGGACTCCGCGATCGAGACGAACGACTTCGTGACGCTGGAGGACCCGAAGAACCTCTTCCTCGCCCAGAACATCCTGCCGCTCATCCGGTCGTCGAAGAACGACGAGACGATCACCGACGCCCTCAACGCGTTCTCGGCCGAGCTGACGACCGAGAACCTCACCGAGGCCCTGGCCAAGGTGCAGGTCGACAAGCAGCAGTCGGCGGCCGTCGCGCAGGAGTTCCTGTCCGCCAACGGTCTGGTCTGACCGGACCCCGGCACGACCGGGGACGGGGCGTCGCGTCGGTCGCGTGAGCGACCGCGCGGAGTCCCGCACCCCGCAGGCCCCGTCGGGTCCGGTGCGCTCGCAACTCGACGGCGCTCAGGGTCTTCGTGACCTCGACCTGACCGGCCGCTCGTCCGCGTCCACGACCGGGTGAGCACCCGTCGACGTTGTCCGCGGAACTGACGGGGGGCCACGCCTGCGCGTGGCCCCCCGCCGAAACCCTGCGGTGGGTGCGTCAGGCCGGGACGAGCCAGGTGACGCCCAGCGGCGGCACGCGCAGCTGCGCCGAGAACCGCTGGCCGTTCCAGGCCACGTCCTCGGCCGTGAGGGAACCAGTGTTCACGACCCCGGACCCGGCGAACTCCTCGGCGTCGGTGTTGAGCACCTCGCGCCAGCCCCCCGGCTGGGGCAGCCCGACGCGGAAGTCCTCGTACGCGCTGCCGGAGAAGTTGCAGACGGCGACCAGCGGCTTCCCGTCGGTCGACCAGCGGACGAACGACAGCAGGTTGCGCTGGTTGTCGCCACCGTCGATCCACCCGAAGCCCTCGGACGTGAAGTCGTCCGACCAGAGCTCGGGGTGCTCCTTGTAGACGGCGTTCATCCGGGACACGAGCCGCTGCAGACCGGCGTGCCACGGGGTGTCCAGCAGCCACCAGTCCAGCGAGCGGGCCTCGGACCACTCGGCCTCCTGGCCGAACTCGGACCCCATGAACAGCAGCTGCTTGCCCGGGTGGGACCACATGTACGCCAGGTAGGCCCGCACGTTCGCGAGCTGCTGCCAGCGGTCGCCGGGCATCTTGCGCAGCAGGGAGCCCTTGCCGTGCACGACCTCGTCGTGCGAGATGGGCAGGCAGAAGTTCTCGCTGAACGCGTACACGAGGCTGAACGTCAGTTCGCCGTGGTGGTACTGCCGGTTGACCGGGTCCTGGCTGGTGTACTGCAGCGAGTCGTGCATCCAGCCCATGTTCCACTTCAGGCCGAACCCGAGGCCGCCACCGCTCGTCGGGGCCGTGACACCCGGGAACGCCGTGGACTCCTCGGCGATCATCATGATGCCGGGCGTGCGCTTGTAGGCGGTGGCGTTGGCCTCCTGCAGGAAGCTGATCGCCTCCAGGTTCTCCCGGCCGCCGTACTGGTTCGGCTCCCACCCACCCTCGTCGCGGGAGTAGTCGAGGTAGAGCATCGAGGCGACCGCGTCGACCCGCAGGCCGTCGGCGTGGAACTCCTCGAGCCAGTACAACCCGGACGCGACGAGGAAGTTGCGCACCTCGGAGCGGCCGAAGTCGGGGATGTAGGTGCCCCAGTCCATGTGCTCGCCGCGGCGGGGGTCCGGGTGCTCGTACAGCGGGGTGCCGTCGAAGCGGGCGAGGGCGAACTCGTCCTTGGGGAAGTGCCCGGGGACCCAGTCGATGATGACGCCGATGCCGGCCTGGTGGAGCGCGTCGATGAGGTGGCGCAGCTCGTCCGGCGTCCCGAAGCGGGAGGTCGGGGCGAAGTACCCGGTCACCTGGTAGCCCCAGGAGCCGCCGAAGGGGTGCTCCATGACGGGGAGGAACTCGACGTGGGTGAACCCGGCCTCGCGGACGTAGTCGACGAGCTCGGTCGCCAGCTCGGTGTAGGACAGGCCCTGCCGCCACGAGCCCAGGTGGACCTCGTAGATCGAGACCGGCCCGTCCTGGGCGTTCTTCGAGGCCCGCTCGCTCATCCACGCCTCGTCGCCCCACGCGTACGACGTCTCGGTGACCACCGACGCCGTGGCCGGCGGGACCTCGCTGAAGCGGGCCATCGGGTCGGCCTTCTGCCGCCACTGCCCGTCCGGACCCAGGATCTCGTACTTGTAGCGCGACCCCGCGGCCACGCCCGGCAGGAACAGCTCCCACACGCCGGAGGACCCGAGCGAGCGCATGCCCGCGGTGCGCCCGTCCCAGTGGTTGTGGTCGCCGACGACGCGCACGGCGCGGGCGTTGGGTGCCCACACGGCGAACGAGGTGCCCTCGACGGGGCCGAGCGGACCGCTCCACCGCTGCACGTGGCTGCCGAGGACGTTCCACAGCTCCTCGTGCCGGCCCTCGCCGATGAGGTGCAGGTCGACCTCGCCGACGGTCGGCAGGAAGCGGTACGGGTCGTCCACGAGCCGGGGCTCGCCGTCGTCGTAGACGACCTCGACGCGGTAGTCGCCCACCGCGCTGTCGGGCCGGACACCGACCCAGACGCCGTCGTGCTCGTGCACGAGGCCGACGCGGGTCCCGTCCTCGCACGTGACCGTGACGGAGGAGGCGAAGGGTTTGAGGACGCGGTAGGTCACCCCGCCGTCGTGGGTGTGCGCACCGAGCACCGAGTGCGGTGACCAGTGCGCCCCGGCGGCGGCGCGGGCGAGGTCGTCGGCGTCGAGAGGTCGGGGGGTGGGGGCTTCACCGGTCATGCGTCGCAGTCTCCCGTGATCATCGTCGGGCCGCCTCTCAGGACGGGTCGGAACCCAGGAGCCGGTGCACGGCCTCCAGGGGGATGCGCAGCCAGTCCGGCCGGTTGCGCGCTTCGTAGACCACTTCGTAGAGGGCCTTGTCGAGTTCGAGGGCGGCCAGCAGGACCGCCTGTCCGCCCGCGCGCGGGTCGGTGCCGACCACCGCGGTGTAGCCCTCGAGGAACGCCGCACGGCAGTCCGGGCCCCAGCTGCCGGGCTCGGCCGCGGTCGAGGCCGCGTAGTCGAAGGAGCGCAGCATTCCCGCCACGTCGCGCAGGGCCAGGTCGGGGACGCTGCGCTCGGCCAGCGGCCGCAGCGGCTCGCCCTCGAAGTCCAGCAGCACCCAGCCCCGGGCCTGCGAGTGCAGCACCTGCCCCAGGTGGTAGTCGCCGTGCACCCGCTGCAACGGCGGCGCGTCCTGGACGTGCCGGACGGCGTCGACCCGCTCGCGGGCCGCGGTGGCGACCTCGTGCAGCTGCGGGACGGCGGTGCAGGCCCACGCGACGCGTTCGAGCAGACCGTCGGCCACGGCGGCCAGGCGTTCCGGCGTGGCGGGTTCGGTGGCCAGCTCGGCGGCGAGGACGGCGTGGACCTCGGCCGTCGCCCGGCCCAGCTCGCGCGCCTGCGCCGTGAAGTCCTCACCCGCGCCGACGGCGGCCGTCGCCACCCGCCAGGCGTCCTGGGACCCGGCGAGGAACTCCGTCACGTGCGCCAGGTGCCCGGTCGTCGGCGAGCCGTCGGGGCCGGTCCAGCGCCCGTCCACCCAGCCGGCCGGTCGGGGGACCCGGGCGCACCCGGCGTCGGCCAGCGCGGTCTGCACGACGACGTCGGGGTTGTCGCCGCCGGACAGGACGCGGAAGACCTTGGCGATGAGCGGGGTCTCGCCCTCGGCGGCCGAGACGACGATGGACGTGTTCGACTGCTCCCCGGTCAGGACCTTGGTGCGCGCCCCGGCCGGGACGGGCAGACCGCCCTCGGCGCTGTGGCCGTTGACGCCGAACGTGCGCGAGCCGGCGCCCTCCTCGCTGGCCAGCAGCGTCAGCAGGGCGCGCGTCCACGTCGGGTCGTGCGGGCCGTCGTAGACCCACGCCGGGGCGCCGTCGACGTCGGGCAGCTCCCCGACGAGGGCGGCGGCCAGGTCGGGGTCGGGGGAGGAGCGGACCGAGATCGGCACCGAGTAGACCGTGCGCGGGGCGTCGTCCCCCTCACCGGCGCGGACGGTCAGCGCGACGAGCTGGGCGACCCCGCCCTCGTCGAGGGGGGTGCGCTCGATGCGCTGCACGTGGACCGCGACACCCTTGTGCGCGAACCACCGCTGGGCCGGGGCCCAGGTGCGCAGCAGTTCGGCGACGGCCTCGTCGGAGGCCCGGGAGGTCTTCACGGGGACGCCCATCAGGATCCCTCCACGGTGAGCCAGTAGAAGCCGCGGGACCCGCAGGTCACCTCGAACCGGCCGTCGCCGTCCACCGTCCCGAACGGGGCGCCGCCGAACACGTCGCGCAGTCGCGCGCCGGCGTGCCCGGGCAGGCGGAGGGAGGCGGCCTGGGGGTGGTCGGAGAGGTTGTTCACGCAGAGCACCGTCTCACCCTCGGCCCCGTCCGACCTCTCGAGCACGCGCAGGAACGCCAGCACGGCGTCGTTGTCGCAGTGCGCGTCCTCGTCGCGGGAGGTGAGCTGCAGGTAGTCCCCGCGCCCGAAGACCGGGTGCTCGCGGCGCACCGCCAGCAGGGCCCTGATCCAGTGCAGCAGCGAGGAACCCGTGGCGAGCTGGGCCTCCACGTTGACGGACTGGTAGTGGTAGACCAGCGACTGCACCGTCGGCAGGTACAGCTTGCCGGGATCGGCGGTGGAGAACCCGGCGTTGCGGTCGGGGGTCCACTGCATCGGCGTGCGCACCGCGTCGCGGTCGTCGAGCCAGATGTTGTCGCCCATGCCGATCTCGTCGCCGTAGTACAGGCACGGGCTGCCCGGCAGCGACAGGACGAGGGCGTGGATGAGCTGCAGCTCGGGGCGGGAGTCGTCCAGCAACGGGGCCAGCCGGCGCCGGATGCCGACGTTGGCGCGCATCCGCGGGTCCGGCGCGTACCAGCCGTACATCGAGGCGCGTTCCTCGGTGGTGACCATCTCCAGGGTCAGCTCGTCGTGGTTGCGCAGGAACGTGCCCCACTGCCCGCTGGAGGTGGGGATGCGCGGGGTGGCCGAGAGGATGTCGGTGATGGGCGTGGCCCGCCCCTCCCGCAGCGCGTAGTACAGCCGCGGCATGACGGGGAAGTGGAAGCACATGTGGCACTCCGGCTCCTCCTCGGTGCCGAAGTACTCCACGACGTCGAACGGCCACTGGTTCGCCTCGGCCAGCAGGACCCGGCCGGGGTACTCCTCGTCGACCATGCGCCGCAGCCGGTGCAGGTAGGCGTGCGTCGCGGGCAGGTTCTCGCCGTTCGTCCCCTCGGCCACGTAGAGGTAGGGCACCGCGTCGAGGCGGAACCCGTCGATGCCCATGTCCATCCAGAACCGGACGGTGTCGAACATCGCCTCCTCGACGTCGGGGTTGTCGAAGTTGAGGTCGGGCTGGTGGGAGAAGAAGCGGTGCCAGAAGTACTGCCGCCGCACCGGGTCGAACGTCCAGTTCGAGGTCTCGGTGTCGACGAAGATGATGCGCGCGTCGGGGTATTCCTCGCCGGTCTCGCTCCAGACGTAGAAGTCGCCGTAGGGGCCCTCGGGGTCGGAGCGGCTGGCCTGGAACCACGGGTGCTGGTCGCTGGTGTGGTTCATGACGAGGTCGACGACGACGCGGATCCCGCGCTCGTGGGCCTGCGCGACGAGGTGCTGGAAGTCGGCGAGCGTGCCGAACTCGGGCAGCACGGCGTTGTAGTCGGAGATGTCGTACCCGCCGTCGCGCAGGGGTGAGGCGTAGAACGGCGGCAACCACAGGCAGTCCACGCCGAGCCACTGCAGGTAGTCCAGCTTGCCCGTCAGCCCGGTGAAGTCACCCGTGCCGGAGGCGTTGGAGTCCGCGAACGCACGGACCAGCACCTCGTAGAAGACCGCCGTCTTGTACCACTCGGGGTCCTCGCGCAGACCGGTCACCGCCGCGCCACCGCAGGCCGCCGTCAGCCCGTGACGTGGAACACGTGGGCGGGCTCGACGTAGGGGTCGAGCCGCACGTAGTCGTGCTCGCCCCACTCGAACTCCGCGCCCGTGATCTCGTCGCGCACGGTGAACCGGTCCCACCACTGCCGCCCGAGGGCGGCCATGTCCAGGTGCACGGTCGTCTCCCGGGACGCGTGCGGGTCGAGGTTCACCACGACGAGCACGAGGTCCTCGGTGCCGTCGGCGTCCACGCGCCGGCGCGAGAAGCACAGCACGTTCTCGTCGTCGGTGGCGTGGAACACGGTGCCGCGCAGCTGCTGCAGCGCCGGGTGCTGGTGGCGCACCCGGTTCAGCTGCGCCAGGTACGGGGCGAGGGACCAGCCCTCGCGCTCGGCCGCGGCGAAGTCGCGCGGGCGGTACTGGTACTTCTCGTTGTCCAGCTGCTCCTCGGCCCCCGGGCGGGCCGCGTGCTCGATGAGCTCGTAGCCGGTGTAGATCCCCCAGGACGGCGACAGCAGGGCGGCCAGCACCGCGCGCAGCTTGAACACCGGTGGCCCGCCGTACTGCATGGTCGGGGTCAGGATGTCGTGGGTGGTGGGCCAGAAGTTCGGGATCATGTAGTGCGCCGACTCGGTCGTCAGCTGCTCGAGGTACTCCCGCAACTCCCACGCCTGGTTGCGCCAGGCGAAGTAGGAGTAGGACTGCTGGAACCCGACCTTGGCCAGCGCGTGCATCATGGCCGGCTTGGTGAACGCCTCCGCCAGCCAGATCACCTCGGGGTGCTCCGCGTTCACCTCCGCGATGAGCCACTCCCAGAACTCCACGGGCTTGGTGTGCGGGTTGTCGACGCGGAACAGCGTGACGCCGTGCTCGACCCAGAGCAGGACCATGCGCTTGACCTCGGCGTAGATGCCGGCCGGGTCGTTGTCGAAGTTCAGCGGGTAGATGTCCTGGTACTTCTTCGGCGGGTTCTCCGCGAAGGCGATGGACCCGTCGGCGCGGGTGGTGAACCACTCGGGGTGCTCGGTGACCCACGGGTGGTCCGGGGCGCACTGCAGCGCGATGTCCATCGCCACCTCGAGGCCGAGCTCCTTGGCCCGGCCGACGAAGAAGTCGAAGTCCTCGAACGTCCCCAGGTCCGGGTGCAGCGCGTCGTGCCCGCCCTCGGCCGCACCGATGGCGTACGGCGACCCCGGGTCCAGCGGGCCGGCGGTCAGGGTGTTGTTCGGGCCCTTGCGGTTGACCCGTCCGATCGGGTGGATCGGCGTGAGGTAGGCGATGTCGAAGCCCATCGCCTTGATCGCCGGCAGGCGCTCGGCCGCGGTCCGGAACGTCCCGGACGTCCAGCAGCCGGACTCCTCGTCCCAGCTGGCCCCCTCCGAGCGGGGGAAGAACTCGTACCAGGCGCTGAACGCGGCCAGCTCGCGCTCCACCCGCACGGGGTAGGTCGCCGACGGGCTCAGCAGCTCGCGCACCGGCAGCCGGTCCAGGACCGCGCGGACCTCCTCGGTGCGGCCGGCGTCCAGGCGCTCGTGGTCACCGCGGGAGGTGTCGCGCAGCGCGGTCGCCGCCTCGTGCAGCACCGTCGCGTCCCGGGAGGGTCGCCCCTCCTGCTCGGCGGCGCGTTCGAGCAGGCGCGCGCCCTCCTCGAGCATGAGGGCGACGTCGACCCCGGCCTCGACCTTGATCGTGGCGTCGTGGTCCCACGTGCCGTACGGGTCCGACCAGCCCTCCACGCGCAGGCCCCACAGGCCCTCGGCGTCGGGGGACAGGGTGGCGACGTAGGCGTCCTTGCCCGGGTTGACGCAGGTCATCCGGGTCGTGGGCCCGTCGGTGCCGTCGGGCCGGACGAGGACCGCGGTCGCCGCGACGGCGTCGTGGCCCTCGCGGAAGACGGTGGCGCTGACGGGGATGAGCTCGCCGGGCACGGCCTGCGAGGGCCAGCGGCCGCCGTCGACGGCGGGCTGGACGTCGAGCACCGGTATGCGGCCGACGACGGGGCCGACGACGGGGCCCGGCGAGGCCGTCGGGGACCCCGCAGCGGGGCTCGTCCGCACCGTCGGCGCGTCCTGGTCACGGTCCTGGTCGATCGTCACGGGGCGAACCTACCGAGACAGCGGGCGCCCGTCGCGGGGAAGTCGCGGGGAAGGCGCGGGAAGTGGCGAGGAACCCGTCGCGGTGGGGTGATCACCGGTCTAGGGTCGGCGCCGTGAGAGCAATCAGGCGCTTCACCGTCCGCACCGTGCTGCCCGCGCCCCTGGCGCCGCTGGGTGACCTGGCGAGCAACCTGAGGTGGTCGTGGCACAAGCCCACCCGCGACCTGTTCGAGTCGATGGACCCCGCGGCCTGGGTCGCGGTCCACCGCGAACCCGGGGCGCTGCTGGGGGCCCTGAGCACCGAGCGGCTCGACGCGCTCGCGCAGGACGCCCGCTTCGTCGAACGGGTCCGCGCCGCGGCCGCCGACCTGCAGGCCTACCTCTCGCGCCCCGGCTGGTACGCCGGCCTCGGCGCGGAGGCACCCGCGGCGATCGCGTACTTCTCCATGGAGTTCGGGATCACCGGCGCGCTGCCGCAGTACTCCGGCGGCCTGGGGATCCTCGCGGGGGACCACCTGAAGTCGGCCAGCGACCTCGCCGTCCCCGTCGTCGGGGTCGGTCTGTTCTACGCGACGGGGTACTTCACGCAGTCCCTCTCGCGCGACGGCTGGCAGCAGGAGACGTACCCGGTCCTGGACCCCGACGGCCTCCCGCTGTCGCTGCTGCGCGAGGGCGACGGCAGCCCGGCGAAGGTGTCGGTGGACCTGCCCGGGGGCCGCCGACTGCACGCGCAGGTGTGGAAGGCGCAGGTCGGCCGGGTGCCCCTGCTGCTGCTCGACTCCGACGTGGAGGACAACGACGAGGCCGCCCGCGGGGTCACCGACCGCCTCTACGGCGGCGGCGGGGAGCACCGCCTCCAGCAGGAGCTCCTGTGCGGCATCGGCGGGGTCCGGGCCCTGCGGCTGTGGTCGCGCCTGACCGGGGCACCGGAGCCGGAGGTCTACCACACCAACGAGGGGCACGCCGGGTTCCTGTCCGTGGAGCGCATCCGCGAGCAGGTCGAGCGCGGCCTGACCTTCGAGGAGGCCCTCGAGGCCGTCCGCGCCGCGACGGTGTTCACGACGCACACGCCCGTGCCCGCCGGCATCGACCGCTTCGGGCGCGACCAGATCGGTCTGTACTTCGGCGGCGACAACCCGCTGCCCGGCGTCCCGGTCGAGCGCATCCTCGCCCTCGGCGCGGAGGACTACCCCGGCGGGGACCCGAACGTGTTCAACATGGCGGTCATGGGGTTGCGCCTGGCCCAGCGCGCGAACGGCGTCTCCCAGCTGCACGGCGCCGTCAGCCGCGGCATGTTCGACGGCCTGTGGCCCGGGTTCGACGACCCGGAGGTCCCGATCTCCTCGATCACCAACGGGGTGCACGCACCGACGTGGGTGGCGCCCGAGGTGTTCGCGATGGGCAAGCAGTACATCGGACCGGAACTGCCGCGCGAGGGTCTGGGGTTCGAGAAGGTCGGCCAGGTCCCCGACGAGGAGATCTGGCGCACCCGGCGGGTCCTGCGCGGCCGGCTCGTGGACGACGCGCGGCGCCGCCTGAAGCTGTCCTGGTTGCAGCGCGGCGCGTCCGAGGCCGAGCTCGCCTGGACGAAGGACGTCCTGGACCCCGACGTCCTGACGATCGGGTTCGCCCGCCGCGTCCCGACGTACAAGCGCCTCACCCTCATGCTGCGCGACCCCGAGCGGCTGAAGTCGCTGCTGCTGCACCCGCAGCGGCCCGTCCAGCTCGTCATCGCCGGCAAGTCGCACCCGGCCGACGAGACGGGCAAGCGGCTCATCCAGCAGATGGTGCGCTTCGCCGACGACCCGGCCGTGCGGCACCGCATCGTGTTCCTGCCGAACTACGACATCACGATGGCGCTGTCGCTGTACCCCGGCTGCGACGTGTGGCTGAACAACCCGCTGCGCCCCTTCGAGGCGTGCGGGACGTCGGGGATGAAGGCGGCCCTCAACGGTGGTCTGAACCTGTCGATCCTCGACGGCTGGTGGGACGAGTGGTTCGACGGCGGCAACGGGTGGGCCATCCCCACCGCCGACGGCGTCGACGACCCCGACCACCGCGACGACCTGGAGGCGGCTGCCCTGTACGACCTGGTGGAGAACTCCGTGGCGGCGCGGTTCTACGACCGCGACGAACGGGGCCTGCCGGCGCGCTGGCTGGAGATGGTGCGGCACACGCTCGCCTCCCTCGGCCCGAAGGTCCTCGCGAGCCGGATGGTCACCGACTACGTCGAGCAGCTCTACCTGCCGGCCGCCCGCGCGGGCCGGTCGGCGCTGGCGTCCTCGGCCGCGGGCGCGCGCGAGCTGGCCCGGTGGAAGGCCTCGGTCCGGGACGCCTGGTCCGGTGTGCGCGTGGACCACGTCGAGTCCTCCGGGGTGGGCGACTCCGCCCAGATCGGGGACGTCGTCCACGTGCGCGGTTTCGTCTCCCTGGGCGACCTGGACGTCGAGGACGTCGAGGTGCAGGTGGTCCACGGCCGCGTCAGCGAGTCCGACGAGCTGCGCCCCTCCGGCACGGTGCGCCTGGCACCGGCGGAGTCCTTCGGGAACGGCCGGCACCGGTTCGAGGGGCAGTTCACCCTGCGCCAGACCGGTCCCTTCGGGTACACCGTCCGGGTCCTGCCCCGCCACGCCGGGCTCGCCACGGCGGCGGAGCTGGGGCTCGTGGTCAACGCCTGAGCGGGCTCACCCCTCGCCCAGCGCGGCGAGGACGGCCCCGGGGACCGTCAGGTGCGGCCAGTGGCCCGCACCGAGGTCCCCGAGGTCGACCGTGCCGATCCGCGGGTTGAGGGTGCGCAGGACGCCCAGGTCGACGTCGCGGCTGGAGCGGACGTAGAGGGTCGGCACGGTCAGCGCGGCCAGCAGCGGCCGCGGGTCCAGGGCCAGCACGGCGTACCACAGCGGGCGGACGGCGCCGGCGTCGGTGGCGAGGATCCCGGCGACGACCTCCTCGCCCAGGCCCGGGTCGTGCGCGCCCCAGGACGAGCGCATCGACTCCTCCAGCGTCCGGCGCCAGTCCGCCCGCAGCACCGCGTCCGCGCGGGACGTCTTGCGCGCCAGCGCCTCCGGCGTGACCGGCAGGTTCGCGTCCAGGAGCACGAGCCGGCGCAGCAGCCCCGGGTGCCGGACGGCCAGGACGAGTCCGGCGACCCCGCCGGTGCTGTGCCCGACGAGGACCGACCCCGCCGGCACCCGGCCGGCGAGCCGGTCCGCGACCGACTCCAGCGTCACCGGTGCCACGGGGGGTTCCCCGCCGTGCCCGGGCAGGTCCAGCGCGAGCACCGGTTCGGGGGCGAACCCCGGCGCGAGGCGGCGGAACTGCCAGGGGGCGCACCCGATGCCGGGGACGAGGACGACGCTCACGCGACAGCGGTGGTCACGGGGTGGCGAGGACCCGCACCGACCACGGCGCCACGCGGAGCGCCTGGCCAGCCCGGACGGTCCGCCGGTGGCGGTCGCCCGTGGAGGACCACCGCGGCGCGAACGTCCCGATCCCCTCCAGGGCGGGCAGCGTCACGTCGAGCTGGCGCGGGCCGCCGTTGACCACGACGAGCACGGAGTCGTGCCCGCGGTCGCGGCCGTCGAGGAGGACCTGCAGGATCCGCCGGTCGGACTGGTGCCAGTCCTCGACCGTCATCTCCCCGCCGTCCTCGGCGAACCAGTGCAGGTCCTGGCGCTGGTCGCGCACCGGGGAACCCCGACGGACCCCGGCCTCGCGCAGCACGGGGTAGCGCTGCCGCAGCGCCAGCAGTTCCCGGACGTCCCCCAGCAGCTCGGACTGCCAGCCCTGCAGGTCCCAGTCGATCCAGCTGACCTCGTTGTCCTGGCAGTAGGCGTTGTTGTTCCCGCCCTGGCTGCGGCCGAACTCGTCCCCGGCCGTCAGCATCGGCACCCCCGAGGACAGGACGAGCGTGGCGAGCAGGTTGCGGATGCCGCGACGACGCAGGTCCAGGACCCGCTCGTCCGTCGTGACGCCCTCGACCCCGTGGTTCCAGCTGGTGTCGGAGTCGCTGCCGTCGCGGTTGCCCTCGCCGTTGTCCTCGTTGTGCTTGCGGTCGTGGGCGACGAGGTCGGCGAGGGTGAACCCGTCGTGGGCCGTCACGAAGTTCACGCTCGTCAGCCGGCCGCGCTGGACGTCGAAGGTGTCGGCCGACCCGGCGAACCGCGTCGCGAGCTCGCGCAGACCGCGGCCGGCGGCGTCGGGCGCGGAGTGGCCGAGGGCCATCTCGCGGGCGTCGGTGAGCCAGAACCGCCGCACCCCGTCGCGGTAGCGGTCGTTCCACTCGTGCAGCGGCGCCGGGAACTGGCCCGTGCGCCAGCCGAAGGGCCCGACGTCCCAGGGTTCGGCGACGAGCTTCGTCCCCGCCAGCACGGGGTCGGTGCCGAGCGCCACGAGGAACGGGTGGTCGGGGGAGAACCCCTCGCGGCCGCGGGCCAGCGTCGTCATGAGGTCGAAGCGGAACCCGTCGACGCCGTACTCGCTGACCCAGTACCGCAGCGAGTCCAGCGCGAACTGCACGACGCGGCGCTCGGTGAAGTCCAGGGAGTTCCCGCAACCGGTCACGTCCACGGGCCGCCCGCCCGCGTCGCGCAGGTAGTAGGTCGCGTCGTCCAGCCCGCGCAGCGACAGGTGGGGGCCGTCCGGCCCCTCCTCGCAGGAGTGGTTGTAGACGACGTCGAGCAGCACCTCGATGCCGGCGGCGTGCAGCTCCTGCACCGCGCGGCGGAACTCCTCGCGCACGGCACCGGGCCCGGCGGCCCGGGCCGCGGCCGTCGCGTACCCGGGGTGGGGGGCGTTGAACGCCAGGGTGTTGTAACCCCAGTAGTTCACGAGCCCGCGCCGGCGCAGGGCGACCTCGGACGTGCTGGCGTGCACCGGCAGCAGTTCCAGGGTCGTGACGCCGAGGGAGCGCAGGTGCTCGACGACGGCGGGGTGCCCCAGCGCCGCGTACGTCCCGCGCAGGTCCGCCGGGACGTCGGGGTGCCGCTTCGTCAGACCGCGCACGTGCGCCTCGTAGACGACGGTGTCCGCCCACGGGACGCGGGGCCGTTCGTCGGCGCGGACCCGCAGCTCCTGCGGCACCGCGTCCAGGACGACGCCGAGCGGCACGTGCGGGGCGCTGTCGCGGGGGTCGGCCACGGCGAGGTCGCCGCGCAGCGCCTCGTCGACGGTGTGCCCGAAGACCTCCGGGGTCAGCGCCACCTCGCCCTCGACCCCGCGGGCGTACGGGTCGAGCAGGAGCTTGGCCGGGTTGTGCCGCAGCCCGCGCTCGGGGTCCCAGCGGCCGTGGACGCGCAGGCCGTACCGGGCCCCGGCCACGAGGTCGGGGACGTGACCGTGCCAGACCCCCTGGTCGACCTCGGGCAGGCGCGTGCGGGTCTCGGAGCCGTCGGCGGCGACCACGCACACGTCGACGGCGTCGGCGTGCCCGGCGAACACCGCCACGTCGGCGCCCCGGCCGTCCTCGCGCAGGGTCACCCCCAGCGGGTGGCTCCGGCTGCCGGTGCCGGGAGGCGCGGGTGGGGCGGGGCGGATCGGGACGGGCACCGGCGCAGTCTGCCAGTTCCTTACACTGGACGCCGTGACGGCGGACCAGCGGGCCTACCTGGACCACGCCTCGACGACCGCCCTGCGGCCCGAGGCCCTCGAGGCGTACGTGGCCGAGACCGCGCGCGGCGCGGGCAACCCGTCGTCGCTGCACTCGGCCGGCCGGCGCGCGCGGGTGAGCGTGGAGGAGAGCCGCGAGACGCTCGCCGAGCTCCTGGGCGCCCGCCCCGGCGAGGTCGTCTGGACCTCCGGCGGCACCGAGAGCGACAACCTGGCCCTGACGGGGCTGTACCGGGCGCGGCGCGACGCCGACCCCCGGCGGCGGCGCATCGTCCTGGCCGCCACCGAGCACCACGCCGTCCTGGACTGCGTCGAGTGGCTGCAGGCGCGCGAGGGCGCCCTCCTGAGCTGGGTCCCCGTCGACGGGACCGGGCTGGTCGAGCCGGCCGCCCTCGCCGAGGTGCTGGGCGGGGGCGAGGACGTCGCGCTGGTCTCGCTCATGTGGGCCAACAACGAGGTCGGGACGGTCCAGCCGGTCGCGGTGGCCGCCGAGGTCGCGCACGCGGTGGGGGTGCCGCTGCACACCGACGCCGTCCAGGCCGTCGGCCACCTGCCCGTGGACTTCGCCGCCTCCGGCGCGGACCTGCTGTCGCTGTCGGCGCACAAGTTCGGGGGGCCGGTCGGCACCGGTGCGCTGCTCGTCCGGCGCGGCACGACCCTCGTGCCGCTGCAGCAGGGCGGTGGGCAGGAACTGGGGGTGCGCTCGGGCACCCTGGACGCGCCCGGGGTCCGCGCGAGCGCCGCGGCGCTGCGGGCGGCCGTGGCGGCGCTGCCGGAGGAGGCCGCGCGGCTGGCGGCGCTGCGGGACCGCCTGCTCGCCGGGGTGTCGCAGGTGCCCGGCGCCGTCGTGCGCGGCGCCGCGCCCGGGCCGGGCCGGTTGCCCGGGAACGCCCACGTGACGGTCCAGGGGTGCGAGGGCGACTCCCTCACCTACCTGCTCGACGCGGCCGGGGTCGAGTGCTCCACGGGGTCGGCCTGCCAGGCCGGCGTGCCGCAGCCCAGCCACGTGCTCCTGGCCCTGGGCCTGACACCGGCCGAGGCCGCCGGCGCGTTGCGCTTCTCCCTGGGCTGGACGTCCACCGCCGCCGACGTGGACGCCGCCGTGGCCGCCCTCGGGCCGGCTGTCGAGCGGGCCCGCCGGGCCAGCGGGTCCCGGGCGGGCCGGGCCCACCGGCGCCGTCCCGTCCTGGCGGGGGGTCGGTGATGCGCGTCCTTGCCGCGATGAGCGGGGGCGTGGACTCGGCCGTGGCCGCGGCGCGAGCCGTCGAGGCCGGCCACGAGGTCGTCGGCGTCCACATGGCCCTGAACCGCGACCCCGGCACGCTGCGCACGGGGTCGCGCGGGTGCTGCACCATCGAGGACTCCCTCGACGCGCGCCGCGCCGCGGACCTGCTGGGCATCCCGTTCTACGTGTGGGACCTGTCCGGGGACTTCGTCGAGGACGTCGTGGAGGATTTCGTCGCCGAGTACGCCGCGGGCCGCACCCCGAACCCCTGCGTGCGCTGCAACGAGCGCATCAAGTTCGCCGCGCTGCTGGACAAGGGCATCGCGCTCGGCTTCGACGCCGTCGCCACCGGCCACTACGCGCAGGTGCGCCCGGGCCCGGACGGTGCCGCCGAGCTGCACCGCGCCGCCGACGAGGCGAAGGACCAGTCCTACGTGCTCGCCGTCCTCGACGCCGACCAGGTCGCGCACGCGATGTTCCCCCTCGGCGACGCCCCGACGAAGGCGCAGGTCCGCGAGGAGGCGCGCCGCCGCGGGCTCCCCGTCGCGGACAAGCCGGACAGCCACGACATCTGCTTCATCCCCGACGGCGACACCCGCGGGTTCCTGGCCGACAAGCTGGGGGAGGTGCCGGGCGAGATCGTCGACGAGTCCGGGGAGGTCCTCGGCGCCCACACCGGCACGTACGGGTTCACGGTGGGGCAGCGCAAGGGCCTGGGGATCGCCCGACCCGCGCCCGACGGCCGGCCCCGGTACGTGCTGAGCATCGAACCCGTCCGCCGCACCGTGACCGTCGGCCCCGCCGAACGGCTCGCCGTGACGGGGGTGCACGCCGTCGACCCGGTCTGGAACGGCCCGGCGCCGCAGGGTCCGGTCGAGGTGCACGTGCAGGTGCGCGCGCACGGCGAGGCCGTGCCGGCCGTCGTCGAACCCCGCGCCGACGGGCTCGGCATCACCCTGCGGACGTCGCTGACCGGGGTCGCCCCCGGCCAGACGGTCGCGGTCTACCGCGGGACGAGGGTGCTGGGTTCGGCGACGATCGCGGGGACGACCGCCGAGACCTCCTGAGCCGGCGGCGGCCCGGTCCGGAGGTGCCCCCGGGCACGGGTGCTGCTGGGTCCGTGCAGCGCGGGGCGGCGACCGTCGGTGAGGTGGGTCCGGCTCAGCTCACCAGCACCGTCACGGTGTGGATGGACAACCCCACGAGCCCGCCGACGACGGTCCCGTTGATCCGGATGAACTGCAGGTCCCGGCCGACGTGCAGTTCGATGCGGCGGGCGGCGTCGTCGCCGTCCCAGCGCGCCACGGTGTCGGAGATGACGGTCGCGAGCTCGGGGGCGAAGCGGCGCACGACGTGCCCGGCGGCGTCGGTGAGGTGACCCTCGACGCGGGTCGCGAAGGCGGCGTCCTCGACGAGCCGGTGCCCCACGTCGACCAGGGCCTCCTCGCTGCGGGTGCGCAGCGAACTGCCCGGGTCGGCCAGGGCGTCGGCCAGGAAACCCCGCACGCTGGACCACAGACCGGCCACCGTGTCCGCCAGACCGGGGGAGCTGAGGAGCCGCTGCTGGAACTCGTCGGCCTTGGCGCGGGTGTCCGGGTCGTGCTGCAGGGCGTCGGCGTACCGGGCCAGCAGGTCGTCGACGGCCTTGCGGCCGGCGTGCCCGCGGTCGTCGACCATCTCGTCGACCCACCGCTGCGCCTCGGTGTGGACCCGCTTGCCGAGCCGGTCGTTGAGCCAGTCCGGCACCCACAGCGGGGCCCGGTCGGTGACCAGGCGGCGCACGAGGGTCTCGTTGCGGCGCAGCCACGTCTGCACCTCGACGAGGGTGAGGTCCACGACGGGGTGGTGGGTCCCGTCGCGCACGACCTCCTCGAGCAGCCGGCCCAGGGTCGGGCTCCACGGCTGCGCGGCCAGGCGCCGGACGAGCACCTGGTCGATGACGGCGGTGACCTCCTCGTCGCGCAGGATCCCGAGCGCGCCGGTGAGGATCGTCGAGGCCTCCTCCACCACGCGCCGCGAACCGCCCCGGTCGCACAACCACGACCCCGCGCGCCGGGGGATGCCGGCCCGCTGCACCTTGTCGCGCACGACGTCCTCGGCGAGGAAGTTCTCGGCGACGAACTGCTCCAGGCTCTTGCCGAGCGCCTCCTTGCGGCGCGGGATGAGCGCGGTGTGCGGGATGGGCAGCCGCAGCGGGTGGCGGAAGATCGCCGTCACGGCGAACCAGTCCGCGACGGCGCCGACCATGGCGGCC